>JBAXYD010000152.1:0-1531 GCA_037127635.1 Betaproteobacteria bacterium | reverse complement strand
ACCACCAAGCCTTTGAGTGACCGCCGGTTTGAGAGCGTGTGCGGCTCATCGCGTCACCGGGAGGAAACCGAGATCCGCCTGCCACCCAAGGTGCGCATCGAGCGCATCCCCGCCGACGTGAGCTTCTCCAAAGGGCCGCTGCGCTACAGCGCCACCTACCGGCGCACAGGCAACGTCGTGCAGATCACGCGGGAGATGGTGGCCGACCGAGCCAGCCACATCTGCACCGCCCGGGACGACGAGGACTGGGCCGCCTTGCTGCGGGTGCTGCAGCGGGACTTGCGGGGGCAGGTGTTCGTCAGATGAGAGGCCGCCTGTGCCCGCTGGTTGCGCTGGAGGCTTCGGCCTCAGCGGTCTTCTCGCGTGTGCCACACCCGCACGATGGTGACGTCTGCGCGGGCAATCTCGTAGCGGACCTCGTAGCTCGAAATGATCAGACGGCGAACCTCCCGCGGATCATGCTCGCTGAGTTTCGTTCCCAACCGGGGGTTGTCGCGCAATACCCGTACCTGCCTGGTCAAGGTCTGCACGGCCTTGGCGGCCGCTTCCGGGTTTACTTCGGCCAGGAACGCGTGCAGGCGGGCGAGGTCGCCCAAGGCCTTGCTGCTCCAGCGCAAAGGCGTGTTCACCGCACGTCGGGCAGCGGCAGCGGCTCGGCTGAGCCCAGGCGCGCGGCCCAAGCCTCAACGTCGTCGTGGTCGATCACCCGTCCGGCGTCGATGTCGGCCAGACCTTCCAGAGTGAGCAGATGCCGCTCCTCTTCCCGTGCCACCCAGTCTGCCAAGGCCTGCTTGATGACCCAGCCTCTGGAGCGCTCAAGCCTCAACGCAATCTCATCGACCTTCGCCGCCAGGGGATTGGGAACATGAGCAGTCACAACGCGCGTGTCAGGTGATGGCATGGCAATCACTCCTAATCACCGGAGTGTCGCATGGGCGCAGGCCAGGCGTCATGTGAAGTAATGCTCTGCAAAGGCGGCGGTCATGCCTGGCCGTTGACAGCGCTGGGAATCGATGGCCGCACTTGTTGGATATCCGGTCATACCAATTGCTAACACTGCCTTCTTGACACTGTCATTGAAGACTGTCATAGTGCCACTGTCCGAATTGCGGAGACCCCGTTTGAACATCACTGACTACACCGACTTCAGCGGCAGCGCTGCTGATCTGGCCACTTTGGCCATCGCTTGCAGCAAGGATTTCGGGCTGCCCGTGGATCCCGACAAGACCAATGAGCGCCTGGTGCGCTACTACGTCAGCGAAGGCGTCATCGACCGGCCGGATCGGGTTGGGCGTGACGCTGCCTACGGATACCGCCACCTGCTGCAGTTGCTCACCGCGCGGCGCATGCTGCAGGCCGGAGGCGCGCTGTCGGCGATCGGCCCGCACAACAGCACGGCCACCACCAAGGCGCTGGAGGAGGGGCTGGCCAAGCCGCTGCCCACGGCGGCCGAACTGCTCGTCAGCAGCTTCTTGCAGAGCAAGGCCGAAGGCAAGCCCATCGCCCGCACCTCTCCCAACCCAGGTCTCAT
>JBAXYD010000151.1:0-1561 GCA_037127635.1 Betaproteobacteria bacterium | reverse complement strand
ACATCTGGTACAGCTTCCGCACCTCGCCCGTGGCCATCGTGGCGGCGGTGCTGGCCTTCATCTGCATGTTCTGCGCGGTGTTTGCGCCCTGGGTGTCGCCGCACAACCCTTTTGACCTGGCCTCGCTGGAGTTGAGCGATGCCCGGCTGCCGCCGGCTTGGGAGGCGGATGGAAGAGCCAAGTACCTGCTGGGCACGGACGACCAGGGGCGCGACATCCTCTCGGCCCTGATGTACGGCGCGCGCATCTCGCTGTTCGTGGGCTTTGCCGCGGTGCTGTTGTCGGTGGTGGTGGGCGTGAGCCTGGGGCTGTTGTCGGGCTTTGTGGGCGGCAAGATCGACGCCTTCATCATGCGCGTGTGCGACGTGATGCTGTCCTTCCCGTCCATCCTGGTGGCGCTGCTGATCGACGGCGTGGGCCGCGCGCTGTTCCCCGACGCGCACGAGGCGCTGGCCTTCAGCGTGCTGATCATCGCCATCTCGCTCACCGGTTGGGTGCCTTATGCCCGTACGGTGCGGGGTTCCACCCTGGTGGAGCGCAACAAGGAGTACGTGCAGGCCGCGCGCGTGATCGGCGTGTCGCCCGGGCGCATCATGCTCAAGCACGTGCTGCCCAACGTGCTGGGCCCGGTGATGGTGCTGGCCACCATTCAGGTGGGCCAGGCCATCCTGACCGAGGCCACGCTGTCCTTCCTGGGTGTGGGCGTGCCGCCCACCTCGCCCTCGCTGGGCACCTTGATCCGCGTGGGCAACGACTTTCTGTTCTCCGGCGAGTGGTGGATCACCATCTTCCCCGGCCTGATGCTGGTGCTCATCGCGCTCAGCGTGAACCTGCTGGGCGACTGGCTGCGCGACGCCGTCAACCCGCGCCTGCGTTGAAGCCATGACTGCACCCTTGCTTGAAGTGCGCCACCTGCGGGTGGAGTTCCCCACCCGCCGCGGCACCTTGCTGGCGCTGGACGACATCTCTTTCGACATCGCCCCGGGCGAGGTGCTGGGCGTGGTGGGCGAGTCTGGCGCGGGCAAGTCGCTCACGGGCGCGGCCATCATCGGCCTGCTGGAGCCGCCCGGGCGCATCGCCGGCGGCGAGATCCTGCTGGAAGGCCAGCGCATCGACAACCTGCCCTACGAGCAGATGCGTGCCATCCGCGGGCGCAAGATCGGCGCCATCTTCCAGGACCCGTTGACCTCGCTGAACCCGCTGTACACCATCGGCCGGCAACTGACCGAGACCATCCAGACGCACCTGAGCGTGAGCGCGGAAGAGGCCCGCCAGCGGGCCGTGCGTCTGCTGCAGGACACGGGCATCCCGGCGGCCGAGCAGCGCATCGACCAGTACCCGCACCAGTTCTCCGGCGGCATGCGCCAGCGCGTGGTGATCGCCCTGGCCCTGGCGGCGCAGCCCCAGTTGATCGTGGCCGATGAGCCGACCACGGCGCTGGATGTGTCCATCCAGGCCCAGATCATTGCCCTGCTCAAGCGCCTGTGCAAGGAGCAGGGCGCGGCCGTGATGCTGGTGACGCACGACATGGGCGTGATCGCCGAGACCTGCGACCGCGTGG
>JBAXYD010000150.1:0-1616 GCA_037127635.1 Betaproteobacteria bacterium | reverse complement strand
ATACCAACCCTCGTGACGGTTGACTCACGCCGGGGATTCCCTGACGCGGCGCGGATGTGATTCAAGCTGGTGAGCACGGGAGGCTCGCCATGCCGAATGCCATCGCCCTTCGCCCGGACTTCACGGCGTCGGCTCTTCGGGGCCTTGCGCGGCGCAGCAAGGACGCGGCCCAGGCGCGTCGTCTGCTGTCCTTGGCGGTGATCTACGATGGCGGCAGCCGCACGGAGGCAGCGCGCCTGGGCAACGTCACCCTGCAGATCGTGCGCGACTGGGTGGTGCGGTTCAACGCCGAAGGGCCCGACGGGCTGCGCGACCGCAAGGCGCCTGGTCCCACGCCGCGGCTGAACGAAGCCCATCGCGCTGCGCTGCTGGAGATCATCGAGCGCGGCCCGACGCCGGCCATCCATGGCGTGGTGCGCTGGCGGATCACCGATCTCGGCCAGTGGCTGTGGGAGGAGTTCCAGGTCTCGGTCTCGCCGCAAACGCTGAGCCGTGTGCTGCGCGGCATGGGGTTGCGCAAGCTCTCGGCTCGGCCGAGGCACCACGCCCAGGCCGAAGGCGCCATTGCGGCGTTCAAAAAAAGCTTCCAACCGCGCTGGCAGGCATCGCGCAGGATCAGGGCCTCCAGCCCGAAGCCCTCGAGATCTGGTTCGCAGACGAAGCCCGCGTAGGCCAGAAGAACAAGATCACCCGGCGCTGGGCGCGGCGTGGCACACGGCCGGTGGCGCCGCAGGACCAACGCTATGCCTCCACCTACATCTTCGGTGCCGTCTGCCCACGGGAGGGCAAAGGGGCGGCCCTGGTGCTGCCCTACTGCAACACCGAGGCGATGGGCCTGCACCTGGCCGAGATCGCCACCCTGGTCCGCCCTGGCCACCATGCCGTGCTGCTGCTCGACCAGGCAGGATGGCACCTGTCCGCCGCGCTCACCGTCCCGCCCAACATCACCCTGCTGCCGCTACCGCCGAAGTGCCCTGAACTCAACGTCATGGAGAACGTCTGGCAGTTCATGCGGGACAATTGGCTGTCCAACCGTGTCTTCGCCACCTACGACGACATCGTCGCCCACTGCTGCGAGGCATGGAACAAGCTCATCGATCAGCCGTGGCGCATCATCTCAATCGGAATGCGTGATTGGGCGCATCGGTACTGATCCGTGGGAGTTGGTATTATACGTTTAGCGGCTGAGTTTGAACTGCTTCTTCATGCCCTTGAAGGGAAGCGGGATAAGATACCAGCGGAAATGTGGGCAGAGGAGTTAATGAGCCGTGCGGAGGAGGCTGAATATAGTTGGGTACCGGGGCGATCTGAGTTTGTTCGGGAGCCAAGGGTTGGTCGGAAAATCAGGTTTACAGGTTTAGATAGGGAAAAGAATGTAACTGTCGACTTTGAAAACGTGGCTGTCGAATCGACCGACCGGGCGTCAGCCAGCAGAACATGGCCCAACAAACTGAGAGAATCGAAGGCAATTCTAGAACGAGGCGGGTGGGAGATTAGCAAAGATTCTCAGAACAATACGAGAAATATTTTGCTCAAAGCAACCATAAGTATAGATCAGTTACTAGTGGAGTGACTCCAACAGTTGCTTCCCTCGCGCGACGGCGGCGAGAACGCGA
>JBAXYD010000149.1:0-1620 GCA_037127635.1 Betaproteobacteria bacterium | reverse complement strand
GAAAGCTTGGTGTCGCGCCGTCAACAGCTCGCGGGGGGAGGCTGAATACGTACCTCGCCAAGTGCTTGTCAGGCCGTCAAAAAGATGGGCTTGAGCGGGAAAACTCGGCGGGGAAGTGTCGAACCTGGGTGGCCGGTCTGGAGGTTCGCCGTCCGGCTTGAGACAGCGGGTGCAGGGTGCACCACCGCCCTCATTTGCCAGAAATCCACGGTACCGCCGAATTCACTGGCGCTGGGTCATCGTTGCCTGTTGGATAGTTAGTCGGCCCTGCAAAATTCACCCAGCCGCCCCGACCATACGTTGACGGCGACCAAAGGCGGGCGTTCCATGGCGCCGCTCGAACTGGTTTTCGGGGCTTATTGCTTGTCTGATGGTCGCATAGCGCCCGCCCAGCGCCATCTGCAGCCACGACCACAGCCTGAAGAGGACAAAAACAAACGCCTTGGCGGCCTTGGCCGCCTGCTCGGCGATGGCGCGCATCAGCCAGCGGATGTTGAACCCCGCCGCGCACAGCACCGCGTGCAGCGCGTCGCCTTCAGTCCCCTTCAACCAGCAGCGGTCCATCCGGTGGTCGGCCTTGAAATGACCGATGGTCGGCTCAACGGCCTGACGTCGTCTCAGCCAGGTCTTTTGTTGGGCGGTGAGCCTCTTGGCCTTGCCGCGGTGGATGACCTGTACGGCTGGAAGGTCTTCGTCGACGCCGCGGTAGCCCATGTCCACCACGGCCGTGGTGGGCTTGACGCCGATGTTCTCCAGCAGTGTGCTGGTCTGCTCGATCTGGGCGGCCAGGGTGTGCCCGTCGTACGGGTTGCCGGGGAAGGTCCTGGCGCCCACCACCAACCCTTTGCGGTGCGTGACGGCGATGCTGGCCTTGACGCCGAACTCGTAGGGCTTGCGGGCCTTGCCCTTGCCGATGCACTCCGCCTCGGGGGCGTGCATCGCGTACAGCTTGTTCTTGTCCTTGGTCTTCTGAGTCCGGATGCGCTCGGCGCGCTCCAGCCAGGTCATCAACTTGGCCTTGATGTCAGCAGCCAAGGTGGTCATCTGCTCCATCTTGCGGGTGACCTCGCGGATCAGCACCCCCAGGATGGTGCGCTGGCGCTTGACCACGGTCTTCAGTCGCTTGAACTGCTTGGCGTGGGCGTAGCCGCCTGCGCGCCGGCGCAGCGTCTTGCCCTCGCGCTCGTAGGTCATCTTCAGCGCGATGCCCGCGCGCTGGGCGTGGCGCACGACAAGCCGGCGCGCCACATCCAGCAACCGCGAGTCGGTCGGGTGGGCAATCGCCTTGTGGCTGCGGCCGCTGCTGCGCAGCTTCACATCGGCTGCGCCGATATGAGCCTTCGCCGCAACTTCGTTGTCCTGCACCGTGGTGTCCACGATCACGCGCTCGAACTCGGTCTTGTTCACCGCCTTGATGGCCACGGCCGTCTCGATGGTGGTCTTGAGCAGTTGCTCCACGCCGGCCTCACCCAGGATCTTGCGAAAGCGGCTGATCTGCGTGGCATCGCATGGCAGCTTCGGCGTGTAGTACTCCATGCCCGAGAAGAGCTGCGAGAAGACGTTCTCGCTCCAGCGCTCGACCACGGACTCGTCGCTTTGGTTGAAGGCGTGCTTCAGGTA
>JBAXYD010000148.1:0-1670 GCA_037127635.1 Betaproteobacteria bacterium | reverse complement strand
AGTCGGCCTTGCAGAATAACGTAACCCCTTGTCCTGATTGAGTTTTCAGGGTGAATCCGCATTGCCAGAACTCCGAGGAAGATATCCAATGGATTTCAGTTTCTGAGAGTTTTGGGAGCTGAACCGATGGCCACTGACGACTTCTTCCGCGCCCGCCTGGATGGCATGGTGGACTTGCGTCACCCGCTGGCCGTGCTGGCTTCTCGGATGCCGTGGTCGGAGATCGAAGCGGCGCTGGCGCCTGTCTTCGCCCACAAGGACCGTAAGGGCCGGACGGTGGAAGGCGCGGACATGTTCGGCCCCACCTTGACGGTAGCCGGCGCGGGCGTGAGTCCAGCGGGTCGCCCGCGTCTGCCGATGCGGCTGATGGTTTCGCTGCTGTACCTCAAGCACGCCTTCAACGAGAGCGACGAGTCGGTGGTGGAGCGCTGGAGCGAGAACGTGGTCTGGCAGTTCTTCTCCGGCATGGAGTACTACAGCCCCAAGCTGCCGTGTGACCCCGCTCAGATCAGCCGCTTTCGCAAGATCCTGGGCGAGGCCGGGGTGGAGCAACTGCTCAAGACCACCATCGAGGCGGCCGTGGCCATGAAGGCGGTTAAGAAGACCGAGTTCGAGCGGGTTATCGTGGACACCACGGTCCAGGAAAAGGCCATCGCCCACCCCACCGATGCCCGGCTGCTGGATGTGGCCCGCCAGATCCTCGTACGGCACGCCAAGCGTGCGGGCCTCGCATTGAAGCAGACCTACGAGCGCGAGTGCCAGGCGCTGCGCCGGCGCGCGGGCGGCTACGCCCACGCCAAGCAGTTCAAGCGCCTGAAGACCGTGCTCAAGCGCCAGCGCACCATCCTGGGCGTTCTCATCCGCGAAATCACCCGCAAGATGGGAGCAGCCAGCCTGGCCGAGGATGTGAAGGCCAAGCTGAGCACCTTGGTGCAGCGGGCCGAGCGCATCCGCACCCAGAAGACCAAGGACAAGGACAAGCTGTACGCCATGCACGCCCCGGAGGTGGAGTGCATCGGTAAAGGCAAGGCCCGCAAGCCCTTCGAGTTTGGCGTCAAGGCCAGCATCGCCGTCACGCACCGCAAAGGTTTGGTGGTGGGCGCAAGAACCTTTCCCGGCAACCCGTACGACGGGCATACCCTGGCCGGCCAGATCGAGCAGACCACCACGCTGCTGGAGGGCATTGGCACCAAGCCCACCACGGCCATCGTCGACCTGGGCTACCGGGGCGTAGACCAGGAAGTGCCGGGCGTCGAAGTCATCCACCGCGGCAAGGCCAAGAGACTCACCGCGCAGCAGAAGGGATGGCTGAGAAGGCGCCAGGCCATCGAGCCCGTGATCGGGCACGCCAAGGCCGACCACCGGATGGACCGCTGCTGGCTGAAGGGCGCAGAAGGTGACGCGCTTCATGCCGTGCTGTGTGCGGCAGGCTTCAACATCCGTTGGCTGATGCGCGCCATCGCGGCGCAGGCGGCCAAGGCCGCCAAGGCGTTCTTTTTTGGCCTGCTTTGGCTGGTGAACCTGCTGCAGATGCTGCTGGGAGGCCAGCAGGTGGGCGTAAAGCGAGCGCTGAGTGCGGAAAACCGCGGCACTTCGGTGTGGCGGGTTGGTGGCCGACTTGGCCATACGTCCGCCGTATGTGCCCTGGGATGAATTTCGCAAGGCCGACT
>JBAXYD010000147.1:0-1718 GCA_037127635.1 Betaproteobacteria bacterium | reverse complement strand
GGCATGCCGTCGCCCGGTTGCTCCTGCAGCCGGGAGAAGTCGATGGTGCGGCCGTCGATGCGCGGCGGCGTGCCCGTCTTCAGCCGCCCCTGCGGCAGCTTCAACTCCTTCAGGCGCGCCGACAGTGTGACGGCCGGCGGGTCCCCCGCCCGGCCGGCGCTGTGGTTCTGCAGGCCGATGTGCACCCGCCCATCCAGGAAGGTACCCGCCGTCAGCACCACCGCCGGCGCCGCAAAGCGCACCCCCGACTGCGTGACGGCCCCAGTCACCCGACCGCCTTCCACCGTCAGGTCGTCAACAGCAGCCTGGAAAAGCCAGAGCTTCGGCTGGTTCTCCAGGCGATGGCGGATGGCGGCCCTGTAGAGCACGCGGTCGGCCTGCGCACGAGTGGCGCGCACGGCCGGCCCCTTGGAGCCGTTGAGAATGCGGAACTGGATGCCGGCCTCGTCGGTGGCAGCGGCCATCGCGCCGCCCAGCGCGTCCACCTCCTTGACCAGGTGCCCCTTGCCAATCCCGCCGATCGACGGGTTGCAGCTCATCTGTCCCAGCGTCTCGATGTTGTGCGTCAGCAGCAGCGTGGCGCAACCCATGCGCGCGGCGGCCAGCGCAGCCTCCGTCCCGGCGTGGCCGCCGCCCACGACGATGACGTCAAAGCGCTTGGGGAATTGCAAAGGGAAACTCCTGGAGAGGCGAACACCGCCTGGGTGCCCAAAAAGTGGGCAGATTCTAGGGTCGTGGGCCAGAGCCCGGCACGCGTCCCCACCGCGCACAGGTGGCGGATCCTTCGTTCTGACGGGAAGACCGGCAGCTCTGCCGTGTGCGCATCCCTTATTATTACAGGCGTCATTACGAAAGAGGTCCATGACCACCTTGAAACTCACGCAGATCGGCAACTCGCTCGGGGTGGTGCTGCCCAAGGAACTGCTCGCCAAGCTGAAGGTCGGCAAGGGCGACACTCTTTTCGTGACCGACGCGGCACAGGGCGTGACCCTGACCCCTTATGACCCGGAGTTCGAGCAGCAGATGGCACTGGCACAGCAGATCGCCAAGAAGCGACGAGACGTCCTGCGGGTGCTGGCGAAATGACCACTGCCTGGACATGGATCCAGCCAGCGGTGCTTCTTGCGGTCCATGACGAACAACTCGCTGAACACGGCGGCCCCCCTGGCTTGCGGGACGCGGCCTTGCTGGAGTCCGCCCTCGCCCGCGCTCAGCAACTGGCCGCTTACGGGCAACCTGACGTGGCCGCACTCGCAGCCGCCTATGGTTTCGGCTTGGCGCGCAACCACCCCTTCATCGACGGCAACAAGCGCACAGCCTTCATTGCCATCGAGCTCTTCCTGGCACTCAACGGTCACGCATTGCGCGCGACCGACCAAGACTGCGTGATGACCATGCTGGCGCTGGCCGCGGGGGACCTGAGCGAGGACGCCCTGGCGGACTGGATCCGCGCGCACACCGCTTGAGCCCATGGATTGCCGCCCCCACTGCGCCGCCTGCTGCATCGCCCCGTCCATCAGTTCGGCCATTCCCGGCATGCCCAACGGCAAGCCGGCGGGAGTGCCGTGCGTGCAACTGGACGAACAGTTGTGTTGCCGCTTGTTCGGCCGACCCGAGCGGCCAGCCGTGTGCAGCTCCTTGCGCCCCACGCCCGACATGTGTGGCCGCGATGCTGCCGATGCGATGGCGGGATTGCTTCGCCTGGAGCGCATGACCCG
>JBAXYD010000146.1:0-1727 GCA_037127635.1 Betaproteobacteria bacterium | reverse complement strand
TCGCCAACCTGCGCAACGCCTACGCCGAACTGTTCAAGAACCTCACCGGCAACACCCCCGACGCCAACGCCGTGCAGGTCACGCACCGCAGCCTCAGCGCGGGCGAGCAGTACACCGTGCGCTTTGCCGGCGCGCTGGGCCAGCAGGACCTGCCGGCCAAGGGCATCAGCATCGCCTCCACGACGCTGGACTGGACCCTCAGCGTCAACGGCGCCAACGCCCTCACCGAGCAGCAACTCGTGGTGGTGGACCGCGCCGCCGATACCGAAGGCACCTTCGGCTTGAGCCTGACCCACGCAGGCAAGACCTGGACCACCGCGCCCATCGCGCTGGGGGCCACGCCCGCGCAAGTGCAAGACGCCCTGCGCGCAGCCACCGCCACCGGGGCCACGGGCACGCTGGGCACACTGGGCACCATCGACGTCAGCGGCCAGACCGACCGCTACAGCGTGAGCTTCGACGGTGCCCTGAGCGGCACGAACCTGGCCGCGCTCAAGCCCGCAGCCCTGCAGGTCAACGCGCAACTGCCCGAGGGCAGTTTCCAGATCTCCTACGTCAACGAACAGGGCGACCGCGTCTACAGCCCGGCCATCGCCTACAGCGCCAACGCGCAGACCCTGCGCGCGAACCTGCAGGCCGCGCTCGACACGCTGTACGGCGGCACCGCACGCGTGGCCGTGAGCGTGGACGAGGCCCAGACCGAGGGCCGCCGCGCGACCTTCGTTCTGAACTTCCAGGGCACGCTGGCACGCACCGACATCGCCGACATCACCACGCACTTCGGCAGCACGAGCGAACTCTCGCGCAACCTGAGCCTGGCCGTGGTCAAGCCCAGCAACCTCGCCCAGGGCGAGCCGCGCACGGGCGAAGTGCAGCGCATCACCGTGCAGGGCCAGGCCGCGACGCCAGCCTGGACACTGAGCCTGACGCACGCGACCAAGACCGCCACCAGCCAGACCATCAACGCGGACATGACCCGCGAAGAAGTCCAGGCCCGCGTGGACGCGATGATGGCCGCACTGAACACGGCCATCGGCAACGGCTTCGCCGCCAGCGCCACGGTGGAGTTCTGGAGCGGCCGGGTGCTGGAGCTGCGCTTTGCGGGCAGCCTGGCGGGCGTGGATGTGGCGGCGCTGCAAGTCACCGACGTGCCCCGCCCCGAGACCGCCACGCTGAGCGTGCAGCAAGACGGCTCCACCACCGTCATCGCCGCCGTGCCCGAACGCACCCTGGTGGTGGACTACGCCACCGGCAAGACCGAACTCGAAGTGCGCAACGGCCCCGAGGCCGACGACACCTTCGAACTCACCATGGACGGCAGCCGCGGCCAACTCCTGGAAGTCCGCGGCAACCTCACCCTGGACGTGTTCGGCTTCGTGCAACTCAGTGGTGAGTTTGCGCTGGAGAAGAGCACGGACGAGGTGGTGGTGGCCGGCGAGGACGATCCGGCCACGACCGACGTTGACGAGTCCTCCACGCGCGTGACGGTGGACAAGCTGACCATCGGTGCGAGCGGGGTCAAGGCCTTTGCGGGCATTGGCGGTGGCACGGCCGGTCGGGTGGGCCTGCAGATGGGCGGGGATCCGACCAGCAGCCAGCCTGGGGACGTGAGTTTTGCGCTGGCGATCCTGGGTGAGCAGCGCACGGGGCTGGAGCCTGCGGGCTACGAGCTGCGCCGCTGGACGAGTCTGCAAGCCCAGGGCAGTGCGGCGTTTGTGGGCGTGGAC
>JBAXYD010000145.1:0-1768 GCA_037127635.1 Betaproteobacteria bacterium | reverse complement strand
CTGGATAAATCGCGCCAATGATCGATTCAAGGCCGCACAGGAACAAGCCGGCCAGCGACCTGCCCACATGCCCACCGGGCTCGACGACGACCATCGATTCTGAATGCTGGGTTCCACACGAAACGACGAGGGGCCGCTCGCGCCCACCTCGGTGGCTTCGTCTTGCAGGCCCAGTGCCCACAGCCGGTTGGCAATGAAGTTCTGAATTTCCAGGTTGTAGGGCGCGGTGGCTCAGATTTGGATCGGCGCCGACAGCATGTTGTCAGTCCTTTGGGGTGCGTTGACACATTTCCGCGCTATGAACGCGGTGTTTGGGGACAAAGTCAAGCGGATAAGGTTGGCTTGACGAGGTGCAACCATTGCACTACCATTGATCCATGCCGGTCATGAACAAATTCTCGGCATCGCGCGTGGTGATGTACGCCGGTGACCACCTGCTTGCCCACGTCCATGTTCAGTTGCGTGATGGGCGCGAGTGCACTGTCGAGCTTGAGAGTTTGACCATCGTCGGGCGAATTGCCGCGCGCGAGATCCGAGATGAGTTGTCGTGGATCGAGTCCAACCGTGCGCGGCTGCACCAAGAATGGCGGAGGTTGAACCCATGAGTGATTTTTTCCACCCCAAGTTGCAGACTGTTGAGGCCTTGGCGCCGTATCGGCTGCGCACGACCTGGAGCACGGGCGAGGTGCTGGACGTCGATGTCGATGCGGTCCTGCGTGGCATCCCCGCGTTGGCTAAGTTGCTTGAGCCGAAGGTCTTTGCCAAGGCCCACCTTGCCGAGTGGGGCCATGGCATCGAGTGGTTCGACACTGAACTGGGGGCAGACAACGTTTACGCCTGGGCCAAGGAGCAAGCGGGTGAGGTGAGCCATCAGATGTTCGACACCTGGATGCATCGCAACGGGCTGTCACTCAACACAGCGGCCGATGCCCTAGGGATCAGTCGTCGCATGGTGAGTTATTACCGCACAGCGCATAAAGCCATACCGCGTGCGATCTGGCTGGCCTGTCTTGGTTGGGAGGCGACCCGGCCGAAGTCCAAGGCCCTGCCGCGTGCCCTGCCAACGGCCAGGGAGTACGCGTTGGCGCATGCGTGACATGCGAATGACCAGCAAATTTTTCGCAAGCGCTATGCAAACCGTTCGCATGAAGATTGACGTTCAAAGCCCGGACGAAGGGGTGAAGGCGCGGGCGTTGCAGGCCAGGGTGGGGGTGGGGTGGGGTGACAAGCCGGTAACGGCTTCATCCAGGCTGCTTTGCCACGGAGAGATGCAGACCTGAAGCGCTGACGATGGCAAGAAGTGTCTTGACCGTCGGGTTGCCGCGCGGCCCCAGGGCACGGTAGAGGGATTCACGCGGGATGCCTGCGCGTTGCGCAACAGACGACATGCCTTGCGCCTCCGCGATATGCCGCAGCGCCATGAGAAGCGCCTGCTGGCCGCCGGGCTCGTCTGCCTCGTCCAATGCGGCCGCGAGGTACTCGTTGGCAAATTCCGGGTAAGACCTGAGCATCTCGACCATGGTGGCGTCGTGTGAGCGACTGGCTTTCGCAGGGGTCATTTGAGCTTCCTTCTATGCTGCCAATCGGCCCAGTACTCCTGGGCCTGCTTGATGTCCGACTGCTGATGGCGTTTGTCACCGCCAACCAACAGAAGGATGAGCCTCCTGCCCGCTTGCGCGTAGTACACGCCCCCAGTACCCGTGCAGCCTACCGATGGTTGACCAGCCGTCGGTTGACGTACTCGTGCAGCAGGCTGGCGGTCAGCGTC
>JBAXYD010000144.1:0-1789 GCA_037127635.1 Betaproteobacteria bacterium | reverse complement strand
CCGGTCAGAACTGCACGCCCTTGGTCAGCGCACCGTCGACCACCAGGTTGGTGCCGGTGATGAAGCTGGCGGCCGGGCTGGCCAGGAAGGCGGCCGCGTTGGCCATCTCCTGCGGCGTGCCCATGCGGCCGGTGGGGTTCAGGCCCAACGCCATGTTGTACAGGTCGGGGTTGCCGTGCTGGATCTTTTCCCACACGCCGCCGGGGAAGTAGGTGTTGCCGGGCGACACGGAGTTGGCGCGGATCTTCTGCCCCGCCAGGTGGTAGGCCAGGCCCTGGGTGTAGTGGATGATGGCGGCCTTGAAGGCACCGTAGGGCCCGGCGGCAAAGTCGATCTCGCGGCCCGACACGCTGCTGATGGTGACGATGGACGCGGCGCTGCTCTTCTGCAGGTAGGGCATGGCGGCGTTGACCAGCCGCACCGTGCCCATCATGTCGGTGTCGAAGCCGGCCTTCCAGCCCGCCTCGTCGTTGGGGATGGCCAGCGCGCTGACGTTGGCCACCACGATGTCCAGCCCGCCCATCGCCGCGGCCGCCGCATCGACAAACGCGGCCAGCGCTGCGCCGTCGGACACGTCCACCACCTGGCCGAGCGCCGTCACGCCCTTGGCCTTCAGCGCCGCTTCGGTGGCCGCCACCTCGTCGGCGTTGCGGGCGCAGAAGGCCACATGCGTGCCTTCGGCCGCCAGTGTGTCGGCTATCGCGCGGCCGATGCCCTTGGTGCCGCCAGTGACCACGGCCCGCAGGCCCTTCAATCCGAGATCCATGTTGATTCCTTGAGGTGTGTTGAGAAAGAGGACTTCAGGCTGACGCGGGCGCCAGGTACTTCTTGTCGATGGCCGCGCCCACGGTGTACTTCGGGTCGACGAAGTTGCCCAGGCGCACTTGTCCGCACTGGCTGAGCATCATGTAGGCGTCCCAGCGGTCGTAGCCGAACTCGGCCTCCATCCACAGCACCAGTTCCTTGTAGGCGATACGGGTGGCGTCTTCCAGCGGGCGGGCGCTGCCGATGCACATCAGCCGGGTTTCGGTTTCCAGGCGCGGCCACTCCAGCTGCCAGCTCTTGATGAGGTCGACCTGGATGGTCGTGGTGCTCTGAAACTCCACCGCTGTGCCACAGACCTCGCCGTCGCCCTGGCAGGCATGGGCGTCGCCGATGAACAGGCGCGCGCCGGCGGTGCGCACCGGCAGGTAGGTGATGCTGCCCGGGCCCATGTCGGGCAGGTCCATGTTGCCGCCGTGGCTGTCGGGCGTCAGCGTGTTGATCGAGTCGATCTCGGGGCTGCAGCTCAGTGTGCCGATGTGCGGCCGGTAGGGCAGGGTGACGCGCTTGCTCCAGTACACGCCGTTCTCGTCCACATCGATCTTGCGCACGATCTCGGGCAGGTCCTCGGCCAGCAGGGCCGTCAGGCTGGTGCCCGACAGCGCCCCGAACTGCGGAATCATCGCGCAGGTGCCACGTGGGTTGGGGCCGCGCGGGGCCATGGTCTCGATGTAGACCGCAAGCACGTCGCCCTTCTCGGCGCCGGCCACCATGATCGGCCCGTTCTGCGGGTTGACGAAGGGCATGGTCAGCACCTTCGACGGCAGGTCTTGTTCGGTCTTGACCTTGCCCTCGAACGCGTCGCGGGTGTCGACCACGATGCGGTCGCCCGGCTGCACCTGCAGCACCGGGTCGGAGTAGGGCCCGATGGTGTAGTAGAACTTGCCCTGCATGGCCTCGGTCAGGTGGTGCAGCGTGGGCGTGCGGCCTTGGGCCAGGCCGCGCCGGCGCATGATGGAGTCATTCA
>JBAXYD010000143.1:0-2141 GCA_037127635.1 Betaproteobacteria bacterium | reverse complement strand
CCCTTGGCGCGCATCCAGTGGACGGCTGCGGAGGTGTCCAGGCCGCCGGAGAAGGCGATGCCCACGCGCTGGCCGGCGGGCAGGGTTTGCAGGATGTTCTGGCTCATGGGTAGGCAGTGCGACAGATAGGGGCAGGTGGCGATTGTCGCAAGCCGAAGCAAGCGCCCAAGCGAACCGGACACAGACGACCCGCAGTGCTGGGCGTCAAGTCAACCCAGCAGCAGACTCAGCACGCTCTGCGGCCGGGCATTGGCCTGGGCCAGCATGGCGGTGGCCGCATCCTGCAGCAACAGCAGCCGCGAGCGGTTGGCCGCCTCGGTGGCGAAGTCGGCGTCCACGATGCGCCCCCGCGCCGCCGTGAGGAGGATGGACGAAGACTGCAGATTGGAGGCCACGCTGTCGAAGCGGCTCTGTGTCGCGCCCCAAGCCGCCTGGGCCGTGGTGGCCGTGGTCAGCGCCGTCGCCAGCGCGGCATTGGCAGCCGTGGCCAAGGCGCCCGTGCCGTCAGCCAGGGACAGCCCGCTCACGGTGGTGGCCAAGCCCGCGAGGTCGGTGTTGCTGATGGTGACGGTCTGCCCAGGATCCGGCCCAACCTGGAACGCGGCGCTGTCAGCGTTGTTCAGCAGGGTCGCCCCGTTGTACTTGGTCGTCGAGACCAGGTCCGTGACCTCGGCCTGCAGTTGATCGAATTCCACTTCCAGAAGGTCCCGGTCCGCGCTGGTCAGGCTGCCGTTGGAGGCCTGCACTGCCAGCTCGTTCATGCGCTGCAGCACGCCCGCCACCGAGCTGCTGGCGCTCTCGCCCACCTGCGCCCTGGAAATGGCGTCATTGGCGTTGCGGGCGGCCACGTCCGTGCCGCGGATCTGCGCCAGCAGGCGCTCGGAGATGGCCAGGCCGGCCGGGTCGTCGCGGGCGCTGTTGATGCGCAAGCCCGAAGCCAGGCGCGCGGTGGTGACCGCCAGGGCCGACTCCGTGGCCATCCAGTACCGGCGGGCCGTCATGGCCATCATGTTTGTGTTTATGGAAAGCACCGCCCGCTCCTGTTCCCAGCCCATCGACCCAAGCCGGTGTCGCCGGCACTTCGCCCGCGCTGCTCGGCGGCCTGAACATCAGCCGCTCCACGCTTGTCAATGAGGGGAAATATGTCTCAAGTTTTCCAAAACACCAAATTGGGGCGTGAACCGAGCCCTGTTTCGGCGAGCACGCGACGCTGAAAAATGCTCAAAGATCGGATCCAATACCCGAACTCCCTGCAGGTGGAACCGATGGCAGCGTGCGGCGTGTTCGGCGTGCGGAGCATCACGGCGCCGCATCGGCAGCGGGCGCCGCCCCAGTTCAGGCCCTGCTGGCGCGCTTGAGCGGCCAGCGCCGGCCGGTGATCGACCGGGTGGCGACCCCGGTCATCGCCCCTGAGGGCCGCGCGAACTCTTGACCAGGACATTGCACACCATGACCCAGCCCCGCTCACTGCCCCTGCTGCGCCCGGCTCGCCTGCAGCGTGGCGACACCATCGGCCTGATCAACCCCTCGGGCGCGGTGTACGAGCGCACGCCCTACGAGGAAACCTACGAGCGGCTCAAGGCCCTGGGATTCCAGGTCACGGAAGGCGCGCACCTGCGGGCCCGCTACGGCCACATGGCCGGCACGCCGCAGCAGCGCGCCGACGATATCCACGCCTTGTTCAAGGACCCGGAGGTGGCCGGTATCCTGGCAATGACCGGCGGCTCAGGAGCGAACCGCGTGCTGCCGCTGCTGGACTACGACCTGATCGCGCAGCATCCGAAGTTCCTCGGGGGCTTTTCCGATCTCACCGCCCTGATCACGGCCGTGCAGGTCAAGACCGGCCTCGTCACCTTCCACAGCCCGCTGGGCCGCTCGGAATGGAACGCCTTCAGCGTGGAGCAGTTCAAGGCCGTGGCCATGGATGCACAGGCGCACACGATGCGAAACACGGTGGTGCCGGGCGACGACCTGGTGGCCAAGGAGGGGCGCATCACCACCTTGAACGGCGGCACCGCGCAGGGTCCGCTGGTGGGGGGCAACCTGGCCGTGCTGACCTCGCTGGCCGGCACGCCTTACTGGCCCTCGTTCGATGGCGCCATCCTGTTCCTGGAGGACGTCAACGAATACGTCTACCGCAT
>JBAXYD010000142.1:0-2141 GCA_037127635.1 Betaproteobacteria bacterium | reverse complement strand
AAGTTTTCTTGCGCCCCCGCGGGGGGCCGGGCCGGGCACCGCCCGGACCTGGGGGCTCACAAGAAAACGCCGGGCAGCCCCAAGTTTTCTTGCGCCCCCGCGGGGGGCCGGGCCGGGCACCGCCCGGACCTGGGGGGTGCTCAGCACTTAGCCGGTGCAACCGATGGGCTTGTACTTGGCCGCAGCATCCGAGGTGCAGGTCCACAAGCCAGTCGCTGCAGCCCGCGTCCAAACCACCTTCTTGGCGGGTGCGTCCTTAAGCACCCCGGCGGCTCCATTGCCAAAGGTCGCGGTGATATCCACGTCGTCACTGACAGCTGCCCAAGCAGTGGTCCCTCCAGAAATGGAGATCTGCGGATAGCCTTCAGCGGCTGGCAGCGTATTTGCATCACCCTGCTTGGCACCGGTCAGGATTGTCGATGACCGCGCATCCAGAATAGAGCACTGCGATCCTGAAGGGGTCGCCGCCAGGCCAGCCCGATTGACAGCAATGCAACCATCAATGATCGACTTCAGCGACCCCGCCTCCGTTATCGCCCTGGCGACCTGCGACCTGGCGATGTAGTCTTGGTAGGTCGGCAATCCGACCGCAGCCAAGATGCCGACGATCGCCAAGACGATCATCAGTTCGATCAGCGTAAAGCCTTTTTGCATCTTGCTCTTCATTTCATACTCCCGGGCAAGTGATTGTCGACGTGGACTTTGCTCATTCACCGCATAGAGCGTGCCAGGTTCGCGCGGGGCATTTTGCAGGGCGCAGCGGCGAAAGATGACATTTATTGTCAGCTGTAGGCGGATTGTCGGGCCGGTTAGCGGCCGCTGGCGACAAATACTGACGCCCAGGTGACGCAACGCGCGTTTTGTGGGTCATGCGTGACGCGCGCGCCGCGGGATACTTGACGATGGTGCTGGCCTCCAAGCTTGGCCGGGTGCATCTGGGCCGCCTTGTTCGACTGCTCCGACAGCTGTCATCTGTCCGCCTCGTCCGTCTCTGCCCCCTGTTCCGCCTGCACCGCACCACCGCCCCTATCCCCTGCGCCGCCGATGCCTCAGCCGTCCACGCCCGTCTCGATCAGTCTGCACGCCCTGGCGCTGGCCGCCGCCGGGCTGAGCACCCTGCTGGCCTACAACGTTTCCCCGTCCACCACCTTCTTCAACCAGGTGCTGGCGCTGGCCGGATGGGGTACGCTGGTCTGGTATCTGGCCTTGCAGCCTGCCGGGTGGCTGGCGCCGCAGCAGGCGCCGCTGGCAGGCGTGGGCGCGGTGGCGGCGGCGCTGGCGCTCGTCGGTCTCGGCGCCCTGCTGTCCCGGGGGGCGGGGGGGCAGGCGCCGTCGTTGGTGTGGGGGGCGGTGGGCTTGTGCGTGGCGGCAGTGGTGTTGCTGCGCGCTGGGCAAACGGCGGCCGCCGGGCCGCTGTCCGTGCCCGTGGGCCAGGCGTTCTTCGGCGCGTGGGTGGCGGTGGGGGCGCTGAATGCGTTGGTGGCCCTGCTCCAGGTGTTCGCGCCCGATGTGGGCGAGGGGGACTGGATCGCCTATTCCGCAGTGGCGGGGCGGGCGGTGGGCAACCTGCGCCAGCCCAACCACCTCAGCAGCCTGATGCTGTGGGCGGCCATCGCGCTGGTGGGCTGGCTGGAGCTGCGGGCCTGCCGGGCCGCAGTGGGCCCCCGCCGCGCCGGGACAGCCCTTCGCTCAGGTTGGGAGTGGCACTTGGCACCGGTGGCGTGCATGGCGCTGTTCATCTGGACGGTGGTGCTCACCGCCTCGCGCACCGGCCTGGTGGGCGTGGCGCTGCTGGCGCTCTGGGGCCTGGCGGACCGGCGCTTGTCGCGGGCCAGCCGTGGGCTGCTGCTGGCCACCCCGCTGATGTACGCCGCGGCGTGGTGGGGCATGGCGCTGTGGGCGCAGGCCTCGGCCCACACCTTTGGCGGGCAGCAACGCCTGGCCGAGGGCGACCTGTCGGGTTCGCGCTTTCGCATTTGGGCCGATGCGTTGCACCTCATCGCCCAGCACCCGTGGACGGGGGTGGGTTGGGGCAACTTCAACTTCGCCTGGTCCTTGACGCCGTTTCCGCAGCGCCATCCGGCCTTCTTCGACCACACCCACAACCTGCCGCTGCAACTGGCGGTGGAACTGGGCCTGCC
>JBAXYD010000141.1:0-2272 GCA_037127635.1 Betaproteobacteria bacterium | reverse complement strand
GAGATCCGCGAGGAGATTCTTCAGGCACTGCGTGGTCTGCAGCGGCGCATGGACGAGCTGCACGACCGGCAGGAGCAACAGGAGCGATGGGCGCAAGCGCTGCATCGGCTGACCACCCAGAACGACCAGATCTTGCAGCGTCTGGACGAACTGATGGGCACGGTCTGCGCCAGTGCCGTTGCAGTTCAGAGCAAGCCGCCCGTAAAGCCCAACGGGAATTGAAGCGCATCACGTCCTGAACCTGCGCAACCCCCCGTTCCAGCACCCCGCCCCACACCCCGAGAACACGTTCCATCACCACAAACGCCAAGGAGGCTGAGATGACCCCCACCCCCCAACCCGCCGCCCAGGGCCTGACCCTGCAGATGACCCCGCTGAAGGCCGCTGTGTGCGACGCCCCAGGCATGAATCTCGATGTGCTGCTGCGCGTTCAGGCGCTCGGCGATGCCCCCACCCAGCGCACACCCTTGTCGATTGCGCTGGTCATCGACCGCTCCGGCTCCATGGCGCACGGCAAGCTTCACGCTGCGAAGGCGTGCGCCCGGGACCTGGTGGCCCGCCTGCACCCCCAGGATGAGGTTTGTCTGGTGGTCTATGACGACGAGGTGCAGGTGCCTTTGCCGCTCACGTCGGTGGCCCAGGCCCGTCACTCGATCGAGGCGGTGCTCGCCTGCATCGACTCTGGCGGCAGCACCGACCTGCACGGTGGCTGGATCGCCGGCGCCCAGCAACTGGCCCCGCGCACGGGCCAGGGCCGCATGTGCCGCGTCATCCTGCTGTCCGACGGCCAGGCCAACCACGGCGTGACCAGCGAGGACGAGATCTCCCAGCAAGTTCGCATGCTCGCCCAGTCGGGCGTGACCACCACCACGGTGGGCATCGGCTCTGGCTTCAACGAGAGCCTGATGACCGCCATGGCCGTGGCCGGGCAGGGCAACGCCCACTACGGCGACCGCGCCGAGGATCTGGCCGAGCCCTTCGATGCCGAACTCGGGCTGCTGGCCCACCTGGCCTGGCGTGACGTCAAGGTGCAGATCGGCAGCGCCACCTCGCGCTGGGAACTGCTCAATGACTATGCGAGCACGGGCAACGGCCAGTGGAGCCTGCCCTCCATCCCCGCTAATGCCGAGGCCTGGGCGTGCTTCAGCGTGCGCATGAGCAGCGCGGTGTCTGCCCAGACTCGCAGCCGCCAGGGCAAGGCCCTGCATGTGACGGTCTCCGCCCGCGATGCTCAAGGCGCCGAACACCAGTTTGTCGCCAGCCTCGCGGCCTTGCCGATGGTGGATGCGCCCACGTGGGCGCAGATGCCGGCCGATGAGCTTGTGGCCAGGCGCCTGGTGGAGCTGGAGTCCGCCCGTCTGCAGCGCAGCGTGCGGCAGGCCGTGCAGCAGCGGGACTGGTCGCAGGCGCAGCAGCTGCTCAACCAGGTGAAGGCGCTGGCCGTCGATCACCCCTGGATCCAGGAAGCGGTGGAGCAACTGGAGGAACTGCTGAGCCGGCGCGACCACGAGCGCATGGAGAAGGAGCTTGCCTACGCCTCCTTCAGCATGAGCCGCCGCGTGGCCGAGATCGGCGAGTCGGGCGCCTTCAGCATGCGCATGGAGGCCTCCAAGCCGGCGTATCTGCGGCGCAAGTCGCTTCAGGGCCGCAGCAGCAAGCCCTGACGGCCCAGGCAGCGTGCTCGGGGGAGAACACCGGGCTGCTGTCCTCGGCAGGCCGGCCTCCTGTACGTGCGTCCAGTTCACCCCATGAGCTACCGGGCAGGGACGATGGGTTCATTGCCCGACCCACAACCGCACCAGGAGGTCACCCATGCCCAACCCGCCGTCACTCCAAAGCATCGACGCCTCGCTTGCGCGCAGCATCCGGCGGGGGTACTTCCGCCGTCTGGCCAAGGAGTGGGAGGCCTACGACCAAAGGCGCGGACGGGCCGCCGGGCGTAATGTCAGCCTCAGCGCGTGGATCGACACCCGCAGGCAGTTCCGCGACCGCATGGCCTTGCTGGAGAGGTTCGCGGGGCAATTGCTGCCCGCTTGCACGCTTCGCATCGAGTCGGGCACCCGTGCGGCCGCGGTGATCTGGGCGCTCATGCCTGAGGAGGTGCCCACCGCCGTCAACGTGGACTCGCACGCCGACATCCGTGCCCTTCTGGTGCTGCAGCCCGGCCGCTACATGCCGCTGAAGGTGTCGGTTCGCGTTCGCGCCCATGCCGTCGACCGCGTGGTGCAACGCGCCCAGGTGGTCGATCTGCCCATCCGTGACGTGGACATGC
>JBAXYD010000140.1:0-2287 GCA_037127635.1 Betaproteobacteria bacterium | reverse complement strand
AAGTGCGCCCGCTGCTTCTGGCCGAGGTGGATGACATGGCCATGCTGCGCCTGCTGGCGCGCGAGACTGGCGCGCTGGCTCTGGTGCCGCCCGTGGTGGTGAGCGACGAGCTGAGAAACGGCGTGCTGGTGGAGCGCTGCAGCATCCCGCAGTTGCAGGAGAACTTCTACGCCGTCACGATGCGACGCCGCTTCGCGCACCCCGTGCTGCGCGGGATGCTCGGACTCGGGTGATGACTGTGCCGGCGCCAGGCCTCATGCGCAATCGAACTCAGCGATTTCGAACCGTTTGCGCTGAGCCATTTGACCTCGCTCAGGACGGGCCCTTCGACTGGGCTCAGGACAGGCCCTTCGACTGGGCTCAGGGCGAACGGCCGCGTTTCTGATCGAACGAACGCGAGCCGTTATCAGGGCGCAGCCGGACGCGGTGCGCCCTGGCTCGGCAGACGGTGAGGTCACGGGCGTCGTGTCGTCATGGCCAGCAACGGCAACAGGACCAGGCCGGTCGCGACGGCGATCAGCACCGATCCTCCAGGGGGCACCCCGAATCTGAACAAGGTCCGCAGCGGCTGCGCCCAAAGGGTCAGGGCGAGCAGCCCCCCCGTCGTTGCCAGTGCCATCCAGAGTGCGGGGTTGGGCCGGCGCAGCAGCGCGGCAGGCCGTGCGCTGAACGAGCGGTTGACCAGCACCAATGACGCCACCGCGATCACCATCGCGGTGAACACCACGGCCCGCAGCGGGTCCGTGGGCAGGCCGCTGAGGGCCAGGCCCGCGTACAGGGCTCCCAGGGCGGCCAGCACCAGGGCGCCTTGCCCCAAGCCCATGCGCACCAGTTCAGGTGAGACGATGGGCACGGCGGGGTCACGGGGCGGGCGGGCCATGACGTCGTCTTCGTCGCCCTCGGCCTCGAAGACGATGGCGCACACGGGGTTGATCACCAGCTCCAGAAATGCGATGTGCACGGGCGTGAGCAGCGGGGGCCAGCCCAGCAGCAGCGGCAGCAGCGCCAAGCCGGCGATGGGCACGTGCACCGCCAGCACGAACACCATGCCCTTGCGCACGTTGTCCAGGATGCGCCGGCCCATGCGCAGGCCCTTGACGATGGCGCCGAAGTCGTCTTCCATCAACACCAGGCTGGAGGCCTCACGCGCCACGTCGGTGCCGCGCCGGCCCATGGCAATACCTATGTGCGCTGCCTTCAGCGCCGGGGCGTCGTTGACGCCGTCGCCCGTCATGGCCACCACCTCGCCACCGGCTTTCAGGGCCTGCACCAGCTTGAGCTTCTGCTGCGGCATCACGCGGGCGAAGACGCTGGTGCGCAGCGCCCGCTCGCGCAGCGCGGCCTCGTCCAGCGCCTCGATGTCGGCACCGGTGAGCACGCCGCCCGAGGTGTCGATGCCGGCCTGCGTCGCGATGGACAGGGCGGTGCCCGGGTGGTCGCCCGTGACCATGGCCACGCGCACCCCGGCACGCCGGCACTCGGCTACGGCGGCAGGCACCTCGGGGCGAAGCGGGTCGGCCAGGGCCACCAACCCCAGCGCCCGAAAGTCGAGCCCGTGCGGAGTGGCGGGCCAGGTGCTCCCCGTTGCCGGCGGTGCCATCACCCGGGCCACGGCCAGCACGCGCTTGCCACTGGAAGTGAGCTCCAAGGCCGCGCGGCGCCAGACGCTGGCCTGCTCATCGCTCAGGCGGCACAACAGCGCGATGGCTTCGGGAGCGCCCTTGGCCGAGATGGTCGGGGTCTCCTGCCCAGGAGCCTGCCACACGTGGGACATCGCCAGCAACTCGGGCGTCAGGCCCCAGGCATGCACCAACTCCCAGCCGTCGTGGTCGTGAGCGGCGTCGAGTTGTTCCTGGCCCAGGGCGTGGAAGGCGCGCTCCATGGGGTCGAAGGGCTCGGGGTGGCTGGCCAGCACGGCCGCCTCCAGCAGCCCGTGGAAGGCTTCGGGCAGCGGGATGTCCTGCGGCGCGCCGCCGCCGGCCGGCCAGGTGCGCATCGAGAGCCCCTGAAGCACAGCCAGATCCGTCACCGCCATGCGGTTCCAGGTCAGCGTGCCGGTCTTGTCGGTGCACAGCACCGTGGCCGCACCCAGGGCCTCGATGGCCGCCGGCCGCCTTGCCAGCACGCGCTCGTGCGACAGGCGCCATGCGCCCATGGCCATGAAGACCGTGAGGATCAGCGAGAACTCCTCGGGCAGCAGCGACATGGCCAGCGTCACCCCGCCCAGCAGCGCGGCCAGCCAGTCCCCGCGTGTCAGACCGAAGATCAGCACGAACAGCACACTGGC
>JBAXYD010000139.1:0-2358 GCA_037127635.1 Betaproteobacteria bacterium | reverse complement strand
TCGCGCAGTCGCTGCGCAAGGTCCTGTCCAGCACTTGCGACTTCGATCTGAGGCGCCGGGCTGCCGACGGCGGCTCATCCATTGGCGAGGCAGCCTGGTCAGCCTTGGCTGAGTTGGGCGTGATGGGTCTGCCCTTTCCCCTGGAGGATGGCGGTTTCGGTGGCGGCGCTGTTGACCTGATGGCTCCCATGGAAGCGCTGGGCGAGTTGCTGTTGACCGAGCCTTTGCTCGATCATGTGGCACTCGCCGGTCGGCTGATCGCACGTGCCGGAGATGAGGCCCAGCGCAGCGCCTGGCTGCCATCGCTGTTTGACGGCAGCCGCAGGGCCTGCTTTGCCTTCCTGGAGCCTGAGCGTCGTTTCGCCCTCGAGCCTGCCGCCACCACCGCGCGCAGGTCCGCGCGGGGCTGGCAGTTGGACGGATGCAAGCTGATGGTCGATGGCGCGCCTGGGGCAGACGTCATGGTGGTCTCGGCTTGCACCGCCAGCGGCGCCAGCCTTTTTCTGATCGACCGCGCCAACCCACGCGTGCGAGTCAACAGCTACCGCACACTGGACGGCAGACAAGCCGGCGATGTATGGTTTGACGCAGCAGACTTGCCGTCGGACGCCCTGCTTGGCCAGGAAGGTGGCGCGTTGCCGCTGATCGAAGAGGCGGTCGATTTCGCCAGCGCCTTACTTTGTTCCGAGGCTGTCGGCGCAATGTCAAGCGCCAACGAGGCCACGCTTGCGTTCCTGAAGTCGCGCAAGCAGTTTGGCGTGCCGCTCGGCTCACTTCAGGCATTGCAGCACCGGATGGTGGACATGTTCATGGCCTGCGAGCAGGCCCGCTCAATGGCCATCCTCGCGGCATGCCGTGTCGACGCTGCTGTCGCCAACGATGCGGGCAGTGTTGCCGGGCGAATGGCTGCCGTGTCTGCGGCCATGGTTCGGATCTTGGACGCTGCGCGTCTGATCAGCCAGGAATCGGTGCAACTGCACGGCGCCATGGGAATGAGCGATGACATGAAGATCTCGCACACCTTCCGGCGGCTGACTGCACTGTCACACAGGTTCGGCGACATTGACCACCACATCGAACGCTACGCCCGATTGTCATGAGCAAACTTTCCATGTCGAGACTTCCACTTGCACTACGCAAGCTGCCGCTGCCCATCATTGCGTCGCCGATGTTCATCGTGAGCAATCCTTCACTGGTGATCGCGCAGTGCAAGGCCGGTGTGGTCGGTTCGATGCCCGCGCTCAATGCCCGGCCCGCATCGCAGCTCGACGAGTGGCTGGCGCAGATCACTCAGGCGCTGGCAGACCACAACCGGGCACACCCTGAGCGGCCTGCCGCGCCATTTGCCATCAACCAGATCGTGCACAAGAGCAACGACAGGCTGGAACATGACATGGAGCTGATCAAGCGCTACAAAGTGCCGGTGGTCATCACCTCACTGGGCGCGCGGGAGGACATCATTGATGAAGTTCACAGCTACGGCGGGGTGGTGCTGCATGACGTGATCAACAACACCTTCGCCCGCAAGGCGGTGACCAAGGGTGCCGACGGCCTGATTGCGGTCGCGGCCGGCGCTGGTGGCCATGCCGGTGTCAAGAGTCCCTTTGCCCTGATCCAGGAGATTCGTGAATGGTTTGACGGGCCGCTCGCGCTCAGCGGAGCGATTGCCAATGGCGCTGCCGTGCTGGCAGCACAGGCCATGGGTGCAGACTTCGCCTACATCGGATCTGCCTTCATTGCCACCCACGAAGCCAACGCGGTCGATGCCTACAAGCAGGCGATTGTCGAAGGAGATTCGGATGGCGTCGTCTATTCAAACCTGTTCACCGGCGTGTTCGGCAACTACCTGAAAGCCAGCATCCACAACGCCGGCCTTGACCCCGAAAACCTGCCGGTAAGCGATACCCGGACCATGAGCTTTGCCAGCGGGCAGGGCGGCAAGCCCAAGGCCTGGAAAGACATCTGGGGCAGCGGGCAGGGCATTGGCGCCGTCAAGGCTGTCTGCAGCGCAGAAGAACTGGTCGCACGCCTGCGCGACGAGTATCTGGCGGCGCGCACCCGGGTTGCTGCCATCAGCGCACCCTAGAGCCCGCCGCATGCGCGATTACTTGTCGGGCAACTCAAGCGTCTTGTAGAGCGGGCCCCAACGCTCGGATTGTTGCCGCATAAAAGCAGTGGCCTCCTGGCGGCTGACAGCCATGGGCGCGACGTTCAGTGCCAGCAGCTTTTTCTCGATTTCCGGATTTGAGCCAATGGCGCGCAGTGCGACGTTGAGTTTGTCCAGAATGGCCGGCGGGGTATTTGGCGGCGCGGCCAGTCCGAAGTAGGTGCTGATGGTTACTTCCGGGAAGCCCAGCT
>JBAXYD010000138.1:0-2478 GCA_037127635.1 Betaproteobacteria bacterium | reverse complement strand
CCACCGCGCACAGGGCCACCAGGACGCTGGCCGGCAGGACCGATGACGGGTGAGCGCTTACCATATTCACATTTTGTTGCGGTATGTCGCCGAATAGGTGTGCTGTGCACGCCGTTTGCCTGGGGAATTGACACCTTTTTCACATGAAGTCGCCTTCAAGGTTTACCCTTGCCCCCAAAACCTTGGCCTCTTTGGTCTCGGCCGCAGCCACGTTGGGCGTGACGCTGTTGCTGTCATGGGCGCTTGTCGCGGGCCGCACGCCCGAGATGCTGCAGCGGCTGGACCTGCAGATCTACGACTTCTGGGTGCGCTACACCGCCCAGCCGGCAGGCCAGCCGCAGGTGACGGTGCTGGAACTGGACGAGGCCTCCTTGCTGAAACTGGGCCAGTGGCCCTGGCCGCGCGACCGCATCGCGCAGGTGGTGAGGGAGGTTTTCGATACCTACGGCGCACGGGCGCTGGCCTTCGACATCGTGTTCGCCGAACCCGACCGCAGCGACGCCGTGGCCATCCGCCAGCGCCTGGAGCGGGTGCCGCCCGGTGCGAACGGTGCTGATGGCGCGCTGCGCCGGGAGTTCGAGGCCTTGATCGACTCGCTGGATCGGGACCGGATGCTGGCCGAGGCCCTGAAGGGCCGCAACGTGGTGCTGGGCTACTACTTCAACGCCGACCCCGCCAGCCGCAGCGGTGCCCTGCCCGAGCCCTGGCTGCCTGCCGACATGGCGCAGACCTTGGGCATACGGGCCTTGTCAGGGCCTGGCTACGGCGCCAATCTGGAAGCGCTGGTGCAGGCGGCCAAACGCGCCGGGCACTTCAACCCGCGCGTGGACCTGGACGGCGTGACCCGCAGCATCCCGCTGTTGCAGGAAAACGACGGAATGCTCTATACCTCACTCACTTTGGGGGTTTTGAGCCTGCTGGCTGGCGAAAACGCGGCGGTGGATTTCGGTCCTGCGGTGACCGCCGGCGGGCGCGAGGTGACCGAGGCCCTGACCGTGGGGTCTTTCAGGCTGCCCATCGACGGGCGCGCACAGGCGCTGGTGCCCTTTTTTGGGGGGCGCGGCACGCTGCCCCGTGTGTCGGTGGCCGACCTGCTCGAAGGCAAGGCGGACCCGGCGCTGCTCAAGGGCCGCGTGGTGGTGTTCGGCCCCATCGCCGCGGGGCTGAAGGACTCGCGTTCCACGCCCGTGGACAACAACCAGCCCGGGGTGGAGTTGCATGCCTCCTACCTGCAAGGGGCACTCGCCGGGCACCTGCCCAGCCGCCCGTACTACACCGACGCTGCCGTGCTGAGCACCCTGTGGCTGGCGGGGCTGGTCATGCTGCTGGGCGCGCGCCTTTTGCAGCCAGGGCCTTTCTCGCTGGTGTCCATCGCTGCCCTGGCGGCGGTGGTGGGTGGGGCGGGCTGGCTGTGGCTGCAGCACCGCGCCGTGCTGCCCGTGGCCCTGCCGCTGACCCAGATCGCCGCGCTGTTCGTTGGCCTGAACCTGCTGGGCTACCTGTTCGAGACGCGCAGCAAGAACGCGATGAACAAGCTGTTCGGGCAGTACGTGCCGCCGGAACTCGTGGGGGAGATGAACGAGAACCCGGCGCAGTACTCGATGTCGGCCAAGTCCACCGAACTGACGGTGATGTTCGCCGACGTGCGCGGCTTCACCACGCTGTCGGAGAAGATGGAGCCGGCGGCGCTGGGCGAACTGATGAACACGCTGCTGACCGAACTGTCGCGCGTGATCCGTGCTGACCACCTGGGCACCATCGACAAGTACATCGGCGACTGCGTGATGGCCTTCTGGGGAGCGCCCATCGATCGGCCTGACCACGCCGCCGCCGCCACCGCTGCGGCGCTGGACATGCAGAAGGCGCTGACCGCGCTGCTGCCCAGGCTGGTGGTGCCCGAGGGCGCGCACATTGCCGTGGGCATCGGCCTGAACACGGGCAAGGCGGTGGTGGGCAACATGGGATCGGCCTACCGCATGGCCTACACCGTGCTGGGTGACACGGTGAACACCGCCTCGCGCCTGGAGGGGTTGACCAAGGCCTATGGCGCGGCCATCGTGGTGGGCGAGGCCGTGCGAGCCGCGGCGCGCGAGGACTTTCTGTGGTGCGAACTGGACTGGGTGCGCGTGAAGGGCCGGGACACGCCGCTGGCCATCCATGAGCCGCTGTGCCGCCTGAGCGAGGCCGACGCTACGCTGCGCGAACAGGTGGCGCGCCACGAACAGGCCCTGGTCGACTACCGCGAGCGCCGCTTCCAGCAGGCCCTGGACACCTGGACCGCGCTGCAGGCCGAGCGGCCCTGCAAGCTGCACGAATTGTGGATGGAGCGTGCGCAGACTTATCTGGCCCAACCGCCTGCCGAAGGCTGGGACGGGGTCTATACCTTCGAAAGCAAGTAAATCCGGCTGAGAGAGTTGAAGGCACTGCCTACTTGGGGCACTGTTCTGGCGTCATGCTGTTTTTGTTGAGGACCTGGTC
>JBAXYD010000137.1:0-2544 GCA_037127635.1 Betaproteobacteria bacterium | reverse complement strand
TCCTATGTCCGATTCCATCATCAGCCAAAAACTACGTTTTTCGGGGGCAGGGTCACGGTCCTCGATCTCGGGCGGACGCACATGGATGCTGACCATGTCGGGGATCGTGCCGCGCCGGTCCACGCCGCGCTTGCGAGGCATGCGTGTGCTGCGACCGTGGCGCAGGCAGGCGATGAGCTGGCGGCGCAGCTCACCGCGCGGATGTGCATAGATGGCCGTGTAGATCGACTCGTGCGAGACCTGCATGGTCGGATCATCAGGCCAGACACGCTTGAGCACGCCGGCAATCTGCTGGGGCGACCACTTCCAGTCCAACATGGTCAACACGGTGCCCCACAGGACGTGATCTTGATGGAGCTTGGCCGCAGGGCGCGCCTGGATTCGTCGCGACCGGCTCAGCGCCTGCGCCGGCAGGCTCGCGTAGGACCCGTCACTGCCAACGTTGCGGGCAAGCTCACGGCTGATGGTCCCGGGCGAGCGCCCCAGCGCACGGGCTATGGCCCTCACGCTCGAACGCGCCTGACGCAGGCTCGCAATCGTCATGCGCTCCTCAGGCTGAAGTTGTCGGTATGTCGTACTGGTTTGCATCTGTGCACCTTACCCGAGGCGGTGTGTTGCACTTCAGATTTGAGGCCGTCGTTGGAAAGCTGAACTTCACGCCGGGAGTGCGTAGTCCCTCCATCAGCGACCGGTCCCGACCAGTGCGGTGGACTCGACTCGACCCACTGCTGTCCTTAGGCATGACCGCCCGAGCGGCGGCTGCGCAGCGTTTGCGGTCACTCGTCGCCAGAGCCTCAAGGCACCGTGACCACCAACAAGCTGCCATTGGGCCGGGCTGCCAGTCTAGGCGTGAGTGGCTGCTCTCCGACGCGTAGCTGCCATACAACCTCCTGCTGCCGGTCCAGGGCTCAATGACCGCTACCCCCAGGTGCGAACTGGTGGTACCGACCCATCAGTGACATCCGAGGCAGCGAACTCGCCGCCCTGAAGCTGGCATTTCGACCAATCTGTCGCACCCCAAGGTAGCGTGCTGCTGAGCGGACCACAAAACTTATAAAATTGATTCCATGACGCTCCCCGTTCGCGCCGCCGTTCTAGCCAGCCCCGACTATCCATTCGTACCGATCGATGCTCCTATCAAGCTCGACCAAAATGAAGCGTCGGAAGACTTCCCTGCGCACTTGAAAGCGCTTGTCCTCGAACGACTGAGTCATACAAAGTGGCATAGATACACAGATCTCAACTCCGAGGCTCTTTGCGCTGCAATAGCACAGTACGAGGGCTGGTCGCCTTCCGGCGTTGTGGTTACCACAGGCAGTAACGTGCTGATCGCACTGCTGATCCAATTGGCGGCGCTCGACAAACGAGTGGTCACCGTCAAACCCAACTTCTCTCTTTATGGTTTAGATGCAAAGCTGCTGGGTGCCGCGCTCACGGAGGTACCGTTACGCTCTGACTTCTCGATTGACGTCGATGGACTCATTTCATCGATTCGAGATAACGGCGACGATCCCGCCTGCACTGGCGGCGTCATCTATCTGCCACAGCCGCATGCCCCAACCGGATCCATCGTCACCTCCAGCGAACTAGAGAAACTTGCGCTGGCCTCGAGTGAATGGCTCACCGTCATTGACGAGGCGTACCACCAGTTTGCCGGGACTAACTCGACGGAATTGGCCCGCAGCTTTCCAAACGTCTTGCTCTTGCGAACCTTTTCGAAAGCCTGGGGTCTGGCTGGGCTGCGTATCGGCTACGCGCTCGCATCTGATGAAGTGGCAAGGCAGCTACGCAAGCTGGTGCCACCATTCGCGGTGTCTGTCATGCAGACGGTCGCGGCCGAGGTGGCCCTGGCTAACGCCGGGTATGTGCGCGAGCGTGTTGATCGTACGGTCCGCGAGCGGGAGCGAATCGCGCTCGCTCTGAAAGGTCATCCGTCCTGGAAGGTCTATCCATCTTCAGCTAATTTTCTTCTCATCCGCACCCCGGACGCTGCGAGCGCCAGCGAGCAACTGTTGAAGGCCGGTGTGCTGGTTCGCCGACAGGACGCTTACGCCGGCCTTGAGGGGTGCATCAGGGTGACGGTGGGAACGGTTGAAGAGAACGATGCCTTCTTGCGCGCGGCCGGCGTATAGCTGGGTGCTTTGACAGTCCGCCGGGGAGCCGCCTAGCCGACACGCTCCATTGCCTGCTTCTGGCCGAGAGTGTGAGTCGGTCGAAGTTCCTGACAGCTGCCGTTCGCATGCGCCCGCCCTAACACGGCTGCCGGGGCGGGACCGCTCATCTGCGGTGGCGTCATATCTCCGTCTGCTCCGAGATTTCCAGGGCGTCGTCGACCTCAATGCCGAGGTATCGCACGGTCGATTCGAGCTTCGAATGTCCAAGGAGCAGCTGCACGGCGCGCAGGTTCTTCGTGCGCCGGTAGATCAGGGTTGCCTTCGTCCTTCGCATCGAGTGCGTCCCGTACTCGGCACGGTCCAGGCCCAGTTCGTCGTACCAATTCACCCCCCCTACGGCGATGCACGAACTGACGCATCCGGGCCGGCC
>JBAXYD010000136.1:0-2592 GCA_037127635.1 Betaproteobacteria bacterium | reverse complement strand
TCCAGTCGTCATTGCGCACGTAGATGATTTCCTGCCCGGGGCGGAAGGCCTCCACCTTGTAGGCGCCGCCGCCCGCGGTGTTGTTTCGCGTCCAGGCCAGGCCCCAGGGGTCTTGCGCCGTGGCGTTCTTCTTCACCATTTCGGAGTTGAAGATGCAAGGTACCGGCACGGCCAGGTCGTTCATCGTGAGCTTGTCGCGGCGAATGAACTTCACCGTGAAGGTGTGGTCGTCCACGGCGACGAACTGGTCCGGGTTTTCCAGTGAGCCCGCGGCCATCTGGAAGGTGGGGAACCCCCCTACCGTCACGGCGCGGTCAAAGCTCCACTTCACGTCCTTCGCGGTCACGGGCGTGCCGTCATGGAACTTCGCGTTCTTGCGCAGCTTGAAGGTCACGGAGTTGCCGTCCGGCGCGATCTTCCAGCTCTCGGCGAGTTCGGGCTCGAGCTTGTTGATGTCATACATCACGCGGCCGTCGGGCAGGGTCTTGCGGCCATAGGTCAAGAGCCGGTCGTAGCACAGCCACGACACCCCGTAGGCCGGCCGGTTGGCGCCCACGGTATGGATGTCCAGCGAGTTCGGCCCGAACTCGTTGGCCACCACCAGCACGTCCTTGGGGCGTGCCTGCGCCTGCGCGGCCGTGGTCAGCAGCGTCAGGGCAGGGCCGGCCGTGGCGGAGGCGGCCGAAGAAGACAAGAAGTGGCGACGGTCCATGGAGACTCCTGTTGGTTGCGCAGCAGCGGCGGCGGGATGGAGGGCAGGGTGGAAGGGGGGTTCAGAGGCGGTGGTCCGGTATGGCGCTCAGCGTCAGGGGTTCAGGCCGCGGCGGCGGCGCTGGCGCGAGAGGCCAGGTATGCCCGCCAGCCACCGAATCCGGTGATGTCCTGAGCCCCATGCAAGGCGTGTGCCTCGCAAAGGAAGCCGTGCGCGGGAGTGCCGTCCTCCAGCAGCAGGCTGCCCAGGCCCAAGGGGGGCGGAATCAGCGCCAGGAAGGAGCCCACCTCGGCCTGCGGCATGGCCCAGACCTCCACGTCGATGCAGGCACCCCCCTCGCGCACGCGCTGCATGCCGGGTTTGGGCGGGGTGGTGCCCGGCAGGGCAAAGAGGCGGTAGCAGGGTGCCGTGCGGGTGGTGCGAAGCAGCCGGGCGCCGCGCTCGGTGAGCTGGCCATTCAGCGGCAGCCCGCTCAGGTGCGCGCCCACCACCGCGATGGCGATTTCGCTCTGAATGGCCGGCCAGCGCAGCGCCTCGGTATCGGCGGCGGACCCCATCCATTGCTGGCCGAAGCGGGCCAGAGCGGCGTCGGCCCCTCCAGGGCCGATCAGGGTCACGCCAAAGGGGAGGCCGCGGCCGGTGAAGCCGGCCGGCACGGCCAGCGCACTCCAGCCCAGCAAGTTGACGAAGTTGGTGTAGGCACCCATGCGGGCGTTGACGCCCACGGGGTCGGCGTCGATCTCATCAAACGTCGGGTGGCCGGTGGTGGTGGGCACCAGCAGCGCGTCCACCTGCTGCCACAGGTCGGCCAGGCCCGCTTGCAGTTCGCGTAACCGGTACTGGGCACGGAAGGAGTCGGTGGCGCTCATGCCCACGGCCTTGGACACCACCTTCAGAACCGTGGCGTCCAAGGCTTGCGGGTCGCGCTCCATCAGGGCCTGCAGCACGGCGTGGCGCTCGGCCACCCAGGGGCCGTCGTACAGGAGCGCGGCCACTTGGAACAGGGGGGTGAAGTCCATCTCCACCAGATCCGCCCCCAACGCGCGGGCTCGCTGCAGGGCATCGGGCCAGGCGGCTTCGTAGCTGGCGTCGCCGTGGAAGACCGGCCGCTTGGGCACCCCCAGGCGCGGCCGCGCGGGCAGCTCGGCGGGGCCGGGCTGGAAGTGGCTGTAGGCGTCCCGTGGGTCAGGGCCTTCCAGCACCGACAGCACATGCGCCGCGTCCTCCACCGTGTGCGCAAACACCGATACGCAGTCGACCGAGCGGCAGGCTGGCAGCACGCCGGCGGTGGACACTCGGCCCGGCGTGGGCTTCAGGCCCACCAGGGCGTTCAGCCCTGCGGGTACGCGTCCGGAGCCTGCCGTGTCGGTGCCCAGGGAGAAGGCCACCAGGCCGCTGGCCACGGCCACGGCAGAGCCGGAACTGGAGCCGCCGCTGATGCGGGAAGCATCGAACACGCTGGCCGGGCGGCCGTAGGGCGAGCGGGTGCCCACCAGGCCGGTGGCGAACTGATCCAGGTTGGTCTTGCCCACCCACAGCGCACCGGCGCCCAGCAGGCGTTGCACCACGGTGGCGTTTTCCATGGCCTGATGCTCGAAGGCCGGGCAGCCGGCGGTGGTGGGCGCGCCGGCGATGTCCATGTTGTCCTTGACCGCAAACGGCACGCCCAGCAGCGGGTAGCGGCGCAGGGCCTCGGCGCGAGTGGCGCAGGCCTGCAGGCGCTCAATCAAAAGGTCGATCTGACGCTGCCAGGCCTTGTCATCGCAAAGGTGGATCCAAACCGGGCGCCCCAGCTCGGTTTGCGCTGCGGCCAGTGCACGCACCCGCGCTGCGTCGGCCAGCGCCACCGGGTCGCCGCCCTGCGCCAGGGCCGTCAGCCA
>JBAXYD010000135.1:0-2676 GCA_037127635.1 Betaproteobacteria bacterium | reverse complement strand
TGCGTATTCCGACGCAAACCAGCCGGCGATTCCGATCCATTCCAGCCGGTGATTCCGACGGAAGCCAGCCACTGATTCCGACGCATTCCAGCCACCCCTGATTGGGTTTGGGGGCGACGCGGTTCGCGAGCAGTCATTCACCGACGGCACGGTGTCTCTCCAGCGATCCGGGGAGCGTCATGCCAGGCCAGAGACTGCCAATGCGTCAGGTACGAGAAGTCCTTCGTCTCAAACATGTCTGCGGCCATAGCGGGCATCAGATCGCCGCCATGGTTGGCGTGAGCCGCTACACCGTGGCCGAGTATCTACGCCGTGCGGCCGTGGTCGGCATCACCTGGCCGGTGCCGGCGGGGCTCGACGACGTGGCGTTGGAGGGCCAGTTGTTCACCCCGCCCTTCACATCGGCGCAGGCGTCGCGGCCACAGCCAGAGTGGTCGCGCATCCACGCCGAACTGCGCAAGCCCGGCGTGACCCTTCAGCTGCTGTGGGAGGAGTACCGGTTTGGGCAACCGGATGGGTATGGCTACAGCCGTTTCTGCGATCTGCACGCCGCCTGGCGCGGCCGGTTGTCGCCCACCATGCGGCAGACCCACCCGGCCGGGGAGCGGATGTTCGTTGACTATGCCGGGCAGACGGTGGAGGTGATCGACGGCGCCACTGGCGAGGTCAGGCGGGCGCAGGTGTTCGTGGCGGTGCTCGGCGCGTCCAACTACACCTACGCCGAGGCGCGCTGGACGCAGTCTCTGCCCGACTGGATCGGCTGCCATGTCGGCGCGTTTGCCAGCTTCGGCGGCGCCGCGCGGCAGATCGTTTGCGACAACCTCAAGGCCGGTGTCACCGCGGCCAGCCGCTATGAGCCGGGGATCAGCCGCTCCTACCAGGACATGGCGACCCACTACGGCACGGCGATCCTACCGGCCAGGGTGCGCAAGCCTCGCGACAAGGCCAAGGTCGAGGTCGCCGTCCAGGTTGTCCAGCGCTGGGTCCTGGCCCGGCTGCGGCACCAGCGGTTCTTCTCCTTGGGAGAGCTGAACAGCGCGATCCGCGCGTTGATCGCCGATCTGAACAACCGGCCGATGCGCCATCTCGGCACCAGCCGCCGGGCGCTGTTCGAGGCGATCGAGGCCGGCGCCCTGCTGGATATGCCCGCCGCGCCATATGCTTATGCAGAATGGCGGCGCTGCCGGGCGGGGCTGGACTACCACGTCGAGGTGTATGGCCACTTCTACTCCGTGCCGTACCGGCTGATGCGCGAGGTGATCGAGGCCCGCATCACCGACCAGACCATCGAGCTGTTCCACCAGACCAATCGGGTCGCCTGCCACGTTCGCAATCCCCGGCAGCACCGGCACACCACGATCGCCGAGCACATGCCCAGTGCGCACCGTCGCCACATGGAGTGGACGCCGACGCGCCTGCTGCGCGAGGCCGAGGCAATCGGTCCGTCCACCATCGCCCTGGTGGAGCGCATCCTGGCGGCCAAGCCACATCCCGAGCAGGGCTTCCGCGCTTGCCTCGGCATCCTGCGCCTGGTGCGAGGCTACGGACCCGAGCGGCTGGAGGCGGCCTGCCAGCGCGGCATGGACATCGGCGCCCAGACCTACGGCTCAGTGCAGTCGATCCTGCGCAATGGCCTCGACCGGGCCTACCGGCCCAAACCCGTGCCGGACGAGCCGCCCATCCAGCACGAGAACGTTCGAGGCAGTGACTACTATCATTGAGGAGATCATCCATGCTGACCCATCCCACCACGGACCGCCTGCGCGAACTTGGTCTCGCCGGCATGGCCAGGGCGCTCGAGGAGCAGCGGCGGCACTCCGATGCGGCTGATCTCGGCTTCGAGGACCGCCTGGCCATGCTGGTCGAGCGCGAGGCGTCAGAGCGCGACACCAAGCGCCTGGCCACCCGGCTGCGCTTCGCCGGCCTGCGCCAGCAGGCAACGCCGGAGGACGTGGACCATCGCGCCGCCCGCGGGCTCGATCGTGCGCTGTTCCAGAAGCTGACAGGCGGCGAGTGGATCGAACGCCATCAGGACCTGCTCGTCACCGGCCCAACCGGCACGGGCAAGACCTGGTTGTCCTGCGCCCTCGGGCATCGTGCCTGCCGCGACAACCGCTCCGTGCTGTATCAACGCGTGCCGCGGCTGCTGGAGGCGCTCGGCATCGCCCGCGGCGACGGACGCTATGCCCGCATGCTGAAAGGCTTGGCGCGGGTCCAGCTGCTGATCCTGGACGACTGGGCAATCACGCCACTGACCGCCGAACAGCGGCGCGATCTGATGGAGATCGTCGACGACCGCCACGACCGTGCGTCCACTATCGTGACCAGCCAAGTGCCGGTCGAACTCTGGCACGAGCACATCGGCAACCCCACCATCGCCGACGCCGTGCTGGACAGATTGGTGCACGGCGCACACCGCCTCCAACTGAAAGGGGAGAGCATGCGAAAGCTGAAAGCCGCCAAAGCCAAGCTTGACGAAGCCGCCCCAAAGTAGCCCAACTTCACCCGCTCGCGACACGCGCCTCTACCCGGCTGGGATCATCGGAACACCCGGCTGGCTTCGATCGGAATCAGTGGCTGGTTTCAATCGGAATCGATGGCTGCAATCGTCGGAATGCGCAAGGCGGCGGCGTGTGAGTGCGGAGAAGAAGCCCTCGACGGCGTTGAGCCATGAAG
>JBAXYD010000134.1:0-2763 GCA_037127635.1 Betaproteobacteria bacterium | reverse complement strand
GCCCGTGGCCTCGATGCGCCCCTGCAGCACCACCTGCTCGGCCCCGGAGATCTCGATCTCGCCGCCCTTGAGCGCGCCAGTGCTGCTGACGCCCTGGGCGACCATGCGGCCCGTGGGCGTCTGCTCCACCTTCTTGGCGGCCTTGAGCACGATGCGCCCGTCCTCGCCCACCACCGCGGTGGTGGCCTGCAGCAGGCCCGCGTTCTTCACGTTCTGGCCGTGCAGGACGATCTGCCTGGCCACGATCTCGCCCAGGTTCACGGCGTTGGAGGCTGGGGCGCTGACCTCCCAGCTCACCTCGGGCGTGCGCGGGTTGACGATGCTGACCTTGTGGCCCGCGGCCAGCAGCACCTGGCCCTCGGGCGAGTGGATGAGGCCGCTGTTGTCCACCTGCGGGGCCACCAGGTACACGAAGCCGCCGCTGGCGGTGCGGATGGTGCCTTCGTTGCGGATGGCCCCGGGCAGGGTGCTGCCGTTCTGGCCGCTGAGCCCGTTCGTGCCCGCGCCCAGCTCGCCAAAGCGCATGCGCCCTGCCTTGAAGTCCTCGTCGGACATCCTGAGCGTGGAGATGGCCAGCGCGCCCACGTCCACCTGCGCGCCCTTGCCGAAGGCGATGCCGCTGGGGTTGATGAGAAACACCTGCCCGTTGGACTGCAGGCTGCCCAGGATCTGGCTGGGGCTGCCGCCCAGCACCCGGTTGAGCACCTGGCTGGAGACGCTGGGCTGCACGAAGCGCGTGGTCTCGCCCGCGCCGATGTTGAACTGCTGCCAGTGGATGATGGCGCCGTTGCTGTTGGTCACCGTCAGCGTCGTGCCGTCGGCCTTGAACGAGGCCGCGCCGTGCACCACCTGCGCGCCCTGGGGGTTGGCCATGAGGCCCGCGGGCGTGCCGATGGCCGCCAGCGCGGCGGCCAGCAGGTGCAGGCCCAGGCCGGAGGTGGACGGCGCGTGGCCCGGTGCCGATGCCGCCGCACTGCCACGCGCAAGCCGCCGGGCCTGCGCGCGGCGCTGCTGGCGCGGCAGGCGCAGCGAACCCTTCAGCGCTGCCAGCAGCGTGTCCAGGTGTCGGTGCAGGGGAGATTCAGCGCGCATGGGGCCTCAGATCGCGTAGCTCAGCCCAAGGTGCACGAAGCGGTCACCGCGCGGGGCCAGCCCCGCGCCGCGCGTGACCACGCCCACATCGGCGCGCAGCGCCAAGCTCTCGCGCCAGGTCAGCCGCACGCCCAGGCCTGCGCCGGCCAGCGCGGTGCGCACCCGCTCGCCGGCTTGCGGCAGGTTGCGGCGCACCTCGCCGGCTTCCGCAAACAACACCCAGGCGCCGGCCAGCGGGCCGGCGGTGCCCAGAGCCCAGGTCTTGACGGGCGACTGCAGCTCCAGCCCCAGGCGCTGGCCCTGGTCGGCCGAGGCCACGCGGCCGTTGAAGCCGCGGATGGAGCCGTCCCCGCCGATGCTGAACAGCTCGGCCGACACCAGGGCGTCGCCGGTCCACTGGGCGCTCCACTGGGTGCTCAGCGTCCAGGCGCCCACAGCCGTGGCGAACCCGGCGGAGGCGCGCTTGAGGGTGTAGCGCGGGTTGGCGCCGGCCCTCAGGCCCGTCTCCTGGAAGACCGATTCGGCACTGCGCCCGCCCGCGGGCAGGTTGCGGCTGAGGCTGAGCTGGCCGAAGACGCTTTGCGTGTCTTCGCGCCAGTTCAGGCTGTAGCTCAGGGTGACGGGGCGCAACTCGATGTCGGGCACCAGGCTGGGGCCGCCATTGACGGAGGTGACCTGGCTGTCCACCTGGCGCCAGTCCTGGCCCAGCGACAGACGGTGGTCCACCGCGCCCCAGCGCGGCAGCAGCCGTGTCAGGCGCAGGCTGAAGCTGTTGCCGCGGCTGGACAGCAGGTAGTCGCCTGCGGCGGTCTTGACGGTGCCCGAATCCACGCTGGAGTGCACGGCGGTGGTCTCCAGCATCAGCCCCATCGGGTACAGCGGCACGCGCAGGCTGGCGAAGCCGATCTTGACGTCGCTCACGTGGCCGGGCGAGGTCTGCACCTGGGCAGCGCCCACGATGTCGCGGTCCAGCAGGTTGGCGTGCTGCACGGCCAGGCCTGCGCGCCACTTGCCGGTGGTGTCGCTGCCGGTGTTGTCCAGCGACAGCTGCGTGGTCCAGGGCGAACGGTCGGCCACGCGCAGCACGCCGGTGAGGCTGCCGTCGTCCTCGGTGCGGAAGGTCACCTGCATCTGGCGAGCGGGGTTCTCGTTGGCCAGGCGCAGCTGGGCCGAGAGTTCGGTGTCCACGGGGGTGATGCCCTGGCTGAGCCCGGGCACGGCGCGCAGCACGTTCTCGCGCGAGCGCGATTGCGCGCCGTTGATCTCGACGCGCGCCACCTGCAGTTCCTCGACCTGCAGCTTGACGACGCCGCCCTCGAGCGTCTGCTCGGGGATGAGCACCTCCACGGCGGTGATGCTGGCGCTGGCGTAGACGTCGCGCACGGCCTGCACGGCGGCCTCGATGTCGGAGAAGCGCCGGCCCGCCCCGGTGAACGGCGCCAGCGCCGCGGCCAGACGGTCCGCGGGCACCTTGTCGGCGCCCAGCACTTCAAAGCGCTTGATGTCAAAGCGCGGTTCGGGCCGCGGCGAGGTGACGCCGCCACCCGGCGTGCCCGCAGCACCCGGGGCACCCGCAGCAGCCTGCGCCCTGGCTGACCCCGGCACCAGCACCGGCGCCACCGCGCACAGGGCCACCAGGACGCTGGCCGGCAGGACCGATGACGGGTGAGC
>JBAXYD010000133.1:0-2895 GCA_037127635.1 Betaproteobacteria bacterium | reverse complement strand
GTGGCATAGGGTGCGTCAGGTCGTACCACCACATAGAAGGCGGTGGTGGCCATCATGCCGGCGGTGGTGAACGCATCCGGGTCGTAGGCCAGTTTCTTGTAGGTCCATTTGTTCAGGGCATTCGAAGCCAGGTTCGACATCAACAGTGTGTAGCCGTCGGGCGGCGCCGCCGCCACGAAGCCGGCCGCAATGTTGGTGCTGGCGCCTGGCTTGTGCTCGATCACAAAGGGCTGACCGAAACGGCTTGACATGTCAGTGGTGAAGATCCGCAAAACGGCCTCTGGCACGCTGCCGGGCCCGAAGGGCACGATGACTTTGACCGGCCGGTTGGGGTAGTCGGTCTGGGCGGTGGCCGCCAGCGGCATCAGACCGAGGCCGACTCCGGGGCTCGTGGAGGCCATCGTTGCTAAAGCGCGTAGCGTGAAGGTCCGCCTGGTCGAAGAATTGCTCATGGTCTTTGTCTCCTGCAGGGATCTAGGCGCATCAATGGCGGCCGGTTGCTCCGTTGGTCATGCGACAAGCTCAAGCCGCAGCGCGCCAAGCGAACTGGGGGTAACTCTTCTTCAAGTCCATGATCCTCCGAGCGCGGATGTTGTCAAACCGGGCTTCAACCGGGCTGTCTTCGACGCTGCCAGGAAAAATGTAGAACTCGCCATTGCGCAGCCCCTCAATCAGCAGATCGGCGATCTCCGCTGGCGACTGCCCGGCAGCCATGCGCGTTTGCACGGTACTGCGGTAGTCATGCATGAATTCATTTGCGCCCGATCGGTCCTTCGCGGAGTCTGCGGATGTGGGGCGGATGCGCTGCGAGTTGCGCAAAAGGTCTGTGTTCACCGCGCCCGGGCACAGCACCGACGCACCAACGTGCGGGCCCGAAAGCAGCAGCTGCGCATGCAGGGCCTCGGTCAAGGCAAGCACAGCATGCTTGGTGGTGCTGTACAGGCTGGTGCCGCACAACAGCGCAGCCTTGGATGCCGTGTTGACGATGTGGGCTGGCTGCCCATGGCGCTGCAACAGCGGAACAAAGGCGCGGATGCCGTGAATGACGCCCCAGACGTTGATGTCCATCACCCACTTCCAGTCGCTCAGACTGGCTTCCCACAGCGGCCTGTCGTCGGCGGCACCCCCACCGATGCCGGCGTTGTTGCAGACCATGTGGACATCGCCGTAGGTTGCAGCGGCAAAGTCCGCCAGTTGTTGCACCGATGCCTGGGACGTCACGTCAGTGACCCGCGCAGCGACCTCATGGCCTTGCGCGGCAAGGCGGCGGGCCTGCGCATCAAGCACCTCTTCATTGATGTCGGCCAGCACCACCTTCATCCCTTCCTTGACGAACCTCTCGGCAATGGCCAGGCCAATGCCGGCCGCCGCGCCGGTAACAACGGCTGTCTTGGTCGCGAGGTGCTTCATGGACTTCCGATCAATCGAGGTGTGCACTGAAAAATTCCTTCATATGCCCGACCACCACCTGGAACACTGCAGGGTTGCGCGGCTCGTAAACATCCACATGGTTGGCACCCGGAATGATGGTCAGCTTCTTGGGTTCCTGCGCATGGGCATAGAAGCTCTTCGCTTCATGGACAGCCACAATGGTGTCGCGTTCGGTATGGATGAACAAAACCGGACGCGGCGAGATGCGCGCCACGTAGTCCTCCGGCACGAAGGTGTACGCGTGGTCGTAGTTTTCCATCGGATAGCCATCCGGGTAACGCTCTGCGACCTTGTACATGGTGACGATCGAATCGGCCTCGGCCCGCCCCGACGGCACCAGCACTTCGTAAGGCACGCGGCGCGACTCACCCGTCATCACGCGCTCGATGCGGTCGATCTTCATCATGTCTTCCCAATCGAGCCGGTCAGAGTAGGTGCGCTTGTCGTGAGAGCTTCGACCGCAGTGAGCCGAGGATCCCACCGACACCGCGCATCGAATGCCCTGGTCGTGGGCGGCGGCCATCATGCCCACGCTGCCGCCAAAGCTGGTGCCGTACAGGCCGATCCGGTCCGGATCGACTTCAGGGCGCTGGCGCAGGTAGACCATGGCGCTCATCACGTCATCCACCTGGTCCCAAGGCTTGTTGCGCAGGCGCACGCCCTCGCTGTCGCCAAAGCCGCGGTGATGGAAATCTAGCGTATTGAAACCGGCTGCGGACAACTCGCGCACGTAGCCTGGCATGTAGATTTCTTTGCGCCCGGTGTAGCCGTGCAGGCACACGATGGTAGGGCTGCGCGTGCCAGGCACGGCTCCTGCGGCGCGGGTGAACTGGCCGCACAGTCGCAAGCCGTCACTGTAAAAATGAACCAGTTCGTGCTGCGGTTCCGCGTTGGTAGCCTGGTTGCTCATGAAGGAATGCCTTTGGGTTGTCCGACAAATCTGTCGGTGCGTGGGATGCTAGGCGCGGCACCTGCGCGCCACAAATCATTTGATTTGATCTTCTGGATCAGGTTCAGTGATGGTGGTCGGGCCGGTAATAGGGACCTGCCCCCTACCGGCTGTACCTACCTGAAGTAGCAGGGGTCAGCCAATCAGGAGAGTGGCGGGCATGAGGAAGAGCAGATTCAGCGAGGAGCAGATCATCGATTTCCTCAAGCAGTCTGAGGTCGGCATGCCAGTGGCGGAGATCTGCCGCAAGGGCGGTTTCAGCGATTTGACGTTCTACAAGTGGCGCTTGAAGTTTGGCGACACGGAGTACCGATGAGGGTCGGGTGCGACCGGTCGAACCGAGGGGCAGCAGACATTCGATTTGTGTCGACGCCGTTCGGCGAATGACCCGCTTGCTTGACCGCCCGTGCTGCCATTCATCGCGTCGACCAGACCGCCTACTTCAGCATTACCCTCGTTGCATGTCGCTGGCGGCGCAGCCGCCGATGAGCCTGACTGGCTGAAATGCGGCCAAC
>JBAXYD010000132.1:0-2909 GCA_037127635.1 Betaproteobacteria bacterium | reverse complement strand
GGGCGTTGCGCATGAAGTGCACCCGGCAGCGCTGCCATGTGGCCTTGAGCACCTTGGCCGCGGCGGCCTTCAAGCCCTCGTGAGCATCTGAGATCACCAGCTTGACCCCACGCAGTCCTCGGCGCATCAGACTGCGCAGGAACTCCGTCCAGAACGCTTCGGCCTCGCTGGGGCCGACCTTCATGCCCAGGAAACATTCTTGCATTCGACGTCGTAAGGGCGCTGGCTCGTGCAGCGAGAGAACGAGACCAAGCATCGGCCTCCGGAACGCAGACATCAACCACACTGCGCCGCGGCAAGAAGCAGTTCACCGACTTGAAATGAAACCCGGGCGACGAACGCTGTTGCACGGCCGGTTGAGAGAGGGGTAGGGAAGACATCCTTCGCAAGCGGGGCAACAGTCGTTCTTCATGCCGGAGGAAACGACCACACCCCAAGTTGCTTTCGGCAGGGTGCTCCGCGCTGCACGGCTGAAGGCCAGCATATCCCAGGAGGGCTTGGCCCTGGATTCCACGGTACAGCGGCAGTTCATCAGCCTCATCGAGCGTGATGAGAACCAGCCCACGATCTCAACGATCTTCCGGCTCGCAAGCGCTCTACATACACGACCGTCGGAACTGATGGCGCTCACCGAGGCGGAGATGGAGAAGTCTGGACAGGGGCAGGAGAGTTGACCCTGGGGCTCCACGGCGTCCAGACTTTGACAAGACTCCAGAAATTTCTGGATCGTTCGAGCGGATTCGTATGTGTAGCCTGATGTGGGTCCCATCTCCCAAAACGGGGGAGTGACCGGTGGGTGGGGGTCCCCCCGGGGGGGTCTAGCTTTTTTCAGCCGGCACCTGGGAGGTACGCTCTCGGCATGGACCCTGAAGACCTGCTCGACGCCATCCAAGGCCAGTCCCATCCAGACAGGTTTGCATCTCAGGACACAAACCGCTGCGAACCCGTAGCCGATGTGAGCCGGCGGTCAAGGACCCGACCGTTGGGTAAGTTTTTGGGTATGTAGGAAATAAAAATGCGCCCAAAGGCGCATGTTTCCTAGGTGGTTGGCGGGGCTGAAGTGATGGAGTCGCAAACAGCCTTCGGTCAGGAGGTTTTCCGAGCTGGCCGGTCAAGGGTTTCGAACTTTCTGACGGAAAACCTGTTGTTCAACAAAGCTTGACTTGCGGCGCGCAAGGCCCGCCGCATCGAGCGCGCGCCGCAGGCCGTCATCGACGAGGCGCTGGGGCGGCTGATAGCGCTGCTGGACTGCTGAACTGCCGCCACGGGTGAGATGAGTTCCCGCGCTGACCCACCCGGCACCGAAGCACCTTCCAAGGCGGATGCCCGCGTCGCCTGTCTTGATGCGCTGCGCGTCATGGCCCTGGGCTTGCTCATCGCGTACCACGTGGGCATGTACTGCGTGACCTGGGACTGGCACCTCAAGAGCCCCTTCGCGAGCACAACGCTCGAACCCTGGATGCGGCTCGTCAACCCCTGGCGCATGAGCCTCCTGCTCCTTTTCTCTGGTGTGTGAAGCCATCAACCCGCTCCGGCCCTGGCTGGGATTGCCGAGGATTGACCAGATCGACGGATGCCCAAGCCCAAAAAGGCGCGAAGTCAGATCGGTGAGATCCCGCTGGGGTGAAATTCCGGCACCCTCGGCCGAAACCGCAGTCAGGGGCAAAAAACGAACGACCCCGCACGGTGTGGGGCCCTGAGCGCCGTCGAAGCCCGCTCAGCAGGTTCGAAGGTCTTGGTCTGGCGGGGCTGCAGCAATGGACTTGCAAACTGCCTTCGGTCAGAAGACTTTCTGAGCTGATTGGGTCAAGGATTCGAACTCGATGGGGCGACCACGGCCCCGCCCCTCAGCTCCTTCCTCGGAACGTGGGGCCCCAAGTGCTGCGGCCGGCCAACTCGGAACAGCTGCCACCGCCGGTGGGGTTGATGTAGCCAGCGACCGAAGGTCCCGGGAGTGGGTTGCTTGCATATATCCATTCGGATATAGTCCGTTCATGAAGCCCGTGCAGTTCCTCGGCGACTCGCTCAAGCGTCTTCGGGAGTTCCCCGAAGACGCGCGGCAGGACGCTGGCTACCAGCTGGAGAAGGTTCAGCGCGGCGAGCAGCCCGACGACTTCAAACCCATGCCTGCCATTGGCAAGGGGGTGGAGGAACTTCGAATCTGGGACGAGTCAGGGACGTACCGTGTGATCTACACCGCGCGTCTGAAGGACTGTGTGGCGGTGTTGCACGCGTTCCAGAAGAAGACTCAGGCGACGAGCCCTCGGGATGTTGAACTGGCCCGAACCCGATGGATCGGGTTGTCCAAGGAGCGTTAAATGAAGACCGCAAAGAGCACCACGAACAAGAAGGCGGGGCCCACGGCGGAGTCCTTCGCCAACGTCTGGGACGCACTGGCCGACACACACGAGCAGGCAGCCAACCTGCGCGCGCGCTCGGCGTTGATGCGCCAGATCACCAACATCGTCAAGGAAAGCAACTGGACCCAGACGGAAGCCGCTCAGCACTGTGGGGTGACACAGCCCCGAATGAACGACCTCCTTCGAGGCCGGGTGTCGCGTTTTTCGCTGGACGCGCTGGTGAACATCGCCACCGCGATGGGGCGGGAGGTGCACTTCGAACTGCAGGCCGCCTGAGCTCGCTCAGCTAGTTCGAAGGTCTTGGTCTGGCGGGGCAGGAATGATGGGGTTGCAAACAGCCTCCGGTCAGGAGGTTTTCCGTCTCGGGTCAGAGTTCGGATTCGAACTCCGGCGCCACGCCTATCGTCCTCCGGATCAAGTTTCCCTGGTGCCGTAATCCCCCTACCCCGGGACGACACCCTTTTGTTCGGTACGGTTTGAGCCGCGCGGGGGGTTGAAAGAATGCCCGCTTGAACGCGACCATGAACTCCACCTGACCACGTCGGTGGT
>JBAXYD010000131.1:0-3010 GCA_037127635.1 Betaproteobacteria bacterium | reverse complement strand
AGCCACAAAACCGGTGATCACCATCACCGTCGCAGTGGTGCTGATGGGATTGACGGCTGCAAGCGAACCGAGCTTGAGCAACCTGGCAATGGGAGCCACTTTCAACCGCAAACCGGTAATCCGTAGGCGAAGTTCGATGCATCGGTTAGCCAGGAAATTCAGGAGCAGAACAGCTGCGAGCGCATTGCCAACCACAATGCCCGCAGCAGCACCGGCGATACCCAGGCTCGGCAGTGGTCCCCAACCGAACACCAGCCCGCCCGCTGCAACGACCTGTAGCAAGGAGCCCGCCAACAGGCATTTGGCTGCCACCGACATGTGACCGGTTGCGCGCACGAGAGCAGCCAGGGCGTTGGCCAACCAAACGCTGAGGCAGCCTGCGAAGAGCACATTGGAATAGGCCAGCGCTTGTTCCAGCACCTGACCGCGTCCGCCGAGCAGGCTGTAGATCGCCCGCCCACCAACTAGGAAGATTGCGGAGCACAGGCCAGCCAGCAACAACATCATCAGCACCGCGTGGAGGGCAAGTGCCTCAGCGCCTTCACGATCGCCGGCACCCAACAGCCGTGCAACCGCTCCGGTGATCGTTCCGCCAAAGGAGCCTGCTGACAACATCATGACCAGCATCATCATGGGGAAGCCCAGGGCAAGCCCTGCCAAGGCTTCCGTGCCCAGCTGACCGACATACCAAGCCTCGGCCATCAAGGTGGCCATGGTCACCAACATGGCGATCATGTTGGGCGCAGCCAATCGGATGATCGTGGGTCCGATCGGTGCTGTCAGCAGCGGCGAGGCGGCGCCCGTTACCATGGTTCGGCCCCGGGGCGACTGTCGGGCTCGAAGGCCAGGGCCTTCTTCAACTCCGGCCCGCCGCAACCGATGGTGGGAGTCGTCATGGAATACGGGCCATGCTGCGATGTTGATCCTTGAGGTGGGTCTGCGCCCATCGCGCCAGCCCCTCCAGGACGGGCCGCAGGGCGGCGCCGCCTTCGGTGAGTTGGAAGGCATTGTTACGAGCAGTCGCTTCCGGTTGGGTTCGCTCGATCAGCTTCAGGCAGCTGAGCAGTTTCAACCTCGACGCGAGGATATTGGTCGAGATGTGTTCGGGGGACGCGAGAAACTCCGAGTAGGTGCGAGGCCCGTGAATCAACAGGTCTCGAATGATCAGCAAGGACCATCTGTCGCCCAGCACGTCCAGCGCAGAACTGATCGGGCACGCGGAGCGCCAATCCACCTCGTCGAAATCACTGCCCATCGCTTGTCTCCCCGAGCATCGTCATGGATACCGACAAGGTCGCAGTCACCTGAAGCGGGTCAGCTTCAGCACCCGGATTCAATGCGCCATGAAGTGCACGATGATCTGCCAGACATAAGCCAGCATCGCCACCTGCGCGACTGCAAATACCGCGGTTCGCAGATACGGAATCCCCGCAATGTAGATGATCGCGTGCAAAACGCGGGCGATGAGCAGGACCATGCCGGCCACCTGTGTCACGCCGTTGGTGGCGCCGGTGAAATGGGCGATCCCGATGACAACGGCGTACATCGCCAGGTTGTCGGCAAGATTGCTGTGGGCCCGAACGGCCCGCCCGCCCCAAGGGGCCACGCCCGCCAGTTCGGTGTCACGGTTGTAGAAGATCCACCGGATGCCACCGGGCACCGAGCCACGCGCCACGAGAGGTGGCAGCGTGAGCAGTTCCGTCAGCACGGCCAGGCTCAACAAAATCCAGAGGTCAGCAGTCATGTCTTTTATCCGCGGTTGAAGTGCAGAAACGGGAGCGCATCAAGCCGTATGGCTCCTGGTGGCTGGGGAAAGGGCCGCCGCCATGTCCCTGAATGAGGTCTCCATCGGTGTGGGTTGCCACTGAAGGACATCGAAAGTCGCCTGGTTGTCGTACGCGGCGGCCTTTCCGATGAACGGAAGCATCCCTCGCACCTCGGCGTCGAACAAACCCATGAATTTCAGGAGGAAGGTCGGTGCCCTGCGTGAGGAGACCTTGCTGTAGCCAGCCTCCTTCAGCACCTTCGCCACGGTCGTCATCTCGATGGGTTCGGCGCTGGCGGCGATGAAACGCTTTCCCGCTGCGCCGTCTGCGGTCATGGCCTTGACGTGGAGCCGAGCGACGTCGCGAACATCGACCATGCCCATGCTCATGTCGGGAAGCATCGGCATCTTTCCGTTGATCATGGCCGTCATCATCGTGACGCTCTGCCCATCCATCGCCGCCCCGAGAGAAGGCCCGAAAACCGCGCCGGGGTTGACGACCGTGAGTTCCATGTCGCTGCCTTTCACGGCTTCCCAGGCGGCGCGCTCGGCCAGGGTCTTGCTCTTTGCATAGGCGCCGATATCGGCGCTGGTTTCAGACCAGGAATCGGTGCCGTATCGGCCACTGTCCTTGCCGGCGATGATCGCGAAGGTGGACGAGGTCAGCACGAGTCGCTTCACACGGGCCCGTTGAGCGGCCGCGATGACCCGCTGGGTTCCTTCGACCGCGGGGACGATCATCTCGTTCTCATCCTTGGGCTGCGCCAGCACGAACGGGGAAGCGACGTGCATGACGAACGTGCAGCCTTTCATCGCCTCTGCCCATCCGGTCTTGGACAGAAGGTCCACCTCGACAAAGCTCAGACGATCGACCGGCGCCACCTTTGCAATGGCGATTCGGGTGGCGTCGGCCTTGGCGTGGCTGCGGATCGTGCCCACCACCTCGTAACCCTGCCTCAGCAGTTCGGCTGCGCAGTGCTGCCCGATGTATCCGGTGACACCTGTCAGCAGTACACGATCCATGTAGTCGACTCCTTGCGCGGTGGCTGGGCTTATGGCTTGCAAAACGCAAGTGTGCTTCATAAGCTTGCGCAATGCAAGTGATGATCCGGAAATGCACGCAGCTTGCGAAATGCGGGGATGTGAAGGAGCCGCGTGTGTTCGCCGAAGTTGCGCCGCCTCTAGAAACCACCACCGACGTGGTCAGGTGGAGTTCATGGTCGCGTTCAAGCGGGCATTCTTTCA
>JBAXYD010000130.1:0-3188 GCA_037127635.1 Betaproteobacteria bacterium | reverse complement strand
GTTGGAAAGCTGAACTTCACGCCGGGAGTGCGTAGTCCCTCCATCAACGACCGGTTCCGACCAGTGCGGTGGACTCGACTCGACCCTAAGGAGTCACCGGCGCCGCCGCCCTGAAGCAGCCGCCTGCCTAGGCTGGCGCATCGCACGCGAAATGCGGGTGTCTATGACACCACGCGCAATATCACGTGGCTGGCGGACATGAACTACGCCGCCACCTCCGGCTACGCGACAACGATTGCCGGCGGCACGGGATCGAACCTGATCCTGTCCGACGGCCGCATGGGCCGAAGCCCCCAACCGCGCGACTCTCTGCGCATCGACAATGGTGCGGTACGAATACCTGCCGATCTGCAAGGCGGCGCTGGAGTTCAAGAGATTTGCCGGCCGGCGGCACGTGGGGGAGCCGGTGGGTTCCGTGGCTGGAAACACGGGGCCTTGAGCGGCGGCCTGTTTTGACGCCTTGAAGCCGGGCTACCGCTTTAGGATTGTGTACACATCCGCCAGAATGCGAAGTTTGGGCGTTCCTGCCCTGAAGGACTCCCCATGAAGGTTCCCGCTGCAGAAACTCCCACCGTCGGTATCCGCGAGTTCCGGGCCGCGTTGGCGGAATACATCGACGCTGACACACCGGTCACCGTCACCCGCCACGGCCAGGCCGTAGGATTGTTCGTGCCGCTGCGCCGGCCCAGCGCCGAAGACGTGCAGCGCTTGCAGACGGCTGCGGCCAACTTCCGTAAGACCATGCCGCTCACCGAGGATGAGGTCGAGGCAATGGTCGCCGACTTCGACGCGCTGCGTCGCGGCCGTCCGCTGCCTGGCCGCAGTGCCAAGTGATGCCGGCTCGGCCGATCATCCTGGACGCGAACACCCTGATCCGTTGCGTCCTCGGCGAGAAGGTGCCAGCCCTGCTGGCGGCGCACGTGGCCACGATCGACTTCCTGGCGCCCGACACCGCATTTGAAGAGGCCCGCAAGCACCTACCAACGATCTTGCTTGCGCGCGGCGATGACGGCACCAGCGAGGTCGCCGCGCTGGACGAGCTCAACGCGGTGACAGCGATCGTGACGCCAGTGCCGGCCAGCAGCTACGAGCCACCGCGTGCGCGTGCGCTAGCACGCATCGGCCAACGAGACCCCCACGACTGGCAAGTACTGGCCTGCGCCCTGCTGCTCAACAGCCCCATCTGGACCGAGGTCCGAGACTTCTTCGGCACCGGCGTCGCCACCTGGACGACGGCCCTGGTGGAGCTGTACTTCGCCGACCCAGACCCAGGGCCAGCGGAACACTGACCGGCCTTCGATGAGCGAAGCCAAAGCCCGCGCGGAACTCATCGACCTCGCGCGCAAAGGCGCTGCTTCGGGGTGGCGCACGACCCGCTCAGGGCCAGGTGCGAACAGCCGGTCTGATCGGGGGCGAATGGCGGCTCCTGGCCGTTATGAATAGCTTGGCATAACGGCCATCAGCCGTCGCTCGGGACGGACCGGTTCTCGGCTGTGCGTCCCGCTCACGCTCGCCAACATCGGAGTAGCACGTATGTGCTACGCTTTGCTTACTGACTCAGAGGTGTCCTATGTCGACCACCACCATCCGCATCGAGGAAGATCTCAAAGCACGGATAGCCGCCGCGGCTCATCTTGCAGGCAAGACGTCGCACGCGTTCATTCTTGATGCCATCGCACAGACCGTCGAACAGGTTGAGATCGATGAGGAATTTCATCGTTTGGCCGACGAGCGCTGGGCCAAGGTGCAGGCCACGGGGAAGACCGTACCGTGGGATGACGCCAAGGTGTATCTCGAGGCGCGAGCGCGGGGAGACAAGGTCCGCAAACCCGCGGCGCGCAACTCCAAGCGTTGACAGGCCGTATGCCGCGAATCGAGCTGGCGCCGGAAGTGTTCGACGACTTCGACCGTTTCTTCGACCACCAGACAAAGTACGGCATCGAGGACACGTCGGAGCGAATCGCCGAAATCAACGAAGCCATTCAAGTTCTCGCGCATAGCCCGCTTATCGGGCGCAAGGCAAAGGGCGGCAAGAGAGAGCTGGTGATCGGACAGGAGTCGCGCGGCTACGTAGCGCTGTACCGCTACGTATCAGACGTCGATACGGTCTTTGTCCTGGCCATTCGAAGCCAGCGTGAATCCGGGTTCAAGCGATCTCGCTGAGGGACGAATCACGGGATTGGCCTGAACGCCATGGCGGGTCCAGTTGACAGGCCGGAGAGTCTGCTTCCGGGCAGGCAATCGGTGTTGCGGACTGTCGCCGAAGGGTCATCCACTGCCGACCGCAGATGTCGGCTTTCCGGTAGCTCAACTTGGCTGTCAGCTTTCCGGCGGTGAGATCGCGCGCCCGACCGGCGCAAGCCGACCCTCTGCTGCCCTTCGCCTCGACAGCCCGGGCGTCAGCGCCACAGCGGGTACAGCCGGTCATCCTCGGCTGCTGTCCTCACGGTAAGCGCCGTTAAGCCGACGTTCAGCTTGGCGGCCATCTCGTTTACGAGCGCATACAGTGCGATGAAAAAATTGACGCTGATGTCGATGGTGCGCGGCCTCACCGTGTGAACGGCTGGTCTCTCGCGTCGTGCTGGGCCCGAGTCGACCGATTGCGGTCTTCTAGGTAAGGACGCCTGCGTGCTGTCGGCAAACGAGAATCCAGTTGGAAAACCACCTTCAATTGAGGGCCACGCTAAGCCCGCACTTTGAATCGGGAGAGCACCTTGAGAGCAAACACCGTGCTACTGGCTCTTGCCATGTGCATACCCTTGTCGACCCTGGCCCAACACAGCCACGGAACGCAGACACCCTACGCGGGGATGCAAACTCGTGCCATCAAGTCGCTGTCCGACAGTGACATCAAGGAGCTTCGGCGAGGTGGCGGTTGGGGGTTGGCACTTGCAGCTGAACTCAACGGTATGCCCGGACCGGCGCATCTGCTGGAACTCAAGGACCAGATTCCTTTGACTCAGGACCAGGTGGCCAAGACCCAGGCGCTGCTTGACGAAATGCGAAAAGCGGCCATACCAACTGGCGAGCGCCTGATCACAGCGGAGTCGGCCGTAGAGGCTGCTTTTGCCAAGGGGTCTGTGGACGAGGCATCACTGCGCCGGCTTCTGACAGAGGCCGAGTCTGCGCGGACTGACCCTGCCCCCGAAAAACGTAGTTTTTGGCTGATGATGGAATCGGACATAGGA
>JBAXYD010000129.1:0-3451 GCA_037127635.1 Betaproteobacteria bacterium | reverse complement strand
CGTTCCCCGCCCAGAATACCGTTCGCGCTGAGCCTGTCGAAGCGCGCGTCTACCACCACGGGATTCGGGACTTCGACAAGCTCAGTCTGACCGGGGATGGAAGACATCCTGGTACCTGACCCCAGGTCCTGGCCTTCGACAAGCTCAGTCCGAACGGGGATGGCTTGCGCGCCCATGTTCAGGCCTTGCGTGTCTTGCGCGTGAACAGGCCCTCGGGCCGCAGCAGCAGCACGGCGATGAACACCGTGTAGGACAGCAGCGCCTTCAGCGAGGGGTTGGTGTAGTGCATGCCAAGGGCCTCCACCACGCCCAGCAGCAGCCCGCCGGCCAGCGCGCCGCCCATACTGCCGAAGCCGCCCAGCGTGATGACAATGAGCGCCGTGACGGTGTAGGGCTCGCCCATCGAGGGCGAGACGGTGTAAGCCATGGAGAGCAGGCAGCCGGCCACACCCGACAGGCCCAGGCCGATGCCGAACATCAGCGGGTGCAGGCGGCGCGTATCGATGCCCACCAGTTGCGCCCCCACGGGCGACTGCATCAGCGCCCGCACGCCCTTGCCCAGCAGCGTCATGCGCATCAGCACGATGAGTGCGCCGCTGAACAGCAGTGCCAGGCCGAAGACCAGCAGCTTGTTGCCGGCGAACTGCGCATCGCCCATCTTCACTGGCTCGGTCAGGAAGTCGTAGCCCCGCAGGTCACCGCCCCACTGCCAGGACACGAAGTTCTGCACCAGGAACATCAGCCCGAAGGCCACCATCAGGCCACGCGCCTCGAAGATGTCCAGGTTGGGCGAGGTGGCTGTCAGGCGCCGGAAACACAGAAAGTGGATGGCCAGGCCCAGCCCCATCAGCAGCGCAAACGACACCGGCACCATCAGAAGGGGCGACAAGCCCAGCGAGGACTGCACCCACCAGGTGAGGAAGGCGCCCACCATCAGGAACTCGCCGTGCGCGATGTTCAGGATGCGCATCAGCCCGTACTGCAGGTTCAGACCGAGCGCGACCAAGGCGTAGATGCCCCCGGTGATGAGACCGGAGGTGATCAGCTCGATCCAGGCGGAAACCGACATGCGTGGGGCGCAACGGGCTGGCGGAAATGAACAGGGGCGGCGCGCGCGACGCCACACGGGTCGGCGCATCCGGCGCCGGGCATGCAGTGCGTCGTGGGCGGGAGGCGGCCCCGAAGTGTCGCCATCCGCTGCAGGCGCCGTGAACTGTCGGGGCGCTTACTTCCAGGCCGGCTTGTTGACGTTGAGCTTGGCGGTGGCACGTGCCGCCGGCCACACCACCTCGAACTCGCCGTTCTGCCACTGGCCGATGGTGCCCGGTGTGCCCACGTTTTCGCTGCCCTGGAAACGGATGTCGCCGATGATGGTCTTGTGCGTGGTGTTCGCCACGTAGTCGCGGATGGCCTTGCGGTCCAGGCCCACCTGCTTGACCGCGTTGGTGAGGATCTCCATGCCCGCCCAGCAGGCCCCGCTGGCCCAGCGGTCGGGCTCCTTCTTCTGGCTGGCCACATGGGCGTCGAAGTAGGCCTTGGCGCCAGGGCTGGTCTTGGAATTCCAGGAACCCATGCCGGTGACACCCTCGGCGCCTGCGGGCGTCATCACGTTCTTGTACAACGGGAAGGCTGTGCCCACCGAGGCGTAGAACACCTTGGGGTTGAAGCCGATCTCCTTGGCCTGGCGGCTGGCCAGGATGGTGTCTGGCGGGTAGGTGAAGCCCACGAACGCGTCGGGATTCTTGTCCTTGATGGAGCGCAGCACGGGCGAGAGGTCCTTCACGCCGCCGGGGTAGCTCTTGTCTTCCACCAGGTTGATGCCGGTGCCCTGCAGCGCCACCTTGAAGGCGGCGTAGTTCTCCAGCCCGAACAGGTCGTCCACGTAAACGCAGGCCACGGTGCGGATGCCGTTGGCCTTGAACATGTCCACGATGGCCTCGCACATGGCCTTGGGCTGCTGCAGCAGCAGGAAGAAATACGGCAGCTTCATCTCCGCCAGGCGGCGGCTCAGCGCGGTGGGCGCTAGGAAGGGGTAGCCGAAGCGGTTGGCCAGCGGGGCCACCGCGAAGTTGGCGTTGCTGCCCCAGGGCGGCAACACCAGGTCCACCTTGTCGCTGCCCATCAGTTTCTCGTAGGTGCGCACCACGGTCTCGGTGTCGCTGCGGTCGTCCGAGCTGATGAGCTCGATCTTCCGACGCACGCCCTTGACGTCCAGGCCGCCGGCCTGGTTCTGCTGCTCAGCCCACAGCAGGAAGTTGGGCTCCTGGCTGACCTGCGCACCACCCGTCCACGGGCCCGTGCGCGACATGGAGTAGCCCACGCGCACAGGGGCGGCCTGGGCGAAGAGCGCGGGCGCGAAGGACGCGGCGCCAACGGCGGCAGCGGTGCCCTGGAGCACCTGGCGGCGGGAGGGGGAGCGGGGGCTGCGTTGCATGAGGGTCTCCGATCTGTGTCGTTCGTCTTGGCTGCTGACAGAAGAGCGGCAGCCGGTTCCGAAACAGCCACACGGCACGATCGGGCACCGGGTGGTCGCTTCTTCAAGACCGCGAATGTGACACCAAGGCGATTCCCATCGTTACCGCTGGGAATCAGCTTCGGGTTTTCCCTGTGCAGGTTATCCCTCGCACAGGGCTTCAAAGCAGCGCCTGCTCAGCCGGCCGGCAACCAACCCGCCTGTTGCAGTTCCAACTCTGCCTGGCCCGCACCGCTGAAGTGCACGCCCTGCCAGCCATGCGCCCTTGCGGCAGCGATGTTGCCGGCATGGTCGTCGATGAAGACCGTCCTGGTCTCGGCCAGCGCAAAGCGCTCGTCGGCCAGCTCGAAGATGGCGCGGTGCGGCTTCATCAGGCCCACGCGCGCCGAGAAGATGCCGTCGAGGAAGTCGCCGATGAAGGCGTTGTGCCGTTCCAGGTGCGCGGCATAGGCGCGCGGCATGTTGGACAAGTAGTACAGGCGGTGTCCGGCGGCTTTCAAGCGCTGCAGCAAGGCCACGGTGTCCGCCTGCGGCTGCAGGTGGCCGGGAATGGCGTCGATGACGCGGCGCACGCGGTCCTCGGGGGCGCCGGTGCGCGCGGCGATGCGCCGTGCAAGCTCGGGCACCTCCACCAGGCCCAGGTCGAACCGGGCCCAGTCGCTGTCGGGCGTGAAGCTCTCGAAGAAGCTCGCCGCCACGCGGCGGGCCGCAGCCTCGTCAGGCGCCAGGTCCGGCACGGTCTGCTGCAGCAGCTCCAGCGGCTGCCACTGGAACAGCACGGCGCCGAAGTCGAAGATGACGGCGGGGGTAGGGATGTTCTGGATGGGCGAGGTCATGTCATCAGCACTTTTAGGTGAATGTCAGTGCGCCCGGCTGCCGCGCAGGGGCGCCTCACAAGAAAACGTTGCTGCCTGACCCAAGAAGCCGTTCGCACTGAGCCTGTCGTAGTGCACGCGAGGGCTTCGACGAGCTCAGCCC
>JBAXYD010000128.1:0-3618 GCA_037127635.1 Betaproteobacteria bacterium | reverse complement strand
CGGTGATAGAACTCGAGCGCGTTGTATCCCGCTGCCGACAGCTCACGGATGTAGCCGGGCATGTAGATCTCCTTGCGCCCGGTATAGCCGTGGATACAGACCACGGTGGGGCTGCGCGCATCAGGGCTTGCGCCCACTGCTCGCGTGAAGTGGCCCGCAATGCGCAGGCCGTCAGCAAAGAAGTGCACCGGCTCAGGTGCAACCGGAGTGGGTGATGGGTTGGAGGTGGTCATAGCTGCTTCGCTTTCGCTCCGGAGGTCAGGTGGAGTCGATGCTAGGCAGAGCCGATGGAGCCGGCAAATCATTTGAACTGATTCAGGGGATCAGGAACAGTTATGCCGCATGTACCAACCACCCTCGGGCTGCATCAGGGCGCGTGATGTTCGGGATCACTTGAAATAATTGGTGTGGCTGATGGGCGGTGGCTAGCATCGGCCCGCATGACACAACCCCAACCTGTCCTACCGCTCGCTGGTGTCCGCGTTCTGGACCTCTCGCGGGTCTTCGCGGGGCCTTGGTGTGGCATGGTGCTCGGGGACCTCGGTGCTGAGGTCATCAAGGTCGAGCACCCGGTCCGCGGCGATGACACCCGCGACTGGAGCGTGCGCGTGGGCCTCACCGAGAGCGCGTACTACAACAGTGCGAACCGGAACAAGCGTTCGGTCACGATCGATCTGCAGTCGGAGGAAGGGCAGCAGATCGTGCGCGATCTAGTGCAGCACTGCGATGTGCTTGTCCACAATTTCAAGTTCGGCGGCCTGGACAAGCTGGGTCTGGGCTATGAGCAGCTCAAGGCACTCAAGAGCGGGCTCATCTACTGCTCCATATCGGGCTACGACCGCACCGGCCCGGAGGCGGGCCGTCCGGGTTATGACCTGGTGGTCCAGGGCGAGGCCGGGCTGATGGCGCTCAATGGCGAGGCCACTCAACCACCCCTGAAGTTCGGCGTCGCGGTGGTGGACATGTTCACGGGCATGTATGCGGCGCAGGCAGTGCTTGCCGCGCTGTACGAACGGCAACGCACCGCCAGTGGCCGGCACATCGAGATGGCGCTGTTCGACTGCGGCATCATGGTCACTTCGTACTGCGGACTCGAGGCACTGGTCATGCAGCAAGACCCGCCCCGGTACGGAAACGCGCATCCGTCCATCGTGCCATATGGCGTGTTCGAAGCTGCCGATGGGCCGCTGGTGATTACGGTGGGCAACAACGCCCAGTTCGAGCGGTTTTGCCGCGAAGTGATCGAACGTAACGACCTGGCCACCGATCCGCGCTTCAAGACCGGCCTGGGCCGGCGTGACAACCGCGCAGCGCTTGTGCCCGAGATTCTGCGTGAACTCAAGGCGCGGCCCCGTGGCTTGCTGTTGCAGCGGCTGGTTGCCGCTGGTGTGCCCTGCGGAGAAGTTCTCGGCCTGCTGGAAGCCCTGACCTCCGAGCGCGTGCAGCGGGGCGGGCTGGTGACCCAGCAGCCGCACCCTGTGGCAGGCAACACACCCGTGCTGGCGCCACCATATCGCCTGGACGGGGAGCGCATGCCTGTGCGCTGGCCGCCGCCGGTGCTGGGTGAGGGCACCAACGAAGTACTTACTGATTTGCTCGGCCTGGCGCCCGAGCGGTTGGCAGACCTGCGCGCCCGGGGTGTGCTTTGACCTCTTTCCTGAGGCCCGCATGAAACTTGAACTCCACTATGCGCCGCGGGCGTGTTCGCTGGTTCCATTCATCACGCTCACCGAGGCGGGTGCACCCTTTGAGGTCGTCAACGTCAACATGGCGCGCCGCGAGCATCTCGAACCAGCGTTCCTGAAGGTCAATCCGAAGCACAAGGTTCCGGTGTTGTCCATTGATGGCGAACCGCTGACCGAGAACGTGGCGATCCAGATCTGGATCGCCCGTACTTTCCCGCAGGCTCGCCTCATGCCTGTGGCCCCGGCGCAGGAGATCAATGCCATCGCCTTCCTGGCCTGGTGCGCCAGTGGCATCCACCCGGCGTTGACGCCCAATGCGCACCCGATGCAGTACTGCGATGTGCCCGGCACCGAAGAAAGCGTGCGGCGTGTAGCGCAGAAGAAGTTGCGCGAAAGCTATCGCATTGCAGAAGGGGCGCTTCAGGGCAAGCAGTGGTTCTTTGACCACTTCACGGCGGCTGACGCCTATTTCTTCTGGTGTTTCCGCCGCGGCCTGCAGTTCAACATCGAGCTGGGTGAGTTCGCCAATTGCATGGCTCACGGCGAGCGCATGAAGGAGCGCCCCAGTGTGCAGCTGGCCCTGGAATACGAGGCCAGGACGCTGGAGCTTTTTGCGCGCGTGCCCTGAGCCTGCACGCCAACCTGGACTGAAAGCGATATGGACCTGAGCTATTCCTCTGGTGAGCTGGCGTTCCGCAGTGAGGTGCGTCAGTGGCTTGCCGCCAACCTGCCTGGCGACTTGCGCGACAAGGTGACTACTTATCTGCCGCTGGACCGCGCGGACTACGTTCGGTGGCACAAAATTCTGGCCGCCAAGGGCTGGTCCGTGCCGAACTGGCCAGTCGAATGGGGTGGTACTGGATGGGACCTGGCGCGCCGCTACATTTTTGAAGAAGAGTTTGGCTTGGCTGGCGCGCCTGCGTTGCCTCCACTGGGACCCAACATGTGCGGCCCCGTGTTGATGCGCTTTGGTACTGACGCACAGAAGCAGCGCTTCCTGCCCCGGATCCGGGAGGGCGATGACTTCTGGGTCCAGGGCTATTCGGAACCGGGCGCTGGCTCTGACCTGGCGGCGCTGCGCACACGCGCTCAGCGCAAGGGTGATCGGTTTGTGGTCAACGGCCAGAAAACATGGACGTCCTTCGGCCACTTTGGCGACTGGATCTTCTGCCTTGTGCGGACCGATCCTGCAGCCACCCGCCGGCAGGACGGGATCAGTTTTCTGCTGATCGACATGAAGACCCCCGGCGTCAGCGTGCGGCCATTGATCCTGATGGACGGCGGGCATGAGGTGAACGAAGTCTTCCTGGAAGACGTGGAGGTTCCGGTAGAGAACCTCGTATTCGAGGAGAACCAGGGCTGGACGGTCGCCAAGTACCTGCTCAATCACGAACGCATGGGCAGCGCGCGCGTGGGTGCTTCTCGCCGCGAGCTGGCGGCCTTGCGTGCGCTGGCCGCGCGCGAATGCAGGGACGGCCGCTCTCTGCTGCAGGACCCGCGTTTCCGGGACAAGGTGTCGCGCGTGGAGATCGAGCTGACCGCCCTTGAGCTGACTGCGTTGCGCTTTCTGGACCGGATGCGAAAGTCCGGCCAGCCGCCTGGGGCCGATGTGTCGATGCTCAAGATCAAAGGCACAGAGATCCAGCAGCAGATCACCGAATTGATGATGCAGGCGGCCGGGCCTCGGGCCCAACCCCTGCTGGCCGACAACAGCGGCACGGCGGATTCACGCCTGGCGTCGCGCTACTGCAATTTCCGCAAGGCCAGCATCTACTCGGGAACCAACGAGATTCAGCGCAACATCATCGCCAAGATGACGCTGGGTCTTTGACGCAGGGCACGGCATGGATTTCGAATACAACGAGGATCAGCGCCAGCTCGCGCAGTCGCTGCGCAAGGTCCTGTCCAGCACTTGCGACTTCGATCTGAGGCG
>JBAXYD010000127.1:0-3716 GCA_037127635.1 Betaproteobacteria bacterium | reverse complement strand
GCAGATACATGCCGAGATGATCCAGATGTTCGATGCCGGAACCTTCGACCTGAGTTACCTGGACCCCTGGCTGCGGGGCTTTGCAAGCCCGCAAGACGATTGACCGACAGGGGTGGATTGCTCCATCGAGCCGTGGCTGATGACAGCCCTTTTCCCGCCTGAACCCGGATCTCGATTGGAGCGGGGCTCAAGGTGCCGTCTCTGGCCGTAAATGGATGGGCGAGACCCTTGGTCGGGGGCGGCATCGGGGTTGCCTGGGGCCTGTCGGGCTTGCCAATGGCGCTTGAGTTTCCGACCCTCAGGATGGTCATGCCCCGCATCAGCCAGGTCTCGTTGGCGTCCCAGAAAGGGCTGATGCTGGTAATCATGGTGTCCTTTTTGCGTGTTGGTGGGCCTGCTGGGACGGCTGCTCACGCTGCCGGCGTTGAGCCAGCCCTTCACGATGACGCTGGAGCGCCTGCTGGAGCAGTTCCGCCAGGGTGATCCTCCGCTAAGCTGCGGGCATGAGTGATGCGCCCGTACGATCACTGGCTTACACCAGCCTGCTGGTACCCGAGTACGACCCGGCCCTGGCCTTCTTCACCCAGGTGCTGCGGTGGGCCGTGGTCGAAGACACGGCGCTGCCCGGCGGCAAGCGCTGGATCGTGGTGTCGCCCGGCGGCGCTGCCGGGCCGGGCGGCGCGTTGCTGCTGGCCCGTGCCAGCACGGCCGAGCAGCAGGCGTTAGTAGGCCGCCAGGGCGCAAGCCGCGTGTGGCTCTTCCTGCACACCACCGACCTGGACGGCGACAGGTTGCACATGCTGGCTCACGGCGTGCACTTCACCGAAGCCCCCCGAGACGAGCCCTACGGCCGCGTCGCCGTGTTCCTCGACCCCTGGGGAAACCGCTGGGATCTGATCGAACCCGCCCACAGGGCGAGTCCCGCGTGAGCGCCCTGCTGGCGGGCGCCACCGGCCTCATCGGCCACGAGATCGCGAGGCAGTGGGTCGGCCCCGGCCCGCTGCACATGCTGGTGCGCCGACCGACTGCACCCGCCCAGCCGCTGCACGTCGTGCACACGGTGAACTTCGCAGACCTGGCTGCGCTGCCGCAGGCCACGCAGGCCTTCTGCTGCCTGGGCACGACGATCCAGCAGGCCGGGTCGAGAGAGGCCTTTCGAGCCGTCGATCACGGCACGGTGCTGGCTTTCGCCCGCGCCGCCCAGCGCGCCGGGGTGGAGCGCTTCGCGGTGGTTTCGGCACTGGGCGCCAACCCCCGCTCGCTCACCTTCTACAACCGCGTGAAGGGCGAGATGGAAGCCGAGCTGCAGGCACTGGGTTTCGCGAGCCTGGTCATGGCCCGACCTTCGCTGCTGACCGGTGACCGCGCCTCGCTTGGCCAGCCGGCGCGGCCCGGCGAACGCCTGGCGCTGGCGCTCACCGCGCCCTTCCAGTCGTACCTGCCCAAGGCGTGGCGCCCCATTGCAGCAGCCACCGTGGCCCGGGCCTTGATACGGGCGTTGTCGCGGCCCGAGCCGGGCGTGCGCATCCTCGAATCCGCCGCTTTGCAGGAGTTGGGCGCATGAAGATCCCTTTCTTGGGCGCTGCCTATGGCACCACTGGCTCGCGCCACCTCGTGGACATCGCAGGCGACCGCATCCTGCTCGATTGCGGCCTGCTTCAGGGCTGGAGGTTCCGCCGCGAGCGCAACTGGACCCTGCCCGATGAGTTGCGCCAGGCCGATGCCGTGGTGCTGATGCCGGCTTTCGACGAGTGCGCCGAGCTCTGAAGCCGCAGGCGCCGTGACACTGTCAGACCCCGCCTGGCCCACCACGGCCCTGGGCCTGGCCGCGGCCCTGGGCGGCGGGCTGCTGATCGGCTTGGAGCGCGAACGCCGCAAGGGCAGCGGCGCCCGCCGCGCCGCCGCCGGCATCCGCAGCTTTGCGCTGGCCGCGCTGGGCGGCGGCATCGCGCAGACCCTTCAGCAGCCTATGCTGGTGGCCCTGGGTGGCGCATTGGTGGCCGCGTTGGTGGCCGTTGCCTACTGGAAGAGCCGCGGGCGCAGCGCCGTCGAGCCCGAGGCCGACCCCGGCCTGACCACCGAGTTGGCGCTGTTCATCACCTACCTGGTGGGCGTGCTGTCGGTGCAGCAGCCCGTCCTGGGAGCGGCCGCCGCCGCCGTGGTGGCCGGACTGCTGGCTGCGCGCGAAAGGCTGCACCGATTCGCCACCGAGATCCTCACCCAGGCCGAACTTCATGACGCCCTGCTGCTGGCCGCGCTGGCGCTGGTGCTGCTGCCGCTGGTGCCGGCCGCGCCCTGGCCGGGCCTGGGCGGCATGGCGGCCCGCACCCTGCTGCTGACCACGCTGCTGATCCTGTCGCTTCAGGGCGCAGGCCATGTGGCGCTGCGCCTGGTGGGCGCGCGCGCGGGGCTGGCGCTGTCAGGGCTGTTATCGGGCTTTGTCTCCAGCACGGCCGCTATCGCCTCGCTCGGCGCGCAGGCCCGCGCAGACCCTGCCCGGCTCGCGGCCTGCCAGGCGGGAGCCATGTTTTCCACCACCGCCACCTGGTTGCAGGTGCTGATGCTGGTCGGCGCGCTGGCGCCCGCGGCGCTGCCCTCGTTGCTGCCGGTGGCTGGGGCCGGCGCTGTCGTGGCCCTGGGGACCGCCCTGCTGCAGTGGCGTTCGGCCGCGCCGGCGCCGGCGCCCGCGCCTGCCGAGCCCCGGCGGGGCGCGTTGGCTCCGAGCGGGCCCTTGCGCCTGCGCGAAGCGCTCATCGTGACGGCCCTGCTGGCCGCCGTGTCGGTGGGTGTGTCGTGGGCGCTGCGGCAATACGGCGGGGCCGGCTTGCTGATTGGCACGGGGCTGGCCGCGCTGGCCGACGCCCATTCGCCGGTGGCCACGCTGGCCACGCTGCAGGCCGCCGGGCAGGTGGACAGCCGCACGTTGGTGCATGGCACGTTGCTCGCGGTCGCGGCCAACGCCCTGACCCGCTCAGGAACAGCCGCCCTGGCGGGGGGAGGCGCCTATGCGCGCCGGGTGGCGCTGTCGCTGCTGATGTCCACGGGTTCGGCCGGCCTCGCGAGCCTGCTGTGGCCCCCGGGCTGACGACCCGTCCGCGCCGGCCGACGAAAGGCAGTCGGGACGGTGATCGGTGTGCCCGACGAGGAGTTTGGCGAGGAGGTCAGCCGCGCTGAATGCCGACCCGCAGATGCAGGCCCTGGCCGCAAAGGCGGGCTTTGAACTGGTGAACGTCGGCACCGAAGGCATGCTCGCGTTAATGCGCGAGAAGTCATGCACCCAGGGATGGTTTCGACAGCCCTGGGCGGGATGCAGCTTGGTCGCCGGAAGGCGGTGTGAGGTAGCCGGCCAGCAGGAACAACAGTCCCACGAAGAAGGCCCGGTTCACGCTACAGAACAAGATCAGCAACAAGCTGAACGGTGCACTGCCGTCGGTGACTTCGCGGCAGAACCGGACGCAGCCGCCGCCGCCGTAGGTGATGACAGTGTGGTGGGCGATCACCAGCACCGTCAACAGGGTGCGCAGGCGATCGATCAAGGCCAGCCGGACGGCTGGCGCACCCGCGATCAGCGCAGGCCCAGCATCCGGCCGAACGGGGGCACCAGATCCAGGATCTGGTGGTGGGTCACTGGTTGCATGGCGTGCTGCGGCCGGCGCCGCAGCCGGTCAGAACTGCACGCCCTTGGTCAGCGCACCGTCGACCACCAGGTTGGTGCC
>JBAXYD010000126.1:0-3718 GCA_037127635.1 Betaproteobacteria bacterium | reverse complement strand
ACGGCGCTACGGCGCTACGGCGCTACGGCGCTACGGCGCTACGGCGCTACGGCGCGATGGCGCGCTGGCGAACCCCACGACGGACGCTCAGTGCCGAGCATAGATTGTTTTGCAGTGACTTCCTTGTGTTCTGCAAAGAAGCTCGGTGCATGCGCCCTTGACCTGCAAACGGGCTGAACGAGAGTTGGTGGGGCGCACTTCAGCGCCCCACCAACGAACCATCGTCCCCCCGAAACCGCTCCATGCCCCTGCGCAAGATCAGGCTGATCCGTCACACCGAGAAGCCGGTGCTTGAGCTATACGGTGCGCGTTGACAAGCCAGGCGCGTCCGACCGCAAGAACCTCTAGCCGCGCGGCTCCATCCCCAGCAGCAGTTGCGGCAGGCCCGTGGACAGCACCGGCAGCAGAGCGATGAGCAGCGTGCCCACGAAGATGGCGCCCATGGCCGGTAGCACCGAAGCCGCCACGTAGCGGATGTTCTTGTTGAACATCGCCGACGCGAAGTAAATGTTCAGTCCCGCCGGCGGGCACAGGAAACCCACCTCCATGGCGGCCAGGAAGATGATGCCGAAGTGCAGCGGGTGGATGCCGTAGGCCTGGGCCAGCGGCAGCAGCAGCGGCACCAGCACCACCAGCGCCGCGTAGATCTCCATCAGCGCCGCCGCGGCAAACAAGAACAGGCACAACACCAGCAGGAACACGTACTTGTTGGGAATGGCCCCCTGCACCCAGGTGGCGGCGGCGTCCGGCACGCCGGTGTCGACCAGGTAGTTGGTGAGGGCCAGTGCCATGCCCAGGATCAGCATCACGCCGCCTATCAGCATGGCGCAGTCGGCCAGGCAGCGGCCCAGCAGGCGCCAGCCCAGTTCGCGGTGCGCCAGGGCCTGCGTCAGCACCGCATACGCGGCCGTGAGCGCTGCGCTCTCGGTGGGCGTGGCCAGGCCACTGACCAGCGAGCCGATGGCCACCAGCGGCGCGGCCAGTTCCCACTTGGCGGCCCAGGTCGCGGCTGCGGCCGCACGCGCGCTGGGGCGCGGCGCCTGGGCGGCTTGCTGCACGCTGCGGTCGCGGCGCAGGAAGCCGCCGATCAGCAGCAGGCAAGCCACCATCACCAGCGCCGGCACCACGCCCGCCAGGAACATCTGCTCGATAGGCACGCGCGCGATCACCGCGTACATGATCAGCGGCACCGAGGGCGCCAGCAGCACGCCCAAGGCACTGGCACTGGTGACCAGGCCGATACCGCGCCGCTCGGGGTAGCCGGCCTTCAGCAGCATGGGCAGCAGCAGGCCGCCCAGTGCCAGGATGGTGACGCCGCTGCCGCCCGTCAGCGCCGTGAAGCCCGAGCACAGCAGGGCCACCGCCACCACGGTGCCGCGCACGCCGCCGCCGAACAGCACGGTGAACACCTGGCCCAGCCGCTGCGCCGCGCCGGTGCGCGCCAGCACCAGCCCAGCCAGCGTGTACAGCGGCAAGGCCGGCAGCGACGGGTTGACCGTGATCTGGTAGTGCGACAGCGCGATCGACGCCAGCGGCAGCCCTTCGCTCCAGAACAGCGCCAGCGACAGGCCGCCCAGCACGGCAAAGATGGGCGCCCCGGCCAGCAGCGCCAGCAGCACCGCCACCAGCGCCGGTACCAGCGGCAGCAAGGCACCCTCGCAGGACCAGCCCAGGGCGACGCCGGCCGCAGGCGGCAGCAGGCCCACCGCCGCGGCCAGCCCCGTTGGCGCCGCCCAGGCCTGGGCACAGCGCGCGCCCAGTTGCAGGCCTAGCAGCACGAAGCCCAGCGGCATGGCGGCCTGCAGCGTCCAGACCGGCACTCCGTAGGCCAGCGCTTGTGCGGCCTCGAGCTCGGTGGCCACGAAGCGCCAGCTGGCCACCGCCAGCAGTCCGCACACCAGCGCCGAACTGCCGCGCGCCCAGGCCTTGACGGCCGCCTGCACGCCCGCACCGCCCCATTGGTCGAGGCTGCTGCCCAGCGTGGTGAGTTGTCCATAACGGCCTGCTGCCAGCGCGCCGAACATGGCCAGCACCAGGCCCAGGTGCTGCACCAGCACCGGCGCGTTCTCGATGCCGCGGCCCAGGAAAGGGCGCGCTGCGATCTCGACCAGCGGCACCAGCACCATCAAGGCCAGTGCCACGGCAGCCAGCGCCTCGTCCCAGCGCGCCCAGCGCGCCCACCCGGTGGCGGCCCCGCCGCGCGGCGCGGCGGCAGCCAGATCGAGCCCCGACACCTTCAGCGGCCCCGGCTGGCGCGGAACGCGCGCAGGTGTGCAAAGACCTCGTCGAAGGTGGCCGCCGGCACCATGGTGCCGCGGATGCGCGGGTACAGGCGCTCGGCCAGCTGGTCCCATTCGCGCATCTGCTCGGGGGCGGGCTTGTGCACGTTGAGGCCGCGCTTCTTCATCGCGTCGACGGCCTCGTCGACCTCGCGGCGGGCCTGCGTGCGCATTTGCACGCCGGCCTTCTCGCCGGCGGTGCGCAAGGCCTGCTGGCCCGCGGGCGTCATCTCGTCGAAGGCCTTCTTGCTGACCACCAGCGCGCCGACGATGGGTGCCCAGTTGATCTCCAGCATGTGCTGCGCGGTGTTGAAGATCTGCCCGGCCAGTGCGAAGTAGGGCGTGCACGGCACGACCTCGATAATGCCGGTCTGCATGGCCGGCAGGATGTCGGCGGTTTCCAGCGGCACGGGCGTGTAGCCCAGGCTCTTCATGATGTCCTGCTGCTCGGACTCGGAGCCCCACGCGAAGAACTTCATGCCCTTGAAGTCATCGGGCCGCACCGCGCGCTGCTTGGAGAAAAACCGCACCCAGCCGGCGTCGCCCCACCCCAGCACCACGAAGCCGCGCTCTGCAAAACGTGCCTCCAGCGTGGCGCGCATCTTCTCGCGCACGTGGTCCACTTCTTCCCAGTTGCGAAACAACAGCGGCAGGTTCTGCATGGCGGCTACCGATGGCTCGATCTCGCGCAGGCCCACCACCGACATCAGCGCGCCTTGCAGCTGGCCGATGCGCATGCGGCGCGCCATCTCGGCCTCGCCACCCTGGCTGCCGTCGGTGAACACCGTGAAGCGGGCGTTGCCGCCTTGTGCGGCGCGCCAGCTCTCGCCCAGCTCCAGCAGGCTCTGGTGGTACAGCGAATTCTTGGGCACCAGCGAGCCCACGCGCAGCTGCACCGGGCGTTGTGCCTGTGCCTGTGCCTGTGCCTGCAAGGTGGGCGCTGCGGCCTGCAGGCCCAGGCCCAGCAAGGTGGTCAGGGCCAGGCGGCGCGGAGTGCGGGGGGTGTCGTGCATGGGTGGGCCGGTGGGGGTTTCAGAAGCGGTCGTCCAGGGTGTCCAGCAGCCACTGGGCGCGTGCGCGCAGCACCTGGCTGGCGAGGTCGCGGCGCTCGGCGGACACGGCCAGCGCCTGGCGCAGCAGCGTTTCGTAGGCCGCACGGTCGCCCGCTGGCAGGGCCAGCGATTCGGCGCGCGCCACCAGCGCGGCCGGCGCTGGGGTGCCCGAGGCCCGGTCGGCCACGGCCAGGTAACGCTCGGCCGCTGCGGCGGTGCCGCCGGGCCGGGCCAGTTCGAACTGCGCCATCAGCACCGCCAGGCTGCCCTGGCCGTGCTCGGGCTGGGTGTCGTAGGCCAGTTGCGCCAGCTGCATGGCCAGCGGCAGGTCAGCCACCACGTCGGGCTTGTCCTTCGACAGCGCGATGAAGCCGCCCCAGGACGCCG
>JBAXYD010000125.1:0-3889 GCA_037127635.1 Betaproteobacteria bacterium | reverse complement strand
AAGAGGTCACCCTCGACCCCTACCTGCAGGAACACCTGATCCTGCGCCCAGAGCCCCTCGTCGGGTGAGTCCTTAGGGCGCCATGCTCTACGTGGTCACCGGTCCTCCCGCGGGTGGGAAGTCCACCTGGGTGCGTGAAAATGCCAAGCTCGGCGACATCACCATCGACTACGACGCACTTGCCAACACTTTGACGCCACAATCCAAGGGCTCACACGAACACACTGCTCACGTCAAGAAGGTGACCAAGGCTGCGCGTCAGGCCGCAATAGACACCGCACTCGGGCTGTCTGCTCAAGTCGATGTCTATATCATCCACTCAACACCCAGTGCTCAACTGCTCACCAAGTATCGCAATCTTGGTGCAGAGATTATCGTCTGTGATCCCGGTCGTGACGTGGTGTTAGCGCGAGCCAAAGCTGAGCGGCCTTGGTGGCTGCAAGGCGCGATCAAGCGTTGGTACGAGGAGCACCCAGAGATGTCTAGCCAAGCTCGCGGCGGCCACAGATGGCGACAGCTAGCTGCCCGGTTCAAGGCCCAGTGCGCAAAGCGCAATGACGTGTGTGTGCATTGCGAGCAGCCAATCGATTACGAGGCTGCACCACAAACAGCCGGCTCATTTGAGGCTGATCACTATCGACCGATTGCCACCCACCCAGAGCTGGCGCTGATGATCGGCAACCTGCGGCCCTCACATTCAAGCTGCAATCGCTCTAGGGGAGCAAAGCCAATGCCGGAATCGTCAGACGCTTGGGTAGCTGCTGACTGGTAACAGTTTGCTGCAGCTAGGTAAAGTTTGCTGACCGACCAGGTGCTTTGCTGTAGCGCAGCAGAGTTTGCTGCACCAGCAAACTCCGGCCCGAGATCCGTGCCTCTGACCTGCGGTTATAGGGGGTAGGGGGTACAAATCGCTCTGACCAGCAACGATACGAACCTCCCAGGGCTCAGTAGAATCTGGCCAACGGAGCTGGACTGCAACATGTTTGTTTGCTGACCAGTTTGCCGGGAATAGGCCGCTGACCTGCATAAACCCGCGGGAGCGTGCTGAAGTTGGTCGATTATCGTCACGACCAGCACTTATGCCAAACTTTGCTGAATACTTTACTGGGAGGAGGTTCCGTGGAATGGCCACCCGACACGGCACCAGAACCAGGTACAACGCGGGATGCCGGTGCGCCGACTGCAAGCAGGCCGCCACCGATTACGGCAAGGCCCGCAGGCAAGCGATCCGCGCCGACAAGCACGCGCCGGCCAAAGTGACACCGCTGGTCAACACCCGTTCGTATGATTCGTCTGCTCTGCAATCCGGCCGCGTTGAAGCTGGAGTGCTGGCTGAAATTGGCGAATTATCAACGTCCGCCAGCCGCCAGGGCTTGGTCGAGATTGCTATCGCACTGGCCAAGGTTCTGGACTCGCCACTGGCAATCGCTCAGCATCCGAGTGCTGCGCACCGGCTGTCGGAAACGCTGGACAAAATCCGCAAGGGCGCCGAGCCGCGCCGCAGCAAGCTGGCCGCTGTGCGGCAGATGACCAAACCGGCAGAGGCCGCTGGGTGATCCTGGGCTGCGAAGAGCCGAGGGTCTACACCAAACCCAAGCGTGAACTGACCCCGGACACCACCCACGGCTTCGCGTGCATCGCCTTCGCCGAAAATGTCCTCGGCGTCACACTGTTCCCGTGGCAGCGCTGGCTCTTGATCCATGCGTTGGAGCTTGACGGGAACACCGATATGTACCGCTACCGGTACATCATATGCAGCGTCGGCCGGCAGAACGGCAAGACGATGCTCATGCTCATCTTGGCGCTGTGGCACATCTATGCCCTGGACTCACCGACTGTGATCGGCACCGCCCAGGATTTGGCCAATGCCGAGAAGGCCTGGGGTGAAGCTGTCGAGTGGGCGCAGTCCGACGAGGAGCTTGAAGAACTGATCGACAAGATCAACCTCGGGCATCCCAAATACCTCAAGCTCGTCACCGGGTGCCAGTACCGGGTCGCAGCGGCATCACGACGCGGGGGTCGTGGCTTTAGCGGAGACTTAATTCTGCTCGACGAGCTGCGCGAGCACCAGACCTGGGACTCCTGGTCGGCCGTCACGAACACGATGAACGCCCGACCGAAGGCGCAGGCTTGGGCGTTCTCCAATGCCGGCGACGTGTTCTCTGTGGTGCTGCGCTATCTGCGAGCCCAGGCTCACCGCGAACTGGGTTGGCCAGACGGTGACAAAGACGCAGAGATCCTTGAAGCCATTGACGACGACATGGCCGAGTACCTGGAGCAAAACGCTGGGGAACAGGTTCTCGGCTGGTTTGAGTGGTCTGCCGCTCCGGCGGCCAGACGCACCGACCGTGGCGCTTGGGCTCAAGCTAACCCGAGCATGAATCACAACGGAATTGTTGAAAACTGCGTAACAGAGCGCGCCATATCCGCGGCAATGCGGACTAATCCGCCGTCGCAGTTTGAGATCGAAGTGTTGTGCCGCTGGGTAACTATGGCTGAGGCCGGACCTTTCCCCGAGGGCAGCTGGCGCGAAACACTTGACAACGAAGCCAGGCCGGACGACAACACCGAAAGGTTTGTCGCCGTGGCGATGAGTTGGAACAGATCCAAGTGCTATATCGCCCGCGCCGCGCACGACAAGGACGGCAACACGGTGGTGGGTATCGCCGCCGAGCGCACAGGATCGGATTGGGTGATCCCGTGGCTGCTGGAGCACCGCGACACCTACGCCGGAATTGTCATTCAGTCCAACGGCGCCCCGGAGACCTCGCTGATTGAGGACATCTCCAACGCGCTGCTGCCGGATCGCACGCCGGCGAATCTTTCGCTGGTGGCGTGGGCCGGCCCCGATTTGGGGTCAGCCACTGGAATCATGTTCGACCGCCTCGACAAACGCCGCATTCGCCATCTTGCCCATCCCGGGCTGGACAACGCGGCCACCTCGGCCAGCGTCAAGGTGTTGTCGCAGGGCGCCTGGGTGATTGACCTGGCGACAAGTCCAAGTGATGCCGCCCCGTTGAAGGCGGCCATTGGTGCGGTGTGGGCGGTGGAGACCGCGTCACCGGTTCGCAAATCTGCCTACGAAGAGAAGGATCTGTTGGTTGTTTAACCGTTCAACACCTGCGCTGATCCACCGCAAAGTGCTCATCAACCTGCTGTCCGGAAACGCCCTGGCCGGCGTCGTCACTTTCGAGGGACGGCACGCTCTGGTGTTGCGCGGGGCGACTGTTCACACGACTGATTCTGATCCTGCACCCGCTGATGGCGAGGTGCTCATTGACCGAGCGTCCATTGACTTCATTCAAATGCTCTGAGAGGCGGTGCTGAGTGGCCTTCGTCGCCAGTTCCGGCTCAATCACCAAACTGTCCCGGCAAAACATCCTCACCCCCAGCCGCATCCAACTGTCCTCCACGTATGCGGCTGACTATGCCGAAATCTTCCGCACCCAGGAATCGGTGCGCACCGTCGTGTCGTTTCTGGCCCGCAACATCGCCCAGCTGGGTTTGGCGTTCTATGAGCGTGTCGGGGATGCGGATCGTCTGCGTCTCAACGATCACCCGTTGGCGGTGCTGCTGCGCCGCCCGAATCCGTGGACGTCGCGGTACCGGTTCATCAACGCCCTGGTGCATGACTTCGCCATCTACGACGTCGCCTACCTGCTGAAAACCAATGACGACGGCAGGTTCGGGTTGGTTCGGGTTCCCCCGACGATGATCAAACCTGAGGGCACCGACTGGTTGACTCCGTCGGGGTTCAAGGTGCGCGGCAGCCAGGGGGAAAAGATTTACCCCCGCGACCAGATCGTGTACTTCCGCGGCTACAGCCCCGACTCACAGGACGCCGGCGTCTCACCGCTGGAAGCCCTGCGGCGGGTGTTGCGTGAGGAGT
>JBAXYD010000124.1:0-4016 GCA_037127635.1 Betaproteobacteria bacterium | reverse complement strand
AACAAGGCCGCGTGACAAGGGTGCTAAGAGCTACGGGATTCAGGGGCAAGGTCACACGAAAAGGTCCGTTTCGACGGCTCCCACCTCGTTCAGGACGCCGTGATTCGCAATCTTCAAATCTTGGCCGAATCCAGTCAGCGGCTCTCTGCCGATATCAAGGCAAGGGAGGCACAGATCCCGTGGCGTGAACTTAGCGGTGCTGTTTACGACTTTATTGGGTCGGAACACCGAAGGGCCCCGCGCACGAAGTGCGCGGCAGGGATATCGGTTTGGGGGTGCGCTCGCATCACGCCAGCGATGTGAAGGCGCGCAGCGCCGGGCGCACACCACAAGCCACGCCACGCCGCGCCGCTGAGGGGTTCCTCGTGGGCCTTCGGCTTCCTGGCCGATGGCGCCTTGCGATTGGTCCCGCAGCGTGACGCCGTCGTAGGGTTTCCCGAGCGCACCTGAATTCTTCACCGCACGACCTTATTGAGACCTTGAAGGCAAGGACTTTCAGCTTGCTGACCGACCGGATCGGCCTGGGCTCAGCCATTCAGGCTCGGCGCTTGAGCGGCGGGTCTGGCCGTAAACGGTCTCACGCGGGTTGGACCCACCAATCACCGCTGCGCGTTCATGAGAGGCCACCCAGAAAGCGTACGGGCCTTTCGTCCATGCCCGCCTTGCACGCTTGTACAAGGGGGCTGGCTGGCGAAACGGGTCGTGCGCACCGACTGCGCACTGCCCGCGGCAACGCTGACGCACACAGCGGTCTTCCGTCAGCTCAGCCTCAGGCTCGACAGGAAGACCACCTGCAGGGTCGAGAACCCAAACACCGCCACGAAGATCAGGAGCCCGATGCCGCACAGCCTGGCCAGCTTGCGTCATATGTTCTCGATCAGCACAGGCTTTTCCGGCCCCGGCGGGGTTGGTGACGGTCTGCGCAACAGCCTGAGAGTCAGGTAGCGTGCCGTTTTATGCCCGCGCGTGCAGGACAGTCGCTGCGAGCCCTCCAACCGATGACGGCCGGCTCGTCCCTTGCGAACCGCGCCTTGGTGGTCTCGAGGCCGGTGCGGCCTTGCCAGGCGGTCTCGCTGACCCGGAGCAGGTTGTCCGCATCCCGCACGCGTCGCTTCATCCGGCGTCGCGGTCGGGGCATGCCTGGTCTTCAAGGCGCTGCACCCCTGCGCAGGTCGCGCTCGGTGGCTTCCAGCCGGGCGTCTTCTATCTCGCGCAGCACAGCGCTCAGGTCCACGGCGCCTGGCCTGGGTTCGTACTGGCCCGTCAGCGGAGTCTCCGGGCTCAGGCGGCCCGCGGCGTACAGGTCCCAGATCTCGGGCCCATGGCGCGTGTCGCGCAGCTCCGGCGCGTGCTGGCCGAAGAAGCCGCGCAGGTTGTCCACGTCGCGCATCAGCATGCGAGGGGCATGGTTGTTGCCGGCGGCGTCCACCGCCTGTGGCAGGTCGATGATGACGGGGCCGTCCTGCGCCAGCAGGATGTTGAACTCAGACAGGTCGCCGTGCACTACGCCGGCGCACAGCATGCGCACCACCTCGCGCAGCAGCAGCGCGTGATGCTGGCGCGCGGTCTCGGGCGTGTACGGCACATCGTTCAGCCGCGGGGCAGCGTGGCCGTCGGCGTCTGCCACCAGCTCCATCAGCAACACACCTTCGAAGAAGTGGAAGGGCTTGGGCACGCGCACGCCGGCCGCAGCCAGGCGGAACAGTGCGTCCACCTCGGCACTCTGCCAGGCGGCTTCCTGCTGCTCACGCCCGTATCGGGTGCCCTTGGCCATGGCACGCGCCTGGCGGCTGTTTTTCACCTTGCGGTTTTCGGTGTAATCCACCGCTTGCCGAAAGCTGCGGTGGGTGGCGGCTTTGTAGACCTTGGCGGCACGTGTTTCATCACCGCAGCGCACCACGAACACCTCGGCTTCCTTGCCGCTCTTGAGTTGCCGCAGTACGCTGTCGATCAGGCCCTCGTCGATCAGCACTTGCAGGCGGGGCGGTGTCTTCATCCGTGCATTGTCGGCGGTGCCTGAGCCCGCCCTGCAGGGCCGCCCGGGCTTGCTCAAGCGCATGACCGGGGGCGGCGTCTGGCATGGCCCTTGTGCTCTGCTCGATAGGGCTCGAAGTCCCCGCGCGCTGCGCCTGCATCAGTTCTAGAACTCCGGCCGGCGCTTGCCCATGTTCGCCATCATGGCTTCCTGGACGTCGTGGCCCAGCACCATGGCCGCGTTCCATGTGGCCGCGTAGTTCAGGCTTTCGGTCACCGAGGGGCCGCGCGCGTAGGTGATCATGTCGGTGTCCGCGAACGACCCGTCGCTCCGCTCACAACCGGCAGCTTGGGGTCGTAGGCTAGTCCAGGGGACTGAGGAGCAATCGGTCGCGCGGGGCTCTCTGGACCGGCGGCGGCAACGATCGCATTGCCACGGTCTTGCCGCCGCGGCCTTGCTTCTCGCGGCTGACGTGCACGATGCCGTCGCCCGCAGGAAAGGGCCTGGCAGCCTTGCAGATGCAGGCTGTCAGCGACTGGCGGTAGCCAGGGCAGGCGCGTCCATGATCAGTGCTGTAGACCAGGGCCATGGCGTCACATCGTACAAGCGCGGCCGGATTGCTTCTCCTTGGGCCGGGGAAAGCGAAAGCCCCAAACTACGTCCCGCTGTTCGCGCTCCCGCTGCCGAAATCGTCGCCCCAAAGCGGTCGGTCGCATATCCACCGAGGCCCCCGACGGTGGCCCCGCAGTTGCGGGAACACACAGGTAGGCGGCACTTCGGGCGATTGAGGCGCGGCGCACGGATTGAGACCGTGCGGGCTCACCACTTCGGGAGCCTCGCATGCAAGCCATTGGCCGGCAGCCCCAGCGGGCTCCGGATGGCGTCTCAGTCCACCGCGAGCGACACCGCACGGAACAGACCACGCTGCACCACCTAGTGCGGCAACACGCCGCAACCTTCTTCGCGCAAGCTGAGGCCGGCGCCGGCCTGCCGCAATTCGTCAAGGACGAGTTCGACGGCTTCCTCGAATGCGGCATCCTCACGTACGGCCTCCCGCGACTGCGCTGCGGCGACTGCAGCCGCGACAAGCTGGTGGCATTCAGCTGTAAGCGGCTCGGGTTTTGCCTGCTCTGGGACCGAATGCCAAGTTGCGCGCGCTGGTGGTGTCGCAAGAGGCTGAGGTGCCCGCCCAGGCCGCGCCACCCTCAGAGTGCGAGGCGGGCTGTACGCACCATCGTCCGGTGCGGCTGAGCTGCGCCAAGCTGCTCAAGCGCGTGTTCGAGATCCACATGAAGCACTGCCCGAACCGCGGCGGCCAGCTCAAGATCATCGCGGTGATGCTGAAAGCGCCGGTGATCGAGAAGATCCTCACGCGCGTGGGATTGCAGGCGCGTGCACCTCCTCTGGCGCCTGCCCGTGGCCAGGCCTTGCCAGCGGCCTGAGGCCGCCCAACCGGGACCGTTCAGGCGACCCAGCACCCCGGGCCGGTGGAGTCGGCTGCGACCGCAGGTTTAGCGCTGACCTGGGCGTACATCGGTCGGGCGAGCTGCCTGCCATCCCTCCCCACCAGTGGGCTCCCGCTGAGATTGACTCTGCGAGGTTCTGCGCGCTCCTGAAGGGGCGCGCAGAGATCTTGGGCCGCCAGCTTGCAGGCTTTGCATCACGCCTGCTGGCCGGCGCCCGCGCGGCAGACCTGCCGGTCGAGCAGCCGACCCGCATCGAACTGAGCATCAACCTGAAGACTGCCAAGGCGCTGGGCCTCGCACTGCCGGAGTCGCTGCGGCTGCGGGCCGACGAGGTGATCGAATGACGGCGCCGCACGCGGCGGTCCTCGCCTCGGCAGCGGCCGGTCAAGCCCACCGCGGCCGGCCGTTCTGCAGGCACCTGCTGCCGGGCGCGGATGACCTGGAACTGCGCCGCATCGAGTTCCCCACGCTGGGCACCGGCGAGATGACTGACGCCGGCGCTTGCCATCGGCAGGCCGGCGTCTTACTATGCGCCTTACTGATACTCGCGCGCAGCACCGCATGGACACCGTCAC
>JBAXYD010000123.1:0-4113 GCA_037127635.1 Betaproteobacteria bacterium | reverse complement strand
GGCGGCGCGGCCAGTCCGAAGTAGGTGCTGATGGTTACTTCCGGGAAGCCCAGCTCTATCATGGTTGGGACATTCGGCTGGGTTGGCCAACGTTTGGGGAATGCTACGGCCAGCGCGCGCAGCTTGCCGCCGTTGACAAGATTGATGGTTGCGCCGTCGATCATGAAGTCGATACGCCCGCCGATCAGGTCCACGCTGGAATCGCTTGCGCCCTTGTAGGGAATGTGTGTGAGCTTCTGGATGCCTGCTGACTGCCTGAACATCTCGGCCAGCATGTGGTTGGGCGTGCCGCTGCCAAACGAACCATAGGAAAGGCCTTGCGGGTTTTCCCGGGCGGCCTTGACCAGGTCTTGCGCCGTGCGGTAGGGCGAGTTGGCTGCCACCATCAGGTACAACGTGTTGACGCCCAGCATGCCGATTTCAGAAAAGCCGTGCGGGTCGAAGCTCAGCGGCCGACTCGACCACTTGTTCAATGCATTTGTGGCGATAGTCGTTACCAGTAGCGTGTAGCCATCAGGTGGTGCAGCTGCGACGTAAGCGGCGCCGATGTTGGTTGCGGCGCCGGGCTTGGATTCGACTACAACAGGCTGGCCAAAGCGCTCAGAGAGCTCTTTGCCATACAGCCGCGCGAGGCTGTCGGAAAGACCACCAACTGGGAACGGTATGACGATCCTGATCGGCTTGCTAGGGTAGTCGGCCTGGGCGATGGCTGGCGCATGAGTCAGACCCGTGGCGGCCAGTGCAATGGCAAGCAACCAGCGGCGCGAACGCCCAAGGGATAGGGTGAAGGTGCGAGTCATTTTCAATCGAACGCGATGTTCAAGGACTTCAGGACAGGCCGCCACTTTTCAGACTGTTGTCGCACGAAGGTCTCGGTTTGCTGGCGGTTTGAGGGCATGGCCAAAACATTCAGTGCCAGCAAACGCTTCTCGACCTCGGGGTCCTTCCCGATCTCCACAAGTGCTCCATTTAGCTTGTCGAGAATCGGTACCGGCGTGCCCGGTGGGGCGGACAGCCCGAAGAAGGTGGCAATGGTGACGTCGGGGTATCCAACTTCGGCCATTGTTGGCACGTTGGGCTGTGTAGGCCAGCGCCGGGGATAGGCCACAGCCAGCGCCTTGAGGCGACCGGCGCCGACCAGCGAGATGGCCGAGCCATCGATCATGAAGTCGATACGACCGGCGATCAAGTCCCGGTGTGAATCGGCCCCCTTGTACGGCACCGGCAGAAGTTTGCCGATGCCCGCCTTGGTGCGGAACAGTTCTGTAATGACGTGATTGGCTCCGCCTTCACCGTGCGTCCCGTAGCTCAGACCGGTTGCGCTTTCCTTGGCAGCTTTTACCAAGTCCTGGACCGAGTTGTAGGGCGAGTCTGCGCGCACCACCACATAGAAGGCATTGACACCCATCATGCCGACCGTGGTCAGCTTTTCGGGGTCGTAAGGCAGATTCTTGTAGCTCCACTTGTTCAAGGCGTGCGAGGCCAGGGTCGAGATGAACAGGGTGTAGCCGTCCGGCGGCGCTGCGGCCACTGCTGCGCCTGCGATATTGGTGCTGGCGCCTGGTCTGTTGTCCAGCACAAAGGGCTGGCCGAATCGATCCTGAAGTTCCTTGGTGTAGTTGAGGGCGATGGCGGCGGTGATCCCACCCGCGAAGGGTGAGATCACCTTCACCGGTCGATTGGGGTAGTCGGACTGTGCGCTGGCGCCCAGGGGTGCCAGCACCGCAGCCAGCAGGCCGCCGGCACTGATGTCGCGCCGCGAAATGTGGCCATCTCGAATAGGGGTGTTCATGCTGACCGTCCTGTTTTGACAGCGTTTGCGGTTTCAGTCGAAGACAATGTTCAGGTCCTTGAGCACGGGGCGCCACTTCTCGGATTGCGCGCGAATGAAGTCAGTGGTTTCCGGGCGGCCTGCCGGCATGGGCATCACATTCATTGCCAGCATGCGTTTTTCGATCTCGGGATTGGCACCGATGGCTCGCAGCGCTTCGTTGAGCTTGTCCAGAATGGCTGGCGGCGTGTTCGCCGGCGCTGCGAGACCGAAAAAGGCAGTCATGGTCACATCGGGAAAGCCCGCTTCGCCCATGGTGGGGATGTTCGGCTGCGTGGGCCATCGCTTGGGGTAGGTCACGGCCAGCGCGCGCAGGCGGCCGCTCTCGACCAAGTTGATCGAGGCGCCGTCGATCATGAAGTCGATGCGCCCGCCGATCAGATCGACACTGGATTGCTGCAGGCCCCTGTAGGGCACATGCACCATGTTCTTGATGCCCGCCCGGGACCTCAGCAGTTCAGTAATCAAGTGATTGGGCCCGCCTGCACCGTGGGTGCCGTAGCTCAGACCGGCCGGGTTGGCCTTGGCCGCACGAACCAGGTCATCAACAGTCTTGAAAGGCGAATCGGGGCGCACGACCAGAAAGGATGTCAGGACCCCGATCATGCCGACGTTGGCCATGGCGTCAGGGTCGTAGCTCAGGCTCTTGTAGCTCCACTTGTTCAGAGCGTGGGACGCCATCGTCGAGACGAAAAGCGTGTAGCCGTCGGGCGTAGCGCTGGCCACGGCGGCGGCGCCAATGTTGGTGGCGGCCCCGGGGCGGAAGTCCAGAATGAAGGGCTGCCCAAAGCGATCTTGCAGTTCCTTGGAGAACATGCGTCCCAGGCCGTCGCTCATGCCACCGGCGGAAAATGGCACGATGATCTTGACTGGGCGATTGGGGTAGTCGGCCTGCGCCGATGCGAGCGAGGGCAGCAGGGCGGCGCAGATCAGTCCCAGTCGGCCGATGATTTGCCTTGCTCTTTGGCGTAAAGCGCTAGTCGAAACCACGGCCTTTGTCTCCTTCTACCGCCTATCTTTGCGGCGGATGGTAGGGACGGCCGGCACGCGGATCAAATCATTTGAATTGATCCTTTCCATCGGGGTTGCTGATGGCCTGCTTGACGAACTTTTCGGCTTTAGCGTGAGTGTTCTCCACTTCTTCGGTCAGGCAGTTGAGAAAGGCAAGCGCTTCTTCGGGCATCGGTTTGCGCGCCGGCTGGAGCACAAAGGTCTCCAGGATGAGCGGTGGGTCAACGATCGGATTGATCGTGTAATGGCCGTCCTGGAAGTCGTGCGGCATCATCATCATGGGCAGGATGGCGGACCAGTCGCTGCGCGACACGAGGTGGAGCGTGCCGAGCATGGTGTCGAACTCGGCGAAGTGCTTTACAACGATGCCATTGGACGTCATGTAGGCGTCGATCATGCGGCGCCGCGCATTGTTGGGTCCTGGGATGGCCAGCTTCAGGGGACCGATCTCGGCGAGTCGCACCGGTGCGCAATGCGTCAGCGGGCTGCCTTTGCCCGAGACCAGCATTTCCGGCGTCCGGCAGAACAGGCTGGTGCGCAGCCCCTTGGACCCAGCCGATGAGGGGACGATCGCAAAAGTCAGTTCGCCGGAGCGGACTCGGTCGGTAAGGTCGCCGAAGTAGGAATCGATGATGCGGATGACGACATTGGGGTTTTCAGCGGTGAACCGGGCGTATGCCGGCGCCAGTACCGCCCGCGTCATGACCGGTGTCATGCCGACCGTTATTTCTCCCTGGCGGCTGCCCTGGAAGGGCTTGACCGCGCGCACCGTGCGCTCGTGCGCATTCAGGAATTCGATACAGGCCGAATAGTAGGCGGTACCTGCCGGGGTGGGCCGGACTGTCCCCATGCCGCGTGTGAAGAGCTTGACCCCCAATGACTCCTCCAGGTCGCTGACATGCTGCGATACGCCAGACTGGGTGGCGTGTTCACGATGGGCTGCGACGGTGAACGAAAGCTCTTCGTAGGCGGCCACGAACAGCTCGATACTTCGGATGGTTTTGCGCATGGTGCAGGTGGTGGTAGCGAGCCTTTTTTGGTGTTCGATTGATCAATTTAGATGCGCTTCTAGTAGACCGACTCAGATTCCAGCACAGACTCCGCCCAGCTCGAATTTTTCGAGCCATTCATTCCTGTAGGACGGCTCGGTTGAGGTGAACGGGATTGTGCTGTTTGAACTCGCGCGAGGTCAGTCTGCATTGCAAGAGTGGCAGGTCAGGGAAGTACATCCGTCATTCGGCTTGTCGACCTTCATGTGACCGGTTTCGGTC
>JBAXYD010000122.1:0-4301 GCA_037127635.1 Betaproteobacteria bacterium | reverse complement strand
CAACCACGCAAAAACGTCAATCCGAAAACGTCAATCACCGAACCAAATCCAACCCATCCGGCGAACCATCAAACGTGCGCTGGACCCAGAATCGATTCATGTGTTGCGTATTAGCAACTCCCTGTGCGCTCAGTATAAGACCCTGTTCCGAATGATGGCGCAGACAACAGGACCCGGATGAGTAAGCAAATGTGCAGAATGCCTCGGATAACAGGAAGTTGTTGGACGAACTGCTGCACCAAGTTGGTGCCCCCGAGGCGAGCGTGCCGCGCCGAGGGCGCGATTCGGCAGCAACGGCTAGCGGAACCGCTTCAACAGCGTTGGATCGACCACCCTGGCGTCGAAACCCTGGGCGGCGCGGCGCAGATACAAACGCCGGTCTTGAGCGTCAACGGTGCGCCGATCTTTGCCGTGGTCGACCTCGATCAGGAGACAGTGGGGGTCGTAGGCCAGCGCATCTTGTTGCAGCGCCACGACAGTGAGCTCTGTGTCGCCGTAGTGGTGGCGATAGTCTGAGAAGAAGAGGTTGCCGCCGTAGACGCCCTGCAGCCAGGCGCGCCTGACCAGGCCGAAGGCGGCCAACTGTCCAAACCACTTGCCATCATTGAAGGCCAGCAAGCCCTTGGCGGGCTGGGAGTGGAGGCACGCCAGGGCATTGCGCAACCAGTACCTGCCAGGAAAGGCATCCTGCGCGGTGTAGACCACCATTTCACAATCCACCTTGGCCAGGGCGGCATTCAGAAGGGCCACCGGCCCCATGCCCGTGTCGTCGTGAAGCGCGAGGTAGACGGCCGGCGCCCCGGCACGCCAGGCCATGGTCTGCAGTGCGGTCTGCGCCATGGACGCGTCCAACCACGGCAGCAAGACCACCGTCTTGGCCGAGAGTCGCCCGTGCGTGTCTTCGGCGGAGGTCAGCAGTTGCGAGCCGGACCACCGCAGAACGGATGCGTCGTGCTGGGCCGTCATGGCGTGGCGCACCAGTTCACCAGTTCATGAGCCTGCTCCAGGGCGCGATCAAATCGGGCAGCGCCCAGGTGCGCGCGCGCGTGAAACTCCCTCATGGTGCCCATCGCGGGCCTTGGCCCCAGCATGATCGGCACGCCCAGCAGCCGAAGTTCAACCGCGGTCAGGCCCATGGAATAGGGCTGGGTGTCCAGAACAGCAGCGTCAAGGTCTTGGAGGGCATCCAGGTAGGCGGGGTGGTTGGCCGGCGTGACGATGTCCACCTGCCCCACATGGCCCCCAAACCACTGCGCAGCCAGCCGCCGGGGGTGGGCAAAGCGCCAACGGTGGTCAAGCAATACCAAGCGCTGCGGTTTCAGCGCGCGGACCATCGCCACCGTGCCTGCCCCGATCTTGGCGGGGTTCGAGACAAGAGCGAAGTGCCCGGGGCGTACCTGGCGGACTGCAGGTGGGCTGGCTGCCGGGGCGGAGAGATCCCGGTACGGCGGGCTGGCGTAGGTGACGTAGGACCCCTCCAGCCGGCGTACAGGTTCGGTGTACAGAGGTTCGGATCCGGGGGGAACCTGCCTGATATCGGCCACAAAGCCGTCGAAGACGGCGAGCCCGGTGGTCAGGGACTGCCCGCCCACCCACTTGAACTGTCGCCCCACAGGCCGGCCGGCCAGTGCACGCAAGACGTCAAGGTCCATCCAGCCCGCCAGGTCGAACACCGCATCGAGATCAGACCCCCGCAATTGGTCCGCCAACTGGGCCGGAGTCAGGCCCTGACAGGCAACCCAGTCTCGTGCGGCGCCACGAAACCGCCGGTGAGCCCAGTCCTGCTTGGCGCCGCGGTCGAAGAGCACCAGGTCCGCCAGGCGGCTCAGTTCCTCGATGGTCGCCAGGGTCAGGAAGCCCACGGGAGACGAGCAGAACTGGTTGGAGATGAACCCGATGCGCAATCGCCTGCCCGGGCGGGGGCCGCGACGGCGTGCCGGCCCTGGGGCAGCAGGCCGGCTGCCGGTGGCCAGGTGTCGGTCGGCAAAAGACTTGAAGCCCTCCACCAAGGCTGCGCAGCCCAGGTCACCCGTGTACAGGCCAGCCACCAGCCGGGCCAGCCAAGCTTCCTCATCATCCGCAAGGGGCCCGCCGGAAAAGCGGCCGGGATTGATCTCCAATTCCAGCCCCTGGGCGCCATAGACCTGCGCTGCTGCACGGGCGTCCCCCAGGGAGTTCAGGAGGGTGTCCGACCACTCGCGCCGAACCTGCCTGGCCAGCGCAGGCTGGGCCGACGCTCGACGCAGACTGGCGTCGAAGCAACCGGCTGCCTCGTCGGGCCGATTCAGGCGCTTCAACACCAACGCCTGGGCAAAGAGCAGCCGCGCGCCCAGGCCGTCGGGCAGCGCGTCGCTGCGGCGGCCCTTCAGGGCCTGCGCCGCACCGGTCAGATCGTTTACGGCCAGGCAACAAGCTGCAGCATCCACCGCCAAGTCCACATCGTCCGGCCGCCGCTGCAGGGCCGCAAGGTAATGGAGGCGGGCCGCAGCGAGATCGCCTTGCTGGCGGGCAGCAAGTGCGTGCTGCAGCACTTGCTCCACACCAGCGTCGGGGCTCAGGCCCCTGACACCAGCGCCCGCCATGTGCCGCGGGCTGTCGCCGCTCAGAGGAACACCACGTCCTTGGTGGGCGTGATCCGCGCCAGGTTCTCCTTGCACCACTCCTTACCGGCAGCCTGCAGAAGAAACAGGTTGCGGTAATGCAGCCAACAGGAATGCAGCCAGACAGAGCGGGTCCGGTGGGCCACGTCCTTCATCTCGCGCAAGCGCTTGACGTGACCGTTCAGCTTGGCGTCAGCTGCTGGCAGAGCCACTTTGCAGACCTTCAGCCCCTGGCCCGGCCCCCGCAAGAAAAGTGGCAGCAGGCGCTCCACGATGAAAGGCCAGTAACTGGCCCCCCCATGAAGGCCCCGGGGATCGCCCCGCGAGGAGTCCAGGGCCGCCAGCACTGCAGGGGGCAAGGTACGCCGGGCACTGTCCACGATTCCCCTGACAAACGGAATGTAGGCGGACCAGAAGGCCGCATTGCCGACGAAGTAGTTGCAGGAGGAAGTGACCGAGGACGGTGTCACGGCATCAAGGTGGGCCGCCTCGTGGCCGGCCGCGACCAACACAGCTGAGCTGAGTTCGCGAAAGCCAGGGTGCGCGGTGATGCCCCGGTGCCACTGGTTGGCATACAGCCCTTCGTTCTCGGGCTCGGGGTTGCAGAAGTACAGGTCAAACCCCGGGTGGCTGGCGATCTCGTCCAGCCAAGCCTTGCCCGAAAGGCCGGTCTTGCGGCCAAATCGCCAGGAGACCGCGCCCCAAAGGGCACTCAAGCGCACGCCCTCGTCCCTGGACAAGCGTTCGAACACAGCAAATTCCAGCAGCGGATCATTGCTTGCAGAATTGTCGTAAGGCACAAAGGCAGGCTCGAGCTCGGCCCGCTGCGCTGGTTCGAAGTAGATCTGAAACACCGCGACCTCGGGCTTGGTGGGGACCACCGCGGGCTCGGGCGGCGCAGTCGCAGCCAGGTCGCTGGCAGCCAAACCCTTGGGTTTGACCTTGGCCTTGGTCGTCGAGATGGACTTGGCCTGAGGCTTGGGCTGAGCCTTGGCCTGAGGCTCGACCTTTGGCTTGTCCTGACGCCTGGCCTTGGGTTTGGGCTCAACCTGGGCGGGCCCTTCGACAGCCACGGGCTGACCCGCCGGCCGGGTCACCGCGCGTGCTTTGGCAGGCGAACCAGATTTGCCGCCCGATGTGACGCGTGGCGCCGACAGGCTGGGCGGCTCAGCAGGCACAACTGGACTCTCCGCCTGGGCCGAGACCTGTGCGACTGGGGACGCGGTCTTGCCTCTTGAAGGCCGTGGCTTCACGGCTTCTGCCCTTTGTTTCACGGTTGCCATGCCAGATCCCCTCTTGTGTCTTGTCTGTCCGTTGATTGCTGACCAGCAACCGACGGGCTACGCCGAGTTCCTGCGATGCAAGAGCCGATCGCGGCCCAGGCAATTATTGTCCACAAGACTGGCCGCACTGGGCCGCACTGGGCCGCACTTATGGGCAGCAACCGACCGACGGGAGGAATTGCACCCCCAAGAGTGCACCCTTGCCGGGCGCACCAAAACAAAGGGCCCGCGAAGGCGGGCCCTTTTCGAATGCTTGGCGGAGTGGACGGGACTCGAACCCGCGACCCCCGGCGTGACAGGCCGGTATTCTAACCAACTGAACTACCACTCCGCGTGGCCGACAGCTTCAAACTCTTGCGAGTTCCAAGCGCTGCCGCAACTTGGCGTCCCCTAGGGGATTCGAACCCCTGTTACAACC
>JBAXYD010000121.1:0-4744 GCA_037127635.1 Betaproteobacteria bacterium | reverse complement strand
CCAGCCCACTCGGCGTGCCGCTCGGCGATCTGATGGTGATGCTGCAACCTACGTCGATCAAGGCAAGCCTGAAGGGCAATACCCTCACGGCCCGCCATGAGCACTACACGATCCGCATCGAGGTTGTGCCGCCCGAAACCCGAGAGTCGGAGAACGGGCCGATCCGCGCGGTGGTGCGCATGATCACCGAGTTGCCCAAGCCTATCTTGACCCTCTTCCAGGGCAAGGAGGCAGAGGCCACGGCGGCCTACAACGCATTCGCCGCGTTGGGCTCCCTGTGCGCAGATCGCGGCAACGTCTACATCGGATCCAGGCTGACGATCTACGAAGCCGAGGACTCTTGGAGAACGCTGCACCTGCCGCTTCTGATGTTCACCACGATCTGTGGCACCGAGGCGATTCTCGGCGCGCTGCGCCGGACCATGACCAACGAAGGACAACGAGGCGGCACATCGAAGTGGACTGAGCCCGACTTCGCGCACGTCGAGGGATATCTCTCACGGATGTGCCTGTGCACCACCGGAGGCTTGGGTCTGACGGCCGAGTTCGGCTTGACCGATGGCGCAGTGAGCGCGGTGGCCGGAGACCACAAAACCGCCTTGTTCCAGCTCATGGCCGATCAGCCACACCCAGAGCTGGGTGGCGGTTTGTTCTGCCTGCTGCAAATGCCGCACCAGCTGCAAGATGAGCGCCGGCTGAGCCAGGTGTGCCTGCAGCTCAACAACATGGAAATGGCCGCCCATGACCTGCCGCCGCACTTCGGGGCCTGGTGTCCAGGCAAGTTGGGCAACAACCCGGCCTACATCAGCTTCCTCCCGAACCCGCTGTACGCGGCCTCAGGCATCGCCGTCAACTCGGCGTTCTGGGCGATGAACCGCGCACAGTGGGCAAACGCCATGCTGGCGTCGCTCGGAGTGCGGGCATGACAGCGCAGATCGCTGAAAAACTCCGCTACGGGGGTGAGGATGTGGCCATGTGCACCAACCCCCTCAGCGACTATTTCGCCATGGGCGGGGTCAATCCGCGCTTCGAATCGAATTGCACGGCGCTGTGGCGCGGCTACGTTGGTCGATGGGAAATCATCGATGGCCGGCTCTATCTGGTCGAGCTGCACGGCACCCTGGAGAGCGGAGACGAGGCATCGGTTGCCACCATCTTTCCGAACTTTCCGGACAGAGTCTTCGCCCACTGGTACTCGGGCACGATCCGTATTCCGCAGGGCAAGCAGCTCGAATACGTTCACATGGGCTACGGCAGCACCTTCGAGCGAGACCTGCTTCTAGACCTGGAGCGTGGCGTCGTCAAGCACACCCGAGTGCGCCACAACGGTACGGCGGAGTCTGAAAGCGCACCTGAAGGCTACGAAGTCGGGGCCATGACCGTGTTCCCTCGGGTCAAGAAGGACGACGGGGAGGCCGCGTGATCTACCTGTACTGGTACCTCGGGGTCGGCGCTGCGGTGCTTGCCATCGTCTTTGGCGCGCACCGGCTGACAAAAGAGCATGAGTCGGAGTCGATTCGAGAAATCCTCGATGCGGTGAACCCCGAGCGCAAGAAGCTTTCGTACCGAATCCTGAACAACTTCGTGGCGCCGGCGCTCGCTGCCGTGGCCATCGTCGTCGTCTGGCCCGTTACCATCTACATGAAGGGCAAGGAGGTCTTCTCGAAGAAGGGATCGTCTGCATTGCAGGAGGAACGCGAGTTCGCAGTCGAGCGCGCTCACCTGCATGAACCACTGACAGTCCCGCAGATCGAGGCACGAGAAGTGGTGGAAGACCCCTTGGGTGCCGTTCCGAACTTGCCCTTCGGCCACCTGAATGAAGCCTGGAAGACCTTCATCGAAGGTGTCGCAGCTGACGAGGAGCTTTGGTCATTCACGGCGCCCTGGCAGACGACGTGGGGGCGCAAGGAGATCAGAACCGGATATGTGGTCGTGCATGGTGGCAGCCCGGCCAAGCACTTTCTGACCATGTGGAAGGAGATCGAGGACGAGCCCGTTGATGGCATAGCTCCCCATGCAGCCGGTGCCGACGGAACACGGTTGTCGAGGTAGCAGAAAGGATTTGGGTATGCACAACATTGAGATGCACGAGATGACGGAAGCCTTCTTTCCGTGCTGGAAGGCCGCCGGCCTCCACCTGAGCAAGCAAGTCGATGGCGGGATCCAGTCCTGGCTGCGCGCACATCCCTACCCGCCGTTCCTGGAGCACCTGTCGTTTCGGCTCGGCAATCAGTTGTTCTTCGTCCGTGTCGAGGACGCGGACGGCAAGGCCCTGGGCCCTGGCACCCTCCGTGGGCTTGCTGCCGCCGCCAGAGACGCCAATGGACACGCCTGCATCCTGCCAATGAAGAAGAAGCTCTTCGGCGGCTCCTGGGTGGCCGACATGCCGGGTTGGGGCTTGCTGAACGCAGAGACTAGAAAGCCGATCAACCCGGTGTCCCTGGTCACCGAAGAGAAAATTGGGATGACGCCGTGGGAGGTGCATGACATGGCGGTTCAGGTGGTCCGGGACTACCTGCAGAAAGAAGGCTTCGAGTTGATGTCCTGGCAAAGCAACCCTGAGGTCGACCCGTCGATCTGGTTTGTGGGCAAGACCAGGAGACCCGAGTGGGTCGTCGTGCGGTCGGCCAAGTTCCCGGTCAGCAACGCCGACCGCCCGACCAACTGGGCTGCCATTGCAGATGGCTGCGCAAGGCTGAGTACCACTGGGCACTTCGCGTCGGTCGCCGTTGTCAGCGTGAACCAGCCCTTCGCGTCCAGTGAGGAGGCACCCGTACCCTTTTGGCGCGGGCACGGGATGCATGTGCGCTTCGACGGATTGGAGTGATTTGCCATGGGCTTGCCGTTGATTAGTCGAAGGAACGATCCAATGGAAAACTTGTCACTCTTGGCCAACGCAGCGGTGCTCGACTTTGCGCCGGAGACTTACTGGGACGAGCTTCTTTCCGACGCTGGCAAAGACCGAAACGAGCTTGAGCGGCGGCTTCTTAACGCCATATCAACCGGCGATTGGTCGAATCTCCGGCTTCCTCCCGTGCAATTCGGAGTCGAGGGCGGTGACTATCTCCCGAAGTTTCTGAACTGCGAGGTGGAGATCGCACGGCTTTCTCTTGAATCAACAACATGGGACGTAAAGAGCATACGAGCGAGGCCGACAAGTCGCGGAATTGCCTATCGGGTTGTTGATGAATACAACTCGAAGTATTCGTTTCGCCCGAAGTCCTCGCGCCGACCGCTGTCGATGGGCCAGTTGGTCGAGTTGATCGAAGGGCTGAACATCGATGGGGCATCGTCGTCTCCTGCTGCGCTTAGATCCCATCAGGGCACGACTGACGCTGCTGCAATCCGCCAGCTGGGAACGTTCGTCACGGTGAGCTCCGACTTCTATCCGTCTTTGGAGTCGTGGTACCGGTATGAGGCCGAACGCTGGGTGAAAGACCAGCTGTCGGAGCTACCACGGATCAACAAACTTCGGCAGAGTAAGCTGGACGCAGAGACGACGGCTGTACGGCGTGCCGCGCGAGACGATGATCCTGCTGCCCTAACTGACTTGGGGTATCGCCATTTCCTTGGCAAAGGTGTCGCTCGGAGTATTAGTGATGCCATTGAACTTTGGCGGCGAGCCTCCGATCTCGGCGATCCCAGGGGGACGTTCAATTTGGCCGTATGTCTACAAGACGGCCTCGGCGGGCTTCGTAAGCCTGAGGATGCATTGAAGCTCTATGAGCGGCTTGCCGAGCAGGGCTACTACGTCGGACTGAAGATGGCAGGCTTCTGCCGCCATGTTGGAATTGGGTGCCGTCCCAATCGACTCCTCGCGCTGCAGTGGTATTTCGATATCGCGAAGGGCTGGGGGAAGGAGCGATTCGCCGACGATCTTGTTCGATGCTTGCGCAACACTGATCACAAGACGGAGCTAGAGCGAGATGCGATTGCATGGATACGCGACGCAGCCAAGATCGGGGCTGCTGGCCAGAACATGCTGCGGAGTTTGGGCGAAGGGCCTACGAGTGACCCCGTCGCTCACGATGCTGGCGTTGGCTACCTAGGCACGGACCCGTTGGTCCGGGTGGGTGGTAATCCCGGGTCGACACCCTAGGTTGACTCGTCACAGGTGGAGATCGGTCTGGTGGTATCCGACATCCTCCAGGTGCAGGGGCAGAAAGTCATCGAATCCATTGGTCACCCGATTGATGCGTTTAACGAGGCCAAGCCATACCGAGACGCAGCCGACGAGTGGAAACATTGGGGGACGGTCACGGCGGTTCAACATGAGTGGTCTCTAATAGGCGCCAACCTCGGGGATATTTGATGCAAATCTTCTAGCAGCCAAAATGCTAGCCATCCTCGCATTCCTGCCAACCCTTCTCGCGGCCTAACGCCATAGCAGCCCAATGCTCTTCGATCGCAGCCTTAGGAATTTGCGCCAATCCCCCAGTCATTCTCTTCCGGGCAACCCAGTGGTTCGCGTACTGGTTCCATCCCAATTCCGTCTGCGGGTAGTCGGCCATGATTGGCCAGGGTTTGTCTGAGTTGCTCATCATTCGTCTCAAATGGCGATCTTTAGATGAATTTTACCGAAGTTTCAAGGCAGTAGACCGCATGCGAAACACTCACTCAAAGGTCCGTTCAAAGGCGTGAACTGCCAGTGCATACGCGTCGTATATCGCCGATCGAAAGCGCTTATCCACGGCCGCGCGATCGGCGCCTCTCACGCAAGACTCGCGCGGCGGTGGGTAAGCCG
>JBAXYD010000120.1:0-5499 GCA_037127635.1 Betaproteobacteria bacterium | reverse complement strand
CGCTGTCGCGCATCAAGAAGAGCGTGCGGCTGGACCCGCGCGACGCCGCGGTGGCACGCTGCATCGAGAAGGCGGCCTATTCGGGCAGCACGCTCGGCCTGGATGTCGTGGCCGCGGCCATGGCGCTTGTCAACCACCCGGGCGTGACGCTGGACGATGACCCGGGCCGACCGGTGGAACTGCGCGAGGCGCTGCCGGAGATGGAGGTCCGGCGCGTGCGCCAGGACGACGGTGCCGAAGCCTTCGAATTCCACCTGCTGGACCCCCTGGCCCACTCCAAGGACATCGACCTGGGCAAGCACTGGGTGGGCTCTTCATCGTCTGAAGAAATGGAGCGGCGCAACACGCTGCGGGTGCTGCGCGACGGCGAAGACCGCGCACGGCTGATCCGCATCACCCCGGCACAGCGCCGCGTGGCCGAGCTGGTGGGCCAGCGCTGGGCCGTGCCGGTGGATGCCAAGGCGGAGCTGGACGCCGCGCTGCGCGTGCTGGCCGGCCACTTCCAGCTGCACAGCGACGCCGCAGCCGGCCAGGGCGTGGCCAGCGACGCACGCCTGGTCGCCCAGCTCGTGCCGCGCGGTGAGGCGATGCAGTTGCGCCTGGTGGCGCGGCCTTTCGGCGGCTTCGGGCCGGTGGTGCAGCCAGGGCATGGGCGCGCGCGGCTGCTCACCGTGCACGAGGGCCTGCAGCTCTCCACCGAGCGCGCCCTGGACGCCGAGCAGGCGCACCTGGCCCAGGTGCTGGAGGCGCTGCCCTTCCTGGCCGATGCCGACGAAGGCGACGCGACCTGGCTGCTGGACGACCCCGCACAGGCCCTGCACGCGCTGGAGCTGCTGCCGGGGCTGCCGGCAGTGGCCAGCCTGGACTGGCCGCGCGGCAAGCCCGTGCGCGTGACGCCGGTGGCCTCGCAAGGCGTGAAAGTGGCGCTGTCCAGCGGGCGCGACTGGTTCACCGTGGACGGCGAAGTGCAGGTCGACGACACCCGCGTCATCAGCCTGCAGCGCCTGATGCAGTTGGTGCGCGAGTCCCGCCAGGGCCGCTTCGTTGCCCTGGGCGAGGGCGAGTACCTGGCGCTGACCGAGCGCTTGCGCGCCCAGCTGGCCGACCTGCAGGCCATGGCCAGCACCGACAAGGACGGCCTGCGCCTGCCCGCGGCGGCCGCGGCCTTCCTCGAGCAGACGCTGGACGGCACCACCGTGCAGGCCGACAAGCCCTGGGCCAAGCGTCTGGCCCGGCTGGAGGAAGCCGCCACGCTGCAGCCCGTGCTGCCCGCCGGCCTGATGGCCGAGCTGCGCAGCTACCAGGCCGAGGGCTTTGCCTGGATGGCCCGCCTGGCGCACGCCGGGCTGGGCGCCATCCTGGCCGACGACATGGGCCTGGGCAAGACCGTGCAGACGCTGGCGTTGCTGCTGACGCGCGCGCCGCTGGGCCCGGCGCTGGTGATCGCGCCCACCTCGGTGTGCGGCAACTGGGTGGCCGAGGCCGCCCGCTTCGCCCCCAGCCTGCGCGTGCTGAGCTACGGCGAGGGCGACCGCGCCGAGATGCTGCAGAGCTGCGGCCCGGGCGACCTGGTGGTGGCCAGCTACGCGCTGACGCAGATCGAAGGCCAGGCCTTTGCCGAGCGCGAGTGGGCCACCCTGGTGCTGGACGAGGCGCAGGCGCTGAAGAACGCCGCCACCAAGCGCGCCAAGGCCATCGGCGTGCTGAAGGCCGATTTCCGGCTGGCCCTCAGCGGCACGCCTGTGGAAAACCGGCTGGCCGATCTGTGGTCGCTGATGAACCTGCTCAACCCCGGGCTGCTGGGCTCATCCGGGCAGTTCACCGAGCGCTTTGCCGGGCCCATCGAACGCCAGCGTGACGAAGCCGTGCGCTCCCGCCTGCGCCGCCTGGTCAGCCCCTTCCTGCTTCGGCGCACCAAGGCACAGGTGCTGGCCGACCTGCCCCCACGCACCGAGATCGTCCACCGCGTGGAGCCCGGGCCCGAAGAGCGTGCATTTCTGGAGGCCGCAAGGCGCAGCGCCATCGAGCGCGTGTCGCAGATCCACAGCGAGGACGGACAGGCCTCCTTCCACGTGCTGGCCGAGCTCACGCGCCTGCGCCGCGCCGCCTGCGACCCGCGCCTGGCCGCGCCCGAACTGGGGCTGGTGGGCGCCAAGGTGCAGGAGTTCGAGCAACTCGCCCTCGAACTCGTGGCCGGGCGCCACAAGGCGCTGGTGTTCAGCCAGTTCACCGATTTCCTGGACCTGCTGGCCCAGCGCCTGCAGGCCGTGGGTGTGGTCTACCAGATGCTGACGGGCAGCACGCCGGCAGCCGAGCGCACCAAGCGGGTGGCCGCCTTCCAGGCCGGCGAAGGCGACCTGTTCCTCATCAGCCTGAAGGCCGGCGGCTTCGGCCTGAACCTCACGGCTGCCGACTACGTCATCATCGTCGACCCCTGGTGGAACCCCGCCGCCGAAGACCAGGCCAGCGGCCGCGCCCACCGCATCGGCCAACAGCGCCCCGTCACCGTCTACCGCCTGGTGACTGCCGGCTCCATCGAGGAGCGCATCATCGAACTGCACCGCCACAAGCGCGACCTGGCCGACGGCATCCTGGAGGGCCAGGACCAGGGCCGGCCGATGGGGGCGGCGGAGTTGCGGGAGTTGTTGGGGGAGGCATGAGCAGGGTCAGGGAGAGTAGCAATTTGCTACTATTCGGCCATGTTCACGGTGGAGTATTCGAGAGACGCGCTGCGCGCATTGATGCACATGCCGCGTAACGTGAGGGAACTGATCCGCAGCAAGATCGAGGCGGTTGCCTCCAACCCGCTGGGTCGGCATGCCAACGTGTCGCGACTGCAGGGGCGCCCCGAGTACCGCCTGCGGATTCAGGATTGGCGGGTCATTTACCGTTTGGTGGACGACCGAATTGTGTTGTTGGTCATCAAGATCGGCGCAAGGGGACAGGTGTACGAATGAGCAGGGTTCAAGTGATCGAGCAAGACGGCAAGCCCGCCTTCTATGTGGTGCCCGCGGCTTTGTGGGAGCGGATGCAGGACGCCTCCGAGCAGGCGCAGGATGTGGCCGATGTCGAACGCTTCGACCGCGAGGACCAGGGCGTGCGCTACCCCAGCGCCGTGGCACTCGCCATTGCCGATGGGGCCCCACCCCTTCGTGCCTGGCGCGAGCACCGCGGCATGACCAGCCAGGCCCTGGCCGATGCTGCAGGCGTCAGCAGGCCTTACATCAGCCAGATCGAGACAGGGCGCCGCACAGGCACGCTGGCCACTCTGCAATGTCTGGCTCAAGCCCTCGCCATCCCCGTCCAGGCGCTGGCACCGCTATGACGCTCAATCTGCAGGCCCTGCGCGCCCTGTACCCCGCCCCCAAGGAGCGGGCCCTGCGCAAGGAACTGAACCGCCTGGACCCGCACTGCCAGCGCTTCATCGAGCTCTCGCCGTTCGTGGTGCTGGCCAGCACGGGCGCTGATGAGACCCTGGACGCCTCGCCGCGAGGCGGCGCGCCGGGCTTTGTGAAGGCGCCGGACGAGCACACGCTGTTGATCCCCGACGCGCCGGGCAACCACCGACTGGATACGCTGGAAAACATCGTCGCCACCGGCCGCCTGGGGCTGCTGTTCATGATCCCGGGCGTGGACGAGACACTGCGCGTGAACGGCCGGGCCCTCCTGTCCACCGACCCCGCACTCATCGAGCAGGCAGCCGATGAACGCCGGCGCCCGGTGGTGGTGATCCAGGTGCAGGTCGAGCAGGCCTACCTGCACTGCGCCAAGGCCTTCATGCGCTCGCGCCTGTGGAGCCCGCAGGCCCAGGTGCAGCGCAGCGTGCTGCCCACCATGGGCCGCATGATCAGCGAGCAGTCCGGCCTGGACAGCGCCGACGAGTCGCAGGAGCAGATGCTCGCGCGCTACCAGGCCGATCTGTGACCCGCGGGTCCTCCACGACACCCGCACCCCACCCATGAAACCCCGCATCACCGTCATCACCCTGGCCGTGCGCGACCTGGAGCGCTCGCTCGTCTTCTATCGTGATGGCCTGGGCCTGGCCACCAGCGGCATCACGGGGACCAAGTACGCCATCGGCGCCTGCGTCTTCTTCAACCTCGAAGGCGGGCTGAAGCTGGCGCTGTGGCCGCGTGCCAGTCTGGTGGCCGACACCGGCCTGCCGCCCGACGGCCCGGCGGCCACTGAAGTGCTGATCGCCCACAACGTGGGCTCCGAGGACGAGGTGCGTCTGGTGCTGGCCCAGGCCGAGGCCGCGGGCGGGCGCATCGTCAAGCCGGCACAGCCCACTTTCTGGGGCGGCTACGGCGGCTACTTCCAGGACCTGGACGGCCACGTATGGGAGGTGGTGTTCAACCCTCACCTGCAGGCGCTGGGGTGAGGGTGCTTGAGAGCCTGGAATCCCGGTCATCCACAACTTCCGTACACTTCGTACGGAATATCAAGCCGCCAACCGGAGCACGCCGCATGGCCGTCAAGCCCATCACCCGCATAGGTCTGGACGAAGGCCGCAGCAAGCTGCCCCAACTGGCCGCGCTGGCCCATGCCGGCCAATTCAGTCTGCTGACCCGTCATGGCAAACCCTTCGCTGCGCTGGTGGCGCCTGAGGTACTGCTGGCGGCGCGGCCTCGCACGAACTTCCTGGCGCTTCGCGGAACAGGGCCTGGCTTGTGGGGGCCGGTTGCATCCGCCACCGTGGCAGCGTTGCGAGACGAGTGGGCTGACAGGCCTTGAGGCGCTCAGGCCCGAGGCGAACACATGGGTACGCGCAAGGCCACTGGCGGGGGGCCGTCCAAGCCGGGGTCTGCCCCCGCCGCAGCGTCTCGGATCGCGGTTTCAGCACCCTGCTGGTGTGGTCTGCAGCCAGGGGACCTGGTGGTGGTCGATACCGCGCCGTTCATCTATCTTCTGGAAGACCACCCGGCGTTCGCACCCCTGTTTCTGGGGCTGTTCGAGGATCACGCCAAGGGCCGACTGCGGATTGCGCTGTCCACCATCACCTTGGCCGAAGTCCTGGTCGGGCCGCTGCGGCAGGGGCAAGATGCTCTGGCCCGCCGCTACGAGCGAGCCCTGGCGGGGTTTGAGGTGCTGCCCGTCACCGCGGAAGTGGCCGCCACGGCCGCGCGCCTGCGTGCCACCTCGGGGCTGCGCTTGCCTGACGCCTTGCAGGCTGCCACCACCATCGAATGCGGCGCCGTGGCCCTGGTGACCCATGTTCGCGACTTCAGCCGGCTGCAGGGACTGCGGGTGCTTACGGGGGCACCATTGGCCGCTTGAGAGCGGCCCACGCCCACGACCATGCCCGCGCCCGGCCTCCGCAGAGAAGCCGTTCGGGCTGACCCCGCAGAGAAACCGTTCGGGCTGACTCCGAAGAGAAGCCGTTCGGGCTGACTCCGAAGAGAAGCCGTTCGGGCTGATCCCGCAGAGAAGCCGTTCGGGCTGAGCCCGCAGAGAAGCCGTTCGGGCTGAGCCCGCAGAGAAGCCGTTCGGGCTGAGCCC
>JBAXYD010000119.1:0-5576 GCA_037127635.1 Betaproteobacteria bacterium | reverse complement strand
GCAAGCCGTGGGATCAGGCGCTTCATTTGAGTTGACGTTCAAGACGGTTGCTGTGAGAAAGAGGGATTTCAGCGGAAGCAACTTCAACGTTTGCGGGCCCAGGCCGCCAGGTCCTGCGCCGTGGGCGGACCCGTCACCCAGCGCGGCGCCTCGCCGGGGTGGAGGAAGGCCACGTAAGGCGTGACACCCCGCCACGACGGGTCTACCGCATGGCGCAGCGCTGGCGCCTGTCCCTGGAAGGCGAACAGGCGGTCCAGCGGGCGGTGGTGCGGGTCACGCAGCAATTTCGCATCATCGTCGCCGGGAACGGCATCCATCACCACGGCGATGAGCTTCGCCGAGGGCTGCAACCGGCGCTTGTCCTGCGCCAGCTGGGCCATCACGGCCGGGCAGTGGGCGCAATAGGTGGCGGTGAAGACCACGATGGCCGGCGCCGTCAATCCGGCCTGCAGCGCGCCCCAGGCAGGGCGGTCAAACACCTCGACGGCGCGGGGAGCGGCATGGGCCGGCACGAGCGCCGCTGCCACCCACAGCGCGCACAGCACGTGCGCAGCCCGCAGGATCCGTCCGGAAAGCAGTGGATCAAGGCAGGACACGTTCAACCCTCACTTCCTTGACGTTGCGCCACACGGCAAAGACCTCGCCACCGCGGCGCACCAGTCGGGGGGGGTCGTTGTCGTCCGCGCTGCGCGCCAGCTCGCGCAGGCGGAACGAGCGCCCGTCATCATCGGACACCCAGGCGCGCAGGCGCGTCGCCTCGCCATCGAAGCTGCGCCAGACGATGGCCACGTGTCGACCCGCACTGCTGATGTCGGCATGCTCGGCCGAAGGGTCGGGCAAGGCCTGAACCTCACTGGCGGGCGCACCCTGGGCATCCAGCCGACCGTAGCGGACGGCAGGCACCCCCGCACGAATGCCAAACCACACCGCGTGATAGCCGCCCGCGGCGGCCGGCGCCAACCCCGGCCCATGGTGAGGGCAGGCCTCCAGGGCCCAACGGTCCAGGGTGGCACGCATGGGGGTGCTGGCGGGCACCTGACCGGCGGTCGCCTCCTCACGGCCCCCGGCGCCCCCGCCAAAGCTGGCAAAGGCATGGTCGCGCTCATTGGGCTCGAACACGTGGCGCCACAGTGCAGCCAGCCCGCCCGAAGGCGTGGGCGCCAGAGCGATGCGGCAGCACTCGCAGCTGTGGTCGGCCACCTTGAGGTCGGGGCCGAAGGTCTGCCCGCCATCGCGCGACTCATTGCGGTAGATCGCGGCGCCACGGTAGCCCACCGAAGGGCCGCGGTTGCGCGCCTGGCCTGTCACACCTGCCGGAGGTGATGCTTGGGGTGCAGGGGCCTCCCTGGCATGGCCAGGACTGCGGGCCTTCAGCGCCTCCAGGTCGCGCTTGTCGACCCAGACCGTGTGCAGCACGCCCTGGGCGTCGAAGGCGACGGACTCGAAGCGGTGCGTGATCAGCTGCCGGTCGCGGTGCACGGTGAACGGGGCCGAGAAGCTGCGACCGCCGTCGTCCGAGCGCAGCATGCGGATCTCGCCGGTGTAGGGGCGTGACAGCGGCTGCGTGTAGGTGATGACCGCCTGGCCCGAGGGGCCGAAGGCGATCTTGGGCCGGTTCTCGCCCTCCGCGGAGACCACGTCCTGGCCGATGTCCAGCAGCCGCGGTGTTCCCCAGACGAGCCCGGCATCCGCGCTGTGCTGCACGAACAGGCGGCGCGCCGGGTTCAGACCCACCACCCACAACACGCCATCGGGCGCAAAGGCAGCCCCAAGAGCCAGCGCCGGTGGTGCCCGGCGTTGAGGTGCTGCGGAACCGTGGGCGGCATGCTGCGCCCACGCCGTGGACACGCAGGCCCAGGTCAGCAAGGCCACGATGCAGCGCAAGTGCCCCGCATGCCCCAAGTGCCCCAAGTGCCCCGAGCGCCCCGCGTGCCCGGGCAGACCCCGCCATGCCTGCGGGCCGGGCCAGCGCGTCACCACCGGGCCTCCAGGCCCGCGTACAGCGCCCGCGGCAGAGCCGGTGAGTACACCGGCGTGTTGGATGAGACCGAGGCGCTGTCGGCATGGCGCTTGTCGCTCAGGTTCATCAGCCGCGCGAACAGGGCCAGCTGAGGCGAGACCTCCTGACGCCAGCGCAGGTTGAAGACGTCATGCCCGGCGTACTGCCCGAAAGTGGCCGAGTTGGACGCCTCCAGCCAGTAAGGTCCGATGCGCACCCACTCGGCCTGCACCGTGGAACCAGGGCGTGGCGACCAGGACAGCCTGGTGTTGGCGATCAGGCGGGGGGCCGACTCCATCTCCTTGCCGGAGAAGTTGGCGGTGGCCGTCACCCAATCTTCGTACGTGTGCCGGGCCTTGGAAAGCGCGGCGTCCAGGCGCCAGCCCGGGGCCAGGCGCCCGCCCAGGGACAGCTCGATCCCGCGATGACGGGTCTTGCCGGCATTCACGTTGGTGGAGAGGTTGGTGGCCAGATCGCGCTGGCTGACCAGGTCATCGCGCTTGACGAGGTCATAGGCCACGGCCTCCCATTGCCATTGCGGGCCTTGACGCCGCAAGCCCACCTCCAACTGGTCTGCCTTGATGGGCTGGAGTGCCCGGGCCAGCTGGGCGCGAGCCAGCGCGTCACCCCCGTTCGCCGCGCTGCCCGCGCGGAAGAGCTGCCCTTCGGAAGGTGCACGGAAGCCGTGGTTGTGCGAGGCATAGGCACTGAGCGCGGGCGCCAGCGCCCAGGTGACCCCCAGCTTGGGGCTCAGGTGGGAGAAATCAGCCTGCTCGGCCGCCTGTTGTCCATAGAACCGGGTGAAGGCCTGGGTCGTGGAGGTGGTCAGCGCATTGCGCATGTCGAAACTCAGGCGGTCGGCCCGCAGGCCTGCGCTCACCCGCACGGAGGGAACGGGGGAGAGCTCGGCGTGGACGTAGCTGGACACGCTCTTGAACACCACCTTGTAGTCGTAGATCCGGTTGCCCACGGTGTAGCCGGTGTAGGACGTGTTGGCGCCGGAGCCCACGCGCGTGAGGTTCAGGGCGTCTTCCACCCGGGTGCCGGGGCTGCGGTCCAGATCAAGCCCGGCCACCAGGCGCAGACGCAACGGGCCACCGATATCGTGCCGCCACTTGGCCAGCAGGCCCAGGGACTGCACGTCGGACTTCTCGATGCGCGGGTCCGAGGCGAGGTTGAAGCTGCCGTTCAACTCCATGAAGTTCGAGCGCAGGTAGGGCGTCAAGGTCCAGAGGGTGGCGCCCTGCTCGATCTCCAGCTCCGTGGAGACGCGAAGAGCGCGGACCTTGCGGTATGCGATGGAAAAGTTGTTCTTCTTCGGGTTGTTCAGGTAGTCGGCCAGCACCAGGGCGGAATTGGCTCCCGTCTGCTGGTCGATGTCGGTAAAGCCCAGGATGGTCTTCGTCCGCAGGCCCGCCCCCCAGACCTGGTCCCAGCGGAGATTGACCGACGCCCGGTCGTACCCTGTGGCCGAGCGCCACCCGTTGGTGTGGGTGACGTTGACGGCGGCACGCAAGGCGGCATCGGGCGACAAAGGCAGGTTGCCGTCGACGAGCACCCGCCGCCAGCCGAAGCTGCCCACTTCGGGAGACACCGACAGCTCAGTGGTCGCCGATGGCGTGCGCGTGAGCACATTCACGATGCCCCCGATGGCGTCCGACCCGTACAGCGCCGTGCCCGGCCCGCGAACGACCTCCACGCCCCCGGCGCCGGGCAGGTTCACTTCATAAAGAGCGTTGTGATTGAAGAAGCCGGTGGCGCGCGTGGCGATGCCGTCCTCCAGGTACAGGTACAGCGGCCCCGTGGTGAAGGGCTGGCGGATGGCGGTGCTGTGCCCTTCGCCGTTCGTCACGGCCACGGCAACGCCGGACACCTGACCGAGAAGCTGCTGCGGGTGCATGGGTCCGGTGAAGCGCAGGTCACGCCCGCTGATGACACCCACCGAAGCGGGGGTTTCCATGACGAGCACACGCTCGCGCGTGCCGGTCACGGTGACGGCCTGGGCCCCCTCGGGGGAAGGGGCCGCTGGCGCCGACACAGCACCGGTTTGCGCCTGCAGCGCACCCGTGCCACACACCAGCGCCAGCGCGGCACAGGACAGGCTGCAGCGCCGAAGACGCGCAGTCGGCGAACGAGCAACAAGCCCACGGGCCGCCGCCAGAGGGGGAACAGAGAACAAAGACATCAGAACTCCTGGAGACGCCCAGGCCCGCGGGGCCTGGAGGACATCGATCACCCACCGGGACGGGCGACCAGCCAGGTCACCTTCGGCGGACAGCTTTCGACGGTCAGGAGTGGACGGGCGGTGCGCGGGGCTGGGCCGCAGCCCAGACGTGCAGCGTGTGCGGCGCCTGCCAGAACAGCGCCGGCAAGGCCTGGGCTCGCGGATCTGGCGCCTGCCAAACGAACGCGGCAGGCGCCAATACCAGGGGCGCGGCGCCCAGCACGCAATGGGCGCAGCGCTCGAAGGCGTCCGCATGGTGCGCTGGGGTGTGAGGGGTTGCCTGGCCTTCGGCGATGGGCACCATGCGCAAGCCGTCGGTCGTGCAGACCTCGACCAGGGCGTGGACGCCAACGGGCTCAGCACCCAGCCCCCAGGCGCGGCTGATGGTGGGCAGCAATGCCAGCGCCAGCACCGCCAGGAGGGCGGCCCAGGTCCAAGCGCGAAGTTGGTGGCGAATGAAGCTCACGGGTGACAGTTTACCGAGACCCCAGGGTCCCCGCAGCCGTCTGCGGGTTCGAAATCGCGAAACCGAGTGTTGACCGAAAGGCAGGCCCGAGAAGGCCCGACCGCGGGTCGATAATCACTGTATGGCCATCCAGACCGATGACTTCGCCCCCCCAAGACCGTCAGGTCCGGCGGCCCCCAGGGTGGTGAGCGCCGCAGCCGGCTCGCCCAACGAAGAGGCCATCGAGCGGGCCCTGCGCCCGAAGGGCCTGACCGAGTACGTGGGCCAGGCCAAGGCGCGCGAACAGCTCGAGATCTTCATCGGCGCGGCCCGCATGCGCGCCGAAGCGCTGGACCACGTGCTGCTGTTCGGCCCGCCCGGGCTGGGCAAGACCACGCTGTCCCACATCATCGCCGCCGAGCTGGGCGTGAACCTGCGCCAAACCTCGGGCCCGGTGCTGGAAAAGCCCAAGGACCTGGCCGCGCTGCTGACCAACCTCGAGCGCAACGACGTGCTCTTCATCGACGAGATCCACCGCCTGAGCCCGGTGGTCGAGGAGATCCTGTACCCGGCGCTGGAGGACTACCAGATCGACATCATGATCGGCGAGGGCCCGGCAGCGCGCTCCATCAAGCTGGACCTGCAGCCCTTCACCCTGGTGGGCGCCACCACACGCGCGGGCATGCTGACCAACCCGCTGCGCGACCGCTTCGGCATCGTGGCGCGGCTGGAGTTCTACACCGACGAGGAGCTCACGCGCATCGTCACGCGCTCGGCCGGGCTGCTGAATGTGCCCATGGACGCCGCCGGCGCGCTGGAGATCGCGCGCCGCTCCCGCGGCACGCCGCGCATCGCCAACCGGCTGCTGCGCCGTGTGCGCGACTACGCACAGGTCAAGGGCAACGGCA
>JBAXYD010000118.1:0-5649 GCA_037127635.1 Betaproteobacteria bacterium | reverse complement strand
GGACGCGCCCGACCTGGGACCGAAACGGAAGGCGACGGCATCGCCGCCAACCGCACTGCACACAACTCGTGCGCAGGACCGAGGCACCAAGCGGGCCCGGGAAAGGTCAGAGGGGATGAACGAACCGGCGGGCCGCTGAGGATCCGCCGAGCCCGCCATTGTAGGCAGATCCGGGTTTTCCCGTGGGCTTTGTTTTCAGTGCCCCAGGGAGCGCCCCGGCTGACCCGGTCTGCGCTACTTGAACAGGTGCTGGCGGTAGTGCAGCAGCTCGTCGATGGACTCGTGGATGTCGGCGAGCGCCGTGTGCTTCTGCGCCTTCTTGAAGGCAGACTGCACCTCGGGCGCCCAGCGCCGCGCCAGCTCCTTCAGCGTGCTGACATCCAGGTTTCGGTAATGGAACCAGGCCTCCAGCTGCGGCATGGTGCGCACCAGAAAACGCCGGTCCTGGCACACGCTGTTGCCGCACATGGGGCTCTTGCCCTGGGGGACGTAGACCTTCAGGAACTCGAGTATCTGCGCCTGCACGGCCGCCTCGTCCACGGTGGACTCGCGCACGCGCTGCGTCAGGCCACTCTTGCCGTGGGTGCCGCGGTTCCAGGCGTCCATGCGGCCCAGTGCCTCCTCGCTCTGGTGCACTGCGAACACCGGGCCCTCCACGCGCACGGTGATCTGCGGGTCCGTCACCACCACCGCCACCTCGATGATGCGGTCGTTGTCCGGGTCCAGGCCCGTCATCTCCATGTCGATCCAGATGAGGTTGTGCTCACTGGCGGTGAGGGTCACGGGCAGGGACGCGACCTCAGGCGTGGGGGTTTCGGAAGTGGGGCTCGGCTGCATCGGGCCATTGTCTCAGGCCTACACTGCTCGGCTCATGACCGCCACCACCCTGTCTCTCGTTTTCTGCGCTGCCGTACTGGTCTGTCTGCTGGTGCAATTCTGGCTGGCCACGCGGCAGATGCGGCACGTGGCCCAACACCGTGAACAGGTGCCGCCGGCCTTCGCCAGTACGGTCACCGCCGAGGCCCATCGCAAGGCGGCCGACTACACCCTGACCAAGGGCCGCTTCGGCCTGCTGCAACAGGCCTTCAGCGTGGCCGTCCTGATGGGCTGGACGCTGCTGGGCGGGCTGGAAGCGCTGAACATCTGGGTACTGAACGTGACGCTGCCCACCCTGGGCCCGCTGGGCTATCAGATCGCCCTGGTGGCCGCCTTCGCGCTCATCTCCGGCATGATCGACCTGCCCGCAGACTGGCACGCCACCTTCCGCATCGAGCAGCGCTTCGGCTTCAACCGCATGACCCCGCGCATGTGGGTGATGGATCAACTCAAGAGCAGCTTGGTAGGCGCCGTGATCGGCCTGCCCCTGCTGGCGCTGGTGCTGTGGCTGATGGGCGCCGCCGGTTCGGCCTGGTGGCTGTGGGCCTGGGGTGTGTGGATGGGCTTCAACCTCCTGCTGCTGATCATCTACCCCACCTGGATCGCCCCGCTGTTCAACAAGTTCACGCCGCTGGCCGATGAATCGCTCGCGCAGCGCGTGCAGACCCTGATGCAGCGCTGCGGCTTCGCCGCGAAGGGCCTGTTCGTGATGGATGGCAGCCGGCGCTCGGCGCACGCCAACGCCTACTTCACGGGCCTGGGCTCATCCAAGCGCGTGGTGTTCTACGACACCCTGCTGGCCCGGCTGAGCCCTGAGGAGGTGGAAGCGGTGCTGGCGCACGAACTGGGCCACTTCAAGCACCGGCACGTGCTCAAGCGCATCGTGGCGATGTTCGGCCTGAGCCTGGCCGGGTTGGCCCTGCTGGGCTGGCTGAGTGCGCAGCAGTTCTTCTACGTGGGCCTGGGCGTGACGCCCAACCTGGGTGCGCCCAACCACGGCCTGGCCTTGCTGCTGTTCCTGCTGGCGCTGCCGCCCTTCACTTTCTTCATGTCGCCGCTGATGGCGCGCTCGTCGCGCAAACATGAATTCCAGGCCGATGCCTACGCCTGCCAGCAGGCCGACGGCCAGGCCCTGGCCAGCGCGCTGCTCAAGCTGCACGAGGACAACGCCGCCACGCTGACGCCAGACCCGCTGTACGTGCGCTTCTACTACTCGCACCCGCCGGCGCTGGAACGTCTGGCGGCACTGCCCCGGGCATGACGAGCTTGGGCGGCCCCACCACGTCGGCCGGGCTGCGCACGCCCCGCCAGAGCGCGACGTGAGCAGCCTGCTGCAACAGCGCTGCCGGTCCATGATCGGTCAGGCCGCGATGACCCCCACCGAGGCAGCCCTCCATCTGCAGGAGGTGCCCCAATGGGCGGTGGTGGACGGCGCGCTGGAGCGCAGCTTCCGCTTCGCGGCCTTTCAGCGCACCATGGCCTTCGTCAACGCGGTGGCCTGGATTGCGCAGCAAGAGGATCACGGGCCGGACCTGTTCGTGAACTGGACCACCTGCCGGGTGCGCTTCAACACCCATGACGTCCAGGGCCTGTCCCTCAACGACTTCATCTGCGCGGCCAAGGTGGACGCGCTGCTCGCGTGAACAAACCTCAGCGCTCTCCTCGACGCGGCGAAGCGGCCGCCGCGGAGCAGGCCCCGCCACCAGACCTGCACACCGGCCTGGTGGTCAGCGCCCACGGGCGCCACGTGGTGGTGGAAGACGAGGACAGCCGGCGCTGGCGCTGCCACGCGCGGGGCAAGAAGTCCGAACTGGTGGTGGGCGACCGCGTGGATTGGGCTCCAAGCGGGGACGAAGGTGTGGTGGAGCACCTGCACCCCCGGCGCAGCCTGCTGTTCCGCCAGGACGAATGGCGTACCAAGTCTTTCGCCGCCAACCTGGACGGTCTGCTGGTGCTGGTGGCCAGCGAGCCACCCTTCAGCGAGTCGCAACTCACGCGCGCCCTGATCGCCGCGCGCAGCGCAGGCCTGCCCGTGACCATCGGCCTGAACAAGGTGGACCTGCCGCAGGCCGAGCAGGCGCGAGTGCGGCTCGCGCCTTATCGGGAGATGGGTGAGGAGGTGGTTGAACTCTCGCTGAAGGCCCAACCCGAGGCTGCCATCGCCCTGCTGACACCTCGTCTCGCCGGCCGGGCCACCCTGGTGCTGGGACCCAGCGGCATGGGCAAGAGCACCCTCATCAACCTGCTGGTGCCACAGGCCAGCGCCAGCGTGGGCGAGATCTCCACGGCACTCAACAGCGGCCGCCACACCACCACCACCACCACCTGGTACTGGCTGGGGGACAGAGCAGCGGGCACAGCGATCATCGATTCACCCGGGTTCCAGGAATTCGGCCTGCGCCACATCGCCGCGCCCGACCTGGCCCGCCTCATGCCCGACATCGCGGCCCACCTGGGCCACTGCCGCTTCTACAACTGCACTCACCGACAGGAGCCGGGCTGCGGCGTGGTGCAGGCGGCCGAGGAGGGGTTGATCACCGCTCCGCGTTGGCGCATCTACGCAGAATTGTGGAAGGAACTGGGGTCTTGAAGGCTGCGACCAGCAGGGCCGGCATGGGCAGGGACAATGACGAGCGTCGTCTTCGCGACAACATGGCAACTCCCCTTCCCAACGCCTTTACCGGGCTTCCTGCCCTGCAGGCCCGGTTGCGCACCCTGGGCGCGGGGCCGAAGCACGAGGCCCATCTGCTGCGCAGCTGGGCCCAGGCCTTGCCGGTGGAGCGGGCCCGCCGGCGGATGGAGACGTTTCTGCCCAAGGCCCTGCGCGAAGCCTGGCCCGGCATCGCATCGGGCCTGGCGGGGCTGGCGCGGCTGAAGTCACGCCACCCCGCGGCCGACAGCTCCGAGCGGCTGCTCGTGGCCCTGCATGACGGACAGACGGTGGAGTCGGTGCTGCTGCCGCGCGGCGGGCTGTGCGTGTCCACCCAGGTGGGCTGCGCCGTGGGCTGCCGCTTCTGCATGACAGGCACCGAGGGCCTGCTGCGCCAGATGGGCAGCGCCGAGATCGTGGCGCAGGTGGCGCTGGCGCGCTCGCTTCGGGCGGTGAACAAGGTGGTGTTCATGGGCATGGGCGAGCCCTCGCACAACCTGGACGCGGTGCTGCAGGCCATCGAGCTGCTGGGCACGGCCGGGGGCATCGGTCACAAGAACCTGGTGTTCTCCACCGTGGGCGACGAGCGGGCCTTCGCCGCGCTGACACAAGGCCGCGTCAAGCCCGCGCTGGCGCTGTCGCTGCACAGCACTCAGCCTGCCCTGAGAGAGCACCTGCTGCCGCGCGCGCCGCGCATTGCACCTGCCGCGCTGGTGCAGGCCGCCGACGACTACGCCCACGCCAGCGGCTACCCCGTGCAGGTGCAGTGGACGCTGCTGGCCGGGGTGAACGACGGCCTCGACGAGGTGGCGGGCATCGTGGGGCTGCTGAAGGGCCGGCGCATGATGATGAACCTGATCATGTACAACGCGGTGGACGGTCTGCCCTATGAACGTCCGGCTATCGAGCGCGCAGCCGAGATGGCCCGGGCACTGAACCGCCAGGGCGTGCTGACGCGCCTGCGCCACTCCGCCGGACAGGATGTGGAGGGCGGCTGCGGCCAACTGCGGGCGCGGGAGTCGGTGAAGCCGGTGCGAGTGGTCAGGCGCGAACGTGAGGCTCGGCCCGACATGAATCCTTCGGGCTGAGCTTCATCCGTTCGGGCTGAGCTTCACCCGTTCGGGCTGAGCCTGTCGAAGCCCTTCAACGAGCTCAGGGCGAACGGAGGGTGTGCCGCGTCAATCGCGCACTACCTCCCTTCTCTCAACCGCGCCATCGATCCCGGCACATGACGCCACCACCAGCTGACGCAGCAGCCAGTCACGCGTTTCGGCGGGGTCGATCACCTCGTCGATCTCCAGGTGGCTGGCCATGTTCAGCGCCTGGCCGCGGTCCACCGCCTGCGCCAGCAGGCGCTGGAACAGGGCTTCGCGCTGCGGGCCTTCCGGCTGGGCTTGCAGTTCCTTGCGAAAGCCCAGACGCACCGCCCCTTCCAGCCCCATGGGGCCGAACTCCGCACCCGGCCAGGCACAAGTGGCGATCGGCCTGTGGAAGTGCCCACCGGCCAGGGCCATCGCACCCAGGCCAAACCCGCGGCGCAGCATCACGCTGAGCAAGGGCACACGCAGCCGGGCTGCCGCGATGAAAAGGTCGCCCGCGCGGCGCACCAGGCCCGTGCGCTCACTGTCGGGTCCCACCATGAACCCCGGCGTGTCGACGAAGGTGATCACCGGCCATCCCTGGATACCGGCCAACCGGAGAAATCGCACCAGCTTGTCGCAGGCCGGGCCATCCAGTGCGCCGCCCAGGTGCCGGCAGTCGCTGGCCGCCAAGGCCACGGGGCGCCCGGCCAGGCGAGCCACCGCCGTCACCACGCCGGCGCCGAAGCCTTGGCGCAACTCCAGCAGTGAGCCCTCGTCGCACACGGTCTGCAGGATGGGCCGTGGGTCGAAAGCGGTGTTGCGCTGGGTGGGCAAGGCGTGGCGCAAGGTCGCGGGGTCGCCACCGGGCCGCGGTGCCCGCTGCAAACCAGAAGAGGCAGCCTTGACGACGTCCAGGCCATCTCGTGAGTCAAGGGCTGAGGCGGGGCCCTCGGCGCTGCCTTCCACCCTGCCGGGTGACGATTTGACGGACACGGACTTCGCGTACGCCACTGCGGCATCCGCCACCAGTCCCAACCACCG
>JBAXYD010000117.1:0-5712 GCA_037127635.1 Betaproteobacteria bacterium | reverse complement strand
GAAGGTCAAGGGCGCGGCTCGGTCGGCTTGAGGCGCGAGCCGCTGCTGCATGCGTAGCGCTTGACGACAAGGTACGCCTGCATCATGATGCACTGATGCGAACCACCGTAGACCTGCCGCCAGACCTGCACAGCGTCATGCACTCGCTGGCGTCCAGCCAGCGCCGCAGCTTGAGCAAAGTGGCGGTCGAACTCATGAGGCGCGGGCTGGAGGCGCAGTCGGCCGGGCTGGCCGGCCTGGCCGGAGCCGCCGCGCCGACGGTCAGCCCTGGCACGGGCTTGCCTCTGGTGCGCTTTCCGCGCATCGTGTCCAGCGAGGATGTGCGCGCCCTGGACGACGAGGCTTGAGCTCGATGGCGGCAGTGACCTCGGGCACCGGTCATGCCGTCCACCTCCTGGATGGCAACGTGCTGATCGCCCTGGTCAGTCCCTCGCACGTCCACCACGCCGCGGCCGAACGCTGGTTTGCCCAAGGGGTGGCTCCGTTTGCCACCTGTCCGGTCACGCAGGGCACATTGCTGCGCATCCTGCTGAACATCGGCCAGCTCGACACCGGGGCGGCGCTCGCGGTGCTCCACCAGGTGACTGCGCATCCGCGGCACCGCTTCTGGGCGGATGCGGTGGGCTACGCCCAGGTTTCATGGCGCGGTGTCATCGGGCACCGGCAGGTGACGGATGCCTACCTGGCTGGCCTGGCCCGCCACTTCGAAGGCCGGCTCGTCACCTTCGACCGTGGGCTGGGTGCCGTGCACCCCGATGTGGTGCTCGTGCTTCCTCACGACTGAGCGCGGCGCGGTCGGCCTGATCGGGCTTTTGCTCAGCGCCCCACCCAGCCGCCGCACACCGGGAACACCTGGCCCACGAAGCAATCGGCCGCGCTGCTGCACAGGTAGGCCGCGAACAGGGCGTCTTCGCGGGCGCCCACCAGCCGGCCCAGGGGCACGTCGCGCGCCAGGCGCTCCTGGAAGCGCGGGTTGGCCTGCACCTCCGGCGGAAAGTAGGTGGGGTTGTCCACGAAGTTCTGCGCGATGGCGTTGACCTGCACCTGGTGCGGCGCCAGTTCCACGCCCACGGCCTGCACGTAAGCCAACTGCGCCCCGCGGGCGGCGCTGTAGGTGGAGGCGCGCTTCAAGCCGCGCAGGGCCGAGGCGCTGCCCACCACCAGCACCTTGCCGCTGCGCCGGGCGATCATCGCCGGGGCCGCGGCGCGCACCAGGCGCGGCAGCGGGTCCACCAGGGCGGCGAACACCGCGCGCCACTCGTCCTCGCCCACCTCCACGGCGGGCGTGGTGGGCGCGCGCAACGCCAGATTGGCCACCAGCACGTCGAGGGGTCCGGCCTCCCGCACGGCTTGGGCCACCACCTGCGCCGCGGCCTCGGGCGGCGCCAGGTCTGCCGTGCTGGCCACCACTTCGGCGCCCTGCTCGGCAAACACCTCGCACAGCGCAGGGCCCATGAACTCGCCGGCCTGTGTGATCAGGACGCGCTTGCCGGTGAGGGTGTGCTGCATGGTCGGACCTCAGCTTCAGTATGCAAATTCCGCCGCCACTACTCGGCGCCCTTGTACACGGCTTCCAGACGATGACCTTCCGGGTCCACCACGAAGGCCGCGAAATAGCGGGCGCCGTAATGGGGGCGCAGGCCGGGCGGGCCGTTGTCCGTGCCACCGGCCGCCAGCGCCGCCGCATGAAAGGCCGCCACCGCCGCCCGGCTGGGCGCTGAGAAGGCCACATGAAAGCCCGGGATCGGCGCGATGGGCTGCGACACCAGTTTGATCGCGAGCTTGTCCCCCGAGCCCGGCGGCCCGTAGCCGACCGCCTGGCCGGACTCCCCAGGTCGCAGATCAGACCAGACCCGCCTGTAGCCCAGCGGCGCCAGCGCCGCGTCATAGAACCGGGCAGCTCGTTCGATGTCCACGGCGCCCAGGGAGAGGTGATGAAGCATGGTGGGGGGCTGGTGGTACGGAGCCGCTACCGCTTGGTAAGAAAGCAGGCCATCCTAAGCCTGGGCCCTGCAGACTTACCCCTGGCGATTGCGCTGTAGGATCGTGCGGTGGAGGTCCTGCGGATGCGAGCCGTTCAAGTGCCCCAAGGCACTTTCTTGAAGGCGCTGTCCTCAGGCTCGCGCATGCGGCCCCCGAGCGCCGGAAGAATGAACACCAATGCCAGCGCTGCGCCCGCCACCAGCAGGGCCCAGGCTGGTACGGGAAACCCTCCCAAGCGAAGCAGAACGCCCACGCAAAGCAGAGCAGCCAGGGATGACAAGGCGTGCCTGCGGCGGCGTGAACGATTGGATTCCGGTTGCGCGGCACCTTGCACCTGCTCATCTGGCTTTCGCATTTCAAGACTCCAGCGCAGGGACTCAGCCCAGGGTGTGGCCCCGGCTACTTCAGGTTGGTACGGCTGGAGGGGGGGAGGTCAGGCGGACAAGCATTTGTGGTGCCTTCGGGGGTCAGCTTGAGCGAGCGGTGACGTCCCACACGGCGCGCAACGGCTCAGCTGCTGGCTGGGAACCGGTGATACATGAAGAACTGGGCATCCTTGCTCCAGCCCTGCGCCTCGTAAAGCGCCTGCCCCGAAGTGTTCTCGATGGCAACGTTCAGCGTGACGCGGGCTGCGCCATGGGCCCAGGCGTAGCCTTCGACAGCACCGAGCAACTGTGACCCCACCCCTTTGCGGCGACCACTTTCATGGACGAACAAGTCGTTCAGGATGAATACCCTGGCAAGAGCCGTAGAGGAGTAGCTGGGATACAGCTGTGCGAACCCGACCGCCGCAACGCCCTCTGAAGCCAGGAAGACAACAGACTCGCCGTGATCGAACCTTGCTTGAAGGAAGGCCATGGCGGCTGGAAGATCACTGGCCTTGCCCTGAAACACACGGTACTGATTGAACAGCTCAGCCAGACTCGGAAGGTCTGAGAAGACGGCCTGACGGACGGTGATGCTGCTCATGGGCCTGAGTGTCGACGTTGATGCTTGAACCGCATCACCTGGCGGCCAATGGCCATACTGAAAGGCCGCCTTGGTGGCCAAGCGCGCCAACTTGCCAGGACGGTTGCCCCGAACGCGGTGTAGACGGTGGCAAAGACCCAGGCAGGTGCCTGGTAGTACAGCACTGCCGAGACCCAGTGCTGCACAAAGCCGGCTTCGTACCCGGAGCCACCTGCGCGCAGACGAAGCCAGTTCTCAAGCGTGGTGAGCGGGCACTCGACACCCAGCCATGACTGAACGACCACCACCATGATGGCCAACAAGTGCACCCACCGGAAGATGGGCGCGTTCGCAGCGCTCCAGCGCATGACGTTGCCGAGGACGATGAACCCCAAGCCGCCTACGACGAAGACGACCACGGCAAGGTGCAGCAGAAGGACAGCGTCGGCCAAATGTTCGAGCATCTGCGGACTTGATGGTTGCGGCGCCTGATGCCGTTGCGTGTCCGGTTCAGCGAGGGGTTAGCGATGCAATCGGCCCGACCCGCCCGCAAATCGTCCCGAAGAAACTCCTGGCGCGACGGCGGCATGCGTGGCAAGGTGGAACGTGCCGTCGGGGAAGACCGATACGGCAATGGTGCGTACTGCCCGCGGGTTAGCGTGGTCTTGGGCTGCGTCATCGACATTGGTGAACCGATTGGCCGGTGTGCAGCCGGCTGGGCGGTATCCCGTTTGAGAGAGTGATCACGACGACGAGCCCGATCCGGTGCCACGTTCCACTTCTCATGATGGAGGATGCCATGGCTACACGCAATCGGGCCTTGAACCGCAAGGGCCTGGAGTTGACCCATCCCAACGCGGCTGGGATCGATATCGGCAGCGCCAGTCACTACGTGGCCGTGCCTGCCGACCGCGACGACGAACCGGTGCGCGAGTTCGCCTCGTTCACTGCCGACCTGCACCGTTTGGCCGACTGGCTGCGCGACTGCGGTGTGGACACCGTGGCCATGGAGTCCACTGGGGTGTACTGGATCCCGCTGTTCGAGTTGCTCGACGCACGTGGCTTCACCGTGCTGCTCGTCAACGCGCGGCATGTCAAGAACGTCTCGGGCCGCAAGAGCGACGTGCTCGACTGCCAGTGGCTGCAGCAGTTGATGACCTATGGCCTGCTGCGCGGGGCCTTCCGCCCCAGCGACCAAGTGTGCGTGCTGCGGGCCTTGGCACGACAGCGCGCCACGTTGCTGCGCACAAAGGCGCGCAGCGTGCAGGGCAGTTGCAGCAGTGCGACCAGGAGATCGAGGCGCAGTTGCAGCGGCTGCACATCACCGAGGTCGAGCCCGACAAGGGCAAGAAGCGCAGCAAGGCCCGCAACGCGCCGAAGTTCGACCTGCGCACGCGGCTGTTCCAGATGTGCGGCGTGGACCTCACACGCATCGACGGCATCGACGTGACCACCGCGCTGGTGGTCGTCAGCGAGACCGGCACCGACATGCGCAAGTTCCCCAGCGACAAGCACTTCGCGTCCTGGCTGGGACTGTGCCCGGGCACCAAGATCACCGGAGGCGAGGTGATGAGCGGCAAGACCAAGCGCTGTGCGAACCGGGCGGCCCAGGCGCTGCGACTGGCGGCTGCGGCGCTGCGCACCAGCCAATCGGCGCTGGGCGCGTACTACCGCCGCATCTGTAGCCGAATGGACAAACCCAAGGCGGTGACGGCCGCCGCGCACAAACTGGCGCGGCTGATTCACAGCATGCTGACCAAGGGCGAGGAATACACCGATCAAGGTCAGGCCTACTACGAAGAACGTTACCGGCAGCGGGTGCTGCACAACCTGAACCTGCGGGCGCAGCAGCTCGGCATGACGCTGGTGCCGACCGCGCCAGCGGCGCAGACGGCTTGAAAAATCCCCTGCGCGTCAGTCACTTGCGGGGAGTTTCTTGAGAGACCGCACCTTGCGCGCTCGTCGCTCAGGCTGGTTGAGCCGTGAACTTGACACCTAGTGCGCGCGCCACTTTCATGACCGTTTCAAATCGGGGCTTCGCGCCAGGCGCAAGGGCCTTGTACAGACTCTCACGGCCCAAGCCTGCGTCTTTGGCCACCTGCGCCATGCCCTTGGCTCGCGCCACATCGCTTAGTGCGAGCAGGAGCAAGTCTGGATCGTTGGCCTCAAGCACTGCGGTCATGTACTCGGCGATGGCGGCATCGTCGTCAAGGTACCGTGCTGCATCGAAGGCCACAAGTTTGAGTGGTACCTTGGTCTTCGTCATAGATCGTCTCCAAGTTCAGATGCCAGCTTCAATGCGTGGCGGATATCGCGCTTCTGGCTCGACTTGTCACCTGCGTTGAGCATGACAACGATCACCCGGCCACGACGGACAAAGTACAGCCGGTATCCAGGACCGAAATGCACTCTCATCTCGGAGACTTCACCTTCGACTGGCTGCCAGTCGCCGAGACTTCCTGCTTCTGCCTGCCGTAGGCGGGCCGCGATGCGGATCTGAGCGCGCTTGTCTTTCAGTGCGTCGAGCCACGCGACGAACTTTTCAGTCTGGCGAACGGTGAACATTCCACGACTGTAGCCATATGGATACAGAACGTCAAGCGATGTGTGTTTGGTGCTGTCTAACGTTTGAGCTCACATGCGTGCAGCAGCGAGCGAAGCTCGCTGCTGCACGTCAGGTGGAACGAATACGAAGGGACTTCCCCAGTCCGGTAACGGTATCGAGATACCAAGATTGAGTTGCGGAAGTTCAATCTGATCGGAAAGGGGAAGTCATGACGG
>JBAXYD010000116.1:0-6025 GCA_037127635.1 Betaproteobacteria bacterium | reverse complement strand
ACCGCCCCGGCCACGACCGGCGCTACGCCATCGATGCGCGCAAGATCGAGCGCGAGCTCGGCTGGCGCCCGGCCGAGACCTTCGCCACCGGCATCCGCAAGACGGTGCAGTGGTACCTGGCCCATGGCGACTGGGTGGCGCGGGTGCAAAGCGGCGCCTACCGGGATTGGGTGGCCAAGCAATATGGCGAAGGCCAGCCGACCGCCGGAGTAGCCCGTGCCTGAGATCATCCACGTCCAGCCTCTAAAGGGGCGCCGCTTGCAAGTCACATTCTCAGACGGCATCACGGCAGTACTGGAAATGGACCAAGTGCTGCAGCGGGGCTACGGAGGCGTCTTTTCCCCCTTGATGGACGAGGCGTACTTCGCGAAGGTACGGGTGGATAGCGAGCTCGGCACCATCGTGTGGCCTAACGGCGCGGACGTTTGTCCAGACGTCCTCTACTCGCACGCTACGGGTGAGCCCATTGTGGTCAACGGCAAGAAAGTGTTGAACTGATGGACTCAGGCCTGGAAGTGAACCGCAAAGGCATCATCCTGGCTGGGGGCTCTGGCACCCGGCTGCACCCGGCCACGCTGGCCATCAGCAAGCAGTTGCTGTCAGCCATCTGTCTAATCTTGGTCCAACCCTGAAATGACCATTCCCCTCCAACCCGTCATCATGGCCGGCGGCTCCGGCACGCGGCTGTGGCCACTGTCGAGGGCGGGCTACCCCAAGCAGTTCCTGGTGTTGCACGGCAACGAGAGTCTGCTGCAGCAGGCCGCGCGGCGCCTCATGGCGCTGGGCAACGGGGGCGCGCAATCGGTAGGCGCCAAGCTGGAAGTGGCCCCGCCCATCGTGGTGGGCAACGAGGCGCACCGCTTCCTGATCCTGGACCAACTGCGCGAGGCCGGCTGCACCCCTGCGGCCTTGATGCTGGAGCCGGCCGGGCGCAACACCGCGCCAGCCGTAACGCTGGCCGCACTGCAAGCCGCTCTTGACGGGGCCGACCCTGTGCTGGTGATCACGCCCGCTGACCAGACGGTCACGAATCCTGCCGCCTTCACCGCCGCGCTGGAGCGCGCCGTGCAGCAGGCCGCGCAGGGTACGGTGGTGATCCTGGGCATCACGCCCGACCGGCCCGAGACAGGCTACGGCTACATCCAGGCGGGCGCAGGCCAGCAAGCCAGCGCAGCGGAAGACACCGCGGCCCAAGAGGCTGCGCCAGACTTGCGGCTCCAGGCCCGCCCCGTGCAGCGCTTCGTCGAAAAGCCCGACGCCGCCACCGCGGCGGCCTATCTCGCCGAAGGCGGCTACTTCTGGAACGGCGGCATCTTCGTGCTGCGCGCCAGCACCTGGCTCGAGGCGCTGGAACGTTTTCGCCCCGACATCCTGGCCGCCACGAGTGCGGCCTTCGACGCCCGCAGCACCGATGCCCTGTTCGTGCGCCCCGGCCAGGCGGCGTTCGAGCAGGTGCCGGCGGAATCGGTGGACTACGCCGTGCTGGAGCAGTGCCCGGGCAGCGGTGTGGACATCCGCATGGTGCCGCTGGACGCCGGCTGGAACGACCTTGGCGCCTGGGACGCCGTGTGGCAAGTGGCCCCGCAGGACGCGCAAGGCAACGCCACCACGGGCGACGTGCTGCTGCACGACAGCCAGCGCACGCTGGTGCACGCCACGCACCGGCTGGTGGGGGTGATCGGCCTGCAGGACGTGGTGGTGGTGGAAACGGCCGACGCCGTGCTGGTGAGCGACCGCGCGCGCAGCCAGGAGGTCAAGGCCATCGTGGGCACGCTCAGCCGTCAGCAGCGCGACGAGCACACCGCTCACCGCAAGGTGCACCGGCCCTGGGGCTGGTACGACAGCATCGACACGGGCGAGCGCTTCCAGGTCAAGCGCATCGGCGTGAAGCCGGGTGCTGCCTTGAGCCTGCAGAAGCACCACCACCGCGCCGAGCACTGGATCGTGGTGCGCGGCACGGCCGAGGTGACCTGTGGCGACAAGAAGATCCTGCTGACCGAGAACCAGAGCACCTACATCCCGCTGGGCGAGGTGCACCGCCTGGCCAACCCGGGCAAGGTGCCGCTGGAGATCATCGAGGTGCAGTCCGGCAGCTACCTGGGCGAGGACGACATCGTGCGGTTTGAAGACAGCTACGGGCGCGGATGAAAATGCAAGTCAGGCTTTCAGGGGACAGAAATTGAAAAAAGCCCTCATCACCGGCGTCACCGGCCAGGACGGCAGCTACCTGGCCGAGTTCCTGCTCGACAAGGGCCCCAGCGGGTATGTGGACGCCATGGGAACGCTGCGCCTGCTGGAGGCCGTGCGCATCCTGGGGCTGGAGAAGAAGACGCGCTTCTACCAGGCCAGCACCTCAGAGCTCTACGGTCTGGCGCAGGAGATTCGTCTGCACTGAGCAAGCCTTAAAATGTTTTCCTTTGAGAAACGTTCGTTTTATATCGGAAAACAAAATGGCGTTGTCTGAGCTACTCTTTCCAAACCGGTACAGGCGGGCTGTGTTGTCGATGTTGCTGATGAACCCCGAACGGCGGGTCCGATAGCCGTTTGCAGGACGCCAGACGCTCAGACAACAGCTTGGAGACGCGTTTTGACTGTCGGGTCCTGGATGGTCTGCGCAAGCAGCGCAACCTGAGTGATTACGACGGTGAGACGATCACGCATGCGGCATTGCAGGAGTGCTTGGCTCAGGCGCAGGCCTTGCTGGCCCTTGCAACTGAAACGTTGAAATAGGCCCATTCCTCTTGGGATGTTGGGAGAAAGAGATTGAAGAAAGCACTCATCACCGGCGTCACCGGCCAAGACGGCAGCTAGCTTGCCGAGTTCCTGCTCGAGAAGGGTTACGAAGTCCACGGCATCAAGCGCCGAGCCTCGTCATTCAACACCCAGCGGGTTGACCATATCTACGAAGACCCGCATGTGGAGTACCAGCGCTTCATCCTGCACTATGGGGATTTGACGGATTCGTCCAACCTCACCCGCATCGTGCAGCAGGTGCAGCCCACGCAAGGGTTTACACGCCAACCACCGCTGAAAACTTCTGGAATCCCCCCACTTAAAAAAATGAAACCCTCTGAAGCACTTGCAGCCCATCGCGAAGAAATTCGTGAAATAGTCCTGGCACACAGGGCGGCCAATGCACGCGTGTTTGGTTCAGTAGTGCACGGTTCGGACACAGATGAAAGTGACTTGGACATACTCGTTGACCCAACTGCGGACACCACCCTGTTCGATTTGGGAGCCATTCGCTACAAGCTGCGTAATCTTTTGGGTATTGAGGTGGATGTTTTGACCCCTGAAGCTTTACCTGAGAAATTCCGTCAAATCGTTATATCAGAGGCCCGTTCGGTATGAGCCGCGATCCGCTTCGGGTGCTCGACTATCTGGAGCACATCCTTGAAGCGATTGGCCGTATCCACAGCTACTGCGAAGACATTGACGAAGTCACGTTCTTGTCAAGTTCTTTGATCCAAGATGCAGTGATCCGAAATTTTGAAATCATTGGTGAAGCCAGTCGCAACGTAGAGCGGGTTGATCCAGCTTTCGTGGCAGCCCATCCTGAATTACCCCTTTCCTTTGCCTATGACATGCGCAATGTCTTGGCGCACGGCTATTACAAGGTAGATTTGGCGGTTGTTTGGAAGACGATTGAACGCGATCTCCCATATCTTCAGGATCAAGTCTCAATTGCTTTGAAGCATCTCAAAGTCTGAGGTTTATCATTTTATTTTTACAGAATTCTCTGAAACGGGTTTTCGTGGTTTCATATTATGAACTTTGAGCGTTTACTGAATTCACAGCGCATAGGGCGTTTGGATGGCCGGAATTCACATTGGGGAGATGAGCATTGAAAAAAGCCCTCATCACCGGCGTCACCGGCCAAGACGGCAGCTACCTCGCCGAGTTCCTGCTCGACAAGGGCTACGAGGTTCACGGCATCAAGCGCCGAGCCTCGTCATTCAACACCCAGCGGGTGGACCACATCTACGAAGACCCGCATGTGGAGCACCAGCGCTTCATCCTGCACTATGGGGATTTGACGGACTCGTCCAACCTCACGCGCATCGTGCAGCAGGTGCAGCCCGATGAGATTTACAACCTGGGCGCGCAAAGCCACGTGGCGGTGAGCTTCGAATCCCCCGAGTACACGGCCGATGTGGACGCCATGGGCACGCTGCGCCTGCTGGAGGCCGTGCGCATCCTGGGGCTGGAAAAGAAGACGCGTTTCTACCAGGCCAGCACCTCAGAGCTCTACGGCCTGGTGCAGGAGATTCCGCAGAAGGAGACCACGCCCTTCTATCCGCGCAGCCCCTACGCCGTGGCCAAGATGTACGCCTACTGGATCACGGTGAACTACCGTGAGGCTTATGGCATGTACGCCTGCAACGGCATCCTCTTCAACCACGAGAGCCCGCGCCGTGGCGAGACGTTTGTCACCCGCAAGATCACCCGCGGCCTGAGCCACATTGCACAGGGGCTGGAGAAGTGCCTGTACATGGGCAACATGGACGCGTTGCGCGACTGGGGCCACGCCAAGGACTACGTGCGCATGCAGTGGATGATGCTGCAGCAAGACAAGCCGCAAGACTTTGTGATTGCCACCGGGTTGCAGTACTCGGTACGCGAGTTCATCACCTGGACGGCAGCAGAGTTGGGCATTACCCTGCGCTTTGAAGGCCAGGGAGTGGACGAGAAGGGCTGCGTGGCAGCCATCTCGGGCCACAAGGCCCCGGCGCTGAAGGTGGGTGATTGCATCGTGGCGGTTGACCCACGCTACTTCCGCCCCACCGAGGTAGAAACCCTGCTGGGTGACCCTACCAAGGCCAAGAATGAACTGGGCTGGGTGCCCGAGATCACCGCGCAGCAGATGTGCGCTGAGATGGTGGCCGAAGACCTGAAAGCCGCACAGCAGATGGCGCTGCTTAGGCGGCATGGATTTCATACGGCGGTGGCGAGGGAGTGAGCGGCCTGGCTCAGCTTCCCCACGACTGACAGCATTGCACCTGGTGGTATACCATCGTCATGTCGCGCGTGTTCAAGACCCGCACGTTTTCACGCTGGATGCGAAGGGCGGGTCTGGAAGACGAGGCCCTGAAAGCGGCAGTTGTCGAGATGGAAGCCGGCCTGGTGGATGCTGATTTGGGTGGCTGCCTGTTGAAGAAACGCGTGCCCTTGGGCAACCGCGGCAAGCGCGGCGGCGCGAGAACCATCGTGGCTACCCGGTTTTCAGGAAGCTGGTTCTTTGTTTTCGGCTTTGGCAAGAACGAAAGGGCCAGCATTGAAAAGGACGAGCTTCGGGCCTTGCAAGAGGTGGCTGTCACCCTGCTCGCGCTGCGGGACGATGAACTGGCCGAAGCTGTGAGCGTGGGCGAACTGTTGGAGGTATGAGATGACGCAAACCCGCCGCAAGAGCCGCATCCTGGAAGAGGTACACGAGACCGCACGGGGCCTGCACAGCGCAGGCCTGATTGACAAGCGGCGCATGGGTGAATTCGATGCGTTGTGCAATCTTGCGGTGCATGACATCGCACCGGGTCAAATCAAGCAGATACGCCAGCGCGCCAACATAAGCCAGGCGGTGTTTGCCGCCGTGCTCAACACCAGCCTGTCCACCGTTCAGAAGTGGGAGGTTGGTGACAAGAGGCCCAGTGGACCCTCGCTCAAGCTGTTGAATCTGATTGAGCGCAACGGCTTGGACGCGGTGTTGTGACTTCCGCTGCTCACCTCTGCATCGCGGACATGTGCTTTGACGGTGACCGCGCTCGCTTGCCCAACGGCACTGGGCTGTCAGCCCCCGTGCAGGCTGACCGCGACACCATATCCGATAGCCTGATCAAGACGGTGAATACGCGTGAGCACTGAGCACAACCAAGCCCATCCCCCGTGCCCCAACCCCCTTCACCCGCCCCCGCCCCCGCCCCCCGCAGCGTCCGCATCCAGGAAGAGATGCGCTTTTTTTTCTTCCACGGCGGGCGTACAGCCCGCGTCATGTTCAAATCTGAACCACAGCGATGGACTAAAGCCTCAG
>JBAXYD010000115.1:0-6358 GCA_037127635.1 Betaproteobacteria bacterium | reverse complement strand
CGCATGTCCACCAGCGCCAGAGCGACGCGCTGCTGGGCATCTTCGACGCCATCGCCCCGGCCGCCAGCGCTGCCCTGGCTGCGCTGGCCGTGGGCGACACCGTGCGCTTTCACGAGATCCTGGCGCCCACGGTCCCGCTGTCGCGCCACATCTTTCGGGCGCCCACCCGCTTCTACAAGACGGGGGTGGTCTTCATGGCCTGGATCAACGGCCACCAGGACCACTTCGTCATGGTGGGCGGGCAGCAGAGCACGCGCTCGCTGCCGCATCTGTCGGAGCTGTTCCGCCTGGCCGATGCAGCCGGCCTGATCGAGCAGCCGGAGCTGGCCGTGCACCGCATGCGGCACCTGCTGGCCGTGCACGGGGTGGAGGCTTGAGGGACTTCTCGGCCGACCACCGCTGGCTGTCCATCAACACCGCCACCGTGCGGCGCCAGCGTGGGCAGGACTGGCCGCTGCTGCAGATCCTGGAGGCTTGCGCGGCGCGCGGCATCCGGGCGGTGTCGCCCTGGAGAGATCAGGTGGAGAAGGCTGGGCTGGCAGCCACCTCCCGGGCCGTCAAGGCGTACGGTCTGGAAATCTCGGGCTACTGTCGCGGAGGCATGTTCACCTACGCCGACAGCGCGCAGTGCAAGACCGTACGCGACGACAACCGACGAGCGCTGGACGAGGCCTGCGAGCTGGGTGCGGCCTGCCTGGTGCTGGTGGTCGGCGGCTTGCCGGGGGCCTTGGCAGGGCGTGCGCTGCACAAGAACCTGGACAGCGCGCGCCTGCAAGTGGCCGAAGGTGTCCAGCTGCTGCTGGGCGATGCGCGCGAGCGCGGGATGCCACTGGCCATCGAGCCGCTGCACCCCATGTACGCCGCCGACCGGGCCTGCATCAACACCCTGGAGCAAGCGTTGGACCTGTGCGATCTGCTGGACCCGCAGCGCAGCGGCGCACTGGGCGTGGCGGTGGACGTCTACCACGTGTGGTGGGACCCGAAGCTTTCCGCACAAATCGAACGCGCCGGCGCCTCCCGGCTGCTGGCCCTGCACGTGTGTGACTGGCTCACCCCCACCACCGACCTGCTCAACGACCGCGGCATGATGGGTGACGGCGTCATCGACGTTCCGCGCATACGCGGCTGGATGGAGGCGCAGGGCTTTGCCGGCTACGCCGAAGTGGAGATCTTCTCTTCAGCCCATTGGTGGCAGCGCGACGGCGCCGAGACGCTGGACACCTGCATCGAAAGGCACCGGCGCTGCGTCTGATTCGCAGGCGGGGTTCATCGGCTGGCAGCGCCCCGCACCCCCACGAAGATGCCAACGGTCACGCAGGCCAGGCCGGCAGCCACCACCCGCGACAGCGGTTCGCCCAGCAGGGTCATGGCGCACAGGGCTGACAGGCCGGGCACCACGGCCGTGATCATGGTGGTGCGCACCGGGCCGAAGCTCTCCACCATCTTCATGAAGCCGATCCCGGAGACGACCACCGCGATCCAGCCTTGCAGTACCCCCTGGGCCAGGATCTCCCGCCAGGAGGCCTGGGCCAGACCCGAAGAGACCGCACCCGCAGCCACCAGCAGGGCGTAGGTTGGCAGCAGGGTGACGCTGGCGAAGGTCAGCACGGCGATGTTGCTGTGCACGGCAGAGATCTGCCAGCGCCGGCACAGGATGGTGAAGATCGCCCAGGCGAACGATGCGCTCATGAACAGCAGGTCGCCTTTCCAGGCCTGAAGGCCTGCGCCTGCCTGACCGAGAGAGTGGCTGGCCACCGCCACGGCCCCGGCCAGCACGAGGGACAGCCCCAGGGCCCGTTGCAGCCCCAGGCGTTCACGCAGCACCAGCACCGACAGCGCCGCCGTCCACAGCGGCAGCAGACCGGGCATCAGAACCGAGCCGTGCGCGGCCGGTGCGAACAGGAAGGCGTGGTATGCCGCCAGCGGAAACCACAGCCCTGCCAGCAAGCCCAGGATTGCGCTGGTGCGCGCCGGCAGCGGCGACACCTTGAGCCAGGTGCCGCTGCGGCCTCGGCACAGCCACCAGCCCCAGGGCAGCAGCACCGCAGCGGCGAATGCCACGCGCACGACAGCCAAGTCCAACGGCGCCAGGGTGCGCTGCGTCACCACCGCACGCGAGCCGACGATGAATGCCGTCCATGCCCCCACCGTGACGAAGGCAGCCAGCAGGCCAGTGGCGCGGGGCGAGAGTGTCATCAAATGCCCACGGCTTAGCGAGTGGTCGGTGGGGAAGCGGAGAAGCCCGCAGGGTAACCGCTGCGAGGACCTGCCGGACAGGGCACAGCGCTGGCATTCCCGCTGCCTACAAGCGCCTGGCGTATCGCCCGCCTGATCCGCAGCGCCGGTGAGCACAAGCCGCTTCGTGACAAGATCGCGTCCTCTGGTGTTGCAGGAGGGTCCTGGGTGCAGGGCATCACATGGATTGGCAGCAGCCCCTGGCTGTACCCCGCGCTCGAGGTGGTGCACCTGCTTGGGGTGGCCCTGCTGGTGGGCAACCTGATGGCGTTCGAGTCACGCGTGCTGGGGTGGTCGCGGGAGCTGCCCGTGCGGGCCCTGGCGCGGCTTTCGCTGGTGCTGGCGCTGCTGGGATTCGGCCTCGGCGCGCTGTCGGGCCTGGTGATGTTTGCAGCGAACCCAGGGGAGATGCTGGCCAACCGCGCCTTCGTCTGGAAGATGGGGCTGGTGATGCTGGCCGGGATGAACGCCGCACTGTTCCATGCCCGCGCGGGCCTGGAGCGGCTGGACGGCGTGGCGCGCGTGCAGACCCTGGCGTCGCTCGGGCTCTGGATAGGCGCGATGATCTGCGGGCGCTGGATTGCCTATGCCTGATGTGTCGTCCCGATGTGTCTGCCTGATGCCTGGGCCCCGCGCAGGTGCATGAACGACAGGAGAGCTTCATGATGAACCGACGACAACTCATCTCCGCCAGCCTCACGCCGGCCTCTGCATGGTTTCTGAGCCCAGGTGCCGCCCATGCCCATCACGGCTGGAGCAGCTTCGACCAGGACCGCCCGCTGTACCTGGAGGGCCGCGCGGCAAAGGTGGCCTGGCGCAACCCCCATGCCGAGCTCGAGCTGGAGGTGGCGACGGACCTGCGGCTGCCCGCCGACCTGGCATCGCGCGCGGTGCCGGCGCAGTCGGCAGGTCCCGACGGCGCGGCCCTGCTGCGTGCCGCGCGCCTGCCGACGCGGCGCGACCGACGCTGGCTGGTCGAACTGGCGCCCCTGACCCGCATGAACGCCTGGAAGGTGGCCGAAATCAAGGCCGGTGACGCGGTGGCCTTGCTGGGCTTCACCTTCACTGGCGAGAAGGGCGACGCGGTGCTGCGTGCGGAGTACCTCTGGGCGGGCGGCGGGGTCTATGGCCTGCGCTCAAGCCCGGCCTGATCCATGCGCTGCCTTACATCACCTGCCTGGGAACCCCTGCATGACCTCAACCCCTGATCACACCCAGCCCCGCGTGGGCCTCATCGGCCTGGGCGCCATGGGCGCCGGCATGGCCGCGTCCCTGCGCCGCGCAGGCATGGCGCCACACGTCTTCGACATCCGCCCCGGCGTGGCACAGGCCTTTGCGCAGGACGGCGGCACCGCCTGCGCCAGCGTGGCCGAACTGGCCGCGGCCTGCGACGTGGTGGTCTCGGTGGTGGTTAACGCGCAGCAGTCCGAGCAGGTACTGTTCGGCAGCAACGGTGACCCGGGCGCGGCCTCTGCCATGAAGCCCGGCAGCGTCTTCGTCATGTGCTCCACCGTGGACCCCAACGTGTCCATCGCCTTCGAGCAGCGCCTGCAGGCCCTGGGCCTGCTGTACCTGGACGCTCCCATCTCCGGCGGCGCGGCCAAGGCGGCCTCGGGCCAGATGACGATGATGACCGCCGGCACCCCTGCGGCCTACGAACGCTGCGGCGCTGCGCTGGACGCCATGGCGGCCAAGGTTTACCGGCTGGGCGACCGCGCCGGCGCGGGCAGCAAAGTCAAGATCATCAACCAGCTGCTGGCCGGCGTGCACATCGCCGCCGCGGCCGAGGCCATGGCGCTGGGCCTGCGCGAAGGCGTGGACGCCGCGGCGCTGTACGAGGTCATCACCCACAGCGCCGGCAACAGCTGGATGTTCGAGAACCGCATGGCCCATGTGCTGGCGGCCGACTACACCCCGCTGTCTGCCGTGGACATCTTCGTCAAGGACCTGGGCCTGGTGCTGGACACCGCCCGCGCCACCAAGTTCCCCCTGCCCCTGGCCTCCACCGCGCACCAGATGTTCATGCAGGCGTCGAGTGCCGGCTTCGGGCGTGAGGACGACAGCGCCGTGATCAAGATCTTCCCAGGGATCGAACTGCCCAAGGTCGGCTGAGCCCGACCGGGCAGGCCCGCCTGCAACCCGGTGGGACTCGGCGGTCTTGCGCGTGAGCCCCCCGTCTCAAGACCTGAATGGGCGTCCTTTTCTGAGAACTCTTGGAGCAGCAGCGTTGACCACAGACGACTTCCTCCGCGCCCGGCCGCACAGCACGTCAGGGCACCATCACCCCCCGGCGATGCGGGTTCGCACGATGCCGTGGGCGGAGGTCGCCGTGGCGAGGCGTGCCCTGCCTTTTCTAGCCGCCGTGGTGTTCGCGCTGGCCGGCGCGTCAGCGCACGCCGCATGGGTCGAGAAGATCATCAAGGTGCCGGTCAAGGTGACCAATGCCTACGGCAAGGTGATCGAACAGGAGGTGGTGGTGTCCGTCTACCACGACAGTGATGCCGCCCAGCCCTACCCCATTGCGCTCATCAACCATGGCAGGGCGGCAAAGGCAGACGAGCGTGCCGCCTTCGGCCGGGCCACGTCCATCACCAATGCCCGCTGGTTGGCCGCGATGGGCTTCCTGGTGGTGGTGCCGACGCGTATTGGCTATGGCGTCTCTGGGGGGGAGGATGTGGAAGACACCGGTGACTGCGGCAGAAAGAACTACCCACCGGGATACGAGGCCGCCGCCTCACAGACCTTGCAGGTGCTGGACGTCATCAAGCAGCGCCCCGATGTGGCGCCGAACCGGACGCTGATCCTGGGTCAGTCCTTCGGGGGCGCCACGGCCATCGCGGTGGCAGCCAAGAATCCGCCTGGAGTACTGGCCGCCATCAACTTTGCCGGCGGCGGTGGCGGCAACCCGGTCACACATCCCCAGGAACCCTGTGGCACAAGCCAGCTCAGGCGCATGTTTGCCGACTATGGCCGCAGAGCCCGCATTCCCACCCTGTGGATCTACACCGAGAACGACCAGTGGATGGGCTCGAAGTACCCACGCGAGTGGTTTGCCGCCTTTCAGGCCGAGGGCGGCGTGGGCGAGTTCGTCCAATTCCCGCCCCATGGCAAGGACGGCCATGGCCTGTTCAGCCAGGCCCCGGAAGTCTGGCGGCCCACCGTGTTGACGTTCCTGCAGGCCAACGGCTTTGCCGATCTGACCGTGAAAGCACAGGCGCCGAGATGACGGGGCGATAGGGCAAGAAACGATCCACGGTTCCCCTGTTCAACCCCTGGCTTGCCGAACCCCGGCGGCCGCAGTCCCCGAGCCCATGAAATCCACACTGCTACCCACGTTAGCCGACATCGAATCCGCCGCTGCTTTGGTGCGCCAGGTGATGCCGCCCACCCCACAGTTCGCCTGGCCGCTGCTGGCTCAGCGCCTGGGCACCGAGGTGTGGGTCAAGCATGAGAACCATACCCCCACAGGTGCCTTCAAGGTGCGAGGCGGGCTGGTTTACCTGGACGGGTTGGCGCGGCGCGAGCCGGACTGCGCTGGCATCGTCTCGGCCACGCGCGGCAACCACGGGCAGTCACTCGCGTTCGCGGCGCGGCGGCATGGCATCGGCGCGACTATCGTGGTGCCACACGGCAACAGCCGCGAGAAGAACGCGGCCATGAGGGCGCTCGGGGCCACGCTGGTGGAACACGGCGAGGACTTCCAGGCCGCCACGGAACACGCCGCCGCGCTGGCCGTGCGCGACGGGCTGCACCGCGTGCCCTCCTTCCATCCCGACCTGGTGCGCGGCGTAGCCACCGGCTGGGTGGAGTTCTTTGAGGCGGTGCCGCAGCTGGACGTCGTCTTCGTGCCCATCGGCCTGGGGTCGGGACTGTGCGCCGCCATCGCTGCGCGGGCGGCACTCGGCCGGAGGATGCGGCTCGTGGGCGTGGTATCCGCACACGCCCGCGCCTACGCGCTGTCGCTCGCGCAAGGGCAACCGGTCGAGTCGCCCGTCACGACCCAGCTCGCGGACGGCATGGCCTGCCGGGTGCCGGACCCCACCGCGCTGGCGGTGATGGCCGGCCAAGTCGACGGCGTCGTGGAAGTCACCGATGCCGAGGTGGCGCAGGCCATGAAGGCCCT
>JBAXYD010000114.1:0-6390 GCA_037127635.1 Betaproteobacteria bacterium | reverse complement strand
GGGGGCCAGGTCACCTTTCACGGCCCGGGCCAGGTGGTGGCCTACCCGCTGGTGGACCTCAGGCGCCTGGGCATCTTCGTCAAGGAATATGTCTACCGGCTGGAGGCCGCGGCGCTGCAGGTGCTGGACTCTTGCGGCGTCACCGGCCACCGCGTCCGCACCGCCCCGGGCATTTACGTGCGCTGCGCCGATCCTTTCGACCATGCCCCGCTGGTGCCCGCGGCCGCCAGTGCCGACCCCTTCGCCGGTCTGGGCAAGATCGCGGCGCTGGGGGTGAAGGTGACGCAGCATTGCTCATACCATGGCTTGGCGCTGAACGTGGACATGGATCTGGAGCCTTTCAGCCGCATCAACCCCTGCGGCTATGCCGGGCTGCGCACCGTGGACCTGCGCAGCCTCGGGGTGGCGGTTGACGTCGAGGCCGTGGCGGCGCGTCTTGCGCAGCGGCTTGAGGTGCTGCTGTCGGCTTGAGGGCGCGGAGCCGGGCCGAGCCGATACCATCCGGGGTTGAAGCAGCGATTCCGGTCCGCCCGCTCCGGGCGACGCCTGAGCCCACCCCATGAACGATTCCGCCTTTCCCGTCCCGCCCGAGCCGCCCGCGCCGCCCGCGCCACCCCAGTCGCCTGGGCAACCCGTCTACGACGCCACCGCCAAGCAGAAGGCGCAGGCCAAGACCTCGCGCATCCCCATCAAGGTGGTGTCGGCGGAAGTGCTGAAGAAGCCAGAGTGGATTCGGGTCAAGGCGGGCTCGCCCAGCACGCGCTTCTACGAGATCAAGCAGATCCTGCGCGACCACAAGCTGCATACGGTGTGCGAGGAGGCCTCGTGCCCCAACATCGGCGAGTGCTTCGGCAAGGGCACGGCCACCTTCATGATCATGGGCGACAAGTGCACCCGCCGTTGCCCGTTCTGCGATGTGGGACACGGCCGGCCCGACCCGCTGGACGTGGACGAGCCGGTCAACCTGGCGCGCACCATCGCCGCGTTGCGCCTGAAGTACGTGGTCATCACCAGCGTGGACCGGGACGACCTGCGCGACGGCGGCGCCGCGCACTTCGTCGAGTGCATCCGCAAGACGCGCGAGTTCTCCCCGGCGACCCGCATCGAGATCCTGACACCCGACTTCCGCGGGCGCCTGGACCGCGCTCTCGACATCCTGAAAGCCGCGCCGCCTGACGTGATGAACCACAACCTCGAGACCATCCCGCGCCTGTACAAGGAGGCGCGCCCGGGTTCCGACTATGCTTTCAGCCTGGGCCTGTTGCAGCGTTTCAAGCAGGCCATGCCGAGCGTGCCCACCAAGAGCGGCCTGATGGTTGGCCTGGGCGAGACCGATGAAGAGATCCTGCAAACCATGCGCGACATGCGCGCGCACGAAATCGACATGCTGACCATCGGCCAGTACCTGGCCCCCAGCGGCCACCATCTGCCGGTACGCCGCTACGTGCATCCGGACACGTTCCGCATGTTCGAGCGTGAGGCTGCGGCCCTGGGTTTCACACACGCAGCCGTGGGGGCCATGGTGCGCTCGAGTTACCACGCCGACCAGCAGGCCCATGCGGCAGGCGTGGCCGATGTGCTGGCCTGAGGGGGCGCGGGGTTTGCATCGCCTCGGGCGCGCTTGGTGCGCTACAGGTTTGTGGGCTGCGCTGGCGGCCTGCGCGCCGGCCCTGGACTGGCGCGAGGTGCGGGTGGGGGTGGCCGAGTCCGTGGCCTTGTTCCCCTGCAAGCCGGCGGCCCACGCCCGAGAACTCCCCCTGGCGGGCCAGCAGGTCAAGCTTACCTTGCATGCTTGCCAGGCGGGTGACGCCACCTGGGGGCTGGCCTGGGCCGATGTGGGTGAGCCTGCCCGCGTGGCCGCAGCCTTGCAGGCACTGCAGGAGGCTGCCCGGGTCAACCTGGGCGACGCCAAGGCGCAAGCCCAGCCGCTCAGCGTGAGGGGGCAGACGCCGCACCCCGGCAGCGGGCGCTGGAGCCTTGAAGGCCGCTTTCCCGATGGCAAGCCGGTGGCCGGGCAGGTGGCAGTCTTCTCGCGCGGCACCGTCGTCTTCCAGGCTACGGTGCTGGGCGTGCCCCAGGCCTCTGAGGCTGCGGACAGCTACTTCAGCGCGCTCAGGTTCGGGCCCTGAACCGCCTCGATCTTCTGATGACCACCTCCCTTGCCTCACCAGCGCTTGCCGTCAGGATCTTCCTGTCGTTTGCCTTCGCCTATTTCTTCTCCGCCTTGCTGCGCGCGGTAACCGCCACCTTGGCGCCGTCTTTCAGCGCGGAATTGGGGCTCAAGGCGGCCGATCTCGGGCTGCTGGCTGGCGCCTACTTCCTTGGGTTTTCGGCGCTGCAGTTGCCGCTGGGTCAGGCCCTGGACCGTTTGGGTCCGAAACGGGTGCTGCTGTTCCTGACGACGCTGGCAGTTCTGGGCTGTGGGGCCTTCGCCATGGCGCAGAGCCTGCCGGGTCTGATCCTGGCACGGGCCCTGATCGGCATGGGTCTGGCCGCTGGCCTGATGGCGCCGCTGACCTGTTTCCGTCTGCGCTTCTCCCAGGCCGCACAGTTCCGTTCCAACTCCTGGATGCTGATGTCGGGTTCACTGGGCATGCTGGCCTCCACGCTGCCTGTGCAGTGGCTGCTGCCGGTGTGGGGCTGGCGCGGGCTGTTCTGGGTGCTGGCCGCCTGCCTTGTCGCGGCCATGGCGCTGATGCTGTGGTGGGTGCCTGCAGACCCTGCGGCCTCGCGGGAAGATCCGCACCGGCCGTTGGCCCGTCAGGGCTACCGGGACGTGTTCCTGCACCCGGTGTTCCTGCGCAGTGTGCCCATAGGCTTTTTCACCTACGGCGGCATGATCGCCGTGCAGACCCTGTGGGCCGGCCCCTGGATGACCCGCCTGGCCGGGTTCACGCCCGAGCAGGCTGCGGGCGGCTTGTTCGTCATCAACCTGTGCATGCTGCTGGCTTTCATGCTCTGGGGCGTGTGCATGCCGCGTCTGGCGCGTAGAGGCCTGCAGGCGCACCGGATCATGGTTTGTGGCTTGCCGCTCCACCTCGTCGTCCTGGCCTGGATCCTGCTGGATCCCGAGCCCGCAACCGCCGCACTCTGGTCCTTGTGGTGCGTGAGCTGCACGTTCGTCTCCTTGAGCCAGCCTGCGGTTGGCCAGGCCTTTCCTGCTGCCCTGGTCGGGCGCGCGCTGTCAGCGTTCAACCTGGTGATCTTCTCGGGCGTGTTCTGTATCCAATGGGGCATCGGGCTGGCGGTTGATGCACTGCGCGAGGCCGGCCTGAGCGAGGCCGGCGCCTTTCGCCTGTCCTTTGCCATCTTCGGGGCCTGCTGTGCGTTGTCGTACTTCTGGTACCTTCGACCGCTGGCCCGCGGCCGGGTTCTGCAGCCCGAAGCCGCCGCCTGATCGTTTGCCATCGTCCCGTTTCCATGACCCAGCTCATCGTGCTCGCCCATGCCCCGCTGGCCTCCGCGCTGGAGCGCGTGGCTGCGCATGCGTTCCCCGACTGCGCGGCCGTATTGAGATGCCTGGACGTCCTGCCGTCTGACACACCCGAGGAGATCGAGCGTCACTTGCGCGAACAGTTAGGTGATGCGCAGGCGCTGGTGCTGTGCGATGTCTTCGGCGCCACGCCCTGCAACGCGGCGCTGCGTGTGGCCGACGGGGCGCGCGTGCGCGTCGTTTCGGGCGTGAATGTCCCTATGCTCTGGCGCGTGCTGTGCTACGCCGCCGAGCCGGTGGACTGCCTGGTGAACCGGGCCGTGGACGGTGCAACGCAGGGCGTCATGCAGGTCGGCCCCGCCAGGCCGCAAAATCAGTCAGCTTCGGCAGGTTCGCATGATCACGTCAAGCATCACCATCAGCAATAAGCTCGGGCTCCACGCGCGCGCTTCGGCCAAGTTGACCAAGCTGGCCGGCACGTTCCGCTGCGACATCCACCTGGCGCGTGCCGGCCGGCGCATCAACGCGAAGAGCATCATGGGCGTCATGATGCTGGCTGCAGGGTTGGGCGCCTCGATCGAGATCGAGACCAACGGGCCTGACGAGCAGCAGGCCATGACAGCGCTGCGCGAGTTGATCGACTCGAAATTCGGCGAGGGGCAGTGACACCGGTCGCACCACTGGCTTAAGGCCGCGGTGTCGGCAGTCAGCGCGGCGAGGCACTGACACGGGCCGACGCTGGCGTCTGCGCTACATTCGCCGGCATGAGCATCCAGGTCTTTGGCGTGCCGGTCTCCCGGGGTGTGGCCATCGGGCGGGCGGTGCTCGTGGCCTCCAGCCGCGTCGCTGTGGCGCATTACTTCGTCGCCCCTGTAGACCTGGGGTCCGAGGTCCAGCGCCTGAAAAGCGCGCGCGATGCGGTCGCCACTGAGTTGTCGACGCTGCAGCGCGACCTGCCCGAAGACGCCCCGGCCGAACTCTCTGCCCTGCTGGATGTGCACCTCATGCTGCTGCATGACGATGCCCTGGCCGGCGCTACCAAGGATTGGATCCTTGAGCGGCACTACAACGCCGAGTGGGCGTTGTCGGCTCAACTGGAGGTGCTCGCTCGCCAGTTCGATGAGATGGAGGATGCCTACCTGCGCGAGCGCAAGGCAGATCTGGAGCAGGTGGTAGAACGTCTGCTCAAGGCCTTGTCGCCCAGTTCCGATGCTGCACGCGCCGAGACCGCTTTGCCGCGGAACATTGCGGGGGAGGACCCCCTGGTGTTGGTCGCCAGCGACGTCGCCCCGGCCGACATGCTGCAATTCAAGAACAGCATCTTCACCGGATTCATCACCGATGTGGGTGGCAAGACGTCCCACACGGCCATCGTGGCACGCAGCCTCGACATCCCCGCCGTAGTGGGCGCGCGCGAGGCCAGCCGGATCATTCGACAGGACGACTGGGTCATCATCGATGGCGATGCAGGCGTGGCGGTGGTCAATCCGTCCCCCATCGTGCTGGAGGAATACCGTTTTCGCCAGCGCCAGAGCGAACTCGAGCGAGCCCGGCTGGATCGGCTTCGGCACACGCCGGCGGTCACCCTGGATGGCCACGCGGTCGAACTGCTGGCCAACATCGAGTTGCCGGGTGACGCCCACTTGGCCCTCGCATCGGGTGCAGTGGGGGTCGGCTTGTTTCGTACGGAGTTCTTGTTCATGAACCGCAGCGGCGAGTTGCCGGGCGAGGAAGAGCAGTTCCAGGCCTATCAGGCGGCTGTGAGCGCCATGCAGGGCCTGCCAGTGACCATACGCACTGTGGATGTGGGGGCGGACAAGCCGCTGGACCAGATGAGTGCCCAGGAGCTGCGGCATGAACACACACTGAACCCGGCACTGGGCTTGAGGGCGATACGGTGGAGCCTGTCCGAGCCGGCCATGTTCGAGGAGCAACTGCGAGCCATCCTGCGGGCCAGCGCCTTCGGCAAGGTGCGGATCCTGATTCCCATGGTGGCGCATCTGTCGGAGATCCGGGCGTCGCTGCTGGCGGTGCAGCGTGCCCGTGCCCAACTCGACCGCATGGGGCTGGCCTACGGTACGGTCCAGGTCGGGGCCATGATCGAGGTGCCTGCCGCAGCCATCGGCATCGATATGGTGCTGCGCCACTTCGACTTCGCCTCCATTGGCACCAACGACTTGATCCAGTACACGCTGGCCATCGACCGTGCAGACGAGGCGGTGGCCCATCTCTATGACGCCTGGCACCCGTCGGTCCTGAGCCTCATCGAGCGCTCGATCGGGCGCGCCCTCGCTGCCGGACGCCATGTAAGCGTCTGCGGGGAGATGGCAGGTGACCCCGCCTTCACGGAGGTTCTGCTGGCCATGGGTCTGCGCAGCTTCTCCATGCATCCTGCACAGATCGCCACCATCAAGCAGCGAATCCTGAGGACCGACACCACTCGGTGGACACGCCGCCTGTCTGACATCCTGAGCGCTGAAGATCCCCAGGCGCAAGCCTTCCCTGCTTGACGCCAGAGGCCGCGCCTCACTTCGGCAGGACACAGCAACTGCCAGCGCCCGTGTCGGGTAGGCCTGCCTGCATGGATGCTTGCCCCTCGGTGCGACAGCCTGCACGTCGGCATCCGGGGCCTCTTCAAGAAAGTCTCGCCGGGTCTTGCGTCGGCAGGAAGAATTGCCATATACTGGCGAGCTCGCTGGATGACGAGTGACGGAAGCGGAAAAGCAGATGTCGGGCTCGGCAAGCAGATCAAGCAAAGACCAACTGCTTGACACGGATTAAAAAAACGTGACAGAATCGCTGTCTTCGCTGAAAAAAAGCGAAATCGCCGATAGGCAAGCTCTTTAACAACATACAGCCGATAAGCGTGGGCGTTTGAAGGCGAGTGCCAAGACAACAGGTCTCGGCCTGAAGTCACAAACGCTCACGGATGAAGAAGTGAAGTTCACTTCAATTCC
>JBAXYD010000113.1:0-6432 GCA_037127635.1 Betaproteobacteria bacterium | reverse complement strand
CGTCGCCCATGGGCCACAGGCGCTGGGTGATGCTGGCGATCAGCGTGTCGTGGTCACCCTGCGGGAAGTCCGTCCGCCCGATGCTGCCGGCAAACAGCACGTCACCCACGAAGGCGCGCTTGGCCTCGGCGCTGTAGAACACCACGTGCCCTGGTGTGTGGCCAGGGCAGTGCCGTACGGTAAGCGTGCACTCACCAATGGTGACGGTGTCGCCATCCGCCAGCCAGCGCGTGGGGGTGAAGGGCTCGGCTTGGGGGAAGCCGAACATAAGGCTTTGCTGCGGCAGGCCGTCGATCCAGAACTGGTCACCTGGGTGCGGGCCGATGATGGGCAGGCCGTCCTCGCGCGCCAGCGTGCCGGTGCCGCCGGCGTGGTCGATGTGCGCATGCGTCAGCCAGATGGCCTTGAGCTTCACGCCGTGCCGGCGCGCCGCCTCGCGCAGCCGCGGCAGTTCGCCGCCGGGGTCTATCAGCGCGCCCTCCATGGTGTGGTCGCACCAGACGAGCGAACAGTTCTGGGCGAAGGGCGTGACGGGCAGGGTTTCGTAATGGAACATGGCTCGGATTGTCTCTCCGGGCACCTCCGTGCCTGAACCCTTTGCCAAGTCTCGCCGCTGTGGGTCGACTCAGGCCCAGGAGGTGCGGCGTGTCCTTCGAAACCTGGTGCTGCTGCAAAAGCGGTTCATCAACCGTCTATGGTGTCGGCTTCCACACCTGCCGCGCCAGACGCAAGAGGTTCCCGCCCAGAAGCGCCGCTAGATCGGCGTCCGAGTAGCCCCAGCCCTGCAGCGTGGCCACGATCTCCTCCAGTTGCTCGGGCGGCACGAAGCGGGCCCCCAGCTCGTATCCCAGCCCCGGTGGGAAGGTGGCCTTCATCTTCTCGACGTGTTCCTCCAGCTCGCGGGTGTCGAACACATAGTCCAGCGCGATGGACACGTGGGCCGGGCCGACCAGCTGCACCACGTGGTCCACGTGGCGGGCATAAGTCTGGCTGGAGATGTCGTTGAGGCCGAGAAAGATGCCCACGCCGTTGATGCCCACCAGGCCCCCGGTGGCTGCGCAGGCGCGGATCAGGTCGTCAGAAATGTTGCGGGGGTGCGGATGAAGTGCCGCGCAGTTGCTGTGCGAGAAGATCACGGGCTGCGTCGCGACGTCGAAGACTTCACGCACCGTGCGGTGCCCTGTGTGGCTGACGCACACCTGCATGCCCACCCGCTCCATCTCGGCCACGACGGCGCGGCCGAAGGGTGTCAGGCCGCCGTCCTCGTCCTGGCAACCCCCGCCCACGCGGTTGGCGGTGTTGTAGGCCATCAGCATCCAGCGCACGCCCAGGTCGTGGTACATCTGGATCAGGCTGAGCTGGTCGCCCACGGCATTGGCGCCCTCGATATCGAAGCCCACCGCCAGGCGGCCCGTGGTGCGAGCGCGTTCGATGTCGTCCGCCTCCAGCAGCAGCAGGTACTCGTCCGGGCGTGCCAGCAGCCAGTGGCGCAGCGCGGCGATCATCCGCAGGTGCTCCTGCGGGCCCTGCTCACCGAAGCCGATGTTCACGGTGATGGCATCAAAGCCGGCTGCCTTGTGCCGCGCCAGTTGCGGCAGAAAGGAGGGATCCAGCGGCCGCAATGGCATGCAGGCGTGGTGGTCCCAGACGGGCACGGCATCGATGAGCCGGCGCGCGGGGGAGGGGGTGGCGTGAGGCATGAGCAACCTTCGATCCTGGGGTCCGACCTTACGACGGGCGGGGAGGCAACCGGTTAGGCTTGGGCAAACAATATTTAGGAGACCCGCCCGCATGCAACTGCAACGCGACACGGCGCCGGAACTGCCTTCCGCCCTGGACTTTGACAGCGAATGGCATCGCGCCGCCCAGGAGGACGGACGATCGCAGCGCATCTCGCGCAACGTGGTCCGCACCATCTATGCGCCCCCGTACGGCAGCGGCATGACCGATACGGTGCGCTTGGGATCTGACGCTCTGGTCAACGTCATCAACTGCGTGGTGCCGAGGGCGGCGCACTGGACGTACGCCGACCAGGAGCCGCTGATCACGCTGCGCGCTTCCCTGGCCTGCGACGTGGAGTTCAGATACGGGGCGGGGCCGGCGCTGGTCTTCAACCGGCCCGAGTTGACTCTCACCTGCATACCGCCGCTGCTCCCGCTGAGCGCGCATATTGTGGCCGGCGCACGGCAGCAGGGGATCGTCGCGGTGTTCAAGGCCCGCAGCTTTGCGTCGCGTTTCGGGCTGCTGCCCGAGGACCTGCCGCCCGAGCTGCGCGTTGCGGTCGAGGGTGACGCCGGCATGGGGCGTATCGCATCGTTCCCCATCGACCATCGGGTGGCCGCGCTGGTGGGCGACACGCTGGATAGCCGCCTGCACGGCGAATTGCGCACAGTGCAACTCGCCGGCCGTCTGGCCGAGTTGGTGGCCTACGCGCTGGAGGCCATGCTGCACCAGCACGAGGCCCGGACCGCAGTGCTGTCGCGTCGCCGCGATCTCGATCTTGCGCGCGCCGCGCAGGCCAGGCTGGACCGCGACTACCGGCGCCCACCCAACTTCGCCGATCTTGCACGCGAGATCGGCACCAGCCAGAACAAGCTCAAGTCCGTCTTCAAGCAGGCCTTTGGCCTGACCATGGCGGACTATTGCCTGGAGCGCCGCGTACGCGAGGCGCAGCAGTTGCTGATGGAGGCCACGCTGACCATTGCCCAGGTAGCCGAGCGTGTGGGCTACGAGCACCAGAGCAGCTTCACGGCGGCCTTCAGAAGCCAGGTGGGCATGTCGCCGCGCGAGTACCGCCGCCACCGCGCCCCTTTCAGCCTGGAGCTTCCAGCCTAGGGTTTCCACCTGGAGTTGGTCGGATCGCCTAAATCTTTGGTGCAAGGGCTCACGCGGGCCGTTGCGGTCGCTCTTATCGTGCCTGCAACCCTTCGGACAAGGAGCCTGACCATGACCACGAACTTCCGACTCAGCGCGATGGCGCTGGCCCTTTCAGCCGCCTGGCCCGCGCTGGCCCAGCAGGCACCCGCCACGCCGCCCCCATCCGAAGATGAGTCGCAGCGCGTGGTCATCACCGCCAACAAGCGCGCGGAGAAGCAGCGCGAGGTGGCGGGCACGGTGTCGGTGATCTCCGGCAGCGATCTGGAGCGCCGCGGGGCGCGTGACCAGGAGGACTTTCTGAAGCTGACCCCTGGGGTGCAACTCAACCGCGGTGATCCCAACAACAACGGCATCACCATCCGGGGTCTGAGCAGTCAGGCGTCCCCAGAGAGCGGTGGCGCGCAGCAGAATCCCAGCGGCTCGTACCTGGAAGACGTGCCCCTGGCTTCGCCCATCGGCAAGGGGCTGGTGGCAGACATCCTGCCTTTCGACCTGGACCGCATCGAGGTGCTTCGCGGGCCGCAGGGCGCGCTGTTCGGTTCGGGCTCGCTCGGGGGCGCGGTGCGCTATCTGCTGGCCAAGCCCGACCTGAAAGCATTCGGTGCAGCGCTGCAGGTGGGGGCGACCAGCGTGTCGCAAGGCAAGACCGCCGCTTCCCTGTACGGCATGGTCAATGCGCCTCTGGGTGAAACAGCCGCTTTGCGTGTGGTCGCTTTTGATCGAACCTCACCCGGCTACATCGACAACAAGGGCACCAAGACCAAGGATGCCAACGAGGTACGTCAGACCGGCGGCCGGGTTCTGGTCACCGTGCGGCCCCTGCGAGAATTGACGGCTACCCTCGTGGCCAGCACGCAGAAGACCACGCAGGATGACTTCAGCTACGTCTTTGGTGACCCGAACAAGCTGGAGCACGACAACCCCTCGCTGGGCCGCGGTACCTCGCAGTTCGACTTCTCGAGTCTCACGGTGGATTACGACCTGGGAGGCGCGACGCTGACCTCCATCACGGGCTACTGGAAGACCAAGTCCAATGGCGTTGGGGACGACACACGGCTGTTCGCCTCCATCGGCCTGCCACTGCCGCTGGTGTCTCGGGTCAGCGCGGGCAGCAGCGATGCCCAGTCCCAGGAGTTGCGCATTGCCAGCAAGCCCGGGGGCAACTTCAGCTGGGTGGCCGGCCTGTTCTATCAGACGAACAAGGGCAGCGGCAGCGGCAAGCAGAGCGATCCCTCCGGAGCGTTCGGTGTGGTGGACTTGGTGGACTTGAAGACCAAGCAGGACGCCAGCGAGAGCGCCCTCTTCTTCGACGGCGAGTACAGCCTGGGGGGCGGCTGGAGTGCCGGCCTGGGCGCTCGTGCTTACAGGACCAAGACCTCGTTCCAGCAAACCGGCACCGTCTTCGGCGGCCCGAGCAATTCCCCGGTGTTGGCTGGCGGCGACGACGGCACCACGCCCAAGGTCAGCGTCAAGTACCGTTTCGGTGACAACATGTGGTATGCCTTGGCTTCCAAGGGCTACCGCTACGGCGGTGTCAACGAGGGCCCGCCTCCCACACCGTTCAAGTCCGACAGTCTGTGGAACTACGAGACCGGTGTGCGGCTGGCGCCGGCGCCCGGGGTTCAGTTGGACCTTTCCGCCTTCCTCCTAGACTGGACCGATGCGCAGTTCACCTACTTCGCGCTCAATGGGGCTGTGCCGTTCTCTGGCATCGGCAACGTCGGAAAGGCCCGCAGCACCGGTCTGGAAGCCGCCCTGCGCTGGCGCATCAACCCGGCCTTCGACGTGGCAGCCTCGCTGGCCAGCATCGACGCCAAGACCACCCAGGACGTGAAGACCTTGGCAGGCCGCCCACCCGCCGTGACCATCGCTTCCGGTGCGCGGTTGCCTGGAACCGCCAAGCTGCAAACGGCCCTGCAGGGGAACTATCGTTTCAGCGGCCCGTTGGGCTCGTCAGGGCGGTTCAACATCACGCACACGCATGTGGGAGAGCGAGTGATCGACCTCACGGCCTTCTACAAGGCGCCGGCCTATGAGGCCTTGGATCTGGGCCTGAGCTTCAGCAAGGGCAACTGGACGGTGGCTGCCGGCCTGGGCAACGCCACCGACGAGCGCGGCATCATGAACATCCAAGGCACGCCGGACGGCAACAAGACCTTCCAGCAGTACTACCTGCAGCGGCCGCGTACGCTGGACCTGTCGGTTCGCTACGACTTCTGAGGATCGATGAACCCGAGCGCCGACCAAGCCACGCATCAGGTTCCGGCGCCCGACTCCCCTGCCAGCTGGCGTACGCTGGCTGGCAGCGGGGTGTTGGCTTTGTTCGGCGTGTCGGCCCTGTACGGCAGCACCTTCGGTCTGTTCCTGCTGCCACTGCAGCAGGGCCTGGGTTGGAGCCGGGGCGAGATCGCCTTTTCGCTCACGCTGGCGACCTTGTTCACGCCCCTTGTGGCGCCGCTCACAGGGTGGGTCATAGACAAGGTTCCGTTGCGCCCGCTCATCTTGACCGGCGTGGTGCTGCAGTCGGCCAACTTCGCAGCGTTTTCCTTGATGGAGGGCAGCGTCTGGGTCTACTACGGCCTGTGCCTGCTGCTGATGCTGACGGCGGCAGGGGCATCGCTCTTGAGCCTGGCCAAGCTGGTGCAGGGCTGGTTCGAGAAGTCGATGGGCCGAGCCCTGGGCCTGTTGTTTGCCTGTGGTGCCGTTGGTGCCATCATCCACCCGCTGTGGACGCAAGCGGTCATCACCCGATTCGGCTGGCGACAGGCCTTCCTGGTGATGGGTGTCCTGAGCCTGTTGATGTGCGGCTTGGCCGCCTTGCTGCTGGTACGCGAGCGTGGCCCACGCAGCTCGCGCACCGTCGCCGCTGCGCCGGGCAACAGCACCGTCGGCGCTTCGGTGGCCTCGCCGGTTGGCAGCGGTCCGCAGTCCATGGCCGCCTTTCTGCGCGACCCGATCTGGTGGAAGCTGGCTCTGTTCAACATGCTGTTTGCCTTGGGCGTGGGCGCCATCTTCATGCACTTCGCCGCATTGCTGCAAGACCGCGGTGCCACGCCGGGACAGGCCGCGCTGGCGATGAGCCTGGTGGGGCTGGGGGGCCTCTTGGGCAACGTCCTGGCGGGCTGGTTGGTTGACCGCATGCCTGCAGCGCGCCTGGCCATGATCGTGATGGTGGTGCCGATGCTGGCCACGCTGGTCATCTACGCGGGCGGTGGGCTGTGGGTCAGCATCGCTGCTGCGGGTTTGCTGGGCCTGTGCTCGGGCGGTGACAACAGCGTGAGCATCCTTCTGGCGCGGCGCTACTTCAGTGCCGAAACGTTTGGCCGAGCCAGCGCCACCCAGATGGTGGCCGTGGCGGCGGGGGGCGGTGTCTCGCCCTGGCTGGCTGGCCTGGTGCATGACCGCACCGGCAGCTACGACCTGGCCCTCTTGATGGCTGCAGCCTGCATGGGGGGGGCCGCGCTGGCGGCGGCGTGGCTGCCCGAGTTCCGCCCAGGTGAGGCCCCTACCGGCAAGCCTGTCGGTGCGGAGGGCTGAAGCCGTGCGGCGCGCACG
>JBAXYD010000112.1:0-6698 GCA_037127635.1 Betaproteobacteria bacterium | reverse complement strand
ATGCTCACCAAGAGCACGCCCGAGGGCGCGCGTGACTACCTGGTGCCCAGCCGTGTGCATGACGGCACCTTCTTCGCGCTGCCGCAAAGCCCCCAGCTGTTCAAGCAGTTGCTGATGGTGGCGGGCTTCGACCGCTACTACCAGATCACCAAGTGCTTCCGCGACGAGGACCTGCGCGCCGACCGCCAGCCCGAGTTCACGCAGATCGACATCGAGACCTCGTTCCTGGACGAGGCCGAGATCCGCGCCATCACCGAAGCCATGATCCGCCACGTCTTCCGCCGCGCCATGGGCGTGGAGCTGCCGGTGTACCCGGTGATGACCTACGCGGACGCGATGGCCAAGTACGGCTCCGACAAGCCCGATCTGCGAGTGAAGCTGGAGTTCACCGAGCTCACCTCGGTGATGAAGGACGTGGACTTCAAGGTCTTCTCCGGGCCAGCCAACAACCCCGGCGGGCGCGTGGTGGCGCTGCGTGTGCCCGGCGGCGGCGATGCGCAGGAGGGATTGAGCCGCGGCGAGATCGATGCCTACACCGAGTTCGTCAAGATCTACGGCGCCAAGGGCCTGGCGTGGATCAAGGTCAACGACGCGGGCAAGGGCCGTGACGGCCTGCAAAGCCCGATCGTGAAGAACCTGCACGATTCAGCCCTGGAGCAGATCATCGCCAAGACGGGCGCGCGCAACGGCGATCTCATCTTCTTCGGTGCCGACAGGGCCAAGGTGGTGAACGACGCCATCGGCGCGCTGCGCGTGAAGATCGGCCACAGCGACTTCGGCCGCGCCAAGGGCTTGTTCGAAGACCGCTGGGCGCCGCTGTGGGTGGTGGATTTCCCGATGTTCGAGCACGACGAGGAAGCCGGCCGCTGGACGGCCGTGCACCACCCGTTCACGGCGCCCAAGGAAGGGCATGAGAACCTGATGGACACCGACCCCGGCGCCTGCGTCTCCAAGGCCTATGACATGGTGCTCAACGGCTGGGAGATCGGCGGCGGCTCGGTTCGTATCCACCGTGCCGAGGTGCAGCGCAAGGTGTTTGACGCTCTGAAGATCTCGTCCGAGGACGCCAAGGTCAAGTTCGGTTTCCTGCTGGACGCGCTGCAGTACGGCGCCCCGCCGCACGGCGGCCTGGCCTTTGGCCTGGACCGCATCGCCACGCTGATGGCGGGGGCTGACTCGATCCGCGACGTCATCGCCTTCCCCAAGACACAGCGCGCCCAGTGCCTGCTGACCGGGGCGCCCAGCCAGGTGGACGAGGCCCAGCTGCGCGAACTGCATATCCGGCTGCGCAATCCGATGGCGGCGTGAAGCGGGTTGTCGGCTGTCGGCTCGCGGTCACTTCGCGCATGAGCCGTCCATGACCCAGGCCCGCCCGCCGAAGATCCCGGAGTCGGTGCTGGTGGTGATCCACACCGCCGCCCTTGACGTGTTGCTGATCGAGCGGGCGGACAAGCCCGGCTTCTGGCAGAGCGTCACGGGCTCGAAGGATCAGCCTGACGAGCCCTTGGAGCAGACGGCCGTGCGCGAGGTGGCCGAGGAAACGGGCATTGCCGTTGGCGGGGCCGATGTGCCGCTGGCGCACCTGCGTGACTGGGGCTTGCGCAATGTCTATGAGATCTACTCGGTATGGCGCCATCGTTATGCGCCTGGCGTCACGCACAACACCGAGCATGTCTTCGGCCTGCGGGTACCTGCCGGCATCAAAGTGACCTTGAACCCCCGCGAACACCTGCGCTTGGAGTGGCTGCCCTGGCAGGAGGCAGCGCAGCGCTGCTTCTCCCCCAGCAATGCCCAGGCCATCCTGCAGTTGCCGCGCTTCGTGTAGCCTCGCAGGCCATGCCTGCTGTCCGAGACCGTGCTGCCCCTCATCCTGGCCACCGGCTGGCTGCGCATGGCGCACGTCCGCAGGGCAACGGGCCGGACGGCAGGGTGGCTTCAGCGCAGGAGACCCTGCGCGTGGCCACCTACAACATTCACAAGGGCGTGCGCGGCATAGGCCCGCGCAAGCGGCTGGAAATCCACAACCTGGGTCTGGCCGTCGAGAGCTTTGACGCCGACGTGGTGTGCCTGCAGGAGGTGCGCCTGTTCCACCACCGCGAGGCGAGACGCTTCCAGCACGGTCGTCAGGGCTGGCCCGAGGGTGGGCAGGCGGACTTCCTGGCGCCCGAGGGCTACGGGGTCGCCTACCGCACCAACGCCGTGACCCGCAACGGAGAGCATGGCAATGCGCTGCTGAGCCGCTGGCCCATGGGCGATGTCGCCCATCACGACGTGAGCGACCACCGCTTCGAGCAGCGCGGCCTGCTGCATGTGCCGGTGCAGTGGAACGGACACTGCGTGCACGTGGTGGTGGCCCACTTCGCGCTGTTGCACGCGGGGCGCGTGCGCCAGGTCCAGCGTCTGGCCCAGTACCTGGCGGCCGAGGTGCCCCCTGGCGAGCCGCTGATGGTGGCGGGCGACTTCAACGACTGGAGCGAGAAGCTCGACGCCCCGATGCGCGACATTGGCCTGACGCGCGCTGCCGACCCTGCGCCCACAGGCTGGCCGGCGGTGCACAAGCCTACCTTCCCGGCGCTGGCGCCCGTCTTTGCGCTGGACCGCGTCTATTTGCGCGGGCTGCAATGCCGCTCCACCCAAGTGCCCCGGGGTGCCGGCTGGCGCCGCTGGTCGGACCACCTGCCGCTGCTGGTGGAGTTGGAGGCCGTATGAGCGCCCCCAGGGCTTGGCGGCGCCCGCCCCGCCCCTGGCGTTGTCGGGAGAGGGTGGCGAGATGAGCGAACCCGACCCCCTGCTCGCGCCTTTCGAGGGCGGTCACCGCGTGGCACTCATGCGCGGCGGCGACGCACTGTTCCCGGCCATGGTGCGTGCCATCGAGGCCGCCCGTGCAGAGGTCTGGCTGGCCACGTACATCTTCAACGATGACCCGTCCGGCCGTCGGGTGGTGCAGGCCCTGCGGGATGCTGCCGAGCGGGGCGTGCAGGTGCGCTTGGTGGTGGACGGGTTTGGCAGCAATGGCCGCATTGCGGTGTTGCGGCGCCAGTTGCAGGGCAGCCCGGTCGGCTTCGAGGTCTACCGTTCGTTGGAGCGCTGGTGGGCCTGGAGCCACCCCAGCCAGCTGCGCCGCATGCACCAGAAGCTGTTTGCAGCGGATGGTCGCCTGGCCTTCGTCGGTGGCATCAATGTGGTGGACGACCGCTTTGACGTGCAGCACGGCTGGACCGAGGAGCCGCGGCTGGACTTTGCCGTGCAGGTGGAGGGACACGTGGCTGCCGAGGTGCAGCGCCTGATCCACGCCCTGTGGACCCGCGCCCATTTGGGCCGGGGCTGGCGCGAGGAGGTGGCACTGCTGGCCCAGAGCCCTGAGCCGGTTCAGCGTGTGGTGCAGATGATCCGCGATATGCGCGCCAACGCCCCTGAGATGCCGCGCCCGGTGGGCGAGCGGCGCAAGCGGCTGAAGGAATGGCTGCGGGGCGATGCGTCCGACAGCTCGCCTGAGGCCGCCGGGTTCGCGCGCGTGGCCGGCGCCCCGGCGCGGGTGGCCCTGGTGGTGCGCGACAACGTGACGCACCGCCGTGCCATCGAGCGCGCCTACGTCGAGGCCATCGGACAGGCTCGCGAGCGCATCGACATCGCCTCTTCGTACTTCTACCCTGGGCGTGCGTTCCGCCGTGCGTTGCGCCGGGCGGCGGCGCGCGGGGTGCGCATCCGCCTGCTGATGCAGGGCAAGATCGACTATCGCCTGGCCGGCCTGGCTGCGCGCGTGCTGTACGACGAGATGCTCTCGCGAGGTGTGCGCATCTACGAGTACACGCCGGCCTTTCTGCACGCCAAAGTGGCAGTGGTGGACGACCAGTGGGCCACGGTGGGCAGCTCCAACATCGACCCGCTGTCCTTGCTGCTGAACCTGGAGGCCAATGTGGTGGTGCTGGACCAGGCCTTCGCAGCCGACCTGTCGGGCCAGCTGGAGCAGGCATTCTCCGCGTCGCAGGAGATCACCGCGCCTCCCGTGCGGCCCGGCCTGCGAGGCTGGCTGATGCGCGGCTTCGTGGCCTGGGTGGCCAACGTGTACCTGCGCGCTGCGGGCATCACGGGCCGGTACTGAGCCATGTGGTCAGGCGCTGTGACGCCTGTACCGTTCGGGCTGAGCCCGTCGAAGCCCTTGCGTCGCAGGCGACGCGTCTTCAGGCCTTCAGATGGCCGGCCGCTCGCCAAAACGGTTGGATCCTGGTGTGCCCTTGACAAAGCCGTTGTCGATGAGCGCCCACAGCCAGCCCACCACCGGGATCAGCGTCACCAGCACCCACCAGGGTGCGCGGCCGCGGTCTTGCCAGCGCTTGGCCGACACGGCGATGGCGGGCCACACCAGCAGCAGGTTGACGATGATCTCGATGTGGCTCTGCGCCACTCCGGCGATGCCCAGCAACGCCGTGCCCAGCAGCCCCAGGCCGAGCAGCGCCAGCACGCCATACAACCAGAAAGTGCGCCGCGAGACCCGGCCCTTGATGGACAGGAAGATGTACAGCGGTGAGGTCGTGTCCTGGGCAATCGCGACGGGAATCATCGTCTGGCGAGCGGAGTGTCGAAGACAACAGAATCGCATATGGTGACCGAACCCGCTGAAAGCGACCTGATCGTCCTCAGACCCGAAGGGCTGTATTGCCCTGCGGGTGACTTCCACATCGACCCCTGGCGACCGGTAGCGCGAGCGGTCATCACCCACGCGCATGCCGACCATGCGCGCCGCGGCCACGCCGCCTACCTGTGCAGCGCCCCGGGCGAGGGTGTGCTGCGAGCGCGCCTCGGGGGCATCGCGCTGCAGACCCTGGCATACGGTCAGCGCCTGGCTATCGGGAGCGCCAGCGTCAGCCTGCACCCGGCCGGGCATGTGCTGGGCTCGGCGCAGGTGCGCGTGGAGCACCGCGGCAGGGTCTGGGTGGCCTCGGGCGACTACTGGCTGACGGGGGCGCAGGTGGCAGGGGCCCAGGAGGCCCAACGAGCGCATGGCGCTGCAGCGGCGCTCGGGGCCTCTGGGGTCCCCGTGGCTCCCGTGGCTCCAGCCAACGCCACCTGTGACGCCTTCGAGCCCGTGCGTTGCGATTGCTTCATCACCGAGAGCACCTTCGGCCTGCCCATCTATCGCTGGCGCCCGCCGGGTGAAGTCTTTGCGGACATCAACCGCTGGTGGGCCGGCAACGCGCAGGCCGGGCAGGCGAGCCTGTTGCTGGCCTACAGCTTCGGCAAGGCGCAGCGCCTGCTGGCCGGGGTGGACTCTTCCATCGGTCCCATCGTCGTGCATGGTGCGGTGGAGGACTTGAACCGCGCCTACCGCGCCGCGGGTGTGCGCCTGCCCGAGACCCTTAGGCTGGAGGAGGTGAGCGACCGCAGCCTGCTGCGTCGCGCCCTGGTGGTGGCGCCGCCCTCGGTGCAGGGCAGTGCCTGGGCCGCCCGCCTGGGCGAATGCAGCCACGCCTTTGCCAGCGGCTGGATGCAACTGCGCGGTGCGCGCCGCCGCCAGGGCCTGGACCGCGGCTTCGTGCTCAGCGACCACGCCGACTGGCCCGGCCTGCAGCGTGCCATTGCCGCCACGGGCGCGCAACGCGTCATCGTCACCCACGGCTATGAGGCGGTGATGGTGCGCTGGCTGCAGCAGCAGGGGCTGGAGGCGGGCAGTTTCCGCACCGCCTTTGGGCAGGAAGAGGGCGTGGACACTGCTCGGCCCGAGCAGCCTGCCGAACCAGTGCTTTAAGAGCCGGGGTTCAAGCGCGCTCCCAGGAGGTAGGTTTCTATCAGGCCCAGGCCCTTGCACTCCTGCACGCCGTTGGGCTGGAATGAAAACAAGTCCTTGAGTTCCTGGTAGGTGCCTGCGGACACCTGGGCCCGCCCAATGGTCGACGTGGACTCCATCCGGCTGGCCGTGTTCACGGTATTCCCCCACAGGTCATAGGAGAACTTGGTGAAGCCGATGACGCCGGCCACCACCGGCCCCGAGTTCAGGCCGACGCGCATGCCCACGTTCTTGCCGTGGGTCGTGTTGAAGCTGTGCAGGTCATCGAACATGCCCAGTGCCATGTCGGCGCACAACTCGGCGTGGTCCGAGCGTGGGATGGGTATGCCGGCCGCCGCCATGTAGGAGTCGCCGATGGTCTTGATCTTCTCCAAGCCCAACATCTCGGCGCGCTTGTCGAACCGGGTGAACAGGTCGTTGAGCAACTTGACGAGTTCGGCGGAGCTGATCTTGGATGAGAACTCGGTGAAGCCCACGAGGTCGCTGAACAGGATGGTCGATTCGGCATAGCTGCCGGCGATGTTCTTCTCGCCACGCTTGAGCCTCTCGGCAATTGGCCGGGGCAGGATGTTCAGCATCAGCCGCTCCGTCTTCATCTGCTCCAGCTCCAGCAGTTGCTTCTCCTGGTTGAGCAATTGCTTTTCCTCGTTGAGCATGACCATGCGCCGTTGGTCCAGATCACGCAGGTGCTTGAGCGCCAGGTGGTTCTTGACCCGGGCCAGCACGATGGGTGGGCTGATCGGCTTGGTGATGTAGTCCACGGCGCCCAGTTCCAGCCCCAATTGCTCGTCGCTGGACTCGTTGCGCGCCGTCAGAAAGATGATGGGGATGTTGCGGGTCTTCTCGTCGGCCTGGAGCTGGCGGCAGACTTCGTAGCCATCCACCTCCGGCATCATGATGTCGAGCAGGATCA
>JBAXYD010000111.1:0-6893 GCA_037127635.1 Betaproteobacteria bacterium | reverse complement strand
TGGTGACATCGGCTTCGGGGACGCCGAGTTGTTCGGCAATGATCTTCTTGACGCGTGCTTCGATATCGCTCATGACTTCTCCGAGTGCCCCAGGGTTGGAGCGTGAAAAACAGCCCAGGATTCTACCGGCCGGGACACGCACCGGGGAACGACGCTGCCGCCGCCCCGAACAAACTCGACATCAGGCCATGTACATGCCACCGTTGACATGCAGTTCGGTGCCCGTGACGTAAGCGGCCAGCGGCGAGGCCAGGAAGGCCACCGCATGGGCCACCTCATCGGGCGTGCCCAATCGCCCGGCGGGAATCTGCTGCAGCAGCGCGGCCTTCTGCGCCTCGGGCAGGACGTCGGTCATGTCGGTGGCGATGAAGCCCGGCGCCACACAGTTGACGGTGATGTGCCGACTGCCGAGTTCACGCGCCAGGGCACGCGTCAGGCCTGCCACGCCGGCCTTGGCCGCCGCGTAGTTGGCCTGGCCCGCGTTGCCACTGGCCCCCACGACCGAGGTGATGTTGACGATGCGGCCGTAGCGCTGCTTCATCATCGGGCGGATGACCGTGCGGCTCATGCGAAACACGGCCTTGAGGTTGGTCTCCAGCACGGCGTCCCAGTCCTCGTCCTTCATCCGCATGGCCAGGGTGTCTCGGGTGATGCCGGCGTTGTTGACCAGCACTTGCAAGCCCCCGAACTCCTTGACCAGTGCATCGACGGCGGCTTCGCAGGCGGGCGCGTCGTTGACGTTCAGCAGCAGCCCGCGGCCGCCCAGAGGGGCCAGCGCCTGGCTGATGGCGTCGGCACCCACCTGCGACGTGGCCGTACCGACGACGCGGAAGCCTTGACGCGCCAGAGTCAGGGCAATGGCCCGCCCGATGCCTCGGCTGGCGCCGGTCACGAGTGCGGCCTGGGGCACTTGCGCGGGTGTATGGACTTCCGTGCTCATGCCAACAACTCCCGGGCTTCGGCCAAGGTGGCCGGGTCGAACACGGTCATGCTCACGGTGTCGCTGTCCACGCGCTTGACCAGGCCGGCCAGCACCTTGCCCGGCCCGCACTCCAACACATGGGTCAGGCCGCGCGCGCGCAAGGCCTGCACCACTTCCACCCAGCGCACCGGGCCGAAGGCCTGTCGGTACAGGGCGTCGCGCAAGGCGTCAGGATCGGCCTGCACCGCGGCGTCGATGTTGTTGACCAGCGGGATCCGTGGCGCCACCAGCGTGGCGGACGCGAGCTTGTCGCGCAGGCGCTCGGCCGCCGGTTTCATCAAGGAGGAGTGAAACGGCGCCGACACCGCCAGGGGCAAGGCGCGCTTGGCGCCCGCGGCCTTGAGCAGTTCACAGGCCTTGTCGACGCCCGCCTTGGTGCCGGCGATCACGGTCTGCCTGGGGTCATTGAAATTGGCAGCCTCCACCGCTTGCCCGGTGGCCGCTGCAGCCAGGGCGCAACCCTCGCGCACGGCAGCCGCCTCCAGCCCAAGGATGGCCGCCATGGCCCCCACGCCCACGGGCACGGCCTCCTGCATGGACTGGGCGCGAAAGCGCACCAGCGGCAATGCCTCGGCCAGGGTCAGGGCGCCGGCAGCCACCAGCGCGCTGTACTCCCCCAACGAATGGCCGGCCACCGCTGCCGGCTCGTGGCCGCCCTCGTGGCGCCAGGCGCGGTAGCAGGCAATGGCCGCCGTCAGCATGACGGGCTGGGTGTTGGTGGTGAGTTCCAGGGCCTCCTTCGGGCCCTGATGGATCAGGCGGGCGATGTCTTCGCCCAGCGCCTCGGAGGCCTCTTGCAAGGTGGCGAGGACAGCCGGGTGATCGCCCCAGGCGTCGAGCATGCCGACGGACTGGGACCCCTGACCGGGGAAGACGAAGGCGAAGGGCTTCATGCGAGCGTCTCTTGCGTGTGGATCTTGTGGGTGGAATCAAAAGTCCAGCAGGACCGCGCCCCAGGTGAACCCGCCGCCCACGCCCTCGAGCATGACGGTGTCGCCCCTGCGGACCTGGCCGCTGCGCACGGCATGGTCCAGCGCCAGCGGCACCGAGGCGGCCGAGGTGTTGCCATGCTGATCGACGGTGACCACCAGACGTGCGGGGTCCAGCTTGAGCCGGCGCGCCGTGCTTTGCATGATGCGTATGTTGGCCTGGTGCGGGATGAGCCAGTCGACATCGGCCTCGGTACGCCCGGCCTTGGCCAGGACCGCGCGGGCCACGCTCTCCAACACGCCCACGGCGAGCTTGAACACGGCCTGGCCGTCCATCTTAAGCAGCGGGTCGCCGAGCACCCGGCCGCCAGCCACCGTGCCGGGCACGCACAGGATGCCCACGTGGCTGCCGTCCGCATGGAGTTCAGTGGCCAGGATGCCCGGGGTGTCGCTGGCCTCCAGCACCACGGCCCCGGCACCATCACCGAACAGCACGCAGGTGGTGCGGTCCTGGAAATCCAGGATGCGGGAGAACACTTCGGCGCCCACCACCAGGGCCTTGCTCGCCGTGCCGGCGCGGATCATCGCGTCGGCCACGGCCAGCGCATAGACGAAACCCGAGCACACGGCCTGCAGATCGAAGGCCGGACAGCCCGCCACGCCCAGCTTGTGCTGCAGGATGGCGGCCGTGGAGGGAAACACCATGTCCGGGGTGGACGTGGCCACGATGATGAGGTCGATCTCGTCGGCCTGCCGGCCTGCGGCCTGCAAGGCCTGGCGGGCCGCGGCCAGCGCCAGATCGCTGGCGTTCACTCCGTCATCGGCGAAGTGGCGCGCGCGGATGCCCGTGCGCTCGACGATCCACTCGTCGCTGGTCTCCAGGCCACGCTGCGCCAGCAACTCGACCATGTCGGCGTTGGACAGGCGCCGGGGCGGCAGATGGCTGCCGGTGCCGGTGATGCGGGAGTAAAGCGGCAAGGCGTTCATGCCACAGGGGGGGCCGCAGCCCCGTCAGTCTCATGGGAGGTTGAGGAGGCCGGGGAGGTCGGGGCCGCCACGGGCGTGGGGCCGACAGACGGCTGGACGTTCTGGGCGATCCGGCGCTCCACCCGCTCGAGCAGGTGATTGCGCGCAGCGTCGTAGGCGCGGTCGAGCGCGCTTTCGAAGGCGAAGGCATCGGCAGAGCCGTGACTCTTGAACACCAGGCCTCGCAGCCCCAGCAAGGCGGCCCCGTTGTAGCGCCGGTGGTCCACCCGTTGCTTGAAGCGGCGCAACACCGGCCTGGCCACCAAGGCGGCCAGCTTGTCCGTCCAGCCGCGGGTGAACTCCTGTCGGATGAACTCCCCCATCATGGACGCCAGGCCCTCGGAGGTCTTGAGCAGCACATTGCCCACGAAGCCATCACAGACCACGATGTCGGTGGTGCCCTTGAAGATGTCATTGCCTTCCACGTTGCCGTAGAAGCGGATGCGCCCGGCCGCGGCGGCCTGGCGCAGCAATTCGGCAGCCGCCTTGATGGTCTCGCTGCCCTTGATGGCTTCTTCGCCAATGTTCAGCAAGCCCACAGACGGATCTTCCCGCCCCTCCACCGCGGCCACCAGGGCACTGCCCATCAAGGCGAACTGCAGCAGGTGTTCGGCGCTGCAATCCACGTTGGCCCCGAGGTCCAGCACGGTGGTGAACCCGCCTTGTCGATGCGGCATCACGGTGGCGATGGCCGGGCGGTCAATGCCCTCCATGGTCTTCAGCACGTACCGCGCCACCGCCATGAGTGCGCCGGTATTGCCCGCGGACACGCAGGCATCCGCCGCGCGGGCGCCGTCCTCGCCGGGCTTGACCTGCGCAATGGCCACCCGCATGGACGAGTCGCGCTTCTTGCGCAGTGCCACCTCGACCGGGTCGTCCATCGTGACCACCTCGGTGGCCACCAGCCGCGTGGCGCGCGGCCAGTCGCTGGCAGGCTGCAGCGCCTCGGCAGTGCCCACCAGGACCAGACGTGCATCCGGGTGCCGGTCCAGGAAGGCCTTGCAGGCGGGCAGCGTCACCGAGGGGCCGTGGTCGCCGCCCATGCAATCGACCGCCAGCCGCACCTGGCGCAAAGGTTCAGATCGGGTCAGCATGGGGTGCGGGACCAAGCGGCCTCACGGTGAGCCGGGCGCATCAGAGCCAGCGCCCAAGCACGCCTTGCAGCGTCTTGGGCGGGACACATTCAAAGGGAACCTGTGACCGGCCATGAGGCGCCAAGTGGCGCAACGTCGCCGAGCTGTCGAGCTTCAGGCGTCGGCCTTGGTCTTCAGGACCTTGCGGCCCCGGTAGAAACCGGTCGGGCTGATGTGGTGACGCAGATGCACTTCGCCAGTGGTGGGCTCCACGGCGGTGCCGGGACTGACGAGGGCATTGTGCGAACGGTGCATGCCGCGCTTGGACGGCGACTTCTTGTTCTGCTGAACGGCCATGAAAAACTCCTGGAGCGCCTGGCAGGCGGGGCGCGGGCTCACAGCCCCGGGCACCAGACGAAAAGCCTGCGATTCTATCCTCTTCCCTGGATTCCCCCGCGCCCCGCGCGACAGGCGTTGGCTGAGAACGCGGAAGGCAGCGCCTCCCGGGGAGCGCCGCCGCCAGCGGGGTCAGGAGGGGTCAGGAGGGCCGCTGAAGCTTGAGCGTAGCCAGCACTGCAAACGGGTTCGGCCGTGCTGCTTCTTCAGCCGCCCCGGGAGCGGCTACGTCTTGTGCAGCCATGCCAGCGCCAGCGTCCACCAAGACCTGCAAGGGCTGCGGGCAGACCTCATGCCGCGGCACGATGGGCAGGGCCATGATCAATTCGTCTTCCAGCAGGCTTATCAGGTCGATGGGTCGCCCCAAGGCCAGAACATCTTCTTCCTCGGACGCCTCGTCCAGTTGCGCGGCCTCGTCTTCGTCGCGCGCAAACCTGAACACGCGGTCGACGGGCAGGCTCACGGCCACAGGCTGCAGGCAGCGCTGGCAGTTCAGCCACACCGTGGCCTGCGCCTGCAGGTGCAGCCGAACCTCGGGCGCGCCCCCCGGCACCGCGCGCTGCGAGCCCTTGGCCCGCCAAGTCACCAAGCCCGGCTGTGCATCGTCCGGCGCACAGGTGCCCTCGGACAGACGCTGCAGCGCGCCCAGAGGCAGCTGGCCCTCCAGGCTGGTGCCAGCCCGCGCGAACTGGGCCACATCCAGACGTTGCGGATTCAGGTCAGCAGGCTTCATGGCCACGAGTGTAGAAGCAGGCGTGGACATGCCCGCAAGACCACCGCGCGACAATCCAAGGATGATCACTTCGCCACCGCCCCTCATCCTGGCGTCCACCTCCCGGTACCGGCGCGAACTCCTGAGCCGGCTGCGGCTGCCCTTTTCAGTGGAACCCCCAGGTGTGGACGAGACGCCGCGGCCCGGCGAAGCACCTGCGATACTTGCGCAGCGACTGGCCATGGAAAAGGCACGTGCCGTAGCGGCACGCCACCCGGGTAGCGTGGTGATCGGCTCGGACCAGGTGGCGGACCTGGCCGGCGATCCCCTGGGAAAGCCGGGCAACCATGCCTGTGCGGTCGCGCAACTGCAGCGCATGAGCGGGCAGCGTGTCGTGTTTCAGACGGCACTGGCCGTCGTGCGCCGGGACATCGGCTTCGAGGCCGTGGACCTGGCGGCGGTGACCGTCACTTTCAGGACGCTGTCGGACGCCGAGATCGAGGCCTACCTGCGGCTGGACGAGCCCTACGACTGCGCCGGCAGCGCGCGCAGCGAGTCGCTGGGGGTGGCGCTGCTGGCGGGCATCGACTCCGACGACCCCACGGCCCTGGTGGGCCTGCCGTTGATCCGGACCTGCGCCCTGCTGCGGGCCGCCGGGCTGGACCCCTTGGCAGCGCCTTCGGGGCGGGCGGCGTGACGCCTGGCGTGTGGCGCGCTGCGACCCGCCCCGAAAGAGCCGCATGACCGCCCCCCCGACTGGCGTACCAGCTCCAGCCCCCACCCGCGCGCGGGGCCGGCTCATCCTGGTGCCCAACGCGCTGGACCTGGGCAGCGCGGCGGGCGATCTGCACGATGTCCTGCCCGAGGGCGTGCTGCGCGTGGCCGCCGGACTCCTTTACTGGGCTGTGGAAGACGCCCGCAGCACCCGCGCCTTTTTGAAGCGCGTGGCGGTCGTGCACCCCCTTTGCCAGCCGCTGCAGGCGCTGCAGATCGTCGAGATGCCGCGGCCCCAGAAAGGGCGGCCAGCAGCTGGTGGCGGCGCCTTGCTCCCAGGATCCGAAGACGCATGGACCGCCCTGCTGGCCCCGGCCCTGGCGGGCCACGACCTGGGCGTGCTGTCGGAGGCCGGGCTGCCGGGCGTGGCCGATCCCGGAGCCCGGCTGGTGGAGGCGGCCCACCGCGTGGCGCTGGAGGTGTGCGCCTTGCCCGGGCCCAGCTCGTTGGTGCTTGCCCTGGCGGCCAGCGGGTTGCAAGGCCAGCAGTTCGCCTTCGTCGGCTACCTGCCGCAGGAGGCCGAGACGCGCGCGCGCCGCATCCGTGAGCTGGAAGGCTTCTCACGCAAGGCCGACCAGACCCAGCTGCTGATCGAGACCCCGTACCGCAACCAGGCGGTGCTGCAGGCGCTGCTGACCCACCTGGCACCCACCACCCGGCTGTCGATCAGCCTTGGGCTGACCCTGCCAGGGGGGTTCAGCCGCACGGCCACGGTGGCCCAGTGGCGCCAGCAAGCCCCGACCTTGAGCGATCGCATGCCTGCAGTGTTCGCCTTGCTCGCGCGTTGAGCCAGCCAGCTGGACGCGTGAGAAACTGGCGCGACAGCACGGCCGGCGTGCCCCACCCGCCCCACCCCTCGCCTTTGCGTGACGGGCGTGCACTAGACAAGAAGCGGCACCCGCGTCGAAGCACAATCCCCACTCTGCTCGGCATCCTCAGGCCCTGACATGACCCTCCTCGTCACCGGCGGCGCCGGCTTCATCGGCAGCAACTTCGTGCTG
>JBAXYD010000110.1:0-7087 GCA_037127635.1 Betaproteobacteria bacterium | reverse complement strand
GCGGGCCGGGGCAGCTCGATCGGTTTCATTGACGCTGTGGTGTCAATATAACTGTGAAACAACCACCAAGCTGTCAATGAAATTCCGAACGTCAAGCCCGTCTCCCAGTGGCAACATGTGCCGTCCTGTTGGTTGCAGACAGGAAGGATCATCTGCAGGGGGTGGCTCATAGGGCGAGCCAGTGCGGCTCAAGCCCGGTTCACAGACCCCCGAGGAAACACTGCTGGGGTTTTAGACAGTGGACACTGATGTCAACCCGGCTTCGCGACGAGATGAACAGAGCAGTCCGATTTCGCGCGCTGGGTTTTTGTATTGACAGATGAATTGTTGTCAATACGCTGATGCCGGTGCGGTGAAATCTTGCGATCAACTCACGCGATCTGCGCTTCAGTGGGTTCCTGGTTCGCCGGGGCTGCGCCTAGGCGGCTCGCGCCGAGCGGTCGTCTGACTTCGTTTTCGGCTGGGTTGGCCACTGTTGCGCGGCGTGCAGTACCCGCAAGAACTCGACTGCGTCCTGCTGCACCCGGTAGACCATCACGTAGTTCGGCCGCACTACGAGCTCGCGTGTGCCCTTCACGCGGCCGGCTTTGTAGAGGGTGGGGCGCTGCCGCGCGGTCTCGGCCTTGGCCTCGAACTCCTCGTCGAGCTCGATTGCGGCTTGAACGTTGTCCTGGGCGATGTAGTGCAGGATGGCCTCGCGGTCGGCAAGGGCCATCGGCCGCCACCGCAACTCAAGCTCGGTCCGGCTCACCGCGATGACTTGGCTGCAGCCTGCCCGGTTGGCTTGGTGCCCGCCCTCTTGAGCAAGGCCTGCCGACGCGCAGCCATTTTGGTGCGCGCCTGGTCATTGCTCAGACTCGGCCGCGGATCGTCGATCGAGGCCTGTACCTGCTCGCGGAACCACGCGTCATAGGCTGCAGCCTCGTGTGCCCTTTTCATGCGCGCGGAGGCGGTGACGCTCCGCCTGTCGGGGGCCTTCTTCTGTGCGCCCCTGCCTGCATCGAACTCGGCCGCGTTGACGCGGTACTCGACGATGCCTAGCTCCTTCAGGTAGCTTGCCAGCGTCTCGAACTGCCGGAAGTTCTTCGGGCTGCCACGCGTGGCCGCCAGCGTCTGGCTGCTGCGGCCGTAGTTGATGACGATGCCCCAGCTTCCGCCTGAGCCAACCACCTCGGCGCTGACATGCGCGCCGGCGTCGACGAGGCGACGCAGGCTCCCGTGATCGATGGTCTTGTCGGGGGAAAGCATGTTGTAGAGCTCCGCGGAACGGCGTCTAGGAAGACGAATGTACATTTTCTTAGAAAATGCGATAAATCATCTTAGCTCACGCACCAAGTCTCGTCGTCGAAACGGATCTGCCATCTGCCATCTGCCATCTGTCATAAAAGCCGGGGCTTGAACAGCGTCCCCGATGCACCTCCGCTTGCCGGTGACGGGCGCTGAGGCAAGGACCAAGCTCCTCGCGGGGCGGCTCGCTTTCAGGAGACAGTTCACGCCAGAAACGCAAGCCGACCTCGATCGCCAGTTCGACCTGCTGCTGGGTTGTGCGGAGGCGGTAGAAGACGCCATGCGAGCCTGCAAAGCCCCAGGGAAAGCGCCCGGGCGGTGTCAATTCAGGTTGCTGTCCGACGTCGTCTCCATGAATTCCAACGGCTCCTCATCCAGCGCCCGCATCGCTTCATCGAAGGCCTGCTGGTCGGTCTTGAACTGGTCGTCCCACATGTGCGAGTTCTTGGCCGCGTCCACCACCTCCAGAATCCAGTCGCTCCCGCGGCTCATCAGGGCCTCACCTAGGCCGGTGTGCAGGCGGCCGCCATAGCCGGGCAGGAAGTAGACGGTGTGCTGCGTGTCCATGGGCGCCATGATCTGACATTGGGCTGGCGTTGCCAAGACTCAACACAGACAGTCAGTTGCGTTGCATGTAACATTGATCTCATTCAGATTCCGCCACCCCAAAAGGAGAAAGCTCATGGCTGGCACGCACGTCAACGCCCGCGTTCAAAGGCATCGCGAAGCGCTGCGCGCTGCCGGATTGCGACCCGTTCAGATCTGGGTGCCAGACACCAGAAGGCCCGGGTTCGAAGAGGAGTGCCGGCGCCAGAGCCTGCTGGTTGCGCAGGCAGACCAGGCAGACCCAGCCCTCAACCAGTTCATGGACGAAGCATTGACTGACGTGGATGGTTGGGCTGCATGAGGCGAGGTGACCTGGTCACCGTCTCGGTGCAGGGAGACTTCGGAAAACCCCGGCCGGCACTGATCGTTCAGGCGGATCAATTCGGCGATCACCCCAGCGTCACAGTCTTGCTGATCACCAGCTCACTGGTGGATGCACCCATGCTCCGCGTGACGGTCGAGCCTGGCACTACGAGCGGCCTCGTGCGTGCTTCGCAGGTCATGATCGACAAGTCCATGACGGTGCGGCGGGACAAACTTGGCCAAGTGGTTGGAAGCCTCGAAAGCGAGGTCATGACTGAAGTCGAGCGCCGTCTGGCCATCTTCTTGGGAATAGCCAAGTGATGCTGCTTCTTGCAGGGGAACTGCGAGTTCTCTCCATCTCGTATGCCCTGGGATTTCTGGCTGTGCTGACGGTGGTGCACACCGATCGTGACGGCATGGCTCGGGTGATCAGTTTTCGGCGTGCAAGCCGAGAGGAAAGAGAGGCCTACGATGTCTGGCTCGAAGACGAACGCGATGAAGCGTGAGGCGGTACTGGCTGCGGTGCGGGCCATCCCACCCGAGCAGGACTTTGTATGGGATGGCCGCGACGAGGACGACCGTCCGGCCAGCGCCGAGGCACTGCAGAGAGCTCTTGCCGATCAGCCCCGAAAGCGCGGCCGCCCCTTGAGCCCCAGCACCAAGCAGCAAGTGGCTATTCGGTTCGATCGAGATGTGCTGGCGGCCCTGCGCGCCACCGGCCCGGGCTGGCAGACCAGGGTGAATGACGTGATGCGTGAGTGGGTAAGCCAACAGGCCAGCTGACTTCCCCCCCCTTGGCCTACTTCCACCCCAGCCTCCCCCCGCGCCGCGCTCTGACGGCCGGTGACCATGCCGAGCTGGCGGTGCTCCGCCTGCTGGAAGATGGGCTGTCTGACGCCTACACGCTCTTCCACAGCGTGGACTGGACGGACGCTGTGGGTGCGGACCCCCACGCAGACGCCCGCCACGGCGAGGTGGACATCGTCATCGTCAACCAGGCTGGCGACGTGATGCAGCTGGAGGTGAAGGCCGGCGTGGTGGACTTCACCAGCAACGGCATCTTCAAGACCTACGCCGGCACCCGCAAGGACGTGACCGGGCAGCTCAACACCCAGTACGGCGCCATGCGCTCGCGCCTGGGCGCTGCGGGCCTGAGCGTGAAGCTGCTGCAGCGCCTGGTGCTGACCGACGCCCGCGCCGAGGGGCAGACGGCCCGCTGGCCGCGCGAGCACATCATCGACAGCGCCGAGTGCCCTCACCTGTGCAGCCGCGTGCAGACCGAGCTCGGTCCCGGCACGCCCGCGCCGAGCACCCAGCGCGCCGTGGCGGACTTCTTCGGCAACGTCTTCCGCGTGCAGCCCGATGTCTCTGCCCTGGCCGGGCGCCTGGTGGCGGCCAGCACGCGGTTGTCCTCGGGCCTGGCCACCTGGGTGCCGCGGCTGCGGGTGCCCTCGGGCATCGTGCGGGTGGTGGGCACGGCCGGCTCGGGCAAGACGCAGCTGGCCCTGCGCCTGCTGCGCGACGCAGCCGCCCAGGGCCAGCGCGGCGCCTACGTGTGCTTCAACCGCGCCCTGGCCGACCACATGGCCACCGTGGTGCCCGTCACCAGCCAGGCCGAAACCTTCCACCAGATGGCTGACCGCCTGAGCCGCGCCGCCGGCCAGCCGGTGGACTACACCGCTGACGGCGCCTTCTCCACCCTGGCCGGCCAGGCGCAAGCCCTGTTGGCCAACAAGCCGGCTGACCTGGACCTGCTTGTGCTGGACGAACTCCAAGACCTGCAGCCCGAGTGGGCCCAGGCGCTGACTCAGCGCGTCAAGCCCGAGGGCCGCCTCATCCTGCTGGAAGACCCCGAGCAGCAGCTCTACTCTGACCGCGAACCCTTCGCCGTGGAGGGCGAGGCAGTCATCACATCGAACGAGAACTTCCGCTCACCGCGCGCGCTGGTGCGGCTGTGCAACCTGCTGCGCCTGACGCAGGAGCCTGTGGAGCCCCTGGGCCCGCACGAAGGCACCGTGCCAGACCCCGTGACCTATGCGGACCCTCGCGGCCTGTTGAACGCCACCCGCCAGGCCGTGCAGCGTTGCCTGGACCTGGGTTTTGCGCTGGAAGACGTGGCCGTCATCACGCTGCGTGGCCGCGGGTCATCTGCGCTGCTCCAGCTGGACCAACTCGGCCCCTGGGCGCTGCGCCGCTTCACGGGTGCTTACGACGAGCAAGCCAACCCCACGTGGACATCCGGCCCGCTGCTGGCCGACACCGTCTACCGATTCAAGGGGCAGAGCGCGCCAGCGGTGGTGCTCACCGAGTGCGATTTCGAGCAGTGGGACGACAAGACCCGGCGCCTGCTCTTCGTGGGCCTGACGCGGGCGCGGGTGCACCTGGAGTGGGTGGTCTCACCGCGTGTGGAGCGCCTGGTGGGGGAGCGCCTGGTGGGGGAGCGCCTGTAACTGCCACTACCTTTCTGCAACCGCGAGCAAGGCCTGTGGGTTCGTACGGGCGATGGCCAGCAGGGTGCGGGCTGATCCGCTCGGCTGCTTGCGCCCCTGTTCCCATCCCTGAAGGGTGCGGACCGAAACACCCAAGAGCGCCGCAAACTGACTTTGCGACAGCCCCGTCTTGTGCCGGGCCTCAGCAGCAGGGGAATGAACCACCTGCGTCCGTCCAGCTTTCATTTCCTGAATGGACTGCAGGAGTTCAGCGCCAAGGTCCCTTCCAGATTCGAAGTCTGCGAGGGCCTTTGCGGTCAGCGGCTTAGTCTTCAGGGGCACCAGTTCGACCCCTCAATGCGACCCCGAACCTGGTTCGCGCACCCGTCGATAGGCCAGCTTTACCTCCTGGATGAAGGCCCGTACCTGCTCAGGCGTCATGCCGGCGCGGCCTGGCTCCAGTTGCACCTCCAACCCGTCGGCCAGCGTCACGCGACTCCATACCTCCACCATGCCGGGCTTCACCGGCCGGGGTGGCGCTTCCTCAGGCGAGCCGGCCTGCAACTCGCGCACGCGGTCCAGGCTCAGGCCGGCGTCCGTCCAGCGGCGGATCAACAGCAACTGCTGCAGGTGCCGGTCTTCGTACCAGGCGCCGCGCTTGGCGCCAAAGGGCCGGTCGAGCAAGCCTTGTGCGATGTAGAACCGCACCGTGCGCGTGGGCACGCTGGCCAGGGTGGCCAGATCATGGATGGAGTAGCGGGAGGGGGTGGACGGATCGGTGAGCATGGGAGGAACTGGTGTCGAATCGTTCAATTCTGCGCCATGCCTAATCTACAGTTCACGGCATGCGAAGCGTCATCCGCACGGTATTCCTGCTTTCGTCAATGGATTGAGCGGGCTCGAAGTGGCTTGCCCGTTCTGTGAACTTCCGACTGCGCGCGTCGTTGCTCGCAACGAGCACGGCGTCGTCATCCGGGATGCGTACCCGGTGACGCCTGGGCATACCCTGGTCATTCCCCTCCGCCACGTGGGTTCCTTCTTCGAATTGCGCCCTGACGAACGCGGCGCGTTGTGGGCTCTCCTGGACCAGGCCAAGTCCGACTTGGACGGCGGCGATTCCAAGCCGGACGGTTACAACATCGGCATCAACGATGGCCCTGCCGCCGGACAGACGGTGCCGCATCTGCACATTCACTTGATCCCGAGGCGCAGCGGTGACCTCGCGGATCCGCGGGGTGGGGTTCGCTGGGTCATTCCCGAGAAGGCGGCCTACTGGGAAAAGATGAAGCCCGTGGAAAGAAACGGGGATGCCGCATGAAGACTGCACAGGACGTCCTCGCAGCGTTTCAGAACGTCCGGCGGGCAGTTCGCAACGACGTGTATGCGCCGCACAAGCCCTTGCTGCTGTTGCTGGCCTTGGGGCGGGTCCAGCGCGGCTTGCCGAGGTTGTCCACGTTTTCAGAGGTGGAGCCGGACTTGAAGGCCATGCTGGGTGCCTTTGCGCCCGCCTCTTCGTTGTCGAGCCGCCACTACCCTTTTTGGCACCTGCGTGGTGATGGGGGCCGTACGTTGTGGGATTTCAGCGGACCTGAAGTCTTGACCTCGCGGCCGGACGGTGCCACGCCCAACCTCGGTGAGCTTCGAAGGCCGGGCATCCAGGCGGGTCTCTGCGCCGACGTCTTCGACACGCTCGCACACCAGCCCGTGTTGCTGCAACAGGTGGCCCAACAACTCCTCGAGGCCAACTTTCCCGAGACGCTTCATGCCGATATCGCTGCAGCCGCCGGATTGGACTTGACGCCTGTGCCCCAGGCGCGCGAGGCCTCTCAGGATGCGTTCAACACCCAGGTGCGCCGTCGCCGTGACCCTGCGTTCCGGCAGAAGGTGATGCGCGCCTACGAGTGGCGCTGCTGCGTCTGCGGCTTTGACCTGCGCATCGGGCATGTCCCTGCCGGGCTTGAAGCGGCACACATCCAGTGGCATCACGTTGGCGGGCCGGACATCGAGCCCAACGGGCTGTCCTTGTGTGCTCTGCACCACAAGCTGTTCGACCTGGGCGTCTTCACCATCGAGCCGAGCGAGTACCGCGTGGTCTTCAGCCGCGACGCCCTGACGGCTGACCGTGGCACCGGAGGTGAACTCCGGCACCATGGACAAGCCATGCTGCACCCCCAAGATCCGACACTCAAACCGATGCCACAGTTCCTGGCCTGGAACCGCGACAACGTCTTCAAGTCCCCTGGTCGGGCTTGATGCGAGACGCTGGAGCCAAGCCTCCGGTTCCTGCCCTGCAGGCTGACCACATCAGACAGGACAGACCGCTAAGCTGCCCACCGTGCCCAGACCCGTCGACACCGCCGAATACCTGGCCTTCATGCCCACCCACTGGCGCGAGCGGGCCTTGGCGGTGGGTGAGCCCCAGTCCACCTGGTGGCGCTGGCGTGACATGCGCGTGCACATCC
>JBAXYD010000109.1:0-7591 GCA_037127635.1 Betaproteobacteria bacterium | reverse complement strand
AGGTGTCTTGCTGCTTGGCCACGGAGCCGTAAATCCAGGCGTGGGCCAGTTTGTTACGCACAGGCTCCAGTGCCTGCGTCAGTACGGCTTGCACCCCGCAGGTCTTGCGCGTCAGCGACAGCAACTCAGGGAATAACGGGCTGGCGGGGTTGGCCTTGAATTCCCGCAGGTTGCCTCTTCGCGTGCTCAACACCACACCCGCGCCCGTCAGGCGCTTGAGCTCTTGCTGAAGCGAGGCACTGCCCAGCCCCGTCAAGCGCAACAACTCGTTGAGGAAAAAGGAGCGTTCAGGCTGGCCAAACAGCCAACGGAACAAGCGCGTCTGACGGTCATAGAAAATGGCATCGGCGAGCGACATCCCACTTTTATAGCATGTTCATGCCAAATAATTGCATGATCGAACGCATCCTTGGCGTGAAGTAGAGGCTACGCCTGTTCAATAGCCCATGCCTGAAGCGGCTCTCGTGGGGGTGAGTCATAGCGAAGCCTCACTCCCTGGACGCCGGCATATAAAACCCATGCTGCCTGAGAAGTGCCGTCTGCTGCGCCGCCTTCAAATCCTCAGCCACCATCTCGGCGCACATCTGTTGCGCCGTGATCTCGGGCACCCAGCCCAGTTCGGTCTTGGCTTTGGTGGGGTCACCCAGCAGGGTTTCCACATCGGTGGGGCGGAAGTAGCGCGGGTCTACCGCCACCACGCAATCCCCCACCTTCAATGCCGGGGCCTTGTCACCTGAGATGGCGGCCACAAACGCCTTTTCGCCCACGCCCTGCCCTTCAAAGCGCAGCGTGATGCCCAGTTCAGCCGCCGACCAGCGTGGCCGGGTGCCGGACCCCCCGGCCAGGATGATGCCTTTTCGGGTCATTGAAGGCTCCACTTCCACAGCATCGAGCGGCGCGGACTGCACAGATCCTCAGGCGGCATGGCGCTGCTGCCTTTGCACTGCTTCCAACAGAAACTCGGGCGCGAAATCCGCGCCGTTAGCCCAGACCACGGTACCCAGTTCTTCGTCCTGCCTGGCGGTGGCAAAGAGTGCCTCGTCCTTCAGGGGCTCAAACATCTCGCCCCACAACTCATCGAGCAGGCAGACATCCCCTGCCACGCCGTTGTTGAAGCTGAGCTGCAGCCGGAAGCCGGGAAGCACTGTGACCGCGGTGGTGTGCAGGAACATGAAGATTTCGGATCTGAATCAGTCGGCGGTTGCCACATGCGTTTGATGGTCGACTGCGCCGCGGCGCAAGTCGGAAATGGGGAAACACAAGTCCCAATCCCCCCACACCAGATCGCCATGTTCCAGACGGAAGCTGCCAAACCTATCGGGCTGAAGGTAAGCGCGAATGTCGGGGTGACGAGACCGGCGCAGGAAAGGCTCGAAGTCAACGACTCTTTCTGTGCCATCGTCGAAGAGCAGCCGCAGCGAGAAAGAGCGTAAGCGTGGCCTGGACACCCTCTTGACGAGGGTTTCGCCTCAGACGTCGACCACTGGTCGCAGCAGCGCGAACCCGACCCGCCAGGTGGTTCCGTCGCCTGGGTCGATGCTGGCTGTTCGCTGGTTGATGCGCACGACGGTGCCCACCACCGTTTGAAGGTACTTGTCCTCGAAGGCCACTTTGTCGCCGCAATTGAAGTCGTTGCGCGTGGGCCGCAGTGGCGCAGCAGGCGCAGGCGGCTCGGCGTGCTGTGTGCTCGGGCCGTCTGGCAGTTCCACAGCCGTGTACGGCAGCTTCCACTGCCGCCTCGCGGAGAGCTCGCGCAACTCCACCTGCCGCTCATGCAGGGCGACGACCTGACCCTTGAGCATCACGCCGTGCTGCCAGTCCAGGAATTGCACCGTCTGTCCCAGGTGCAGATGGCGCCGAATCTCGATGATCCTGCGCGGATCGGCCAGCATCCGGTCGATGACGGCGTGCAGCATCAGCAACTGCCTGTTGCTGGCCTGGCTTAGCAGGTCCAACAAGCGCCGGTCAATGGCGTCCTCGATCACGCCGCCTCCCGCATCACGGCTTCTGGCCGAGCCGCCCCTGCCCGCTCAGCCCCGATGTTCCAGGGCAGCAACTGCTCGATCCGGTTGATGGGATGGTCGGCAATGCGGGTCAACACTTCGGTCAGGTAAGCCATCGGATCCATGCCGTTGAGCTTGGCCGTCTCCACCAGGCTGTACAGCGCCGCCGCGCGCTCGCCCCCCGCGTCTGATCCCATGAAGAGGTAGTTCTTGCGTCCCAGACTCACACCCCGCAGGGCGCGCTCCGCTGGGTTGTTGTCGATCTCCAAGCGACCATCCTCGCTGTAGCGGGTCAGCTCCTTCCAGCGCCGCAGGCTGTAGAGCACGGCCTGTGCGATGTCGCTCTTGACGGAGACCTGCGGCAGCAAACCCTCCAGCCAGCTCTTCATGTCCTTGAGCAGCGGGACGGCTTGCTCCTGGCGGACCTTGCGCCTGTGCTCGGGCTGCTGGCCCGAGATGCGGCGCTCGATCGCGTAGAGCGCACGGATGCGCCGCAGGGCTTCAGCGGCCACGGTGCTCGGGTTCTTCTTGTTGGACCGGAAGATGTCCCACCACGGCCGACGCGCGTGCGCCCAGCAGGCCACCTCCAACAAGTCCTTGCCGTACAGGTCTTCCCATCCCGAGTAGGCATCGGCCTGCAGCACGCCCTTGAAGCCGTGCAGGTGTTCCTTGGGATGGATGCCACCCCGATCCGGCGAGTACTGGAACCATACGGCCGGTGGGTCAGCACTGCCCGCCGGTCGATCATCCCGGACGTACACCCACAAGCGCCCCGTCTTGGTCTTGCCCGCCCCCGGGTTGAGCACCTTCACCGGCGTGTCGTCGCCGTGCACCTTGTAGGCCGCGCGAACGTGCCGGCCCAGCGCCGACATCAGCGGCTCCAGCAGCTGATCAGCCTTGCCCACCCAGCCGGCCAGCGTGGAGCGGTCCAGCTCCACGCCTGAGCGCGCGTAGATGGCACTTTGCCGGTACAGCGGGCTGTGGTCACAGTACTTGGCCACCACCACCTGGGCCAGTAATGCCGGGCCGGGCAGGCCGCGTGCAATGGGGCGGCTGGGCGCCGGAGCCTGGAAGATGCCTTCGCACTTGACGCAGGCCAGCTTGGGCCGCACGTGGCGGATCACCTTGAAGTGGCCGGGCACGTATTCCAGCTGCTCGCTGACCTCTTGGCCGATCTGGCGCAGCCGCCCACCGCAGGCGCTGCAGCCGCAGGGCTGACCGGCCGTGTCGTGGTGTGCGGCAGTGGTGGCCGGGCGGTGTACCTGCTGCTCGCGCGGCAGGTGCACCGGCAGGCTCCTGTCCAGCGCTGGAGCGTTGGCCGCCTCGTCAGCGGCCGCACCCTCGCGGTCCGCGCTGTGGCGCTTATGCGACGAAGACCCTTCGTCCCCCTCGGTCTTGGCCTGATCGGCCGAAGTTTTATCCAGTGGTACGCCTTGCGCATCGTCCAGGAACGAGGCTTGGACAGGGTGTTCCACACCGTGCTCATCCATGAAGCGTTCGCTGGAGGCGCCGAACTGGCGGTGCACGCTGCGCGCGAGTTGCACCTTGAGCTTGGCCACCATCAAGCGCAGCAGGTGCATCTCCTGGGCCTGCCAGGTGATGACGCCCAGCGCCTCCTGCATCGTCTTGGGAGACGGCGGTGTCGGCTGCAAGGTGTGCTGCGGTGGAGGTACGGTGCTGCGGGGTGTTCGGCCCATGGGGATCACTTTGCCCAGGGCGAAGTGGGTCTCGTATCAGGGCTTGCCCACCCCCAGGTCCATACAGTAGTCACCCCTCGGTCAGCGCACCCGGCCTCCTTCACGCTGCCAGGCTCGGCGCGTCGGTGCGCCGGGGCATGCGCCAGTCAATGCCCTCCAGCAGCATCGACAACTGCGCAGGCGTCAGGTGCACGCTGCCGGCGTCGGCCTGCGGCCACACGAAGCGCCCCCGCTCCAGGCGCTTGGCCAGCAGCATCAGGCCCTGGCCGTCGAACCACAGCACCTTGATGATGTCCCCGCGCCGGCCGCGGAAGACGAAGATGTGGCCCTCAAACGGGTTGCGCTGCAGCGTGGTCTGCACGAGCGCGGCCAAGCCGTCGAAGCCCTTCCTCATATCGGTGTGGCCGGCCACAAGCCACACCCGAGTACCAGCGGGCAGCCCAATCACGGCAGCTGCTTCAAGGCGCTGAGCACGGTGCCAAGCGTGCTGGCATTCACGCCGTCATGCACCCGTATGACGGCACCGGCCCATTCGATCTCCACCGGTGCCGGGCGGCCCGGGAAGTCGCCAGGCCGAGCCGCAATCTGCGCATCATCCGCAACGGTCACGGGCAAGAGCCTGGGCGAGGCCGTCTGCGTGCTGCTGCGGCCGCGCTGGTGCAGCAAGACCCAGTGCCTGAGCTGGTTGGCATTGACCTCGTTGCGCATGGCCAACCCCGCCACCGACATGCCCGGCAGACAGGCTTGCTCAACGATCCAGGCCTTGAACTCCGGGTTGTACGCCCTGCGGCCCGCAGCGTTTATGCGCAGCACGCTCAGACCCTGCCAGATCGGGATGTGTCCATTGACTTCCATATGGACACATGTTCACCCCTCACCATCACACCATCAAGAGGGTGGTGAGACCACGCTTACCATCGGCCGCATGACCATGGCGAAGCAGCTGGTTGGCCGCCGAAAGCAGTTTGAGTGACCGCAGATCGATCAACGGTCAGCCCTTCGTCCAAGGGCACGGGCGACTTGAACCCCGCTCATGACACATTGGCTAGGTTGACAGATGTCTAGAAATGAAGCGTAAGCGTACCCACGGAAGGCACAGGAAGAACCCTCGGCTATAAGTAGGTCAACCCCTCCCAGGGAATTGCCGAATTCCCCGACGGCGCAGACGGCCGAAGATTTGAGTGGTGTGGCCAAGGACAGCGTGGGATTGAAGCTACACGGAAGATGCTTAGACGGATTACAACTTCACTAGCGGACTATTGGCGAATCCAGCGAACTCGATTGGCACTGTGAACTGCGGCTGCGTTGCATCAAGCGACTGGAATAGGTTCTCGCCGGCGAAATGAACGCCCTCCTTAGCTCCAAGTTCCAGGAACTGGGCAAAGGCATTTGTCCGTTCTGCGCATGGCGCAGTAGCAACATTGCCTGCGAACTCAGCCAAACTCCAGCTGTGCATAACTAGCACTGCATGCCGAGCAGTTGGCATCTGCCGAGCGAATACCCTCATGAAATCGAAGTAGCGTGCAGGCTCACGGAGCATATGGCTCTCAAAGCCAAAGTACTTCTGCTTACTCGTGAATGGATTAGGTACCGTCAAAGTGGCAACTGGGATTTCTAGCATCCCGTTGGACCAAATGAACAGATCCAACGGCCCAGCATCCGGGCCATGAGGAAAATTCTGCCGGATAGTGGTCAGCGGATGGTAATTAAACGAATAGCGAACGCCGTTACGTGCCAAAAAAGAGAGTATGTTGGCCGAGAAACGCCATGAACCCGCCCGATAAGCTGTGGGACGCACACCGGCGCACTTTTCGAACAGGCGAATAGCGTCTGAATAAACCAAGTCGACGGTCACCGGATCGAAGTAGTTCGACGCCCACCCAGGGCGCTTGTAACCTCGATCTTGCCACCACCACTCCGGGAGATGTTCTATGTGCGTGTGCAACTCGAGGAAGTGCCCTCGACTCAGAATCTCGTCCGCGACGCGACCGTTGATACCCGGGCAGGAGTACTCGGTAAAGACGTCGTAAAAGAAGAGGACCTTCGCTCCCACCCGGTCTGCAAGATCCATAATCAGGGGTATACCCCAACGCGCTCCAAATCCCGGCGAGACACCACCAAATATGTTCGCTTCCACAGCCGCTTCGCTCACCGGAAACAGGAGCGATTCGGTGTCGCATGAAAGGATCACGGTCCTGGCCATTTCAGACTTCTCCGCGCCGAAAACTCAGACTCCCACCTTCTCCGCGGACAGGATGAAGTCGATGCCTCCGCAGACCGGGTCTTCACCATAGAAGGTTTTCGATACAAAGCCGTTCGTGAACATGCTGATAAGGTCGAGATCCCGATACACACGAAACGTGCCGACCCTGTATTTCTCAAACTCCTCTTCGGTGTAGTGCGCATGGAGGTTCGGGTAAGGCGTCGTCGGGCCGCGATGATTCGTGGCCTGAATTAGGCAACGACCACCCGGCCTTAGGACTCGGTGTACCTCGGGTGGCACTAGTTCGTGCCTCTCCACGTGCTGCAAGACTGCGATTGCAACAAATACGTCAACGGATGCGTCAGGGATCTGTGACATATCCGTAATGTCCATCTGCAAGTCGAACCAGTTGACCGGCCGAACGTCGAAAGACACAACGCGCTTTGCACCGACGAAAAAGTACTCCAACTCCGCCTTGCCTGGAACGCAAGCCAAGACGTCCTTACCCCGGAAATCAAACTCATGACGGATAAAGCGGTCGTAAGCGTCTTTGAAGCGTCTGTGACGCTCGAAGGAGAGGCAGTTGGGACACCGAATCGCCTTCGCAGCATCACCGAAGCTCAGAAACCGAACTGCAGACTCTCCGCAAATGTTGCAGGCTCTTTCAGGGCTCGACTGCATCTGAAATCCAAGTTGGTTTACGGTCCATTACCAGTTCTCCAGCCCCAGTCGAAGCCGAACAGCGCCAGTAAACATCAGTCAAACGAAGCTTGCCGCTCCGCATCGGCGAGTGCGGTGACCATCGCCTTGAACTGCTCGTCGGCAACACCGCGGAGCGTGTAAAACTCCGACTTGTAGCGTAAGCAGTTATCGACTGAAATTCGTCGAACAATACGTGCCGGGGCACCCGCCACGACCGAGAGCGGCGGAAAATCGGAAATCACTACGCTGTTTGCTCCAACCACGGACAGCGAGCCAACTTCTACACCACCTAGGATCTTGGCACCTGTGGCAATGTAGACGTGATCATGGATTCGAGGCGCATAAACGGACCGTCCATCAGAGTCAGTCCAATACCGACCTTTCGCACCTCCGCCGCCCAACGTCACATTGGACCCGATCACGACACCAGAGCCGACGCTCGAGTGGAGGATGATCCCGATGCCGCCGTACCCGAACACAACGTCATCAGCAAGCCTGCATTCACTCGGGATCACAGAGCTATGCAACAAGTAGTTCAAGACCTCGGCCTTCTTGGCCGCGACACTGTCGCCGGCGAGTAGACACGCACGCCCATGCTTGTAGATGCGCAACGCGTCAGGGACGCCCGAGCCGATCTCCCCGAGCTTGTCGCATAAGTAGGCTATGTAACTGTCCATAGCTAGCAGGCTCCGGACCTAGTGCAAATAGCCCTTCCGAGGCGGTGCGCTTCGAGACGGAAGTCCCAGCGCTCAGTACCTGAGTCGAGCACGAAGCAGGAGTGCCCGTCTTGAGGCCGGGCAGCCGACGACACGCCGCGCTCCGAACCATCATGCGGCCAGACGACAAGAAACACGCTAGCGCGGCCCTGAGGAGACGTCTTCAAGGCTACTTCGAGCGTGGGAGCTGCTTCCATCGTACCCACCTTACGCGTCACCGTACGTATTCAGCCTCCCCCCGCGAGCTGTTGACGGCGCGACACCAAGCTT
>JBAXYD010000108.1:0-7649 GCA_037127635.1 Betaproteobacteria bacterium | reverse complement strand
CTCAGAGCCTGTAAATTATTCCGGCGCGCCCGAGCGGGCGTCCCAGATGGTGTCGATCTAGGCGCAAAGCACAGCCGTAGCTTGGGCTACGGCGAGCATTTGCAGCGACGAGTGACGCCGTTTGGGGCGTACGAGCGGGTGGGCGGGAATATTTCACAGGCTCTCAGCCCAACACCGCCGCCATCGCCTGCGCCGTGCGCTCCACGTTCCCCGTGTTCAGCCCGGCCACGCACATGCGCCCCGAGCGCACCAGGTACACCCCGAACTCCTCGCGCAGCCGGTCCACCTGCGCCGCACTCAAGCCGGTGTAGCTGAACATGCCCCGCTGCGTGAGGAAGTAGCCGAAGTCACGGCCCGGCAGGCGCGCGCTGAGCACGCCGTGCAGCGACCTGCGCATCGCCAGGATGCGCTCGCGCATGGCGGTCACGTCTGCTTCCCAGGAGGCGCGCAGCGCCGCGTCTTCCAGCACGCGGCTGACGATGCCTGCGGCGTGGATGCCAGGGCTGGAGTAGTTGCGCCGCACCGTGGCCTTCATCTGCCCCAGCACCAGGTCGGCCTGGGCGGCATCGGTGCAGACCACGCTGAGTGCGCCTGCGCGTTCTCCGTAGACACTCATGCTCTTGGAGAAGGAGTTGGCCACGAAGAAGGGCAGGCCCGCCGAGGCCAGCGCCCGCACGGCGAAGGCATCCTGCTCGATGCCGTCGCCGTAGCCCTGGTAGGCCAGGTCCAGGTAGGGCAGCAGTTCGCGTTCGCGCAGCACCGGGATCAGTGCTTCCCACTGGGCGCGGGTCAGGTCCACCCCTGTGGGGTTGTGGCAGCAGGCGTGCAGCAGCACCACGCTGCGCGCGGGCAGGGTGCGCAAGGTCTGCAGCATGGCGTCGAACTTCAGCCCGCCCGTGGCGGCGTCGTAGTAGGGGTAGGTGTGGACGGTGACACCCGCGCCTTCGAACATGGCGCGGTGGTTGTCCCACGTGGGGTCGCTCACCCACACGGCGCTGTCGGGGAACCAGCGCTTGAGGAAGTCGGCCCCGACCTTCAGGCCGCCGCTGGAGCCCACAGTCTGCAGCGTGGCCACGCGGCCGCTGGTGATGGCCTCGTGCCCGGGCCCGAACAGCAGCTTTTGCACTGCGAAGCGCGCTGCGCCGGCGCCTTCGATGGGCAGATAGGACTTGGGTGCGCTGTCGGCCAGCATCTGCGCCTCGGCCTGGCGCACACAGTCCAGCACCGGAATTCGTCCGGCATCGTCAAAGTAGATGCCGATGGACAGGTTGATCTTGCCGGCGCGGGGGTCCTTCTGGAAAGCCTCGTTCAGGCTCAGGATCGGGTCGCCGGCGTAGGGCTCGAGGTGGTGGAACATGGCTGGTTCAGGTTCAGGGTGGAGATGGGAGGGCGCAGGGCGCCACTTGCGTTGCGGGCATGGTAGCCGTGGCATTCTGCACATTCAGGTCATGCGGCTCATGGCGACAACTGCCAGATAACGATTAAGCTCAAGTTTGGCGATGCGCCCGTGGCCCATGATCAGAAGAGTGTCCGCAAACCGTGGGCCCTGGCCGTGGCGCCTGCGGGAGATGTCAGGCCCCGGGGTCATTCAGTCATCGTCTTGAAGTCACTTGGTCCTACATGACAGTCTCTCATTCGGTTGCCCTGCTGGGGTTCGGCAGCTTCGAGCGTAGCGCGCTGACCTCTGCTTTGAGCATGTCAATGCTGCGCGAGGTGGGCTTTCGCTTGGTGGAGCGGATGGAGGACAGCCGGTTTGCGGTGGTGGACGCCGATGGCCCCGAAGCTCTGGACGCCGTGAGCAAAGGCAGCCGGCTCCGGGATGTCGTTTTCGTCGGGGCGCAGGCGCCGGCCGGGGCCCGTTCCTGGCTGATGCGGCCCTTGGATGCCGCTCGGGTACTGCAGGAACTGGATTTGCTGGCGGCGCGGTCTCGCAACGCGCCCGAGAAAGCTGATGATCTGGGCCGGATTCCGGGCCTCGCGGCTTGGCCTTTGCCTGCCGGACGGGTGCACTCGGCGCAGGGCAGCCCCGTGCCTTCAGGGGCACTGGGCCGGCGCCTGGATGATGCACTGGGGGCCGTGGCTAGACCGGGGCGGTCTGACCGTCGAGCCTGAAGCGCCGCCGCGGCGTGCCCGCCGGCCCTTCAGCGCCGCCAGGCTGCCGCTACCAACCCACAGCCGCCAGGCGACACCCACCGGGTGGCACAGACCCCGCGCCCCGGTGGCGGGGCGTGAGCTTTGGTTCATGTCGACGCAGCCCGTCAGTGGGGGTCGGCGCGGGCGATGGCCAGGAGGCGGTCGACCTCTTCCTTGTGCTGCACGCAGTTGCGCTGGTGCCAGCGCCCGATCAGCCACATCGTGCCGGCCACGACGACGCCGAAGATCGTGATGGCCCCGAAGGCAGACATCCCGAACTTGGTCATGCCGGTGTAAAACGCGCCCAGGCCGAGGATGCACGCCTGCTCGTTGAAGTTCTGCACCGCAATGGAGCGGCCCGCACCCATGAGGTTGTGGCCGCGGTGCTGCAGCAGCGCGTTCATGGGCACCACCAGAAAGCCGCCCAAGGCCCCCAGGGCCAGCAAGAAGGGCGCGGCCACCCACACGTTGGAGATGAAGTTCATCAGGATGACCAGCAGCCCCATGGCGATGCCCATGGGGATGACGCTGGTGGCCCGGTCCAGTTTCATCGTCATCGAGGCCAGCACGGCGCCGGCAGCGGTGCCAATGGCCACCACGCCCACCAGCGAGGAGGCCTGTGTGGTGGAGTAGCCCAGAGCCGCCGCGGCCCAGGCCAGAACGATGTAGCGCAGGTTGCCAGACACGCCCCAGAACAGGGTGGTCGTGCCCAGTGAGATCTGTCCCAGCTTGTCGCGCCACAACCGGCTGTTGCACTGGGCGAAGTCACGCACCAGGAACGGTACGTTGCTGCCCATGGGCTGCAGCGCGGCGTCGGTGCGCGGGATGTACAGGTTGAACCCGGCAGCCAGTACATAGAAGATCACGATGAAGGCAATGGCCGCTTCGGGTGCGGTGTCGATGCCGGTGTCCAGGCCCGGCAGGTCCACGCCAAGCAACAGACTGGACATGGGGGCGCCCACCAACTGGCCCCCCAGCAGCACACCCAGGATGATGGAGCCGATGGTCAGGCCCTCGATCCAGCCGTTGGCCTTCACGAGCTGCGAGGGCGGCAGCAGTTCGGTCAGGATGCCGTACTTGGCGGGCGAGTAAGCCGCTGCGCCCAGGCCCACGATGGCGTAGGCCAGCAGGGGATGCGAGCCGAACAGCATCATCAGGCAGCCCACCACCTTGATGGCGTTGGAGACGAACATGACGCGGCCTTTGGGGATCGAGTCCGCAAACGCCCCGACGAACGGCGCCAGCACCACATAGAACAGTGCGAACATCGGCACCAGTGCGGCGCGCTGCCATTCCGGTGCGCCGCCAGTGCGCAGCAGTTCCACCGCGGCCACGAACAATGCGTTGTCTGCCAGCGAGCTGAAGAACTGCGCCGACATGATGGTCGAGAAGCCTTTTTTCATGCGCTCTTCTGCAGCCTCGCAACGATCTGAGGACGTTGTCGCGGCCCTTGTCTCCGGGCTGGGTGGTCGCGGGTTATAGCATGCAGGCCCTTGTATCCCGCATCGCGAAAAAATGCCCCGTCCGATCGAAGCCCTGATCCACACCGACGCCCTGGTGCGCAACCTGGCCCGGGCGCGCAGTGCCGCGCCCGACGCCCGCGTCTGGGCCGTCGTCAAGGCCAATGCCTACGGCCATGGCATTGAGCGGGTCTTCGACGGCCTGCGCGGGGCGGACGGCTTCGCCTTGCTGGACCTGACCGAGGCCGAGCGCGTGCGGGCACTGGGCTGGCGCGGGCCTGTGCTGCTGCTGGAGGGGGCGTTCGAGCCGCGCGACCTGGAGCTGTGCTCGCGCCTGGGGCTGTGGCATGCCGTGCACTGCGCCGAGCAGATCGACTGGCTGGCCGCCCACAAGACGCAGCAAGCGCACCGCGTGTTCCTGAAGATGAACAGCGGCATGAACCGGCTGGGCTTCACGCCCGAGGCCTTGCGCAGCGCCTGGGCGCGGCTGAACGCCCTGCCGCAGGTGGACGAGATTTCGCTGATGACGCACTTTTCCGACGCCGACGGCCCGCGCGGCATCGCGCATCAGGTGACCGCCTTCGAGGCCGCCACGCGTGACCTGCCGGGCGAGCGCAGCCTGTCGAATTCCGCCGCCACGCTGCGCTACGGCGCCGAGCCCGGCCAGCAGCCCGAGCCCCCGCTGCGCAACGACTGGGTGCGCGCGGGCATCCTGGCGTACGGTTCGGCCCCTGACTTCCCCGAGCGCAGCATCGCGGACTGGGACTTGCGCCCGGCCATGACGCTGCGCACCCGGCTGATCGGCGTGCAGGCGCTGCGCGCCGGTGACACCGTGGGCTACGGCAGCACCTACCGCGCCGCCCAGTCGCTGCGCATCGGCATCGCCGCCTGCGGCTACGCCGACGGCTACCCCCGCCACGCCGGCACAGGCGCCCCGGTGCTGGTGGACGGCGTGCGCTGCACCACCGTGGGCCGGGTGTCGATGGACATGCTGGCCGTGGACCTGACGCCCGTGCCTGGCGCCGGCCATGGCAGCGAGGTCACGCTATGGGGCGAGGGCCCGGGCGGCAGCCGGCTGCCCATCGACGAGGTGGCGCAGGCGGCAGGCACCATCGGCTATGAGCTGATGTGCGCCCTGGCGCAGCGCGTGCCGGTGCGGGTGGTGAGCGCTGAGGAGGCCGCCGATGCGACGGGTTGAATGGGCCGTCGCGACCGGGGCCGCAGGCGCCGGGCGAGCCACTGACCGGTGGCCGGGCAAGCCATGACCCTGGCGCGTCACCCCCGCGTGGACCCGGCTGAGGTGGAGTTTGCGGCTGTGCGCGCGCAGGGCGCGGGCGGGCAGAACGTCAACAAGGTGTCCAGCGCCGCCCACCTGCGCTATGACGTGCGGGCTTCATCCTTGCCGCCCGAGGTGAAGGAGCGCCTGCTCGCCCTGCAGGACCATCGCCTGACAGGCGAAGGCGTGGTCGTGATCAAGGCCCAGGAGCACCGCAGCCTGGCGATGAACCGTGAGGCCGCGCTGGCCCGGCTGCAGGCCCTGGTGGACCAGGCCGCTCACCCGCCCATCCCGCGCAAGCCCACGCGTCCCACCCGGGCTTCGGTGCAACGCCGCATCGAGGGCAAGACGCGGCGCGGGGCGGTGAAAGCGATGCGAGGGCGGGTGGCGGAGGGTTGAGGGCGCTGCGCCTCCACGCCAGCCCAGGTACAGGGCCCGCTCGGTCGGTCGGCCTTGCAGGCCGACTCCGCTGCGATGCTCGCCGCCCTCAAAGGGCCCCGCGCCCGGACCGGCGCGGTGGCTGCGCTGGGTGGTGAGCGTCCCTTCACAATCGCTCCATGGCCCGCGAATCCAAGACCGTCTTCACCTGCCGCGAGTGCGGCGGCATCAGCCCCAAGTGGCTTGGCCAATGCCCGCACTGCAAGGCCTGGAACACACTGGACGAGTCAGTGGGCGAGCCCGCGGGCGGGCCGGGCAAGAACCGCTTCCAGGCCCTGGCGCGCAGCCAGCTGGTGGCCACGCTCAGCGAGATCGAGGCCTCAGAGGTGGAGCGCACGCCCACCGGGCAGGAGGAACTCGACCGCGTGCTGGGCGGCGGCATCGTGGCCGGTGGCGTGGTGTTGATCGGGGGTGACCCCGGCATCGGCAAGAGCACCTTGCTGCTGCAGGCGCTGGATGCGCTTTCAGCCCGGGTGCCGGTGCTCTACGTCACGGGTGAGGAAAGCGGCGCGCAGGTGGCGCTGCGCTCGCGGCGCCTGGGGCTGGCCGGCACGAAAGTGAGGGTGCTTGCCGAGATCCAGCTCGAGCGCATCCTGGCCACGCTGGAGACCGAGGCACCGGCCTTCTGTGTCATCGACTCCATCCAGACCGTGTACTCGGACCAACTCAGCTCCGCGCCCGGTTCGGTGGCGCAGGTGCGCGAGTGCGCGGCGCAGCTCACGCGCGTGGCCAAGACCAGCGGCTGCGCCATGGTGCTGGTGGGCCATGTCACCAAGGAAGGCGCGCTGGCTGGGCCGCGCGTGCTGGAGCACATCGTGGACACGGTGCTGTATTTCGAGGGTGACACGCATTCCAGTTTCCGCCTGGTGCGGGCCATCAAGAACCGCTTCGGCGCAGTCAACGAGATCGGCGTCTTCGCCATGACAGAGCGTGGACTGAAAGGGGTGAGCAACCCCAGCGCCATCTTCCTGTCCACCCATGGTGAGCCCGTGCCGGGGTCCTGCGTGATGGTCACGCTGGAGGGCACGCGTCCGCTGCTGGTGGAGATCCAGGCGCTGGTGGACTCCGGTGGCCCCAGCCCGAGGCGGCTGTCCGTGGGGCTGGACCGTGACCGTCTGGCCATGCTGCTGGCGGTGCTGCATCGCCACGCCGGCGTGGCCTGCATGGATCAGGATGTCTTCGTCAACGCCGTGGGCGGCGTTCGCATCGGCGAGCCAGCCGCAGACCTGGCGGTGCTGCTGGCCATCCAGGGCTCGCTGCGAGGCCGGGCACTGCCGCGTGGCTTCGTCGCCTTTGGTGAGGTGGGCTTGGCCGGCGAGGTACGGCCGGCCCCGCGCGGCCAGGAGCGCCTGAAGGAGGCGGCCAAGTTGGGCTTTTCCGTGGCCGTGGTGCCCAAGGCCAATGCACCGAAGAAGCCCATCGAAGGGCTGACGGTGCACGGCGTGGAACGCATCGAGCAGGCCATCGAGGTGGTTCGGGGCCTGTAGCAGCGCGCCTGCTTGCGCCACGGCGTGTTTTGCATAAAAATGCAAATATGCGCACCAGTTTCGATTTGCCGGACCCGCTCTTTCGCCACCTCAAGGCGCGCGCTGCCCTGGAGGGCAGAAGCCTGCGCGAACTGGTGGTCTCGCTGCTCGAACGGGGGCTGTTTGCGCCACCGCAGGCGGACCTCGCCGAGGCCCCGGTGCCTGTTGCCGCGCCCAGCGTGCGCCTGGGCGCGCCCATGGCGCTGGCTGCAGATCAACTCAGCAATGCAGCCTTGAGCGAGTTGCTGGATGGCTGATGAGCGCGTCCGCCCGTTGTTGCGGGTGGCCGAGCCCCCTACCCCTTGGCTGTGGGGGCTGGAGGGTGCTGCCCGCGGCGACCTGCCTGATGTCAACGTCTGGCTGGCCCTTGCCGTGCAGGAACATCCGCACCACGAGCAGGCCCAGCGCTACTGGGCGTCCTCGCCCGCCCCCGGCCCTGCCCTTGGCTCCCTGGGCCCCGATCGCTGGTTCTGCCGCGTCACCATGCTCGGCTTGGTGAGGTTGCTGTGCCAACCCAGGGCCGTGGGCCCGGGCGCGCTGGATCTACGCGCCGCGTGGCAGTTGTATACCCAGTACCGTTCTCTGCCGCGCATCGGCTTGCTGAGCGAGCCCGGCAGCTGTGACGACGCGCTGCGCACGCTGGTGAGCGCCGTGCCTCTGCCGGCCCGCTTGTGGACCGACGCCTACCTGGCGGCGCTGGCGCGCGCGTCGGGGCTGCGCCTGGTCACCTTCGACCGTGACTTCGAGCGCTTTGGGCTGGAACGCTGCCTGATTCTGGAGGTCTGATGAGCCCACCAGCTCATGCGCTTGACAAGA
>JBAXYD010000107.1:0-7769 GCA_037127635.1 Betaproteobacteria bacterium | reverse complement strand
GTCTTACTATGCGCCTTACTGATACTCGCGCGCAGCACCGCATGGACACCGTCACGCTCTCCAGCAAAGGCCAGCTCGTCATTCCCAAGGCGGTACGCGACCACGCGCAGGTCGTGCCGGGATCGAGATTCTCTGTGCACTACGTGGATGGCGAGATCCGCTTGCGGCCGCTGGCGCGCACGGGCGCCGCGACCCTGGACGAAGTGGCAGGCTGTCTGGCGCGGCCCGGGCGCAAGCGGCAGAGCGACGCACAGACTCAGACGGCCATCCGGGCCAGGCTGAAGGAGCGCAACGCGCCATGATCGCCTTGGATACCAACCTGCTGGCGCGGCTGCTGCTGCGCGATGACGCCGCGCAGCATGCCCGTGTCAAGTCGCTGCTGCAGACCGAGCAGGTCTTCACGGCGCCGGTGACCGTCCTGCTCGAATTGGTGTGGGTGCTGGAGGCCAACGACTGCACCCCGGCCGAAGTTGAGCATGGCTTGCGGCTGTTGCTGGGTTTGCCCAACTTCAGGCCCCCGCAGGCCGACGCGGTTCGTACGGCCTTGCGCGCCTATGTGCAGGGAACGGACTTCGCCGATGCGCTGCACCTGGCCCTGAGTTCCGGCGACGATGCATTCATGACTTTCGACAAGGGCTTCGTCCGCAAGGCAGCCAAGCTCGAGCTCGGGCCTCGGGTAGTGCAGGCCTGAGGCATGGCAAAGAACGCCGACTCCATGGCGGCGAAACGTCATCTGTTCCGGGCAGCGCGTTGGGTGGTTCCGTCGTGAGTGCGGTCGAGCCCGCGAGCGTCGCAGCACCGCCGACGACAGATGAAACATTCAGTCGGTCCAAACACGCCCACCGTGGCCGGCTGTTCCGCAAGTACCTGCTGCTGATCATGACGCTGGTGGGCATGGCTCTGCTGGCCTCGGGCACCATCAGCCTGGTCTTCAGCTATCGCGAGACCACGGCCGCGCTGGCCAGCCTGCAGGAGGAGAAGGCTGTGGGCGCGGCAGCGCGCATCGAGCAGTACCTGCGCCAGGTGACGCAGCAGCTGCAGTACGCAGCGCTGCTGCAGATGGGCAGCGGCGATCTGGAGCTGCGCCGTATCGAGTTTCTGAAGCTGATCCGCCAGGCGCCCGAGGTCACCGACATCGCGCTGATCGATGCCGACGGCCGCGAGCTGGTCGCCGAATCTCGGCTGGGCATGAGCATGCTGGCCTCGGGCAAGGACCGCTCGGGCGAGCCGGCCTTCCAGCAGGCGCGGCGCGGACAGCCGTGGTTCGGGCCGGTGTACTTCCGCAGGGAGACCGAGCCTTACATGACGGTGGCCATCCGTTCGGGCGGAGACAAGCCGCTGCTCACCGTGGCTGAGCTGAACCTGAAGTTCATCTGGGACGTGGTCTCGCGCATCAAGATCGGCGACAAGGGCAAGGCCTATGTGGTCGACGGCAACGGTTACCTGGTGGCCGACCCGGACATCGGCCTGGTGCTGCGCAAGACTCAGATGGGCGGGCTGGAGCACGTGCAGGCGATGACCGTGGCCTCCACCGACGGCGCCGCGGCGATGGCCTCGCACGACCTGGCCGGCACCAGCGTACTGGCGGCGATGGCGCCGATTGAATCGCTGGGCTGGCGCGTCTTCGTCGAGCAGCCGGTGTCCGAGGTGTATGCGCGGCTGAACGCGTCGATCCTGCTGACGGCCGGCCTGCTGCTGACCGGCCTGCTGGTGTCGGCGCTGGCCGCCGGTGCGCTGGCGCGCAGCATGGTGCGGCCGATCCGCACGCTGGACGAAGGCGCACGGCGCATCGGCGCTGGCCAGCTGGACCAACGCATCGAGGTGAAGACCAACGATGAGCTGGAAGGCCTGGCCGAGCAGTTCAACCGCATGAGCGCGCAGCTGCGCGACTCCTACGCCGGGCTGGAGCGCAAGGTCGAGGTGCGCACCGCCGAGCTGCGCGGGGCGCTGGACCAGCAAACCGCCACAGCCGAGATCCTGCAGGTCATCAGCCGCTCGGTGGCCGACGCGCAGCCAGTGTTCGATGCCATCGTCGCCAGTTGCCAGCGGCTGTTCGGTGGCCTGGCGGTGAACCTTTTGCTGCCAGTGGGCGACCGGCTCAGCAGGGTGGCACGGGCCTCGCGTGGCGGCACCGGCGAAAGCGGGCCGGGCGACTTCCCGCTCGATGCGCGCAGTGTCTCTGGCACCTGCGTGCTGAAGGGCCAGGTGATGGCGGTAGCCGATGCCGACGCGGTGGCCGCCGAGTACCCGCTGACGCCGGAGCTGGCGCGTTCCATCGGCTGGCGCTCGGCGCTGTTCGTGCCTCTGTTGTCCGAAGGCCAGGGCATCGGTTGCATCGGTCTCCTGCGGGCCGAGGCCGGCGGCTTCGACGCGAAGGAGATCGCGCTGGCGCAGACCTTCGCCGACCAGGCGGTGATCGCGATCCAGAACGCGCGGCTTTTCCGGGAGATTCAGGACAAGAGCCGGCAGCTGGAGATTGCCAACCAGCACAAGAGCGAGTTCCTGGCCAACATGAGCCACGAGCTGCGCACGCCGCTGAACGCGATCATCGGCTTCTCCGAGGTGCTGCTGGAGCGCATGTTCGGTGAGCTGAACGAGAAGCAGGACGACTACCTGAAAGACATTCATTCCTCGGGCAAGCACCTGCTGAGCCTGATCAACGACATCCTCGACCTGTCCAAGATCGAGGCCGGCCGCATGGAGCTGGATGTCGAGACCTTCGACGTGCCGGCAGCCTTGGACAACGCACTGACGGTGGTGCGCGAGCGCGCGCAACGCCACGGCATCGCGCTGTCGCTGCGAGTGGAGCCGGAGGTGGGCACCGCGCGCGCCGACGAGCGCAAGTTCAAGCAGATCCTGCTGAACCTGCTGACCAACGCGGTCAAGTTCACGCCCGACGGCGGCAAGGTGGACGTGCACGTGGAGCTGGTGGACGGCGTGCTGCAGGTGGCGGTGGCCGACAGCGGCATCGGCATCGCGCCCGAGGACCAGGCCGCGGTGTTCGAGGAATTCAAGCAGGTGGGCCGCCACTACACCAACAAGCAAGAAGGCACCGGGCTGGGCCTGACGCTGACCAAGCGCTTCGTCGAGTTGCACGGCGGCAGCCTGACGCTGCAAAGCCAACCCGGCAAGGGCTCGACCTTCACCTTCACGCTGCCGTCGCAACCCTGAGCTGCCCATGAAGACCATCCTGATCGTCGAGGACAACGAGAAGAACATGAAGCTGGCGCGCGACATCCTGCGTGCCAAGGGCTATGCCACGCTGGAGGCCATCAATGGCCTGGACGGTGTGAAGCTGGCGCTGGAGCAGGTACCCGACCTGGTGCTGATGGACATCCAGCTGCCGGACATCAACGGCATCGATGCCTTCGAGCGTATCCGCGGGAATGCTGCCACCGCGATGGTGCCAGTGGTGGCCTTCACCGCGTCGGTCACGACCAACGACCGCAGCCGCATCGGCGATGCCGGCTTCGACGGCTTCCTGGGCAAGCCCATCAACCTGAAGGAATTCCTGGAGACCGTGCGACGTATCCTTGGCGAGGATTCCGCATGAGCGCACCGGGCTGTTCCCAAGCGCTTATCCCGTAGCGCGCATCGCGGAGTGCAGTTCAATGAGCCCTCGCATCCTGGTCGTCGACGACACCCCTGCCAACGTCAAGCTGCTGGTCGACCTGCTGGGTGCCAAGGGCTACCAGGCGGTGGCCGCCGCCAACGGCGAGGAGGCGCTGGCGCGCATCGCCGACCAGCAGCCCGATCTGGTGCTGCTGGACATCATGATGCCTGGGCTGTCGGGCTACGACGTCTGCCGGCGGCTGCGCGCCGACCCGGCCACCGCGCTGCTGCCGGTGGTGCTTTGCACCTCGCTCGACCCGAAGCAGGAGCGCCTCAACGGGATCGAGGCCGGTGCCGACGACTTCATCCCCAAGCCGATCAACCAGCAGGAACTGTTCGCGCGCGTGAAGTCGCTGCTGCGCATCAAGGCGCTGCAGGACGAGGTCAAGGCCCAGGCCCTGCAGCTGGCCGAATGGAACGGTAAGCTGGAACAACGAGTCCATGAGCAGTTGGCGCAGATGGAGCGCCTGAGCCGGCTGAAGAACTTCTTCTCGCCGCAACTGGCCGAGGCCATCGTTTCGGGCGGCACCGAAGACCCGCTGAAGAGCCACCGGCGCGAGATCACCGTGGTATTCCTGGACCTGCGCGGCTTCACCGCCTTCACCGAGACCGCCGACCCGGAAGAGGTGATGGGAGTGCTGCGGGAATACCACACAGCGATGGGCGCGCTGATCCTGCAGCACGAGGGCACGCTGGAGCGCTTCACTGGCGACGGCATCATGATCTTATTCAACGACCCGGTGCCTGTGCCCGACGCACCGCAGCGCGCGGTGCGCATGGCGCAGCAGATGCAGCAGCGCACGGCGGTGCTGGTCCACGGCTGGAAGCGCCGTGGCTATGACTTGCACATGGGCATCGGCATTGCGATGGGCTATGCCACCATCGGCGGCATTGGCTTCGAGGGCCGCATCGACTACAGCGCCATCGGCAACGTCTGCAACCTGGCGGCCCGGCTGTGCGGTGAGGCCAAGGGCGGCGAGATCCTGTTGGCGCCGCGCGTTGTGGCCGCGCTGGGCGACGGCGAGCCCGGTCTGCAGCCAGCCGGCGAGTTTCAGCTGAAGGGCTTCGCCCGGCCGGTGCCGGCCACGCGGGCGCAATGGGGGGCGGTATGAAGCCGCCATGCGAGCTGCGCCGGCGCAGCGCCTGCGTCCTGCTGCTGGCCGCCGCCGCACCGCTTCACTTGCGCGCCGCCACACCGCGCCGCGTCGCCTGGGTGTCGATCGATTCGCCGAACCCGGCGAACCAGAGCCTGAAGGCCTGGCGTGAGGCCATGCGCGAGCACGGCTGGATCGAAGGCCACAATCTGGTGATCGACCGCTGGTGGGCCGAAGGCTCGGCCGAGAAGCTGAAGGCGCTGGTGCCGCAGATCCTGGCGCGCAACCCCGAGGTGATCGTCGCCACCACCGGGCCGGCGGTGCGGCCCTTCGTCGAGGGGCAGGTCGCCGTGCCGGTGGTCTTCGCCTTCAGTGCCGACCCAGTTCAGGGCAAGGTGGTCGAGAGCTGGGCCCGACCAGGCGTGAACCGCACCGGGGTGTCGTACTTCTCGCTGGAGCTGGTGCCCAAGCGCATGCAGCTGATCAAGGAGATGCTGCCGCGCACGCGGCGCCTGGCGGTGGTGGGCTGGCCGCCGCATGCCGGCGAGCTGCTGGAGCTGGATGCCGCCCGCCAGGCCGCGCAGCAGCAGGGCCTGACGCTGGAGTACTGGGGCGCCCACACCGGGCCTGAGGTTGACGCGGCCCTGGGGGCCATCGACGCCTGGAAGCCCGATGCGCTGCTGGTCTTTGCCGGCGTGGTGGCCTCCAGCCACGCTGACCGCTTCGCGGCCTGGTCGCTACGCCGGCGCTTGCCCACGGTCGGCGCATGGGCGCTCTTCGCAGAAGCTGGCAACCTGATGACCTACGGCCCAGTGGTCGCCGAGGCGCAGGCCCGTCTGGCGGTCTTCGTCGACCGCATCCTGAGGGGCGGCAAGGCGGCCGACATCCCGGTGGAGCTGCCGTCACGCATCGAACTGGTGCTGAATCTGAAGACCGCGCGCGCCATCGGCGTGGACGTTCCTCTCAGTGTGCTGCTGAGGGCCGACCGTGTCATCGAATGAAAGCTGGCTACGACGGCCCGGTCGTATGAAGTGGCGGCGGCGCAGCCTGCTGAGTGGACTGGCCGCGCTGCCGGTGCTGGCTTGGACCCAGACGGGCCGGTCGGTGCGCGTAGGCATCCTCGGCGCCACCACCGCGGCCGGTTTCGGCAGCCATTGGGCCGCGTTCAAGAAAGTTCAGCTGGAGCTGGGCTGGGTGGAGGGCCGCGACCTGCTGAATTCAAACTACCCTGGATATCATCCGAAAGCGATGAACTCATTTGAGAGGCGTGCGACGCTAAGGCGGGGGGACGCATGAGGCGGCGATTCTTGATCCGCTATTGGACAGCCTGTGCGTGGCCGCTGGCCGCTTGGGGGCGGACCGGAACACCCGGGGCGGCTTCCCCTCAGTCATCGAATTTGCCGATTGTTGGCTTTCTCAACATCGCTACGCCGACCACCTACAGGTTCGTTGCCGATGCATTTAGAGAAGGTCTGGCGCAGGCCGGCTTTCTCGATGGACGCAATGTGCGTATTGAGGAGCGCTGGGCAAACGGCGACCAACAGGCGCTCCCCGCGCTGGCAGCCGCATTGGTCGCGAAGGGCGTCGTCGCCATTGCGGCGACTGGCGACGTGGCCTCGGCACGCGCAGCCAAAGGTGCGAGCACGCATGTCCCAGTTGTATTCACCATTGGCGGCGATCCTGTCCGCTTCGGACTCGTGGACAGTTTTAACCGGCCCGGTGGCCATGTCACGGGGATTACCTTCGTGGCGACCGCGCTCGGCGCTAAGCGTTTGCAGCTTCTGCACAGCCTCGTACCCAGCGCCACGCGCGTCGCGCTGCTGATGAATCCCGGCAATCCCAACGCTGCGGCCGAGTTGGCGGATATCCATGCCGGCGCGGCCACACTCGGGATTCAGACCGTTACAGTCCTCGCCCGCAACTCAGCTGAAATTGACACTGCTTTCGTGGAGATCATGCGCGCCAAGGCCGATGCATTGATCAGCGGGACCGATCCGGTCCTGCTCAACCAGCGGGAACAGATCGCTGGTCTTGCAGATCGACACGCGCTCCCAGCCATTTCTTTCACGCGCCCGTTCGCTGCAGCGGGTGGACTGTTGAGTTATGGCCCGGACATTGCGTGGATGTACCGTCAAGCAGGCGGCTATGTCGGGCAGATTCTCAAGGGTGCGAAGCCAGCAGAGATGCCGGTCATGCAGTCGACACACTTTGAACTCGTGCTCAACCTCAAGACTGCAAAGCGCCTCGGTCTCACGGTTCCTAGAACTTTCCTCGCTTCTGTCAACGCCGTGATTGAGTGAGCTGAAGTACTGCGCCGTGACGTCAACCCAGGAACAAGCTTGCACGCGCTGCCCACCCCTGACTCGGTGCGGTCCATGAGGACCGTGTTGAACAGGCTTGTCGGGTGTCCATTCATTCGGCGCTGAGTTCATCTTGATCTATCATGAAACATCATGATGGATCATGATTCCCTGAGCAGAACACACCGATGAGCACCGCCACGCGAGAAAAATTCTCCTCACAGGCCGCACCGGAGGTGCTGGCAGCGTTGCGCGAAATCGCGCAACAGCAGGGGCGCCAGTTCCAGGCCGTGCTCGACGATGCGCTGCGCGACTACATCGATCGCAAGCAGAGCGAGCGCCCCCGGCGCCATGTGATGGCATCGTTCGCGGCCAGCCTCGACGAGTTCGACAGCCTGTACCGCGAACTTGCCAAGTAAGAACCAGCGTGCCGCGGGATTATCTGAACGTGGCCGACGTGGTGGGCATGCACGCGGTCCTGATGAAGCGCTACGGAGGCGCTTCGGGCTTGCGCGATCCCGGCGCGCTGGAGGCGGCTCTTTTTCGTCCCCAGACGGGCTACTACGACGACATCGTGGCCGAGGCGGCCGCCCTGATGGAGAGCCTGGCGATCAACCACCCGTTCGTGGACGGCAACAAACGGGTGGCCTTCGCAGCGGTGGATGTGTTTCTGCGCATCAACGGCCGGCGCCTGCGCCGCCCACCCACGCAGATACATGCCGAGATGATCCAGATGTTCGATGCCGGAACCTTCGACCTGAGT
>JBAXYD010000106.1:0-7782 GCA_037127635.1 Betaproteobacteria bacterium | reverse complement strand
TCAGAATAATTGTCCGCCGCCAAGCGCAAGATCTGCGGGCCGACGCGCTCGCGCCGGGGCGACGAGTTCATCGCGCGTGGCTACAGCGCGATGGATGTGGTCGCCGGCTTGAATTTGTCTTCTTTTAGCCGGTCTGAACGTGCGTGTTCTTCCTGATCCGTCTTGTTCTGATCACCGTCTCTGACGGTCTTCTTCGGCTGTTCTGATCGTCTTCTTCAGACTGCGAGCCGGCGAGTGTCCGGCCGAGGTGGTCGTTGCGCTCGACGGGTTCGTTGGGGAGCAGCGATGGCCAAGGCGGGACAACGCAAGTGCATGTCATGCGGGGAGTTTTTCATCCCCAACCATCGCAGCGGTGATCGCCAGCGGTACTGCTGCGCCGCCGATTGCCGGCGTGCGAGCAAGGCCGCCAGCCAGGTGTTGGCGGTTGTCAGCCAGCGCACAAATCTGGCTGACAACCGCCAACACAGGTGATGATCTCGGAAAAATCCAACTCCGCCTGCGCTGCCAGGCGGACTTTCCAGACCACGCTCATGCAGCTGCAGTTGCCTTGTTGGCAACGGACCTGAGGTGGTCACGCAGCGATGCTTTGGTGTCAAAGGATTTGAAACGCCCTGCCGCGATGTCTGCAGCCCCAAGCTGCACAGCCGCACGAAGCGCTTCAAGACGATGGGCGTCTTCAGCCTCGCGTTGCTCCAGCAAGCGAAGCCCTTCGCGCAGCACTTCACTCGCGTTTTGGTAGCGACCGCTGCTGACCAACTGCTCCACCAAGGTGGCTTGGTGATTTGTGAGCACGACGTTGCGTGTGGGCATGCTTATCTCCGAGTCAACATGATTGGCATATCATGCCAATACAGGTGTTGGGGGCAAACGGTTGGGCCTCTTCAGAACCCCGCTTCTTTCTGATGCCTCACCGCCAGGATGATCACGTTGTGAGCGTCCAGACGGTAGCGCGCCACGTAGCCACTGTCGCCAAAATCGATGATCCAGTCACGGAACTCATCGTCCATCTCCTCGACTGGCCTGCCCATGCCAGGCTGTAAAGACAGCACTTTCACACCTTCACGAATAGCCGTCACCGCCCGTTTGGCCGCATCCTGATTTCCGGGAGCTAGAAATCGATAAAGGCGCTGCACATCCAGCAGGGCCTGGGGCGACCAGATCACCTGCGGCATGCGGGTGGATCAACGTCGTTGCCCTGCTCCAGCTGAGCCAACCAAGCATCTGCTTGATCGGCCGTCACGTGCTGGCCAGTGGCGCGGAAGGCCTCCCACGCCTGAAAGGCGTCTTGACGAAACGCTTCTCGCTTTTCTTCACGGTCGACGTACTGCATGATCGCTTCACGCATCAGCCAGTGAGGTGACCGCTGGCGCGAATCCGCCAAGCGCTTGACGCGGGCTTTGGTGTCCTCGTCGACTTTGATCGCTACAGGTCGAGCGGCAGCAACGGCCATGACAGCCTCCGATTCAGTATCTATTGGTAATACCTTACGATACCACCGTCGATTGCCCAGCGCAAGCTGTACCTTTTGCGCGCGGAGAGTACAAGCCCAAGCCCTCAGAGCCCAGGATCTGATTCACCTCGATGCGGCCGCTGGCTGAGGTGCTCAGTGATGAGAACCGTGCGTATTTCGGCCGATCGCCAAGACCACCGAGTTCCGAATCGTCGCTTGAAGTTGCGACCGGCAGACGGTGGGAACGCGGCCTGGCCACCCATGTGCAGTTCGAACCGGTCCAGCGCCGGCTGCGCCAGGCCCTGCAGACCGGCGCCGCCGAGCAGGCGCTGCGCACGCTGGTGCTCAAGCGCAAGATCTCCGGGCCGAGGCGCGCTCGCGCCGGGGCGACGAGTTCATCGCGCGTGGCTACAGCGCGGTGGAGAGCTGCCGTCGCCAAGGACGCGATCTACCGGACTACCTGCATCGCACGGTCGTTACCAGGTGCGATCAGGCTTGTCGTTTCAGCCACTCCACTTCGGCGTGGAAGGCCCGGCCAAGTTCTGCGATCTGGGATTCGTATCGCGCACCTGATGTTGAACCGAGAGCACCACGATGCCTTGAGGCACGAAGTCGTAGATCAGCCTGGCGATGGCACGTTACTTCCAGCCATCGGCTTCCTTGCGATCGAGCGTCGCCATGTCGGCCTTGAAGCCACCGCTGGACTCAAAGACACGGCCTTCCGCCAAGTCTCGGTAACCGGCGAGGATGGCGTCCTGGACAAACTGGCCGTCACGGCGCTCCATGTCGACCTGACCTTCAGGATTCGTCAGTGTCTTGCTCCTCGGTTTCTGCGCCCCCTTCGAGGAGTCTTCTTGCGGTGAGCGCCGACCGCTGCTCTGCTCAATCAGGGCCACGATCTTGGTCACGATGGCCTGATGCGCAACCCGCCCTAACAGGCTGCGGCGGTCACGATCCCGAAATGACCGGTCACGATCACCGAAATGCGCACGATCAGATCAATTCCGCCGTGAGTCTCAGCCGCTCTACCGTCGTTGGCAGACCACCCAGCTCCAATCCCCCACTGGCCATGCCTCAACGCACCCAGCGACGGGCATCCTTCAAGAGCAGCAGCAGTTGCTGCTCTCGCAACGGGGATGCGATGAAACCGAACCGGGTGTAAAACCGTGCCGCATCTTCATCAATGGGATGAGTCAGCATGGCCCGGATGCCTGCCTGTTCTGCAATCAGCAGCGTGCGGCGAATCGCATCCTGGAGCAGGCCAAAGCCTATGCCTCGCCCCTGGTCCAGGGTGGATACCGCGAGCCGCGCCAGGATCACCACAGGTAGCGGGTACTGCCCCATCCCCTTGCGAATACGCTCGGGTGCTTCCAGCGTATCGACCTGACCCACGGTCAGGCTGAAGTACCCCGCCACACGACCATCGCCTTCAGCAACGACAAAGGTCTTGGCCGAGCCACTGCCCTGTGCTTGTCGGGCATGGCGCAAGAACCAGTCGTTCAGCGCCGGCTTGCCGCAGTCAAAACCTTCCAGCCGATGCTGCGGAGCCAGAGGCTCGGGAGCGCGAAGCGTCACTTCGTGTCCCAGGGTGCCTTGCGGGCGAACAGATCACGCAATCCGTCGTTGGCCTGCTCGGGGCGTTCCAGCAAATCCATCAGAGCCTGATACTGGCTGCCCGAGACCATGAACAATCGTTGGTCGAGCAAGGTCTGCTCGGCAGCCAGGCACGCACTGTCAAGGATGAAATCCGTCAGCGATTTGTGCGCTACCTCAGCAGCACGGCGCAGCACCGCCTCTTGTTCGGGGGTGGCACGCAGGCCGAGGCGGGCAGACCGGGCGGAAGGCAAGGATGCAATGGCGGTCATGGCAGCACCTGTTTTGTTAGATCAATTGCCTCAATGTTAGTACAAACGACACACGTCGTCCATCGAGCGTATGGCGGAGGCGACGGGGATGACAGTGTTGATCGTGCCGAACGCCATGGCGCCGGACCTGCGCCGCTATGTGGCCAACAACGGCCGCGTTTACACCACCCCCTCGCAGGCCGGGCCGCTGCCGCACCCAACAGCCCCGAAGCTCCCTAACGTGGCGATCAGCCGACCATGCCCAAGAAAAAATCCGACCCTGCCCCCACTCAACCCTCCGCTCTTGTCGCCCTCGACCGGGTGGGGCAGCGGCATCACCACCCCCAATCTCACGCTCGGGAAGTCTTCTGCCAGCGCACGCAGCGTCGGCTCCGCGTCGGAGTCGTTCGAGACCAGCACCGCCTGGTCTACATCGCCGCGGCAAGCATCTCTGTACATGCGCAGCGCGAGGTTGACATCTGTCTTCTTCTCCACCACGCGCCATACCTTGACGGTATCGGCGCGCGTCAAGGTAGTTGTCGCCTCAGTCACGCTGCCTTCTGCTGAATATGTTGAGGCTTCGTGTCCATGTTGATCACCGCATCGCGCTCTGGATTGAGGGTGACCACGCCGATATGCGACCAGTCGCGCGTCTTACCAGACCAGCGCGCCGGGTTACGTTGCTGGGCTTGGACGTACAGCGCGTGCCGAGCCGCCAGGATGGCCTGGTCACCGCCGGTGTGGCGCTGCTGCGGGCTGACGTAGCGGATGCCACTGTGGCGATGATCAACGTTGTACCAACGCACGAACTCGGCCGCCCAGGCCCTGGCCTCGTCGACGCTGGCGAAGCCCGTGGCCGGGAACTCGGGCCGGTACTTGGCTGTGCGGAACAGCGACTCGGCATAGGCGTTGTCGTCGCTCACCCGGGGCCGCGAGTACGAGGGCTTCACACCCAGCCACTGCAGCATCGCCAGCACCGTCGTCGCCTTCAGGGTGGAGCCGTTGTCACCATGAAGCACAGGCTTGCTCTGCAGGGTGGCAATACGCTCTGCCAGCGCCGTACGACGCACCAGGTGCGCGGCATGGTCGGCGTCATCGCTGTCGTGCACCTCGGCACCCACGATCTTGCGGCTGTACAGGTCCAGGATCAGGTACAGGTAGAACCAGCGACCCATCACCTTGGCCGGCAGGTAGGTCATGTCCCAGCACCAGACCTGACCGGGCGCGGTGGCAATGTGGGTGGTCGGCGCGCGCGTGGCCTTCGGCGCCTTGGCGCGTCCGCGGCGGGCGTTCTGCCCGTGGGCCTTGAGTACGCGGGCCATGCTGGACTCGCTGCCCAGGTACACGCCCTCGTCGGCCAGCATGGGCACGATGCGCGCCGGCGGCACCGCGGCAAAGCGCGGCTCGTTGGCCACGGCCAGCAGCGCTGCGCGTTCGTGTGCACTCAGGGCATGGCTCGGGGTGGTGCGCACTGCCTGCGGCCTGCCGTCGCCTGCGCTGAGGCCCTTGCGTGCCTTCCAGCGCTGCAAGGTGCGGGGGTCGATGCCGGCGACCTCGCAGGCTGGCTGCAGCCGCGCGCCTGCGGCGTGAGCGGTGTCGATGTCCTGGGCCAGAGCTTGGCGATCTTCGAGGCCGATCATTCGGCCTCGCCCTTGTTGAAGATCGCCTCGACTTTTTTTGACAGCACCAGCAAGGCCGCCGTCTCGGCCAGTGCGCGGTCCTTGCGTAGCAGGTCGCGCTCGAGCTCCTTGATGCGCTTGCGGTCGGCACGGGTGGCCTGGGGGCTGGCCCGCGCGTCCTCGGGGTCTGCCAGCGCCGTGGTGCAGCTGGCCCGCCACTTGTCCAGCTCCGCTGGGTACACGCCGTGTTCGCGGCACCAGGCGCTCTTGTGTGCCTCGCTCATGGCCGCCGTGGTGATCACGGCCTCCAGCCGGGCCACGGCAGTCCAGGCCCGCCCTCGGGCGGGCCTGGACTGCGCATCCTCGAGCCAGCGCTCCAGCGTACCCACGCCTATGCCCATCTCGCGCGACACCACCTCGGGTGCTGCGCTCTCTGGCGCAAGCAACCGCGCCACAGCCTTGTCCTTGAATGCCTGTCCGTATCGAGCCAAGTTCGTCCTTCATCGCCGCCCCCAGGGTTGGTCTATCGGGGCGACAACTATTCTGACGCGGGGGGGGGACAAAGCTCAAACCGGCTGGCACACGCGAGAACAGTTCCAGCATGTGCGGGAAGTCTTCGTCTTGGGGCCTTTGGAACCTGTACAGGCAGGGCTTTTGCTCAGGATCACCCTCCTTTTGCTGGTAGCCACCGGCCTGCACGAATTCCCAGAATTTCTTTCCAAACGCAGGCGTCAGAACCTCCACATGCAAAACGATGTCCAAGTCCTTGGTGCCCCGGAATGGCAATCCCGCCTCGGTCATGGTGATCGAAGCTGCTGTCCCACCGATCAGGACATACTGATTCTCGAAGTCCCTGAACCACTCCTGAAAAATCGCCAGCCCTCTCACCACAAAAACTTCTCCTCAATCTCATCGAGCGCCATCTGGATCCGGTCGTCACGGATGTCACTCAGGCTGAGCCACAAAGACAAGGAATCCACGGTCTCTTGTTTCGCTTGCATGCCAGGCTCATAGCGCCACACCTGTACGGCAATGCCATCGGAAATTCTCCGTGGCTCGAAGAAGATGTCTTCCTGCCTGGCCCGCTGCTCTGCTTCGGCAGTGATGGCAAGCACTTGCTGTTGGGGCTCATTGACCATAGTCAGGTGAGCCAATGCGGTTTCCCCAGCCCAACGTGCGCCCATGACCTCAAGAATGCGGCGATCGTATGTCCACAACGTTCTCAGGACCGGTGTGCGCAGGTGAGGCTTGGCCCTCTCCCAAAGATCACGGCGTGTGCTATTGAGCTTGAGGTGTTTGGCACGGCCTCGCACCTCCAGATCAAACAGATTGAATTGCAGGAACTCCCGAATGGCCCGGGTGGCAGTCATATTGGCATAACCAAGCGCTGCAGCCTCTTCAAACGGATGCCAGGTTTCAGTGACCTGATGGTGATTCAAAAACCAGATCAAGAGGGCCTGAGTGGCAGGGCTCACCAACTCCTGCTCCCGACGACGCTCAGAGCCAAAGCGTTCAGTCAAGATCATCCCCATCTGGGGTGCGAACAGTTGTCTGTCAGGAACCACGAATGCCACACCATGTGCAATCAGCTGCTTGCGCTCACCGGGCGCGACTGCGGGCAGAGCAATGATGACTGGTGCTTGCAACAAGTCACGCAATCGCTTTGCATGTTGTTCTACTTGATGAGCGGCCAGTGGCTGGTGACCTTTAAGACATGCCAGTGTGATTGACTGTCCCAGCAGTTCGCCGAGCAAGACCTCATAGGTATCCTGAAGAAAGTACGGCAGTTGGGCGGTCTTTCCGCTGGGAGCCACACGCACGCTCTCCGCTCCGAGCATCTGGTTCAGGTACCGGACAGTCTGCTGGGGAAGAGTCTCTTCTACCATAGGATAACAATCTAACATTGTTGATGTTAGACGTCTAGGCTGATGTTATATGGTGCCTGAGGCCTTGCCTTCCTCCGCCGCCAGAGCAACCAGCGTCGTCTCTGACGCTGAAGATGCTGTCTGCCAAAGTGGGCCAATCCCGACCATGTCCAAGAAATCATCTGACTCGGCCCCCACTCAGCCCGCAGTCCCAAGTCCTGAGTCCTCTTCCTTGTCGTTCACCATCGAAACCTTCGTCGACCCAGAAACCGGCCAGCCCACCCAGTACGGCTGTTTCAGCCGCAACTGGCAGGACGAAGAAGCCATGGATGTGCTGATTGACCAGCTGGAGGCCGGCCAGCTCAGCCACAAGCAGGCGCTGGTGCAAGCGCGCAAGCTACCTGGCCGGCTTGTTCCTGTGCGGCCTTGAATCGATCATTGGCGCGATTTATCCAGTTGCCCAATAGAAGCGCAGCACCACCGAACAACGCACCGGCAAGGCCGGCTGCCGCTGCTTGGTCATGACCGATCCCCCAGGGCCTACATGCCAGGACGTACCAGCCAAACGCGACCAGTGCTGCGAACAGCACCAGGTCAATGTGGTTCGTGATCCTGGTCGTCGGCATCAAATCAAGCGATCGCGAGCGTCAGATGACCGATCGGCTCTGCGGCAGGCCGCACCTTGATCTCGATGTCGTACCCGAGACGATTCAGGCACTCCATCAGCTTGCGCTCGGAGAGGTTGGCGAAGTCACCGCGCATCATCCCCGACACTTTTGGTTGCGCGATGCCCATGCGCCGGCCAGCCTCTTCTTGGGTCAAGCCAAGACGACGCACGGCACGGGTGATCTCGATCACCAGGCCGGACTTGATCTTGAGCTTCTCGGCGTCGGCCAGGCCGAGGTCGGCGAACACGTTGCCAGAGCTGGTTTCGATCTCGATGCCTTCAATCATGCGCCTTGCCATGTCGTAGCTCCTTTGCCAGCGCCTCGGCAACCTTGAGC
>JBAXYD010000105.1:0-7835 GCA_037127635.1 Betaproteobacteria bacterium | reverse complement strand
GTTGTACGCATCCCAAACCGCCAGCAGGTCGTTGTAGGTGGCGTTCTCGGCATTACTGCCATTGGAGGCCGTGGCTGATCCCACCGCTGTGCCAGGTTGGTAAGCGTTGATACCCGCTGCCCCATACGGTGGCGATGTCACACCACCTGCCGTTGGCAGCGCCAGATGTACGCCGTTGATCGTCGCATAGCGGTAGGTGTCGGTGGTGTCGCCACCACCGCCTACCACCCCGTTGATGTCCTGGTTGAAGATGCCGTCCAGCACATCGTGAGTCGTATAGTCCGACCCACCATTGAGCGAGCCCGTGTTGGCGCTGGTGCCGTCGCCACTGCGGTCCCAGAAGTAATACCACTTGCCGCCATCCACCTGCACCGGGGCAATCAGCTTGCCGTAACTGCCGAGGTCGATCACGGATTGGCCGGCAACACCACCAGAGGATTGCACCGTGAAGTCCAAGGCCGTGGCGTTGTTGATGCCGGCATAGGCATTGCCCGCCAAGTCCTGCACCACGCCTGAGCCCAGGGTGAGGGCGTAATGCGCTCCGCCCAGCAAATCGGCAGTGGGATTGAGGGTGAGCTGGCTGCCGGCGATGCTGACCTGGCTGGCATCTGAGACCGACACAGTGCGGGTGTCTGCGGCATTGGCGGTGTTGGTCAGCACCAGGTTGCCCGTGCCGGCTTTGATGGCTTCGCTGAACGTGAGGGTGAGGTTGGCGCCGGCTACTACTGCGGTGGCGTTGTCGGCCGGGGAGAAGGTGGTGACGGTGGGGGCGGTGGTGTCTGGGTTGGCTGATGTATCGAGAACCGCCACTGCTGCGATAGTGCCTTCCACGGTCAGTGTCAGCGTATCTACGCCCTCTGTGGTCTGGTCAGCTGCCAACTGAACGGTAACCGTGGCTCGTCCGTCAGCACCGCGCTGCTCCACCACGGCCGTTCCCGTCAGTGACCCGCCCACTACGTCGGCTGGGCTGATGCCGCTGAGCGTGTAGCTCAGCGCCGTGCCCCACTCCACGTTGGTGGTGTCGATGGTGAAGGTGACCGAGCCGCCCTCGTTCACTGAGGTGACGCTCGGGGTGATGGCATACGTTGCGGGCAGGCCGCCGTACTCCACCACATAACCGTTGGCGGGTACGAGGTCTGCGCGGCCAGCTGCCGGAAAGTCATTCCACTGGGTGGACCCACCCGCCCAGGGTAGGTTGAGGTGAGCGTAATCCTCGTCGCTCGAGTTGTTAGGCTCCCCCGCGGCCCAGTCGAAATACGTCGCCGCCTGCCCCTTGCGCGGGCCAGACTGGATCACCCAGGTGCCTTCGCTTGCAGCGTCTGAAATCCCCATCCAGTAGGCGTAGTTCGACCCTGCCAGCCCCGGCAACGCCTTCACAAAGGCGTTCTCCTGCGCGTCATCCACCACCAGCAGGTAGCCCTTGAGCCCCCGGTACGACAGCCCCTCGGCCTGCGCCAGCGCGCTGCTCCATACGGCGTTGGTTTGCACCACGTCGTAGTAGTGCTGATTCGTGGCATTACGGGTCGGCGGGTCAGCCTTGTAGATGGCTACCGAGATGCCGCCGCTGTTGTCAAACAGCTGCCCATCACCCAGATACACCGTCAGCGGCCCATCGCTCTTCATGGTGAAGGGGTAAGAGGTGACAGACCCCGCCGCCTTGGCCGCCTCGATCGTGTCGAAGTGAACGTGCTCGCCCGAGGGCCAGAACGCCTGCGTCACACCGTCCAGATTGATGCCGAAGTCGGTGCTCCAGCGCGGCGTGGACCAGCGCGACCACCCGGAATACTGCGCACCTTCCACCTCGCCTTGGTAGACATACTCGATGCGGTAGTTGCCCGCCTCCAGATCGACCGTCATGTGCGGAAAAGTTATAGGCCACTCGGGACGGGCGTTTATGTTCACCACCGCCACGGGGGAGCGCGCGGTGGTGCTGAAGTTGTAGTCCGCCGAGCCGGCAAAGCCGTTGCCGGCCAGGTCCTTCACCACCCCGGCGCCCAGGTCCAAGGAGTAGCCGGTGCCAGACAGCAGATCCTGCGTGGGGTCGATCGTCAGCGTGTTGCCCGAGATGCTCAGGTTGGCGCTGGTGGCAGCCTCGTAGGTGGCCACCGTCGTACCCGAGGCCGTCTTCAGCACGATCTGTCCCGCACCGCGCTGGATGGCTTCGCTGAAGGTCAGCACGATGTTCGCGCCCACGGCCACGCCTGTGGCTTCGTCCGCCGGGGAGAAGGTGGTGACAGTGGGGGCGGTGGTGTCCAGGAGCCCGGTTACACCCACGCTCTGGTCTTCAAACTGCAGCGACTCCACTCCGGTGAGGGTGTCCGCACCGTCTCGACCAACAACGGTGTCGGTCACTGTCAGAGCACCGGTGGAAACGTTCAGCGTCAGGGTGTAGTCGGCACGGGAACCTATGAACTTTGCCGTGTCTTGCCCTGATCCGCCGTCGAGGGAGTCATTGCCTGAACCACCCTCAAGAAGGTCATTCCCCTCACCGCCAAGCAGGGAGTCGTCGCCCGACTGGCCTTTCAGCGTGTCGTTTCCCAGGAGTCCCTCCAAGGTGTCGGAGGTTTCAATCCCCGACAGCGACTGGGCACTCTCGTTTCCGATGATGTGCAGACCAGCAAGGCCTTGCGGCGAGTTTCCCGTGGCATCAAATTGGCGAGAGAAGATTCCGGAATTGCTTCCGTCCCCGGACATCCACCAAGGCGAAGCCCAGTTGACGACCCATCCGCCGTCCTTGAGCGCCGCCAATGTCGGGGTCCAGCCGTTGCTGGAGTACTCCAGCAAAGAGGAAACGTCAACGCGAAATGACGAACCCACGGGCTCACCGGTGGCGGCGTAGCGCCGCGCCATGACGAATAGGTCTGTGATGTCAGCCCAGGACACCACCCAGCCGCCGTCTTCAAGCGCTGCCACGGCCGGGTGTGTTTCATGGTGGGCATCGTTGGTGCTGATCTGGAACTCGGCGCCCACAGGCTGCCCATCGGCACCATACCGGCGCCCTTGGACAGCCCAGGTGAAGGTCGAGCCGTCCCTGTTGGACTGCCACACAACGACCCAGCCGCCGTCCTCCAGTGCAGTCACCGCCGCCAGGTTCTGCCAACTGTTGGAGTACTCGTTGACCTGAAAGCGCGGGCCCGCGGCCTGGCCCGTGGACAGGAAACGCTGAGCAAAGATGCCGTTGGCTGAGGCATCCTGCTCTTCCCAGATGACCACGAAGCTTCCATCCGCAAGCGCAGCTACTGTTGGGTTGGCACCGTAAGCCTCGTCGTTGGCCACGATCACCAGTTCAGAGCCCACCTTGGTATCGGCGCTGTCAAATCGCTGAACGTGGACGTCCCAGTCAGTGCCCGCAGAAACCGGCTTCTGCCAGGCCACCAGCCAGCTGCCGTCGGCATATCCTGAGAGCCTTGGAATCGGTTCCTCCACCATCGTGTGGGGTGAAACGCTGAACTCCGCGTCCGCGGGTTGTCCGTCAGATGCGAAGTGCCTTGCTCTGAGCTCCCATGGGCCGCCATTGCCAGCACTGGCGGCCCAAGCCACCACGAAACTGCCGTCTGACATCGCCAGCACTGCCGGTCTGCTGAGCCCTCCGGGCGATCCGTCAGCAATCGTCAGTTCTTCGCCAAGGGCCAGTCCTGCCCGGTCGAAGATCTGCGCGTGCAGGCCGCTGGTGTGGCTTGACGGCCAGACCGAGACCCATCCCCCACTACTCAACCCCGCAACTGATGGCTGAACCTGACTTCCGGAGGTGGTGGTGTTGACCAGCACTTCGAGGGGTTGATTGCTGCCCACCGCTTCCACGGTGGCGTCAGCAAACACGAGGCTCTCAACACCGACAAGCTGATCATGTCCTCCAGGCCCGACGATGCTCAGGGAGCCGAATCGTGAGCGTGACAGCGCATGACTGTTGAATGCGCCCGTGAACCCGACGCTGTCTACGCCAGCTCCACCCAGGACCGTGTCATCTCCGGCACCCGGCTGAAGTACATCATCCCCAGCGGTGCCCTGAAGAAGGTCACTCGCGCTGCTGCCCTGAATGCTGGCCATATTCACGCTCCAAGAAAATAGTGCCCTGGCCGCTACGCGCACCAAAGCCGACCATCCCGCCCCGGGTCTGACAAGCCTTCAGCGCAGCCGGCCCGGGCACCTGCGGCTGCGCGCCTTCCACTTCAGAACCTACGCTCCAGCGGTACGCCAAACCAGCAGGCCGCATCTGTCGAATAACTCGCTGATGATCGCGACACCCTGATCCGTGGGGTAATCGACCGCTCAAGGCCCCACGCCGATGTCCCCCGGTGCAAGGCTGGGTTTGTTGGTGAGCACGGCAATCAGCTCCACCTGCAGCTCCCCGTTGCCGTCCGGGTCGAACCACAGCTCGCCTGTGGCGGTGCTGTAGACGAACGTGGCGGCTGCCGTGGTGGGCTGCTGGTTGACCAGCAGGCTCACGGCCTGGTTCTGAGTCAAGCCCCACTGCGCTGCGCTCACGCGGATCTTGTCGGTGCCCGAACGCCGCCACATCCGCGCCCGTCAGCCGATACACCTCTTGAACAAAGGCAGCCCCTGCATCCCCCGCCCCCACGTTGCACCCATACAGCAGGATGTCGCCACCCTCCACCAGGCTGGCACCGATCTCGGTCAGCGCATCGGCATAGCCCGCCAGCGTGGCGTTGGAGAGCTCACCAGACCCCAGCTGCACCCTGCCGGCGCTGCCGTGGCTGATGATGTGAATGGCCTGCAGGCCGCTCAGGCCCACCAGCGCCTGTCGGATCTGCTCGACGCCGTCTTGGCTGCTGTTGATCTCAAACCACAGGCTGCCTGCAGGCAGGGCCGCGGCGGCGTCGCGCCAACCGCTGACCTGCGAGTCGAAGAAGAAAACTTGCAGTGCAGTGCTCATTCGATTCACCATGGTTCATGTCGCCGCGGGTTGTCGAAGTCGACAGGCGCAAGGCTTGGAGAAGGAAGATCGGGCGCAGGCCATCCCAGCAAGGGGTGCTGAGCCGGGCACGAAGGCCAAACCCTGAGGCGGGGCAGTTGCTTGCGCACTGTTTGATCAGGCCACGTCACAAGAGGCGTGTTCTGTCTGACCGGCGCGTGCCGCGCCCACTGAAATCAACATCGCTCACTCCCTGTCGGCTGACCCGGTGGTCCGGGTTCTGCAATGGCCGTTTTGTTGACTGCTGCTTTGCGCAGCTTTGTAGACTTTGGGACGTTAGCCGGCGTTGGGTGAGTACCGTACTAGGGATAACCCGCTGCGCGCAGGCGGCCGTCAAGCACGTTGACGCCGAATCGCGAGCCTCGGAGGAACCCGTACAGCGCAAGAAACGGGTCTCGCGCAACAAGCGCCAGCTCATTTCTGGGGCCTGGCCCCAGGCGGTGAGCGGGCCCATCGCTGATCAAAGTCAGCGCGGTCGTGTGCTCAATCCGCCTTCTGCTCCAGCACCCAGCCACCACCCTCCGCACACGTCGCGTCATCCGACGCCGCCACATCCGCCCCCGTCAGCCGAAGTACCTCTTGAACAAAGGCAGCCCCTGCATCCCCCGCCCCCACGCTGCACCCGTACACCAGGATGTCGCCACCCTCCACCAGGCTGGCACCGATCTCCCTCAACGCGTCGGCGTACCACGCAGCGTGGCCCTGGAGAGCTCACCAGACCCCACCTGGACCCTGCCGGCGCTACCGTGGCTGATGATGTGAATCGCATGCGGCCCGCTGAGGCTCGACAGCGCCTGGCGGATCTGCTCGACGCCGTCTTTGCCGCTGTTGATCTCGAAACACAGGCTGCCTGCGGGCAAGGCCGCGGCGGCTTCGCGCCAGCCCTGCACGCGGGCGTCGAAGAAGAAGATTTGTGTTGTGGTCACTGGCGGCTCCCCTGCTTGCTCGCCTCTTGGCGAGCCACCCCTGGTCGTCTCCTGTAGAGGCAGTGGGCGCAGCCAGGAGGGCGCGGGTGGCCGTTGCCGGTTTGGCGAGCCTTGTGGTGTCGGCCAGGCTCCTCTCTATTGGGAGAGTTGCCTGGGTGGGTTTACCCAGATTTCCGACGGTCAAACCCAGCGTTGATGCAAGAGTAGGGTGCTCGCCGCTCAGGCGCTGACAATCAGGGGTATGTCCCGCAGCTTCAACACCGCAGGCCCCTGCGTCCAGGGCGACCACTACATGCTTGACCCACTGGCCCGGCTGGACGTGGACGAGGTGCTGCGACTCATTGACGACAAGCGCTACTTTGTTCTGCACGCCCCGCGCCAGACCGGCAAGACCACTTCGCTATTGGCGCTGATGAAGCGGCTGAACCACGAGGGGCGCTACCGCGCGCTGTACGCCAACATCGAGGCGGCGCAAGCAATGCGCGGCGACGTCGAGCGAGGCTTGGAGGTGGTTTGTCAGGACATAGCTGACGCCTGCCGGCTGCATCTGTCAGACCCCAGCCTCAAGACGTGGCTGGCGAGCGAGGGCCATGTCGTAGGACCGGGTGCTCGACTGCAGCAACTGCTACGGCATTGGTCGGAGCAGGACCCTTCACACCCCACCGTGCTGCTGCTGGACGAGGTGGACGCGCTGGTGGGCGATACCCTGATCTCGCTCCTGCGCCAGATCCGCGCCGGCTATGCCGACCGCCCGGCCGCCTTCCCCCAGAGCCTGGTGCTGTGCGGTGTGCGCGATGTGCGCGACTACCGCATCCACACCGCCAGCCAGGAGATCATCACCGGCGGCTCGGCTTTCAACATCAAGGCCGAGTCGCTGCGCCTGGGCAACCTCAGCCGCGATGAGTGCGTGGCACTGTGGATGCAGCACCAGGACGAGACAGGGCAGACCTTCGACCCCGCCATCTGGCCCGAGCTGTGGGAGGACACCCGTGGCCAGCCCTGGCTGGTGAACGCGCTGGGCTACGAGTGCACCATCAAGGACCGCACGGCGCGCGACCGCAGCGTACCCATCACGCTGGAGCGCTACAAGGCCGCGCGCGAGCGCCTGATCCAGAGCCGGGCCACTCACCTGGACCAGCTCACTGACAAGCTGAGGGAGCCGCGCGTGCACCGGCTCATCACGGCGTTTTTGGAGGGTGACAGCGCGCTCACCTCCGTACCCACCGATGACCAGCAGTACGTGGAGGACTTGGGCCTGATCCGCACCCGCCCCGAAGTGGCCATCAGCAACCGCATCTACCGCGAGGTGATTCCGCGCGAGCTGACCTGGACCACGCAGACCCACATCACGCACGATCAAGCCTGGTACCTCACAACCGACAGGCGCCTGCACATGCCCAAGCTGTTGGAGGCCTTCCAGCAGTTCTTTCGCGAGCACTCGGACGCGTGGATCGAAGGCTTCAGCTACCGCGAGGCCGGGCCGCAGCTGCTGATGCAGGCGTTTCTGCAGCGCATCGTCAACGGTGGAGGCCGCATCTCACGCGAGTACGGCCTGGGCTGGAAGCGCACCGACCTCTTCATCGAGTGGCCCTTGGACGAAGCCCAGGGCTTCAACGGCCCGGTGCAGCGCATCGTCATCGAGCTGAAGCTGGTGAAGAAGGCACCCGAGGCGCAGGAGCGCCAGGGCCTGGAGCAGACTGCGGGCTACGCCCGGCAGGTGGGCGCTGACGAGGCACACCTGGTGCTGTTTGACCGCCGGCCCGAGGTGCCTTGGGACGCGCGCATCTGGCAGCGCGAGGCGGTGCAGGACGGAGTCCGTATCCTGGTTTGGGGGGCGTGAGAGCCGCCAAGGAACGACCACACCGGGCCCGACCCCTTCACCCCTCAAGGCCCCACGCCGATGTCCCCCGGTGCAAGGCTGGGCTTGTTGGTGAGCACGGCAATCAGCTCCACCTGCAGCTGCCCGTTGCCGTCCG
>JBAXYD010000104.1:0-7887 GCA_037127635.1 Betaproteobacteria bacterium | reverse complement strand
GCGCCGCGTGGTGAGCGCCCCCACCACGCCGCCGCACTCCATGCACCCCGAGGAGCTGCGTGCCTGCGCTGAGCAGGCACGCGCCCTGGGCCTGCGGCTGCACTCGCACCTGTCGGAAACGGTGCACTACCAGGACATCGTCCAGGCCAAGCACCAGATGCGCCCGGTGGAGTTCTGTGAGTCCGTGGGCTGGGTAGGGCCAGACGTCTGGTACGCCCACCTGGTGAAGCTGGACCCGCAGGAGATCGCCCTGCTGGGGCGCACGCGCACCGGCATCGCGCATTGCCCGCAGAGCAACTGCCGGCTGGGCAGCGGCATTGCCCCCGTGCGCGAGCTGGAGGCCGCCGGGGCGCAGATTTCCATTGGCGTGGACGGCGCAGCCTCCAACGAGGCTGCCGACATGATCTCCGAGACCCACGCGGCCTGGCTGATGCAGCGCGCCAAGGCGGGTGAGGCGGCCACCGCCGAATGCCGCGGTGGCCAGGGCGAGGCCCAGGCGGCAGCGGCCTCCACCGTGGAAGACGTGGTGCGCTGGGGCTCGGCCGGCGGCGCGCGCCTCATGGGCCTGGACGCTATGGGCACCCTGGCCCCCGGCCAGGCCGCCGACATCGCCATCTACGGCCTGGACCGCCACCCGCGCTACTTCGGCCTGCACGACCCTGCCATCGGCCCGGTGGCCAGCGGCGGCAACGCCGACCTGCGCTGGCTCTTCGTCGCCGGCCAGGACGTGGTGCGCGACGGCGCCCTGCCGGGGCTGGACCTGGCCGAGCTCGGCCATCAGGCGCGGGGAGCGGTGCAGGAGTTGCTCAAGCGGGTTTGACCCGCCGCTCTGATCTGGGGCCGCGGCGGCAAGGCGCCGGCTTGGCGCCGGCTTGGCGCCGGCCTGACGCTTGCCTGGCCGTGGACGGCATACGCCGTCACGCAAGTTCGTGCACGCGGGCCCGCATCTCCGTAAGATCACGGGTTATGGATGTCTCGGTCTTGTCCACGGCCCACCCGGCCGCCTGTTCTTGCAGCGCCTGGCGCCCCACGCGCCGTCTTTTCACCGGCCTGCTGGCCGTGGGAGCGGGCGTGGGTGCTGCGCCAGCCTTGGCCAATCTGCCGGAGTGCAAGCGTTCGGGCTTCACCAAGGCCGTCCCGGCCGGGCAGGTGGAAGACTCTGCTTCTCAGCAGTACCGCCAGATGCTGCAGCAGTACAGCGGCAAGCGCGCGCTCGCGCCCATGGACCACCCGCAGCTCAAGCGCCTGCGCTACATGGCCGACCGGATGATTCCTTTCACCCCCCAGTGCAACGAGCGCGCGCGCGACTGGAAATGGGAGGTCAACCTGATCGGCAGCTCCGACGTCAACGCCTTCTGCATGCCCGGCGGCAAGATCGCCTTCTACTGGGGCATCCTCGCCAAGCTGCAACTCACCGACGATGAGGTCGCGGCCATCATGGGCCACGAGATGGCGCATGCGCTGCTGGAGCATGCACGCGAGCAGATGGGCAAGAACTTCGCCACCCAGACCGGCTTGCGGCTGGGCGCGGCCCTGCTGGGGCTGGGCGATGTGGGCGACATGGCTGCGCGCATGGGCTCGCAACTGCTGAGCCTGAATTACAGCCGCACAGACGAGACCGAGGCTGACGGGCTGGGCCTGATCATGTCGGCCCAGGCCGGGTACGACCCCCGCGCCGGCATCACGCTGTGGGAAAAGATGATGAAGGCCAGCGGGGGCGGCAGCCCGCCCAAACTGCTGTCCACCCACCCCGCCAATACCGACCGCATCCGCGACATCGAGGGCCGGCTGCCGCGCGTGCTGCCCATGTTCGAGACGGCGGGCAAGCCGCGCGAACGGTTCGGGCCGCCACCTGCGCAGCAGGCGGGTGGGACGGGCCCCAAGTAAGCCAGCGCAAGGCGCGGCGTACGGCGCACAGGGGTTCGGGGACAACCCGCCGGACCCCTGTGCCGCGTTTTTCATGATGGCGTCCCTGAGCACCCCCCCCCGAACCTTCTGTGATGAGTTGCGTGGGTGGTTCAAGGGATTGTGAAGTTCGGCTGAACCCGCGTCCTTCAACAGTCCTAAAATTTCCTAATCGCCTTGAATCGGCCATTTCTGGGCGGCCCGAAACCTGCCACCTGCCCGCCCGGCCGCGCCTCACCCCATGGACGCCTTGCAGTTCCGAGACTTCACCTGGCACCCCTTGGGCAATGTGCTGCTGCGTGACGGCGTGGCGCAGCCCATGGGTTCGCGCGCCCTGGCCATCCTGAACCAGCTGCTGCGACACCGCGACCGGGTGGTCAGCAAGACCGAGTTGCTTGACGGCGTGTGGAACGGGGCCTTCGTCGAGGAGAACAACCTGACGGTGCAGGTGTCGGCCTTGCGCAAGCTGCTGGGCCGCGACGCCATCGCCACCGTGCCCGGGCGCGGCTACCGCTGGTCGGCGCCCGTCACGCCTGTGCCGGTGGCCGACACCACAGAACTTCGCCATGAGGTGGCGGAAAAGCCGACCATCTCCGTTCTGCCCTTCGAGGTCCGCGGGGCTGGCGAGGACCAAGCGTTTCTGGGCGACGGTATCGCGCAAGAGGTTGCCAGCGGTTTGTCCCGTTCACCCTGGCTGCTGGTGATCGCCCACGACTCCGCAATGACGTTTCGAGGCTCGTCCCTGCGCCTGGGGGAGATCTCCAACCGGCTGGGCGCAAAGTATCTGGTGCGCGGGGTGGTCAGCCGCAAGGCGGACCGTCTGCAGGTGTCGGTGGAACTGATCTTCGGGCCGACTTCGGAATTGCTGCTGGCGCTGCGCCTGGACCGGGCGGCGCAGGACCTGTTCGAGGTGCAGGACGAGCTGTCGCGCCGCGTCATCGGCGCCATCGAACCGTCGTTCCTGCGGCGCGAGGAGTCCAAGGCGCGGCTGCGCCGCCCGGAGGATATCGCTCAATGGGAACTGCTGATGCGGGCGCGCTGGCACTATGGGCGCGCCTCCCGCTGGCATGTCCGGGAGGGGCAAAGGCTGCTGGGGCTGGCGTTGGCGCGCCACCCCGATGACGGCACGGCCCTGGCGCTGCTGGCCTTCGGCCGCGCCACCGAGGTCTGGTCCGGCTGGTGCACCGATCCGGTGGCGGTGGCCGAGGAGGCCTGCCGTCTCGCCTTGAGGGCGGTCTCGCTGGACGAGCAGGATCCTTGGGCGCATTTCATGCTCGGCGTGGCTTCCCAGGGGCTGGGCCTGCTGGACCGGGCCATCGCCGAGCACCGCCGCGCCCTGATGCTCTATCCCCACTTTGCCGCCGCTGCCGGGGAACTGGGCCGCATGCTGGTGTTTCAAGGCGAGACCTACGAAGGCTCGGCGCTGATCCGCCAAGCCATCGCCTGGAGCCCCGCCGAGCCTCACCTGGGCCTCTGGTTCTTCGGGCTGGCGACGGCGCAGTTCATCGAGGCCGACTACCTGGAGGCCGCGCGCCTGGCGCAGGAAGGCATCAACGTGCGGGCAGACTGGTTCTTCAACCACTACCTGCGGGCGGCCTGCCTGTGCCTGGCCGGGCACATGGCGCAGGCGGGGGCGTCGTTTGCCGAGGCCCGCCGCCTGCTGCCGACCTTTGATCGCCGTACCCTGACGATGGGGCACCCGTTCAAGGACACTGCCCACCGCGACCGCTACATCCAGGCGCTCAAGCGCTTGGGCTGGGCCGGGTGAACCGTTGTTGCCCGCCCAGGTCCCGCCCGCGTAGGGATTGGTGCGCCGCTCGCGCCCGAAGGTGCTCTCCGGACCGTGCCCGGGGATGAACACCGTGTCGTCGCCCATGGGCCACAGGCGCCGGGTGATGCTGGCGATCAGGGTTTTCGAGTGGCCTGTGCCAACCGATGAAAGGGTTCCCGTGCAGCCTCAAGCCGGGCGCAGCATCACCTCACCCTCGATCTCCACCGGGATGCCGAAGGGCAGCTCCGCCATGCCCACTGCGCTGCGGGCATGTGCGCCCACCTGTGGCCCGAACACTTCAAGGATCAGGTCCGTGAACCCGTTGATGACCGAGGGTTGGCGGTCGAATCCCGGTGCGGAGTTGACCATCCCGAGGATGTGAACCCAGGCCTCGATACGGTCCAGGCTGCCCAACTCGCGCTGCAAGCTGCCCAGGATCGCCAGGGCCGTCAGCCTGGCCGCGGCATAGCCTTGCTCCGCGGTGACGTCCCCACCCACCTTGCCCAGTGGCTGGGCCACGCTGCCATCGGCCAGCGTCGGGCCGTGACCTGAGAACCGCGCGCGCTGGCCGATCACGCGGACCCAGGGAAAGGGCAGCGTGGTGCCCGGGGGCATCTTCAGCGGCTGCGGAAGCACGAGCCCCAATTCGGCGAGGCGGTCATCAATGGCTGACATGGAGTTCCTTCTTTGAGTTCAGGCGCACGGGCTTCGGCCCATGCGCTCGGGTTGGTGTGCGGGATGCCGTTGCGCCTCAGGGCCCGGCGCCCGACCAGGGGTCTGTCACGCGGGGCCAGAAGTTGGGGTCTCGGTGCCGGATGGGCAGCGCGGCAATGTCGGCCGTCAGCAGCCCGGGAGAGTCCGCGTACAGCACCTCACGCGCCAGCGGTGCGAAAGCCGCATGGAAGTGCTGCATCGACTTGACGATCACCGCGTGCTTGCGCGTCAGGTCGATGCCCAGACCGGTGAACAGATCGGTGCCGATGACCTGCTGACAACGTGAGATGAGGACGAGGTCTATGCCCTCGGAGGTGCTGACCCAGGCCGAGGCGCCCAAGGGACTGCGGCTGCCGAAGGCCGTCTGGGCATGTTCTTGAGCCAGCGCCCGCACGGTGACGCGCAGATCCACCGGGTTGCCCGAGGTCGGGCCAGATTTGCCCGCCACACGCAAACCCAAAGTCGAGCCCAGGCCTGCCTCAAAACACAATTGCACGGCACCAGGGTCCCAAAGGCCGCCCAGCGCCACGTTGGCAATGCACAGATCCCGTACAGCCTGCAGCGCGAAGCTGCTGTCCCCGCGCGCACCGCCCCCCGGGTTGTCCGCCATGTCGGCCACGACGATCGGCCCTGTTCCGGCCAAGGGCGGTAGCTCGGCCACGCGGCGCATGGCCTCGGTCATGCTCAGGGGAGGTTGGTGCAGTTCGTCTCTCATGCCCCACAACCGCCGTCCGAGGTCGGCCGCCAGCTGCTGCGCCAGTGGCTGGTCGCCATCGGTGATCACCCACAGTCGGGCGCCCGCTTCCGGCACATCCCCAAACGCGAAACCATGGGCATGCGACACCGAAAGCACGCCCTGGCGGCCTTCCAGCGCCTGCATGTCGCGCACGAAGCTCTTCAACGGTTCCCGCGAGGTGGGCCAGCTGCCCGCCATGCGGCAGTCCCAGACGGCCGTCACAGGGCGGATGTGGCCTTGTGCGGCGGCAAGGGTCAGTTGTGCAACTTCGGCAGCGCGCTCGTCGATGTCGGTGTGCGGGTAAGCCTTGTACGCCACCATCAGCGTGGCGTGCCGGGTCATGCGCTGGGTGACATGAGCGTGCAGGTCCAGCTCGATGCCGATAGGTACCTCCGGGCCCACGATGGAGCGCGCTCGCTCGATCAGGTCACCCTCACAGTCCAGGCAGTCCTCAGCGGTCATGGCGCCATGCAGCATCAGCATCACGGCCTGCACGGGCATCGCGGCACGCAGGTCGTTCAGCAATTCGTCGCGCAACTGCTCATAGACCGGCTGACGAATCGGGCCCAGCGGCACCGCAGCGGCAAACAGGCCTTCGACCACCGCCCATCCCTGCCGTGAAGCCACGCCGCGTACCGTCTCAATGGCGCTGAGATATCCGCCCGGGTCCACGCCGCTGGCGGAGCCGCGTCGGATGCCTTCGGCCTCGAATGCGCCCAGCCCGGTGGGGATCGGTGAGTAGGAGTTGTTTTCTGCCAGCAGGCCGGCCAGGAAGAGTTTCATCGTCGATGACGTCGCGGGCTGAGCCGTGAGGATTGAGCTTGACCGTTCTTTTTCATTGTGTCAAGCTAGTTGCTGAAATGGAAACTTCAGCAGACAAGAGCGGCGATACAAGGGCAACGCTGTCAGGCGCTTCCCTGGTGGCGCAGGGCCCCGCCGAGCCCCCATGGCCGCGCTCATCGGTAGCCCTGGCCTTCATGCTGGTGATGCTGGTGGCGGCCACGTTTTCCTTCGTGCATCGCTATGTGCCCTCGGTGCTCGTGGACCCCATCAAGCGCGAGATGGGCATCAGCGATGTCCAGTTCAGCCTGCTGCAGGGCACGGCCTTTGCGGTGCTTTATTGCGGGGCTTCTTTGGTCTGTGGCTTGCTGGCAGACCGCGTGCATCGCCGCAACCTGGTGGTGCTGGGGGTGGCCATCTGGACGGTGGGCACGGTGCTCTTCGGCCTGTCCACAAGCTACACGGGGCTGCTCGCGAGCCGGGCGATGGTGGGGCTTGGAGAGGCGGCGTTAGGGCCTGCGAGCGTGTCGATGCTGTGCGACTACTTTCGCCCGGAGCGGCGTGGCCGCGCGATTGCCGTCTCGTTCTTCGGCGCCACGCTGGGCAGCGCGCTGGCCTTTGCCGCGGGTGGGCGCATGTTGGAAGCAGCCGCAGCGGGTCAGTACGCCGGCTTGCCCTGGGTGGGGGACCTCGCGCCGTGGCGCCAAGTGGTGGTCTTGATGGGGGCCAGCGGCTTCCTCCTCGTGCCTGCGATCCTGGCCTTTCCGGAGCCGCGGCGCCGGGCGGTGGCTGTGGCCGAGCACCTTGGCGGCCGGGCGCAAGAGCTCTGGGCCTTGCGCGACCGCATCGCGCTGGTGATGCTGGCTGGTGCCACCGTGGCGCTGGCCGACTTCGGATTCAGCATCTGGGCCACCGCGCTCTTGACGCGCACCCACGGGTTCAGCGTGGCCGATGCAGGCTCTGTCCTGGGGGCCTGCATGCTGATTGCCGGGGTGACCGGGGGCTGGCTCGGAGGTGTGCTGTGTGACCGCGCACATCTGCGTGCACCGCTGACGGGGCGCGTCGACACGGTGGTCCGCGCGGCGGTGGCCATGTTGCTGTCGGCCTGCCTGCTGCTGGTGCCCGGCGGCTGGGCCGCCGTGGCGGCTTTCGCTTGCTGGCAAGTGGCTGCCAACGCCGCCTACGTAGGCTGTGCCTCGGCCTTGCAGGACCAGGTCAGCGGACGTACCCGCGGCATTGCCGCGGCCTTGTCCTTGTGCATGTCCATCGGGTTCGGCATGGGGTTGGGCCCCACGTCCGTGGCCGCACTCAACCAGCAGCTGGGTGGCGTTGGCCAAGCCTTGTCCACCAGTCTGCTGGTGGTGCTGCTGGTCTCTGGATCGGCGACGCTGGCTTTTGCCTGGCTGCTGCGCCGCCGCCTGGCCCGGCCATCGTCGGCGCAAGGTCTCGTCTGACCACTCGCTGAGAGCGGACATTTTGGTGTCTTTGAGGAACGGACGGAAATGAATATCGAGTGCGATGTATTGGTGGCGGGATCAGGCGCTGCAGGCCTGGCGGCAGCCGTGACGGCGGCTCACCAGAATGCCCGAGTGATCCTGGTCGAAAAGGCCCCCGTGTTTGGCGGAACGTCCTGCTTCTCGGCAGGCCTGGTGTGGATACCGGGCAGCCGCCAGGCCCGGGCGGCGGGCATCCAGGATGACCCGGGCGCGGCCTTGCAGTACCTGCGCGGTGAGGGCGGGCCCTTTCTCGACGAGCCCAAGGCGCAGGCCTATGTGCAGCAGGCGGCAGACATCTTCGCCTGGTTCGAGGACCACACCCATGTCAGCTATCACCTGTCGCCGCTGTGGCCGGACTATCACCAGGGTGTTGAGGGCGCCTCGCGCGGCGGGCGCTCGCTGGGCGCGAACCCGTTCGACGCGCGCCGTCTGGGCGGGCGCATGGCTCACCTGCGCCCCCCGCTGGCCAGCACGACGATCCTGGG
>JBAXYD010000103.1:0-7982 GCA_037127635.1 Betaproteobacteria bacterium | reverse complement strand
TGACGGTGGCGCTGACGCAAAGCGATGTGCAGTCGCTGGTGGCAGCGGGCTCGGACCAGGCCTTTGACAACGTGATCACGGCGCTGGAGCACGCGGGCGTTGACACGATCAGCATCGATGCGGGCCAGGCGATCCAACTGGGAGCCGAAGGATTTAACTTCGATGCCGGCACGGACGTGCTGGTCAACGGCACGTCGTTCCTGAACAACGGCAACTCGGCCAGCATCAACGCAGCCGCGGCGCTGTTTGGTGATGCCGACGTGACGGTGACGCTGACGCAGAGCGACGTGCAGTCGCTGGTGGCAGCCGGCTCTGATCAGGACTTTGACAATGTGATCACGGCGCTGGAGAGCGCGGGCGTTGACACGATCAGCATCGATGCCGGTCAGGCCTTGCAGTTCGCAGACGCGGGCTTCACCTTCGATGCCGACAGCAGCGTGGTGGTGCACGGTACGGCGTTCTTGAGCACCGGTGACGACGGCGGGGTCGATCCCGCTGTCAAGGCGCTGTTCGGTGGTGGAGCCGGAACGCAGAAAGTAATAGTGGCTCCAGACGTCCACGTGGATCTGCGTCTTTCCGACGCCGAGATGCATCACTTGGCGTCGGACGTTGGCGCCGTGGCAGACTTGCTGGCACGGGCGTCGGACGCCGGTGTCGATGCGGTGTCCACGGGCGGCACGGTTGACCTGACGGCCGATCTGGCCCTTGCGCTGCGGGAGGCCTTGGCTGACGCCGATCTGAGTTTGGCCGACACCGACACCCTGCGTGTGGTCAGCGATCAACTCAGCTTGGCGCAGACCCGGGCAGCTGATTTCGAGAGTGTTGTGGATCTGGCCACAGGCATCAGCCAGCTCATGGACGACATGGCTGGCTCTGGCTTCGAGTCTGTGCACATCGATGACGAACTCGCCAACGCGTTGGCAGAGGCCGGTGTCGATACCGATGTACTGCCGATGCCCGAGCTGGGCTTCCAGGTGGGGGTTCTGGCGCAGGCCGATGTGGGCGACACGGCATATCTGCGCTCGACCCTTGAAGATCTTGTCCAGAGCGGAGTGGACCGCGTGGAATCGGCTTCTGGCGTCGAGAAGGTCTTGGTCGCATTGCACGACAGCGGAACAGCTTCGACTGAACTGGCCAGCATTCTTCACGGCCTGGAGTCATTGAAGATGGAAGGGTCACCCGGCACCGCGTTTGGACTTGTCGTCACACAGAGCGATTTGAGTTACCTGATCAACAACTTCGGCATGGGCAATGCAGTCGATGTGCTGGCCTCGGCTGGGTTCACCGAGATCGTCGTTGCAGGGACCGGTGCGGATACCGAGGTGAGTGGAACCGACCCTGGCGTCAAGCTGGATGTCGTGTATCAACCGTCGGTGTATACCGGGGTGGAAGCTCAACTTCTGGGCGTCGACGCAGACCAGGATCCGTTCGACCCGTTCAACCCGCCCAAGCCTTGAACCTGAGTGGCCACCGAGAACAGCAACTTGTCATCAAGCACAGACCAGAAGAAGGGGAAGCTTCCGAACCAAACCCCCGTGGGCGGGGTGTTTCACACCGCCCGCAGGGGATTCTGGTTCGCCGTGTTTCTCTGCCTCGTCATCGAGATCCTCTCGCTGGCGCCTATCGTCTACATGTGGAACGCGTTCGATCGCGTCATGTCCAGCCGCAGCGTGGTCACACTGGTATCGCTGACGGTGCTGATCGTCGGCGTCTACATGTTCTGGTCGGCCATGGAGTGGATCCGCAGCCGGCTCATGGTCCGGTTGTCGTTGCGTATTGACTGGGAACTGGCCGCAGAGGTGTTCGACGCCTCCTTTCGGCGCCACGCCGGCAGACGTGGCGTCAACGTGCAACAGGTGATGTCGGATTTGCTGGAGTTGCGGCAGTTCCTGGCCGGCAAGGGCGTCCTCACGGTGATCGAGGCTCCCTTTGCAATCATCTTCATCATCGTGGGCGCCCTGTTTCATCCGTATCTGGCGGTGTTCTCACTGGCGTCCGCAGCTCTGATGCTCATCGCCACCATTGCCAACCAGAGGCTGTCCACGAGCGCGCTGAAGGCCAGCAATGACGCCAATATCGAGTCCACGCGTTTTGCCACGGCGGTTCTCAGACAGACCGAAACCACCCTGGCCTTGGGGATGATGCCCGCCATGCGCAGGCGTTGGTACGCCAAGCATCGAGACTTTCTCGCGCTGCAGGTCAACGCCTCAGAGGCTGCGGGGGTAGGCCACAGCTTCACCAGCTTCTTGCAGCACTGCTCCACCTCCCTGGCGTTGGGTTTGGGCCTGTTCTTGGCCATTGAGGGCTTGATCACGGGCGGCATGGTCATCGCTGCATCCATGTTGATAAGCAAGGCCGTCTCGCCATTGACCGGGCTGATCGGGCAGTGGTCCACCATCGTCCGTGCGCGGCAGGCCTATGACCGGCTGAACACCTTGCTGCGCGAAGACCAGAAGCGCGGTGACCAGATGGAACTGCCCGAACCCAAGGGTCACCTGGTGGTGCAGCAGTTGGCCGGCATACCCCCGGGCAGCCAGAAGCCGGTGGTCTTCGACGTGAATTTCGAAATCCCGGCCGGGTCGGCCTTGGCCATCGTCGGCCCCAGCGCGGCGGGCAAGAGTTCTCTGGCCCGCATGCTGGTGGGGGTTTGGAAGCCTGCGCAAGGTTCGGTGCGACTGGACGGCGTGGAGCTGTCCGACTGGAACCATGACGAGATCGGCCCCATGATGGGCTACGTGCCGCAGGAGATCGAATTCTTTGAAGGCACCGTGGCCGAGAACATTGCCCGTATGGGTGAGGTGGACCCCCAGGCGGTGGTGGCTGCGGCCACGCTGGTGGGCATGCACGAGGTCATCCTCTCCTGGCCTGATGGTTACGACACGGCATTGGGTGATGCCGGCTTTGCCTTGTCGGGTGGTCAGAAGCAACGTGTGGCCATCGCCCGTGCGCTGTACGGCAACCCGCGCTATGTGGTCCTCGATGAGCCCAATGCCAACCTGGACGATGTGGGCGAGCAGTCCTTGATCCAGGCGATGAGGCATCTGCGGGAGCGGGGCGCCACGGTGATCGTCACCACGCACCGTCCCCGCCTCATTGGAATCGTGGACAACATGCTGGTGCTCAAGGGTGGTCGACAGGTCGGCTTCGGGCCTCCCAAAGATCTCTTCGAGGCCGTCAAGCGGTCGCAACCAGAGGCAGTGAGCCAGAGGGAGTCTGCCTGATGGCCATCGCCCTATTGCAACGATTGACCGCAGGTTGGAACCCCTACGACCCGGCACGGCTGCCGCGACGCGCAGACGGTCTGGAGCCCGTGGTGATCGAGGAGTCTTCGGTACGCCGCACCACCGTGAGGCTGATCCTGATCACCTTTCTGGCCTTCATTGCCTGGGCCACCACGGCCCCGTTGGACGGCGGCGTGGTGATGACGGGCAGTGTCGTGGTGGCGGGCAACCGAAAGGCCGTGCAGCACCCCTCAGGGGGCGTGGTGCAGGAGATTCGTGTGCAGGAAGGCGCGGTGGTCAAGCAGGGTGACATCGTCCTGAAGATCAACCCCTTGAACACCGAAGCCAACCTCACCTCTGCTGAACTGCAGTACATCAATCTGTTGGCCACCGAGAGCCGGTTGATGTCCGAGCGATTGGGTACAGACATCCAGTGGCGGCCAGAGCTCAACCGCTTTGGGTCGAAAGACCCTCGCGTGACCGAAGCCAAGCTGATCCAGGGGCAATTGTTCTCTTCCCGCAAGAGCGAGTTGGAGAGCCAGCAGCGAATCCTGCGAGAGCAGATGCTGGGGTTCGAAGCACAGTCCCGCAGCCTGGTGAAGGTGATCGCCGAGAAGCGCAGCCAACTGGGGCTGTCTGCCCAGGAGGCCAAGAACATCGGCCAGTTGGCCAAGGAAGGGTACGTGCCGGAGTCGCAGGCGAACGCCGCCCTGCGTGCGCTCAGCGGCCTGGAAAGCGAGATGGCCAACTTGCAGGCCGAAGTCTCTCGCAACAATGCCGCCATGGCTTCCACGCAGTTGCAGATGTCGCAGCAGCGCAGCGCCTTCATGAAGGAGGTGGACGGCCAACTGTCCGAGGCCCAGAAGAACCGCGAGGCCTATCTTAGCCGCATGCAATCACTCACCTTCGACCGCAGCCTGACCGAGGTGCGTGCGCCTGCCAAGGGAACGGTGGTGGGCCTGAAAGTGAACACCGTGGGTGGCGTGATCACCTCGGGGCAGGTGTTGATGGAGATCGTGCCCGAAGAATCCCGGCTCATAGTCGAAGCACAGGTGCCCACCACCTCCATCGACAAGGTCAGCAAGGGTTTGGCGACTGACCTTCGATTCTCTGCGTTCAACCAGCGCACCACACCCGTGGTGCCCGGTGTGATTCAACTGGTTGGCGCAGACAAGCTCACGGCCCCCAATGGTGGCGCAGAGTACTATCTGGCCCAGGTGGAAGTCACCACCGAGGGGCTGAAGCTGCTGGACAAGCACCGCATCCAGCCTGGCATGCCGGTGGAGGTGATCGTCAAGACGGGTGAGCGCAGCTTCATGACCTACCTGCTCAAGCCGTTGACCGACCGACTCGCCCGCAGTTTCAAGGAAGATTGAACAGGAGGGGGCCTCAGGCCCTTCATGCATGAAGGCGACCTTGCGAATTCGCCCGGTTGACCTGCAGCGCAAGGGCGGCTTGCCCTCAGCGCCTGTGGGTTGGGCCGTGGCTTTGTTGTTGGCAGTGGGCATGAGCCCGGTGCAAGCCCAGAGTTTTCGTGAATCCATGCGCGCGGCCGAGCGCGCCGACGCCCAGTTTGCCGCCGCGCTGGCGGCGGTGTCCAACCGAAAGGTTCAGGTGCAGGAGGCCAAGGCTGCCTTCTACCCCAGCGCTTCAGTGAGTTACGGCCGCTCAGACCTGTCCGCCGGCAGTGCTGGCGCTGGTTATGGCTTGACCGTGACCCAGCCTTTGCTGAACTACGACCGTTACCTCACTTTGCAGCAGGCCGATCCCACGGCTGTGCTGGCCCTTGTGGAAGAGCGGCAAGCGCGGGCGGAACTGAGCTTGCGCGTGTTCAAGGCCATGGCGGAGATCATTCGGTCCCGAGAGGGGATTCGTGCTCTTGAAGTGCAGATCGAAGGCCTGGACACGCAGGTCAAGCGGGCCCGGCGCATGCGCGAGCTGGGCCAGGGGACCATCACCGAGGTCAGCGACTTCGAGGTTCGCCTTGCGGTAGCTGAGGCCAACATGATCAACCAGCGCTCTGCGCTGGAGGCCGCGCAACGGACGTTCTCGCTCCTGACGGGCTTGAGATCAGACCCGCAACAGATCAGCGTGGTCGATGCTGCTGAGGCCCCTGCCGTGGGCGAGGCTGAGTTCGTGGCCCGGGTGCGCGACGGTGCCAATTCCGTGGTGTCCAGCAGGCAGTCGATTCGGTTGCAGGAGATTGCCGTCAAGCGGGTGCGGGCGGATTTCGTGCCGCAACTCACCGCAGTGGCAAGCACCGGACGAGCCGCCGGGTCTGCCAACAACAGCAGCGACACGCGGGTGGGCATCACCTTCAATGCACCCTTGGGAGCCAGCCAGTGGTATGGCAACCAGAAGGCGGCCACAGAGCTCCTGCGTGCGCAGGAGAGCTTTCGCTTTGCCCAGGAGTCGGCCACCAGTGACGCCCTGCGTCTGCTGCGATCAGCCGCAGCCTTGACCAGTGAAGTGGCGATTCGCAAGCGCGCCGTGGATTCCGCCCGTCTGGCCCTGGAGGGCAACATCAAGAGCTATCAAGGCGGCGTCAAGAGCAACATCGACGTCGTCACCAGTTATCAGAACCTGACTGACACCGAGGTGGCTCTGGCCAACAGTGAGATCCTTCGCGTAGAAGCCTTGCTGAATCTCAAACTCCTCGATCCCGCCTCTGCCCCGTGAAAGCTCTGATCACGCGCCTGGTCCCCAGCACGGGCACGCAACAGCCAGGCGTTGCGCCTTGGGGTGCGGTTCTCTTCATCGGTGCGGGCGGTGGCTCTGAACTGCCCGCCCTGCGCAAGTTGGGGGCTCGCAGCCTTGTGCTGGTGGAACCGCAGCCCCGCTGGGCCGACGAACTGGCTCGGCTTGGGCGCTCGATGCCAGAGTTGGAGATCCTGTCGCTGGCTGCTGTCGTACAGGGTGAAACGGCACAGCTGAGCGTGCTGAGCAACCCACGCGAAAGTGGTGTTGCCCCGCCTGTGGGGCTGTTGAAGCACTACCCCAACCTGCGGGTTGTAGGCGCGCTCACGGTGCCGGCTCGGCCGTTCAGCCAGATACTGGCCCAGGTTCAGGACGATGGCGAAGCCCTGAATCTTCTGTGCCTGGATGTGCCGGGGCAGGCCCACCAACTGCTTTCCGCGGCTGACCCTCGACAGTTGCAGTCATTTGCAGCTGTGATCGTGCGTGGCGCCGTTGAACAGCTCTATGAGGGTGACCAGCCCATAGCCGACACGCTGGAGCTTCTTGGTTCGGTGGGATTTGAGCTCGAAGCCGAAGACCCCGAGTCGATCTTCCCTCACAACGCATGGCTGCTGCGGCGAAATGACGTCAAGGTGCAGCAGTGGCGCATCCAGGCCGATCTGGAGGAACTGCGGCATCAACTTCAAGCGGCCCGACTCGAGGCAGCCGCGGGCGAAGCTGAGAGGCAGGCCCTGCTTGCCGCTCGGGAGAGCCTGCTCCTGGAGCAGGCGCAGTGGATGGCCGAATGTGGTGAACAGGAGAAGCGGGCGCTCGCGGCGGAGGCACTGAATCAGCGTTTGCAGTCTGAGCAATTGGCATTGCGCGCCGAGCTGGACGGCCAGCAAAGTCTGGCGGCTGATCGATTCACGCGCGTTGAAGAGCTCACGGCCGAGAGATCTCGCCTGGCGGCGCTCAACGAAGATCTGGGCCGTGAACTCTCTGGCGTGGTGGGGGCGCGAGATTCGCTGGAAACAGAGAAGGCTGACCTGACCGCTGCCCGTGACGGTCTGGCCCAAGAGAAGGCCGATCTGATCGCTGTCCGCGACAGCCTTGCCCAAGAAAAGGCTGATCTCATCGCCATGCGAGATGGATTGGCGGGCGAGAAGGCACAGCTGACCGAAGAACGCGACGGCCTGGTGGCCCAGCGAGACGGGCTGGCCAAGGACAAAGCAGACCTGACCGCTGCCCGTGACGGCCTAGCCAATGAGAAGGCCGACCTGATCGCCGCGCGTGACAGCCTGGCTAAAGAGAAGGCTGATCTCATAGCCGCGCGCGATGGATTGGCGGGCGAAAAGGCCCAGCTGACCGACGAGCGCAAAGGTCTAGTGGCCCAGCGCGACGGGTTGGCCAAAGAGAAGACCGACCTGATCGCCGCCCGCGACAGCCTTGCTCAAGAAAAGGCCGATCTCATCGCCGTGCGCGATGGATTGGCGGGCGAGAAAGCCAAGCTGACCGATGAGCGTAATGGCCTAGTGGCACAGCGCGACGGGTTGACCAAAGAGAAGGCCGATCTCATAGCCGCGCGTGATGGATTGGCTGGCGAGAAAGCCAAGCTGACCGACGAGCGCAACGGCCTGGTGGGCCAGCGCGACGGGTTGGCCAAAGAGAAGGCCGACCTGATCGCCGCTCGCGACAGCCTTGCTCAAGAAAAGGCCAACCTGATCGCCGCGCGTGATGGATTGGCGGGCGAGAAGGCCCGGCTGACAGACGAGCGCAATGGCCTGGTGGCTCAGCGAGACGGTCTGGCCAAAGAGAAGGCCGATCTCATGGCCGCGCGCGATGGATTGGCGGGCGAGAAGGCCCAGCTTACCGATGAGCGCAACGGCCTGGTGGCCCAGCGCGACGGGCTAGCCAATGAGAAGGCCGACCTGATCGCGGCGCGCGATGCGCTGGCCAACGAGAAGAACCAGCTCGTGGGCCAGCGAGACGGCCTGGCCAAGGAAAAGGCTGACCTGATCGCGGCACGTGACGCGCTGGCCAACGAGAAGAACCAGCTCGTGGGCCAGCGAGACGGCCTGGCCAAGG
>JBAXYD010000102.1:0-8029 GCA_037127635.1 Betaproteobacteria bacterium | reverse complement strand
GTGGTCGACGTCTGAGGCGAAACCCTCGTCAAGAGGGTGTCCAGGCCACGCTTACCGAGCACTCAGCATCGAGGAAAAGCCCAAGGCGCCCAAGAGCAACTACGCCGTCACGGGCCTGTACTTCTACGACCAACAGGTGTGCGACATCGCTGCGGACATCAAGCCTTCAGCACGCGGGGAGCTCGAGATCACCACCGTGAACGAGCGCTACCTGCACCAGCAGCAGCTGAGCGTGGAGATCATGGGCCGCGGCTACGCCTGGCTGGACACGGGCACGCACGACAGCCTGATGGAGGCCGGGCAGTTCATCGCCACCCTGGAAAAGCGCCAGGGCCTGAAGGTGGCCTGCCCCGAGGAAGTGGCCTTCCGCGCTGGCTGGATCAGCGCCGAGCAGCTGGAGCGCCAGGCCCAGCCGATGCTGAAGAACGGGTATGGGCGGTATTTGATGCGGGTGGTGGGGGAGAGGGTGTATTGATGAGGCGGCTGGAGCCGTTGGATGCGCTGCATCGTGGCCGCAACTTGCCGCACCCGTTCAGAGGGGCGCGGGGAACCCGCTTACGGGGGCTAGCTGAGCGGCAGTAGGTTGCCTACAGTCGACCTACGGCTGGAAGCCCTGCATTGCGCTGGCGGGGCCTGGAAGGTCGAAGGTGTTCCCGCGTTCAGCTATGCTGGTCGTCGGTGTACTTGAAGGAGGCGGCCATGTACCGTGTAGGCATGTTTGGGTGGCGCGCAGTCGCAAGAAGGGGTTGGCCCGTTCGACTTCGGGTAGAGATCCGACAAGACCTTGAAGCCAATGTCTACGTAGCAGAGAGCCCTGATCTGCCCGGTTTGGTGGTGGAGGGTCATACCTTGGACGAGATCAAGGCCGAGGCTTTGGCGGCTGCCGCCAGCTTGCTTGAGCTTGAGCTCAAGACCAAACCCCGCGCCCAGACCGACTTCATCTGGCACAGCCCCGTGCCGGCATGAATGGTTACTACGAACTTGTCGTCAAGCAGTTGCGTGCATACGGGTTTGACCTGCTACGCCAGACTGGTGGGGCTCACCAAATCTGGTCTGACGGCAAGCGCAACGTGACGGTGTCCACCAACTGCTACTCCCGCCACACGGCCAACGCCATCATGCGACAGGCAGGCGTGCCGCACCGGTTCTGAGCAGCTGTAGCCGACTGGCCGTCGTCATTGAGCCTGCGCCGTGATGACTGGGATACGCCTGCGCCCGGCGCCGCGGGGCATGAGGCGGCGGCGGGTGCGCAGCGGGCCATGAGGCGGCGGCGGCTGCGCAGCGGTGCGTTCGATGTGGTGCCGTGTTCTCCATCTGGAACGAAACCTGGTGCCACACGCTGACAGAGATGTGGGCCTGCGGCCTGCCGGTGATGGCTTTCGAGTTCCCTACCGTGGCCGCGCGCATCAACGCCACCGGCGCCGGCTGGGTGTGGCCGATGGAGACGACGCAGGCGCTATACCAGCGCATCCTTGAGCATCCGTGGCTGGTAGACGGACAACAACGCCGCCGAGCGTGCGCTGCGCCCGGCGGTGGTGTGCATCCGGGATTTGTTGGGGGTGATGCGTAGGGGGTGGGCGGGCAACCATTGGCCTGCCAATCTATCACGCTTAGTGTGATACATTGTGGGCGCCGTCAGGGGGAATCAATTGAGGGTCTTCACGAACGCGTGGTTTGGTCGCTTTGCCCGCAAGGACAACTCGAGGAGGTTTCCAGAAATGGTGAAGAAGTATCGAAGTGATGCGTTTGCTGCCATTCACGAGACGATGGAGGGCTTGCACGAGATTGGCGCCATCGACAAGCAGACGATGCGCGAGTTTGACGAGGCATGCCTGACGCCTGTGCAGACCTTGGCGCCAGATGAAATTCGGCAGATCCGGCAGCGTGAGCACATTTCACAACCCGTGTTCGCGCGGTACCTGAACGTGTCGAAAAATCTGGTCTCCGACTGGGAGCGCGGTGTCAGGCGGCCGGGAGGGCCAGCTCTTCGCTTGCTGACGGTGATTCAGAAAAAGGGTTTGCAGGCCATTGCTTGAAGCAGGACGCTAGAGGCCATGTTCCGCCGTGAGTTGCATGAGCGGCTGGACGGCAGCGGAGGTGTTGAACTGATGGGGCTCAGGCCTGGAATTGACCCGTAAAGGCATCATCCTGTCCGGGGGCTCCGGCACCCGGCTGCACCCGGCCACGTTGGCGATGAGCAAGCAGTTGCTGCCGGTGTATGGCAAGCCGATGGTGTACTACCCGCTGACCACGCTGATGCTGGCCGGCATCCGCGACATCCTGGTCATCAGCACACCGCAGGACACGCCGCGCTTCGAGCACCTGCTGGGCGATGGCAGCCAGTGGGGCTTGAACTTGAACTACTGCGTGCAGCCCAGCCCCGACGGCCTGGCGCAGGCCTTCATCCTGGGTAAGGGCTTCGTGGGCGGCCAGCCCAGCGCCCTGGTGCTGGGCGACAACATCTTCCACGGCCACGATCTGCAGCCCATGCTCAAGCGCGCGGCCGCACGGGACGAGGGCGCCACCGTCTTCGCCTACCACGTGCACGACCCCGAGCGCTATGGCGTGGTGGAGTTCGATGCCGACAAGCGAGCACTCAGCATCGAGGAAAAGCCCAAGGCGCCGAAGAGCAACTACGCCGTCACGGGTCTCTATTTCTACGACCAGCAGGTGTGCGACATCGCCGCGGACATCAAACCTTCAGCGCGCGGTGAGCTCGAGATCACCACCGTGAACGAGCGCTACCTGCACCAGCAGCAGCTGAGCGTGGAGATCATGGGCCGGGGCTACGCCTGGCTGGACACCGGCACGCACGACAGCCTGTTGGAGGCCGGGCAGTTCACAAGCCACGCTGGAAAAGCGCCAGGGCCTGAAGGTGGCGTGCCCGAAGGAAGTGGCCTTCCGCGCCGGCTGGATCAGCGCCGAGCAACTGGAGCGCCAGGCCCAGCCGATGCTGAAGAACGGGTATGGGCGGTATTTGATGCAGTTGCTGCGGGAGAGGGTTTATTGAGCAGGTAGGTGGGGCCTGCGGGGCAGGTGCCGGTTGTGCTGCATCGTGGCCGCAACTTGACGCACAGGGGTATTTCAACCACGGCGAGTGGGTGGCGCGGGTGCAAAGCGGGCGTGCCTTGAGTGGGTGCAGAAGCGGTATGGCCGCTGAAGCGGACTTCCTGCGGTATCTTGACTGCAATGCATGCAGCATTTACGTAGACTGCACTGCTGTCATGCCCTCGGAGCATTTCAAGCCATGGCCACACTCACCATACGTAATTTGGACGAAGGTCTCAAACACAACCTGCGTTTACGAGCGGCAGGGCATGGGCGTTCCATGGAGCAGGAAGCGCGGGTCATCCTGGCAGCGGCGTTGGCCGCCGAGCAGCCCAACCCCGACGGCACCACTTGGCTGCAACGGGTTCGCCAGCGATTCGAGGGCCTGGAAGGCGATGACTGGAGTGTCCCTAGCCGGCAGGAGAACGAGCGCGAATTGCCTCGATTTGACGCATGACCGTGCGCTACCTGCTTGACACCAACGTGCTGTCGGAATGGATGCGGCCGCAACCCGATGCAGCAGTGTTGGCCTGGGTGAGGCAACAGTCGCCAGGCCGTCTTTACACTAGCGCCGTCACCGTGGCCGAAATAGAGGCCGGCTTGGCCTTGATGCCCAATGGGCAACGCCAGCGTGCCCTTCAGGCAGCTGCGGGGGCCATGTTCGAGCAGGACTTCGCCGACCGCCTTTGGGCGTTTGATGTCTCAGCTGCTCGCATGTACGCCGTGGTCAAGGCCCAGCGCAGCCGCGCAGGTCGGCCCATCGGCCATGCTGATGCCCAGATTGCTGCCTTGGCGCTGCTGCACAGGGCCACGCTGGTGACCCGCAATACGGCCGATTTCACCGGCATCGCAGGGCTGGATGTTCTCAACCCCTGGATGCCCACTCGCGCATGAAGTGTTGCTTCTTGGAAGAAGCGATATCAACCCCTTGAACGAGCGCTACCCTTCACCAGCATCACCTGAGCGTGGAGATCGCGGGCTGCGGCTACGTCTGGCTGGACACGGGCACGCACGACAGCCTGATGGAGGCCGGGCAGTTCATCGCCACGCTGGAAAAGCGCCAGGGCCTGAAGGTGGCCTGCCCGGAGGAAGTGGCCTTCCGTGCGGGCTGGATCAGCGCAGAGCAGCTGGAGCGCCAGGCCCAGCCGATGCTGAAGAACGGGTATGGGCGGTATTTGATGCAGCTTCTTCGCGAGAGGGTGTATTGAGCAGGCGGGTGGGGCCGTTGGGTGCGCTGCATCGTGGACGAAACTTGACCTACCCCCTTCAGTGGGGCGCGGGGAACCCGCTTACGGGGGTGGTGGGCAGGGCGGCGGGTTTCTACAGTGGGGCGATGGCAGATGAAGACACACCATCCGAAGCCGCGACGGAAGCCCGCCCCGCCGACGAGTACGACATCCCCTGGAAAGAGGCCATCGAGGGCGCGTTCCCCGAGTTCATGGCCTTCTACTTCCGAGCGGCGCACGACGCCATCGACTGGGCCAAGGGCCACGAGTTCCTGGACAAGGAGCTGCATCAGGTGGTGCGCGATGCGGCCAGTGGTAGCAAGTTCGTGGACTTGCTGGTGCGGGTGATGGGGCGCGATTCAGCCGAGCGGTTGCTGTACGTGCATGTGGAGGTGCAGACGCAGCGTGACGAGGCATTTGCCAGCCGGATGTTCACCTACCACCACCGGCTGATCGACCGCTGGGGGCAGGCGGTGGCGAGCTTTGCAGTGCTGGCCGACGACAGCCCGGGGTGGCGGCCTTCGCAGTACCGGATCGATGTGCTCGGGTGCACGCACGTCTTCAACTTCCCCACTGCCAAGCTGTTGGACTTTGAGCCCGAACTGGCCGCGCTGAAGCGCCAATCCAACCCCTTCGCCCTGGTGACGGCTGCTCACCTGAGCGCCCTGCGCACCCGCCGCCACATGGGCCGCCGCTTCGCCGCCAAACGCGAGCTGGTGAGACTGCTCTACGAGCAAGGCTGGGAGCGCCAGCGTGTGATCGACTTGTTCGCCATCATCGACTGGATGCTGGCCCTGCCCAAGGAGCTGGAGCACAAGGTCTGGCAAGATATCGACGAGATCGAAAGGAAGACCCAGATGAAATACGTCACCAGCGTGGAGCGCTTGGCTGTTGAGCGGGGGCGCGAGAAGTGGATGGCGGAGGGGAAGGTTGAGGGCAAGCTCGAGGGCAAGCTCGAGGGCAAGCTCGAGGGCAAGCTCGAGACCCTGACCCGCCTGCTGACCCGCCGCTTCGGCCCGCTGCCTGAATGGGTGGCGCACAGGCTGAGCGCCGGCACGGGCGAGCAGTTGGATGCCTGGTCGGACCGCGTTCTGGACGCCGCCAAATTGGCGGAGGTGTTCGGCGGGCATTGAGTTCGGCTGGCCCGACCAGCATCAGGCCGACGACCCTAAACGCTACCTGCACCGGTTGTGCTGCATCGTGGCCGCAACTTGACGCTCCCCCTTTAGAGGGGGGCGGGGAACCCGCTTACGGGGTGGTGAGCAGGGCGGCGGGTTTCTACAGTGGGGCGATGGCAGATGAAAACACACGGGCAGACCGTTCAGGCGAAGTTCTCCGTGCCACGCGCAACCCAACTTCGCCTCCCCCTGCGGCCGACCACGACCACGGCTACAAGCTGCTGTTCGGCTACGCCGAGATGGTGCGTGACCTGCTTGTCGGCTTCGTCGACGAGCCTTGGGTGAAGGAACTGCGGTTCGACACCCTGCAGCGCGTGAGCGCCAGCTACGTCAGTGACGACCTGCGCGACCGTGAGGGTGACCTCGTCTGGCGCGTGCGGTTTCAAGACCGTTGGCTGTACCTGTACTTGCTGGTGGAGTTCCAGTCGCAGGTGGACCGCACCATGGCGGTGCGGATGATGGGCTACGTGAGCTTGCTGTACCAGGACTTGATTCGGCAGGGGCCGCAGGCCTGGCAGCCGCCGGGGGCGGAAGAAGGCGAGCCCGCGGCGAGTATTGCGTCGCCGCAGGCTGCGGCCGGCACAGCTGCGGCCGAGACGTCGGCCCCTTCCCTTGCATCGTCCCAGCGCCTGCGGCTGCCGCCCGTGCTGCCCATCGTGCTGTACAACGGCCGCCCGCGCTGGAGCGCCGCCACCGAGATGGCCGACCTGATCGAGCCCCCGCCAGGCCGCCTGGCCCGCTTCACCCCACGGATGAGCTACCTGCTGCTGGACGAAGGCGCCATTGACGAAACGGCCCCCCTGGCCCTGAAAAACCTGGCCGCTGCACTTTTCCATCTGGACAAGAGCCGCACGCCCGATACGATGCAAGCCGTGGTGGGCAGCTTGATGGAGTGGCTGACCCAGCCCGAGCAAGACTCCCTTCGCAGGGCATTTACCGTCTACATCCTGCGCGTGCTGCTGCCCTCCCGGGCGCCGGGCGTGGCAGTCCCCCAAGTCGCCAACCTCTTGGAGCTGAGAACCATGCTGGCCGAAACTGTTCTGGATTGGAAGAAGCAGTGGCTTGAAGAGGGCGAGGCGAAGGGCCAGGCCAGGGGAGAAGTCAAGGGCAAACGCGACACCCTGACCCGCCTGCTGACCCGGCGATTCGGTCCGCTGCCCGAATGGGCGGCGAGCCGGCTGAGTGCCGGTACGGGCGAGCAATTGGATGTCTGGTTCGACCGCGGGGTTGACGCCACCAATTTGGCTGAGGTGTTCGGCGGGCATTGAGTTGGGTCAACGGCGCGAATCAAGAAATGAAGCCCTCTGAAGCTCTTGCAGCCCATCGCGAAGAAATTCGGGAAATAGTCTTGGCACACAGGGCTTCGAATGCACGCGTGTTTGGTTCAGTGGTGCACGGTTTAGATACGGATGAAAGTGACCTGGATATCCTCATTGACCCAACTGCGGACACCACCCTGTTCGATTTGGGAGCCATTCGCTACAAGCTGCGTCATCTGTTGGGTATTCAGGTCGATGTTTTGACGCCTGGCGCCTCCCCCTTGCCAGAAAAATTTCGTCAAATCGTCATTTCAGAGGCCCAACCGGTATGAGCTGTGACCGAGGCTCAGAGCGTGGGATCTTGAGCAGCAAGGTCTGCGTTACCGGCTGATCTACATCTACCGTTGGAAAGACCAGTCCTTCAACATCCTGGGCGCGGTGGCACGCGCGGAGCTTGACCATGACGACCCTGAACACTCCCCCCGAAGGACAGCCACTTGACGCGTTTGACGTACTGGTGGCCGAGGCCGAGGCTGACCCTCAGCAGGCCGAGATGCTGGCTGCCGGGCGCCAGTGGGTGGCGCAAGCCTTCTACAAGGATGAGCACCGCACGCTGGCTGGCCTGCGCCTGGCCGCGGGGCTGTTCCAGCGGCAACTGGGTGAGCGCTGTGGCATCGGGCAGCAGCACATATCGCGCTATGAATCTGGCAAGCACAAGCCCTCGCTGGACACCGCCCATCAGATGGCACGCGCGCTAGGTGTCAGCCTGGACACTTACTTCAACGCCTGGCAGTCCACCGTGGCCACGGCCACAGCGGCGCCCAAGCCATGAGCGCTGATCACATCAGCGGGCTGGCCCTGCACGCCCTGTGGTGCGAAGACATCCACCAGGATGTTGGTCAAAGTCAAGGCCAGGCACGATCATGCAAAATATTGGCATGAACATGCTATGAGAGTGGGATGTCACTCGCCCACGCCATCTTTACCGATCGTCAGTCGCGCTTGTTCCGCTGGCTGTTCGGGCAACCTGAGCGTTCGTTCTTCCTCAACGAGTTGCTGCGCTTGACGGGGCTGGGCAGCGCCTCGCTTCAGCAAGAGCTCAAGCGGCTGACGGGCGCTGGTGTTGTGCTGAGCGAGCGCAGGGGCAACCTGCGGGAGTTCAAGGCCAACCCTGCGAGTCCGTTGTTCGCGGAGTTGGTGTCACTGACGCGCAAGACCTGCGGGGTGCAAGCTGTGCTGATGCAGGCGCTGGAGCCTGTGCGCAACAAACTGGCCCACGCCTGGATTTACGGCTCCGTGGCCAAGCAGCAAGACACCT
>JBAXYD010000101.1:0-8372 GCA_037127635.1 Betaproteobacteria bacterium | reverse complement strand
CTCCTCCTCCCCCTTCAGGGTTCGGTCGAGCCTTTGCTTCGTGACGCACCATGGGGCAATTGTTGGCCAGGCCAGACAGGCTCCTGCAGAGCAGCCTCGGGGTCAAGCGCCCGACTTGGCGCGCTGCCGCCCTGGCGGCCGGCACCCTGGGCCGGCGTGGCGCGGGCGGGCTACTTCCCCAGCACCCCCAGCCGCTTGTTGATGAACCACTGCTGGGCGATGGACAGGATGTTGTTCGTCAGCCAGTACAGCACCAGGCCGGCAGGGAAGAAGAAGAACATGAAGGAGAAGGCCAGCGGCATGATCCACATCAGCTTGGCCTGCACGGGGTCCGGCGGCGTGGGGTTCAGCCAGGTCTGAAGCAGGCTGGAGGCCGTCATCAGCAGGGGCAGTATGAACCAGGGGTCCTTCACCGCCAGGTCGGTGATCCAGCCGATCCACGGCGCCTGGCGCATCTCCACGCTGGACAGCAGCACCCAGTACAAGGCGATGAAGAACGGCATCTGCGCCACGATGGGCAGGCAGCCGCCCAGCGGGTTGACCTTCTCCTCGCGGTACATGCGCATCATTTCCTGCTGCATCTGCTGCGGCTTGTCCTTCAAGCGCTCGCGCATTTCCATCACGCGCGGGTTGATGGCCTTCATCTTGGCCATGGACTTGTAGGCGCTGGCGTTGAGCCAGTAGAACGCGGCCTTCAGCAGGAACACCAGGGCCACGATGGCCCAGCCCCAGTTGCCCAGCATGGCGTGCAACTTGTCCAGCAGCCAGAACAGCGGCTTGGCCAGCACGGTGAACCAGCCGTAATCCTTCACCAGTTCCAACCCCGGCGCCAGCGCGGCCAGCTTGTGCTCTTCCTGCGGGCCGGCGAACAAGCGGCTCTCGAAGGCCTTGCTGGCACCCGGTGCCAGTTCACCCAGGGGCACCACCATGGCGATGCTGAAGTGGTTGTCGGCCACCTTGGCGGTGCGGAACTCGCGCTGCACCTTCTCCGGCATCAGCCAGGCCGACGCAAAGTAGTGCTGCACCATCGCCACCCAGCCGTTGTCGGCGGCCTTGTCGTGGCTGGTCTTGCCCTTGTCGATGTCCTTGAAGTCCACCTTGCTGAACTTGCTGGCGTCGGTGTAGACGGCCGGGCCCGTGAAGGTGAAGTAGAACGAGGACTCGCCCTCGGGCGGGTTCCCGTCACGCGCCAGTTGCAGGTACAGCTGCGGGCTGACCGGCGCACTGCCCTCGTTGAAGACCTCGTGCTTCACGCCCACCACGTAGTCGCCGCGCTTGAAGGTGTAGGTCTTGACCAGGCGCCGGCCGTCGATGGCGGGCGATTCCAGCCTCAGCTCGATCTGCGCCGCGCCATCGGCCAGCGTGCGTTCGCTGGTGAGCACCTTCATGGCCGTCAGGTGGTTGGGCAGTTGCACGCCGGCCTGGTTGGTGATCAACCCGGTCTGCGCCAGGTACAGACGCTTGGGGCTCTGGTCGAACAACAGCACGTTGCGCGAGGTGTCGTTCTGGTCGGTGTGCTTGAGCAGTTCGAGCCGCACCAGGCTGCCGCCCACGGTGTCGATGGTGGCCTTGACCACGTCGGTGGTGATGGTCACCTTCTCGGTGGCCCCAGCCGGCGCGTTGGGCACCGGCGCCGCACCCGCAGCAGTGCCCGCGGCCGCACCCGTGGCGGCCGGCACCGGCACGCCGGCTGCGGTCTGGGCGGCGGGCTGGGTTGCCGGCGTTGGCACAGCCGCGGGCACCGTGGCCGAGGCGACGGCTTGCGGTGCTGCAGACGCCGGCGGCGCGGAAGCCGCAGGCTTGGCACCCATGCCGCCGAAGATCGAGGGTTGGCCCGAGTGCTTGTTCCAGGCATCCCACAGCAGCACGAGCGACATCGTGAAAACCACCCAGAGCAGGGTGCGGCGCATATCGGTCATGGAGCAGGTTCCTGAGCAGACAAGGGTGAGGGATCGGAAGACTTGGCGGCGGGCTTTGGGTCCGCCGTGGGGGTGCCAGGGCGGCCGGTCAACCCCAGCCGGGTGAACATGGCGGGCGGCTGTGCCGGCACTTCGTCGCAGCCACCGTTGCACCAAGGGTGACAGCGCAGCAAGCGCCCAGCTGCCAGGCTGGCACCCACGATTGCACCATGCCTTTGAAGGGCAGTCAGGGCGTATTGAGAACAGGTGGGCTCAAAGCGACAGGCATTGCCCAGCCAGGGCTTGAGCAGCAACCGGTAACCCTTGACCACGGCCATCATCATCGCGCGTGGGCTGTCGACCACCGCGGCCACCACCCGCTTGAGAGCAGCTGTCACGGCGTGGTGCGGGCCAGCGGCAACGGGCGCTGGGCGGCCTTCTGCATCAGTCGGTCGAGTTCGCTTCTCACCGCGGCGCGCAAGGCCGGGGAGGCTGCGGATGGAAATGCGCTCACGGCAAAGGGTTGGCGCAGGCGCACCAACCACATTCCGCCGGGCAAGCCCGCCTGGATGCGCAGCGCGGACGCCCGGATCTGGCGTTTGATCAGGTTGCGCGTCACGGCGCGGCGCGCGTGGCGCTTGGGCACCACACAACCCATCCATCTTGGAAAACCCTGCTCAGGACTTCCCTGATGCGGGTTTCCCTGATATTCATCCACAGGCTGTGGACAGACAAGTTCATGACCTGTGGATAACTCTGGTTCGGCCGCCGCTTTGCGCGTATAGGCCGGGCGGGCGGGCGCTTCCACCAGATGGTGGATGGCGAAATGGGTGCTCTTGAAAGCGGGCGGCACCGACAGGAGCCGCTTGAAATCGACCGCCTGGACCACACGGCCGATCATGGTGTGCAGCGCAGTGGTCGGTGCAGGCGCGCACTGCGGCAACAAAGCAAGCGCCGCCGCGTCCGAAGGACCTTGTCCTGCAGGCCGGGGCGTGCCGATCAGACCTGGGACAGGCGCTTGCGGCCCTTGGCGCGGCGCGCATTGATGACGGCACGACCGCCACGCGTCTTCATGCGCACCAAAAAGCCGTGCGTGCGGGCCCGGCGGGTCTTGGACGGTTGGTAGGTACGCTTCATGGCCATGATGGACTCGCCGCTTCTTGGGAAAGAAAGTTGAATGGGCCCCGAGATTCGGGAAACCCGCGATCATATCCAAAAACCCTTTTCCCTCAAACACTTGGACCATGAACTGCGGCTTTGACGGGGCATTGACGGATGGGTGAGGATTGTGGATAACTACGGCCTGAGGCGCCGATGGAACCTCATTTCCGTGCGCTTGCCGAGAGACTTTTCCACAAGATGACGATTGACCTCTGGACGCTGGGCCGTGAACGCCTGGCCGCCGAGCTGCCCGCGCAGCAGTTCAACACCTGGATACGCCCCCTGCCGGCCCCGCAAGTCACGGTGGCCGAGGATGGCACCAGCACGCACGTGGCCTTGCGTGCGCCCAACCGCTTCATGCTGGACTGGATCCGCAACCAGTACGCCGCTCGTATCGAAAGCCTGCTGAGCGAGCTGGCGCAGATGCCTGTGCGGCTCGAGCTGGGCCTGGCCGCACGGGACTCCACGATGCAACCATCCATGCCGCTGCGGGCCGCCAGAGCCACCACCTCGCTGCGCCTGCCCCTGGACGGCGCGGCTCCTGGCGCAGCGTCAGGGCGGCCAGTGGCGGCAGGCACGCTGATCGAAAGCGCGCTGTCTTCCATCGAAGGTTCGTACGGTGGGCGCACGCCCAGCCAAGAGGCTTCGCTGGCACCGGCGGCCACCTCGCACAAGCTCAACACCTCGCTCACCTTCGACACCCTGGTGCCAGGCCGTGCCAACCAGATGGCCCGCACGGCGGCCTTGCATGTGGCCGGCGCGCCCGGGGTCATGTACAACCCGTTGTTCATCTACGGGGGCGTGGGCCTGGGCAAGACTCATCTGGTGCATGCCGTGGGCAACGCCCTGCTGGCTGACCGTCCTTCGGCACGTGTGCTGTATCTCCACGCCGAGCAGTTCATCAGCGATGTGGTGAAGAACTACCAGCGCAAGACCTTCGATGAGCTCAAGGCCAAGTACCACCAGCTGGACCTGCTGCTGATCGATGACGTGCAGTTCTTCGCCGGCAAGGAGCGCACGCAGGAGGAGTTCTTCAACGCATTCGAGGCGCTGCTGGCCAAGCGGGCCCACATCATCATGACCAGCGACACCTATCCCAAGGGGCTGGCCGACATCGATGAACGCCTGACCTCACGCTTTGACGCTGGTTTGACGGTGGCCATCGAGCCGCCCGAGCTGGAAATGCGCGTGGCCATCCTCATTCGCAAGGCCGCAGCCGAGGGCACGCAGATGCCGGAGGACGTGGCGTTCTTCATCGCCAAGAACGTGCGCGCCAACGTGCGCGAACTCGAGGGCGCGCTGCGCAAGGTGCTGGCCTATGCGAGGTTCTCCCACAAGGACGTGCACATCGGCGTGGCCCGCGAGGCCCTGCGCGACCTGCTGTCCATCCAGAACCGCCAGATCTCGGTGGAGAACATCCAGAAGACAGTGGCCGACTTCTACAAGATCAAGGTGGCCGACATGTACTCCAAGAAGCGGCCGGCCAGCATCGCCCACCCGCGGCAGGTGGCCATGTACCTGGCCAAGGAGATGACCAAGAAAAGCCTGCCGGAAATCGGCGAGCTCTTTGGTGGGCGCGACCACACCACTGTGCTGCACGCCGTGCGCAAGGTGGCCGGTGACCGAACCAAGAACACCGAACTCAACCAGCAACTGCATGTGCTGGAACAAACCCTCAAGGGCTGACGGGCTGTGCACAGGGTGAACAAGTCTGTGGACGGGGCTGGGATAAGCCTGGGCTTGTCCACAGGCCAGCGTGTCAGGGCAGTCTTGTCCCCAAACGCGGGGGCCTTTCACCCCAGCTCATCCACAGGGTTGGAGCTGAGCTAAACCTTTGATAAATCAGCGAAAATGCCCTTATCCACAGGCGGCGCGGCCGCCTACTACGACCACCACCTTTAAATATTGAAAATATCATGATTGTCTTCAAGGCAGCGCAGGAACAGGTGCTCTCGGCTTTGCAGTCGGTGGCCGGTATCGTGGAACGCCGACACACGCTGCCTGTGCTGGCCAATGTGCTGATGCGCAAGACCGGCTCAGCGCTGGAGTTCACCACCAGCGACCTGGAAATCCAGGTGCGCACCAGCGCTCACCTGGGTGGTGATGAAGCCACCTTCAGCACCACCGTGGGCGTGCGCAAGATGATCGACATCCTGCGCACCTTGCCGCCTGAGCAGACAGTCTCACTTACTGCTTCGGGCAGCAAGCTCACGCTGCAAGGCGGCAAGAGCCGCTTCACATTGCAGACGCTGCCCAGTGAAGACTTTCCCCTGGTCAACGAATCGGTGGATTTCGGTACGCCGTTCTCCATCCCGCAGAAGACGCTCAAGGGCCTGATCGACCAGGTGCACTTCGCCATGGCGGTGCATGACATTCGGTATTACTTGAACGGCATCCTCTTCATCGCCGAAGGCAAGACGCTGACGCTGGTGGCCACTGATGGGCACCGTCTTGCCCTGGCGCAGTCGCCGCTGGATACGGAAGTGCCAGCCCGGCAAGAGGTGATCCTGCCGCGCAAGACAGTGCTCGAACTGCAGCGATTGCTCAAAGCCGACGTGCAGCAAGCCACGGCCGCAGATTCGCAAGAGGCCGGCGCAGACGATGCGAAGGCCGGGCTCATCGAGATGAAGTTTGCCCACAACCAGGCGAAGTTCAGTTTCTCGGGCATGGAGTTCGTCACCAAGCTGGTGGAGGGCAAGTTCCCCGACTACAACCGAGTCATTCCGAAGAGCCACAAGAACTCGATCACGCTGGGCCGGGCGCCCCTGCTGGCCAGCCTGCAGCGCGCAGCCATCCTGACCAGCGAGAAGTTCAAGGGTGTGCGCGTCAACATCGAGACCGGCGTGCTTCGTATTGGCGCCAGCAATGCCGAGCAGGAAGAAGCCAAGGAAGAACTCGAGATCGATTACGAGGGCGAAGCCATCGACATCGGCTTCAACGTCACCTACCTGATCGATGCCCTGGCCAACATGGACGCCGAGATGGTGCGCATCGACTTGCAGGACGGCAACGCCAGCGCCCTGTTCAGCTTGCCCGACCGGCCTGGCTTCAAGTACGTGGTGATGCCCATGAGGATATGACCGTTGGTCATATCCTCATCGGGCTTTTCCGTGTGCTCCCCCGCGCCCCCTCCGAGAGGGGGCTCCAGCCAGACGGACAAAATAAAGCAAGAGGGCCTGCTCTGGCGGGCCTAGTGGAACTCTTTCATGACCGAACCTGCGCAAACGCCTGACACCCCACAACCCGCCGACACCAGCTATGGCGAAGGCAGCATCCAGATCCTGGAAGGATTGGAAGCGGTGCGCAAGCGCCCGGGCATGTACATCGGCGACACCTCAGACGGCACCGGCCTGCACCACTTGGTGTTCGAGGTGGTGGACAACTCGATTGACGAGTCGCTTGCCGGGCACTGTGATGACATCCTGGTCACCATCCACAGCGACAACTCGATCAGCGTCGCCGACAACGGCCGGGGCATTCCCACGGGCGTGAAGATGGACGACAAGCATGAGCCCAAGCGCAGTGCCGCTGAGATCGCCTTGACCGAGCTTCATGCCGGCGGCAAGTTCAACCAGAACAGCTACAAGGTCTCAGGCGGGCTGCACGGTGTGGGCGTGAGTTGCGTGAATGGCCTGAGCAAATGGCTGCGCCTGACAGTGCGCCGGGACGGCAAGGTCCACACCATGGAGTTCAAGCAGGGCGTGCCCCAGGACCGTCTGCTTGAAGAGCGCGACGGTGTGCAGATCAGCCCCTTGAAGGTCATCGGCGAGACCACCAAGCGCGGCACCGAGGTGCACTTCCTGCCCGACCTGGAAATCTTCTCGCAGATCGACTTTCACTACGACATCATCGCCAAGAAGCTGCGCGAGCTGAGCTTCCTGAACAACGGCGTCAAGATCCGCCTGGTCGACGAGCGCAACAACAAGGAAGACACCTTTGCCTTCGCGGGAGGCGTCAAGGGCTTCGTCCAGTTCATCAACACCGGCAAGAAGGTGCTGCACGCCACCATCTTCGGTGCCATGGGCGAGAAGACCAGCGAGCAGGGCACCACCATCACCACCGATGTGGCGATGCAGTGGAACGACGGCTACAGCGAGAACGTCCTGTGCTTCACCAACAACATCCCGCAGCGTGACGGCGGCACCCACCTGACGGGGCTGCGCGCGGCCATGACGCGCGTCATCAACAAGTACATCGACGACAACGAGCTGGCCAAGAAAGCCAAGGTCGAAGTCAGCGGTGATGACATGCGCGAAGGCCTGTGTTGCGTGTTGAGCGTGAAGGTGCCCGAGCCCAAGTTCAGCAGCCAGACCAAGGACAAGCTGGTCAGCAGCGAAGTGCGTGGCCCGGTGGAAGATGTGGTCAGCAAGGCCCTGACCGATTACCTGCTGGAGAACCCCACCGACGCCAAGATCATCTGCGGCAAGATCGTTGATGCGGCGCGCGCCCGCGAAGCTGCGCGCAAGGCGCGTGAGATGACGCGCCGCAAGGGCGTGCTCGACGGCATGGGCCTGCCCGGCAAGCTGGCCGATTGCCAGGAGAAAGACCCGGCGATGTGCGAGATCTACATCGTGGAGGGCGACTCCGCCGGCGGCAGCGCCAAGCAGGGCCGCGACCGAAAGTTCCAGGCCATCCTGCCGCTGCGCGGCAAGATCCTGAATGTCGAGAAAGCCCGCTACGAAAAGCTGCTCACCAGCAACGAGATCCTCACCCTCATCACCGCGCTGGGCACCGGCATCGGCAAGGGTATGGGCGGGGATGATTTCAATGTAGAGAAACTGCGTTATCACAGAATAATAATAATGACAGATGCCGATGTTGACGGCGCTCACATCCGCACCCTGCTGCTGACCTTCTTCTACCGCCAGATGCCCGAGCTGGTGGAGCGCGGCCACATCTACATCGCCCAGCCTCCGCTCTACAAGGTCAAGCACGGCAAGCACGAGCAGTACCTCAAGGACGGGCACGAGTTGGACGCCTACCTGATGAAGGTGGCGCTCGACAGCGCCGTGGTGCTGCCGTCCGGCTCAGGCCCAGTTGCTGGTGAAGGCCAGCCCAGCATCAGCGGCCCGGCGCTGGAAGATCTGGCCCGCCAGTACGTGCTGGCCACCAACGTCATCCAGCGCCTGTCCAACTGGATGGACGTGGAAGCCCTGCGCGCCATCAGCGATGGCCTGGTGCTGAAGCTGGACAACGCCTCTGAGGCCGAGGCCAGCGCCCTTGCGCTGCAGGGCGCGCTGCACGACGCCGAAGTGGCCGCCGAGTACGACGCCCGCACCGACAAGCACCACCTGCGCGTGAGCCGCCGCCACC
>JBAXYD010000100.1:0-8544 GCA_037127635.1 Betaproteobacteria bacterium | reverse complement strand
ACAGCGTGCCCGACCCGCGCACCCTGGTGGTCACCATCAGCCAGAGCGGCGAGACGGCCGACACCCTGGCCGCCCTCAAGCACGCCCGCTCACTCGGCATGCCGCACACGCTGACGCTGTGCAACGTGGGCACCAGTGCCATGGTGCGTGAGTGCGCGCTGCACTTCATCACCCGCGCTGGCGTGGAAATCGGCGTGGCCTCCACCAAGGCTTTCACCACCCAGCTGGTGGGCCTGTACCTGCTGACCCTGGCCCTGGCCCAGGTGCGCGGCCGGCTGGACGACGCTGCCGAGGCCGCCGCACTCAAAGCCCTGCGCCACCTGCCCGTGGCCGTGCAGGCTGTGCTGGCGCTGGAGCCGCAAGTCATCGCCTGGAGCGAGGAGTTCGCCCGCAAGGAAAACGCCTTGTTCCTGGGCCGCGGCCTGCACTACCCCATCGCCCTGGAAGGCGCGCTCAAGCTCAAGGAAATCAGCTACATCCACGCCGAGGCCTACCCCGCCGGCGAACTCAAGCACGGCCCCCTGGCCCTGGTGACCAGCGCCATGCCCGTGGTGACCGTGGCCCCCAACGACGCCCTGCTGGAAAAGCTCAAGAGCAACCTGCAGGAAGTGCGCGCCCGCGGCGGCGAGCTCTACGTCTTCGCCGACGCCGACACCCACATCACCCCCGAAGAAGGCGTCAAGGTCATCCGCCTGCCCGAACACTACGGCGCCCTGTCCCCCATCCTGCACGTGGTGCCGCTGCAGCTCTTGGCCTACCACACCGCCTGCGCAAGAGGGACGGATGTTGACAAACCGAGAAACCTGGCGAAGAGCGTGACCGTCGAATGACGGGCACGCGCTGCGCGGCCCGCAGGGCCCCGCGCACGAAGGGCGCGGCAGGGGTTTCGGTTTGGGGGTGCGCTCACATCGCGCCAGCGATGTGAAGGCGCGCAGCGCCGGGCGCACACCACAAGCCACGCCACGCAACCTGGCCAAGTCGGTCACGGTCGAATGACCGTGGCCGGCTTGTGCCGCGCAGCGGCAGCGCCGAAGGCGCGCCAGGTGGCGTGGCTTGCGGCGCAGGCTCACATCGCGCCAGCGATGTGAAGGGCCGACAGGCCCGGCCGTAGCCACAAGCCGAGTGCGAGAAACCTGGCGAAGAGCGTGACTGTCGAATGACGGGCATGCTCCCAGCGGCACGCTGCTTGTTCGCTGTAGTGTCAGCAGGACTCTCAAACCTGTTGGTGACGGCACTGTCGCCTGCGCCAATGCACGGCAAGAAGGTGCACGAAACCCTGCGTTCGTAGACCCGCGCTCAGCGGCAACAAGCGCGGCGGACGGCCTGCAGCACTTGAGTCGCCGCAGTCTGAGCGCCGGCATCTGGGGCTTTCACTGGCGGGACATAACTCTAAAGTGATATCCTTCTCGGCCAATCATGGCTGCAATGCCCAAGAATTCGGCGCAAGCCCAGACGGCGGCCGCACCAGCAAGCGCGCAGGCATGGGAAGTCATCTTTCACGACGACTTCCTGCCGGAGTTCAGGGCGTTTGACCTCGATGTGCGGCGCGAACTGGTGGCCGCGGCTCGTGCCATAGAGCTGGCAGGTCCGAAAGCAGGGCGTCCCCATGTGGATACGCTCAAGGGGTCCAAGCACGACAACATGAAGGAACTCCGGTTCAAGGCACACAACGGCTCGGAGGTCTGGCGAGCCGCTTTCGCGTTCGATCTCCAACGACGGGCCTGTGTACTGGTGGCTGGAGACAAGCAGGGTCGCGACGAGAAGGCCTTCTACAAACGCCTGATCACAACAGCCGACAGGCGGTTCGACTCCCACCTTGCGAATACGCCGAAGGAAAGGAAGAAATCACCATGAGCACCACGCTGCGCAGCATCATCGAAGAGTTCTCCCCGGATGACCGGAAGTTCATCCAGAGCAAGTCAAGGCAGTTGGCGCAGGAGATGGTCCGCCATGCCGACTCGCTGGCCGAAGTCCGCACCGCGCTGATCCTGACCCAGGACGAAGTGGCACGTGTGCTCAACGTCAAGCAGAACGCCGTGGCTCAATTGGAGAAGCGCTCAGACCTGCTGCTCTCAACGCTGCGCAAGTATGTCGAGGCGATGGGAGGCGAGCTTGCCGTCTCAGTCAAGACGGGCCAGGGTACGGTGATCGTGCTGGACAGCCTGAGCTCCCTGACCAAACAGGCGAAGCCTGCAGTGGCACGCGGTTCAACTTCAGTGCGCAAGCCCCCTGCCCGTGCGGCCCACAAGTCCAAATCCAAGAGAGTCACCCAGGCTGGGGCGATTGCAGCCTGACGAACCGACCACATCCGTGGTGAGCTACCCAGCGCACCTGTTCACGACTGTTCCTCGCTGAAGCAGCGCCGCAGGCGCGACAAGCTTGCGCATCTTCATCCGCGACGACATCCCACCCGCCAGCCTGATGCACGCGTTACCCTCACGCCCGTGTTCATCGCGGAGCGGCCCCATTGAGCGATTCACTCATCACCTTGGCGCAGGCCTTGAAGCAGTTCGCGCAGGCCCGCGACTGGGGCCAGTTTCACAGCCCCAAGAATCTTGCCTCCGCCTTGGTGGTGGAGGCCGGGGAGTTGCTGGAGCACTTCCAGTGGCTGACCGACGAGCAAAGCCGCAATCTGAGTGAGGAGGATCGCAAGGCCGTGGCTGCGGAGGCCGCGGACGTCTTGCTGTACCTGATCCAGTTCTGCGATGCCCTGGGCATTGACCCGATCGCCGCCGCCCAGGGCAAGCTCCGGGTGAATGCCGAAAAGTACCCGGTGGACCTTGCGAAGGGCTCCAGCCAGAAATACAACAGGCGCTGAAGATCCGGCACACGGGAGAACGCAGGTGATCATCTACCAGGCCACCAAGAGTCTCTTTCTTCACCACGCCTTGCGTGACGACATCGAAGAGGTGGTCGGCGCCCACTACCGTGCTGCCACCGGCCACGGCGTCGGGCCTTCCGAGGTGCAGGCTTGGCGGCACTCACTGCTGGAAATGGCCAAGGTGCTGCAAGACGAAGAGATTCCTTCGGATGCGGGTGTGGCCATCGAATACCAACTGCCGCAGACCTCCAAGCGCATCGACTTCGTGATTTCCGGTGAGGACGAAGACGCGCGCTCGAAGATCATCATTGTCGAGCTGAAGCAATGGTCAGAGTCCCGCCGCAGCGAGAAGGACGCCATCGTCTGGGCGCGCCGCGGCGGTCGGTCTGGTGAGCAGGAGGGCCTGCATCCTTCGTACCAGGCTTGGTCTTACGCGGCCTACCTGCAGGACTTCAACAGCGCGGTGCAGGACCAGCATCTGACCTTGCAGCCCTGCGCGTACCTGCACAACCACCCCAGGGATGGCGAGATCGACCATCCGCATTACCGCGAGCACATCGACAAGGCGCCGCTGTTCCTGGCCCGGGAGCGCTCGAAGCTGCAAGCCTTCATTCGCCAGCATGCGCGGCATGGTGACCGGCGCCAGGCGCTGTATGCCATCGAGAACGGCCGCATCAGGCCGTCGAAGATGCTGGCCGACAGTGTGGTCGGGCTGCTGCAAGGCAAGACCGAGTTTCTGATGATCGATGACCAGAAGGTGGTCTACGAGTCCGTGCTGTCGCTGGTGTCGCGTGCTGAACAGCGCAAGCAGGTGGTGATCATCCAGGGCGGGCCCGGCACGGGAAAGTCCGTGGTCGCGCTTCATCTGCTTGCGGCCTTGCTTTCGCGCGGATGTAATGCCCGCTACGTATCCAAGAACGCGGCGCCCAGGGCGGTGTACGAGGCCAAGCTGACGGGAACTTTCAAGAAGACCCGCATCAGCAATCTTTTCAGTGGGTCGGGGGCGTTCGTCAATGAGGACGCGAGCACTTACGACGCCCTGCTCATCGACGAAGCGCACCGGCTGAACGAGAAGAGCGGGCTGTACCGCAATCTTGGCGACAACCAGGTGCGGGAGGTGATTCGCGCCTCTCGCTGCGCCGTCTTCTTCGTAGACGACGACCAGCGGGTCACCATCCATGACATAGGCCACACGGCTGAGCTGCGCTTGCGGGCACAGGAAGCCGGTGCGCAGGTGACCGAGCTGACCTTGTCCTCGCAGTTCCGGTGCAGCGGATCCGATGGCTACCTGGCCTGGCTGGACAACACGCTTCAGGTGCGCGCAACGGCACATCACAAGCTCAGCACCCGGGAGTACGACTTCCGGGTTTTCGACAGCCCGGAGCAGTTACACGCCCTGATCGAGTTGAAGAACCGCGCCAACAATCGTTCACGTGTAGTGGCGGGGTACTGCTGGACATGGCCCAGCAAGAAGAATCCCGAGGCCTGGGACATCGTGATGCCGGAATTCGGGTACCAGCGGCGATGGAACCTGGACAAGGACGGCAGCCTGTGGATCGTCACGCCCGGGTCGGTCGAACAGGTGGGCTGCATCCACACCTGCCAAGGTCTGGAGCTCGACTATGTGGGCGTGATCATCGGGCCGGACCTCACGTTCCGCGACGGAAAGATCGTCGTGGATGCAAGCCGGCGTGCGTCGACGGACCAATCAGTGAAGGGTCTGAAGCAGATGCTGAAGAACAACCCTGCCGAAGCCCGGAGGCTGGCGGATGCGGTGGTCAAGAACACCTACCGCACGCTGATGACGCGGGGCATGAAGGGCTGCTACGTCTACTGCACCGACGCGGCGCTGGCGGCCCACCTGCGGGCGTGCATGGCGAGCGAAACCTCAGACAGCAACGCCGCGGGCACTGAAGCCCATGTCGTGGCGGAGCCGCAGGTTGCGAAGGTGGTGGCGTTACGGCGCGTGCCGGAAGCCAGCCGCCTGGCTGGGCAGCCCGCCCTTCCCGTCCTGGAACTGCGGGCCGCGGCGGGCGCTTTCTCGGACTTCCAGGCGCTGGAGGACGCCGCGTTCGAATGGGTGGCGCCCCCCGAGTGGGTGAAGCCCCAACCCGGCATGTTCGTCGCCCAGGTCGTGGGCGAGTCGATGAATCGACGCATCCCGAGCGGCTCTTGGTGCCTGTTTCGCGCAAACCCGGCCGGTTCACGCGAGGGGAAAGTGGTGCTGGTGCAGCACCGAAGCATTGCAGACCCGGAAACCGGTGGGCGCTTCACGGTCAAGGTCTACAGCAGCCTCAAGGCAGAAGACCGGGAAGGCGGCTGGCGGCATCGCAAGATCGTCCTGAAGCCGGACACCGACCAGCCCGGCTACGAACCCATCGTGCTGGAACTGAACGAAGAGCAGGACGAAGTGCAGGTGATCGCCGAGTGGCTGATGGTCATGCCCGCGGAAGAGACCTGATCAGAGGTAACGGGGTAGTCCTCGCCAAGGCCCAGGGCACAAGTTCCGAGTCATCTCATGCCGAGGCGGCGAGCCGTGGGCCTACACCCATGCCCGCCCTGTCCAGAATGGATTTGGATGAGGTCTGGTCCAGCAGCACATCCTCGGCCTGCCTGTAGGCGGCTTCGAGCATGACGTCTGACCTGCTGCGGCCCAGTCGGTCCGCCGCTTGATCGATGGGTCACGCTGCCCCGCGTTGGCGCGGATGCTGATCGTGACGGGTTTTTGGGCATGGCTGTTGACGCCGGCGTCAGATTGAGCCATCCGCCGCCCCTCCCGTGAGCCGGTTGGAAGTGGCGTAAGTTGCTGATCGAATTGACATTTCAGGCGATATTGCCGGCTCAGACATCGCCCGGCAGATGGCTCAAGCTAACGCCGGTACCAACACGCATGGCGAACACGACCATGACGCAGGGGGCGAAACCAGCCGTCATCGCCCGCGTCATGCTTCACAACTCTGTGGCGTCAGACCCACCCCTGCTTCCACACCGCACTGTCACGCAACTCGCGCCATTCCATTCGTTGGGTACGACCGGAATGGACGGCCTCCAGCTCGACCCATGGGATGGCGCCGCCCGGCTCGTCTGGCGGGGCGACCTTGCTGACCACGAAGTGCTTCTCCCGATTCCGGGGCTCGACTGCGGTCCACTTCGTCAGCAGCAACTTCTTGGGATGGATCGGATTCATGAAGGAAGCAGCCGCGTGGGCCATCGGTTGCTCAAGTGGAAGCTGTGGGACAGGTCAGCAGCTTCTGCACGGCCCGCTAGAACCGCTAGAACCGCTAGAACCGCGCGCGGCACGCGCTGAACCGCCAGCAGGCGGCCCTGTGGGGCGCAGGCCACCACCACCCCTAGATCAGAGACCTGCAGTGCAGACCGAGCCGTTGTGCACCTTGGCCTGCCGCTCTTCACGCATAAACGTCCAGCAACGAGCCCGCTGCACGGCTGCCCGCCCGAAACACCGCCAGGTTCGCCAAGAAGGCGTTTCGGGCCTGCAACTGGGCCACAAGATCCTCGTGGATCGAGGAACCCTGCTCCTGCGCGCGCACCGTCGAGGCCATCACGCCACCGTCAGCCTGCGCCGTATGGACCACCCGCTCACGCCGAAACCCCTCGGTCTGAAGGTTGGCCAGGTTGTGCGCCGAGGCACGCATGGCTGCATCGGCAGCGCGCAGGCCTGAAGTGGCGATGGCGGTGATGGTCGACAAGTCGGCAGAGGAAGGTGGGCGGTGGCGACGGCGGGTAGGAGGGAGCGTAGGCTCCTGCCTGTTCAGGCTTCAATCATCAAGCCTTCTGGGCCTTTTTGGCAACGCCCTTCTTGGCCGCAGGCTTCTTGGCGGCCCCCAGAGCCAGACCCAGCACCAGAAAGCTTGGCTCCGCAGGCCAGCCATTGGATGGATGGGGCGGGCGCCTTGAATGCGGGACCAAGGCGGACACGGTCGCACCCGTCATCCCTGATCATGAACTCCTTCAGGAATGGCCTGAGCAACTCCAGTTCAAGGGCGATTTCGGTGGGCGTCATGGGAAGGATGATCCGGCCGGTTGACCCGTCAAGCGATTCCCCAAAGGCGGACCACTCAAGTGGGTCAACACAGAGTGGGTGGTTCTGACCCTGCTTGATGGGCCGGTCTAGACTGGCTGCTGCCGGTCGCGCTCAGGCGGCGAACGTCGGCGGCCGCCAGAAGCTGACCTCCACCCTTGCATCAGCTGGTTGGCACCTTCACCCAGGAAGCCGCCCTTCATCCTCCGCATGAAGGACGAGAGGATCTGCGCGTCGACCGCCGGGCGCTATGACTGCTCCCTCTGCAGACGACCGCCGGCACTCGACCCGTTGCGGGTACTCGGGTATCCAGATCGAGGTCCGCAAAGCGGGCATCGAGTGGCGTCACTGGTGATCAGGTGGTAGCTTGGTGGCCCTCCAGGGCCATGCGCGAGATAAACCCCGAGCGAGTCTCGCCCGCGGCGCGAGCCAATGCGTCGAGTCGGTGCAGCACTCGTCGCGGCAGACTGATGTTTACTCGTTCAAGGGTGTCATCAAGCATCGCGGGGTCCACCTTGATTACGGCCCAGACCCACGTCCTCCATTCCTTGTGCTTCTTGCGCAAGGCGTCGACGCTGGAGGGCTGAGGAATATCCTGTCCCGTATCAAGTGCGGTTTCAATCCAGGCCGCTATGGCTTCTTCGGCCTTAGCCATGGCCTCTTCCATCGTGTCACCGGCGGAGAAACACCCGGGAAGGTCAGGTACAACGACGCCGAATGCTTCGGTCTCGGTGCCAGGTTCAATGGCTACGGGGTAACGCATGTTGCATGCCTCATTTCAAATCCCGGCCTGTTGCCGTATGGCCTTTGCCAGCCCGATCCCAAGGTCCTTCTTGGGGTGAGGAACGACCACGATGCCTTTGTGCTGCGGGTGTGTAAAGACATGATGAGAACCATTGACACGGGCAAGTCGCCAACCCGCCTTCTTGAGTTCACGTATCAGGTCCGCACTGTTCATGTGTGTATGCTACACACGAAAACCCCGTCTGTAAATCGATCAACTACCCCAAGGTGCGACCAGCGAGCCGGAGCTCCAGCGGGGTGCCTGGCGCGTCCGCCAACTCACAGGAGCGCCGCTGCCAGGCTCGACCGTAATGTGGTCTGGCCGCTTCAGGCTTGAGAGCAGTCAGCGGGCCTTCAGTGACCGGATCTCGTCAATGCCCGCTTCCTCTCCTGGGGACAGCCTCGTTCGGTACACGACCTGCGGTCGCTTCACCTCGAACAGCCGAAATTCGTGTGCCCCACAGTCACGGAGGCAATCGGCCGCCTGATGGCCGCCGGCGTGCGCTCAGTTCGCGGCGTTGACAAGCTGCAACCGCCGCGAATCCTCCCGTCGGCTTTCCCCTCTCTCCTCAACGGGGAAGTGCCCTTTCGCAGGCTCAGGCGCGTTCAATCGAGCCGCCGGACACGACCCAGCGGCCGCACGCTGCGGCACTCTCCATGACAATGCCGCCCTTGAACCGCTCGCCTCCACGCCTGATCACGCTGACGCTGCTCACCGCGCTGTCAGCACTGACGCTGAACATGGTCCTGCCGTCGCTGCCCTCCATGGCACGCGACTTGGCTGCGCGCGAATCGGTGACGGCGCTGGTGGTGTCGGGCTATATGGTGGCTTCGGCGTTGTTCCAGCTGGGTCTGGGGCCCGTCTCCGACCACTTCGGCCGCCGGCCGGTCATGCTGGGTG
>JBAXYD010000099.1:0-8777 GCA_037127635.1 Betaproteobacteria bacterium | reverse complement strand
ACCAGCTCGTGAGCCAGCGAGACGGCCTGGCCAAGGAGAAGGCCGACCTGATCGCCGCGCGTGACAGCCTGGCCAAAGAGAAGGCCGATCTCATAGCCGCGCGCGATGGATTGGCGGGCGAGAAGGCAAAGCTGACCGATGAACGCAACGGCCTGGTGGCCCAGCGTGACGGGCTGTCCAAAGAGAAGGCCGACCTGATCGTCGCCCGCGACAGCCTTGCTCAAGAAAAGGCCGATCTCATCGCCGCGCACGATGGATTGGCGGGTGAGAAAGCCAAGCTGACCGACGAGCGCAATGGCCTGGTGGCTCAGCGCGACGGGCTTGCCCTGGAGAAGGCCGATCTCATAGCTGCGCGTGATGGATTGGCCGGCGAGAAGGCCAAGCTGACCGACGAGCGCAATGGACTGGCGGCCCAGCGAGACGGCCTTGCCAAAGAGAAGGCTGATCTGATCGCCGCGCGCGATGGATTGGCGGGTGAGAAGGCCAAGTTGACCGATGAGCGCAACGGCTTAGTGGCCCAGCGAGACGGGTTGGCCAAAGAGAAGGCCGACCTGATCGCCGTGCGTGACAGCCTGGCCAAAGAGAAGGCCGATCTCATCGCCGCGGGAGATGCATTGCTGGGTCAAAAGGCTCGCCTGGAAGCTGAGCTCAGCAAGACCGCCTCTGCCCTTGAGGAAGAGGGTAAACGGATGACTGCTCTGCGCCAGGAGAACCAGGACCTGGGCATGAGGCAGCAGCTGATGCAGGAGGAACTGGTCAAGGCTGAGGCGCAGATCGAGCTCATCAAAGACCTTCTCCTGCGCGAACCGGGTCTTTGATCGTTGGCCTTACTGTTCGTCCGAAGTCAAGGTTGAACGCTGCTCGTTTCCGCCACTCTTGCGCACGGCACGCCTCACACAATCTGGATCATTCCAATGCCCAGTTCCAAGAACCGCAAGGCGGCTGAGCCGTCGTATCCGCGCATCTTTGTCAGCATCGCCTCCTACCGCGACACCGAATGCCAATGGACTGTCAAGGATCTCTTCGAGAAGGCCACCCACCCTGAGCGCGTTTTCGTTGGCCTCTGCTGGCAGTACATCGAGCAGGAAGATGCCGACTGCTTCCAGGTCACCACGCGGCCCGAACAGTGCCGTGTCATCCATGTGGATGCTCGGCAGAGCAAGGGCGTTTGCTGGGCGCGAGCCCAAGTCCAGAGCCTTTGGAAAGGGGAAGAGTATTTCTTTCAGATCGACGCGCATTCCCGCTTCGAGCCTGGTTGGGACGAAATCTCCATTGAGATGCTGAACGCTTGCCCCTCCGACCGGCCGGTTCTCAGTTCCTACCCCACCAGCTACGTCCCGCCAGACCAGCTCGGCCCGCGCAATGTGGTCGTCATTTCACCCAAGGAGTTTGACGACAACGGGCTGATTTCTTTCACGTCCAAAGGTACGCCGGAAGGTCAGGCCCCCGCGTTGCCGACACCCACCCATTACATCGCTGCGGGTTTGTTCTTTTCATCGTCGGCCGTGATCGAGGAGGTGCCGTATGACCCGTACATCTACTTCACGGGCGAAGAGATCACCCTTGCCGCGCGTCTCTGGACACATGGCTGGGACATATTTGCACCTAATCGAGTGACCGTCTTTCACGAGTACAGCGAACGCCCGAACAAACGACGGCACTGGCACGACCACAAGCTCTGGCATGAGCTGAGCGTGCGAGCCACCAAGCGTGTGCGCCATCTACTGGAGGGGCGCCCCTGCGACGACCCTGTGGCTCTGGAAGACATGGACAGATATGGCCTGGGTACGAGGCGTAGCCTTGCAGATTACGAGTCAGCTTCTGGGGTGGAATTCAAGCGACAACTCATCAACGGCAAGAGCACAGAGGAGATCGAGGTCGAGCTCCCAGCTGAAACCCGGACTGCCCGCGTGCGAAAGCGCTTCACCGACATCTGGGAGAAGAATGCTTGGGGACACCCGGAGACTCGCAGCGGAGCGGGCTCGTCCAAATCGCAGACCGAAAAGCTGCGCCCACGCCTGCAGGAAGTCTTGCGAGGGCTTGGGGTGCGCAGCCTGGTGGATGCGGGCTGCGGTGACCTCAACTGGATGCAGAGCCTTTCGGCTGAGCTCGACATCTACATGGGCTTTGACGTCGTCGAGGGACTGGTGACGGATCTGCGCCAGCGATTTGGCGCACGCAAGAACCATTTCTTCAACACCGCCGATGTTGCAGCCGACTTGCTGCCAAAGGCCGACGCCATCCTGTGTCGAGACGTGCTGACGCATCTCACCCTGCCGATGGTGAATCTGGCCTTGGAGCGCTTCCGCCAAAGCGGCTCTCGCTACCTGATTGCCACGACGTTTCCCAGAGGGGCCAACGACTCGATCCGCACCGGTGCGTGGCAGATGATTGATTTGAACGCAGAGCCTTTCAATCTGCCGCAGCCTTTGATCTTGTTGGATGAAGGTTTGACGGGTCTGAAGAAGTCCTTGGGCATATGGGCACTTCCCGGGAAAATTTATTCTACTGAGTCTCGAGGGTTTCGACCCTAGTTGTAGTACGAATCACGTTGTGTGTACTGTTGGGGAAATATTAAATGATTGTAGCTTTGTGTCCTACTTATCGTAGACGAAGACTCCTCGAAAATTCTATAGCTTGCTTTCTTTCTCAAACACACCAAGAAAGTCGACTATTGATTTGTGACGACTCCGGGGAGCATTGCAACCAGCAGGGCGAAAGATGGCAGTTGATTGAGCATCCAGCCTTTCAGACACTTTCTCAAAAGTATAACTTTTTGGCATCCGCCGCGTTTGAGTTATATGACGCTGACTCGATCGCAGTATGGGAGGATGATGACATTTATGGTCCTTTCTACTTGGAATATCACGCAAGAGCCCTTCAACGAAAGACTGATGGTTGGTCGCACTGTAATTTCATATTGGAGCCTGATAAAGAAGGGCGACCAGTACCTGCCGGGGGGCGTCATCCGCACGGTCATATTGGTATGTCGCGCAAGATCTACGAAAGAGTTGGGGGCTGGCCTGCTACAGCAGAGCCGAACTACGATTTCCAACTCCTGGCGCGTTTGCGTGATGTGGAGCCGCCGCAGGATCCGGGATTTTTTGGGACAACTCAGCATTACTTTCGCTGGGCCTCTTCTGGCGAGCCCCACGGTCAAGCCTATATCAAGTCTCAAACTGATACCGATTGGCTTGCAAGGGCGCAAGCAGCGATCTCTGTCAAACATGGTCCAGTGAAACGCAAGCCTCTCCTTGTTCCGGAGTTGGATACTGAAACCAAGGAGATTTTTCGATCGTCATCATTCAACTCTGACAGGCTGATCGAAGTGCAGCAAATTCAGTATGGTCAGAGTGAGATTAAGGATATTGATATTACTCACCGTGTCAGGAGCCTTTGTGAGCAAGAATCTAATTTTGGTCGATGGACCATACCTGACAATGATGAGTTGCGTGCAAGCTTGTTTGGTGATCCCTATCCCAGGGTCGTAAAGAGGATTTATATCAGGCACGTGGGAGATTCGAGGCCTGATCATGTCACGATTATTGAATCGTGGGAGAGAGTGGATTTTGTAGTCCATGAAGGGAAGATGTATCTGAACCAAAGGGATAAGTGTGCACAAGCCTCAAGATCTCTGAGGAATAGATATCATCGCGCTTGTGATACGCCATCGGATATCAATCAACATCTACCCCTGCTACTTGGATACGCGAAGCAATGCTCTTCAATAGTTGAATGTGGAGTGCGGTCTGTATGTAGTTCTTATGCCTTTGCCCTTGGTCTTGAAGGGCGCTGCGATAATGGATTTACTTTGATAGACGTATATAAGTCGCCATTAATTGAAGACTTCGTGGGTCTTTGTTCTTCTGCAGGTGTTAACGCGAAATTCGTGCATGGAAGTGATCTAGATTGCCAACTTGTGGATTCAGATTTGTTGTTCATTGACACATGGCACGTTTACGCACAACTTCGTCGCGAGCTCGCCAGATGGCACTCTTGCACAAGGAAATTTATTATCATTCACGATACCTCAATTGATGGTGTTCGCGGTGAGTCTCTTCGCACTGGTCTCGATATTGGGCAGCAGAGCCTGGAGTCTGGATTCCCTGAAGACGAGATAGCTAAGGGTTTGTGGCCGGCCATAGAGGAGTTCTTGGATTCCTCGCCTGAGTGGGCGCTGGATTTGAGGTTAGAAAACAATAATGGCCTTACGATTCTTCGTAGGCGTGGGTAGTAACTCGCTGAGCAAGCCGGAGTCTTGGGGGCTCTGCTTTCAACTCATCGGGTGGCTATCGCGGCAGTGCAATCATGAACATCACCATCGCCGGCACCGGCTATGTCGGCCTATCCAACGCGGTGTTGCTGGCCCAGCACCACGAGGTCACTGCGTTGGACATTGTGCCGGCCAAGGTGCAGCAGATCAACGCGCGGCAGTCGCCCATCGAAGATGTCGACATCGCCGAGTATCTGGCCTCCAAGCCCCTGCGTCTGCGTGCCACGCTGGATGTGGCACAGGCCTACGCGCGTGCTGATTTCGTCATCATCGCCACACCCACCGATTACGACCCGCAGACCAACTTCTTCAATACCGAGTCGGTAGAGGCGGTGATCCGCGATGTGCTGGCCCACAACCCGCTTGCGTTGATGGTCATCAAGAGCACGGTGCCGGTGGGCTTCACGGCGCGTATGCGTCAGAAGCACGGCACCCACAACCTGATCTTCAGCCCCGAGTTCCTGCGCGAGGGCAAAGCCCTGCACGACAACCTGTACCCCAGCCGTATCGTGGTGGGTGAACGCTCTGCGCGGGGGCGGCAGTTTGCCGATCTGCTGCTGCAAGGGGCCGTCCGCCAAGACGCCCCCGTGCTGCTGACCGACAGCACCGAGGCCGAAGCCATCAAGCTCTTTGCCAACACCTACCTGGCCATGCGGGTGGCCTACTTCAACGAGCTGGACACCTACGCAGCCACGCACGGGCTCGACACGCGGCAGATCATCGACGGCGTGTGCCTGGACCCGCGCATCGGCGCGCACTACAACAACCCGAGCTTCGGCTACGGCGGCTACTGCCTGCCCAAGGACACCAAGCAACTCCTGGCCAACTACAACCAAGTGCCGCAGAACCTGATCCAGGCCATCGTGGAGGCGAACTCCACGCGCAAGGATTTCGTGGCCTTTGACATCCTCAAGCGCAACCCGCGCGTGGTGGGCATCTACCGCCTGGTGATGAAGGCCGGCAGCGACAACTTCCGCGCCAGCAGCATCCAGGGCGTGATGAAGCGCCTGAAGGCCAAGGGCCTGGAGGTCATCGTCTACGAGCCAGCGCTGCAGGAAGACGAGTTCCATCGCTCCCGGGTGGTGCGCGATCTTGCCGCCTTCAAGGCCGAGGCCGACGTCATCGTGGCCAACCGAGTGACTGCGGAATTGGACGACGTTGGAGAGAAAATCTACACGCGAGACTTGTTTGGGGGGGATTCGTGAAGCGCAAGGCACTCATCACCGGCGTCACCGGCCAAGACGGCAGCTACCTTGCCGAGTTCTTGCTGGCCAAGGGCTACGAAGTCCACGGCATCAAGCGCCGGGCCTCGTCATTCAACACCCAGCGGGTGGACCACATCTACGAAGACCCGCACGTGGAGCATCAGCGCTTCATCCTGCACTACGGGGATTTGACGGACACCTCCAACCTCACCCGCATCGTGCAGCAGGTGCAGCCTGATGAAATCTACAACCTGGGCGCGCAAAGCCACGTGGCGGTGAGCTTCGAATCGCCCGAGTACACGGCCGATGTGGACGCCATGGGCACGCTGCGCCTGCTGGAGGCTGTGCGCATCCTGGGGCTGGAGAAGAAGGCGCGTTTCTACCAGGCCAGCACCAGCGAGCTCTACGGCCTGGTGCAGGAGATTCCGCAGAAGGAAACCACGCCCTTCTACCCGCGCAGCCCCTACGCGGTGGCCAAGATGTACGCCTACTGGATCACGGTGAACTACCGCGAGGCTTATGGCATGTACGCCTGCAACGGCATCCTCTTCAACCACGAGAGCCCGCGCCGTGGCGAGACGTTTGTCACCCGCAAGATCACCCGCGGCCTGAGCCACATTGCACAGGGGCTGGAGAAGTGCCTGTACATGGGCAACATGGACGCGTTGCGCGACTGGGGCCACGCCAAGGACTACGTGCGCATGCAGTGGATGATGCTGCAGCAAGCCAAGCCGCAAGACTTCGTGATTGCCACCGGCGTGCAGTACTCGGTACGCGAGTTCATCACCTGGACGGCAGCAGAGTTGGGCATCACCCTGCGCTTTGAAGGGCAGGGCGTGGACGAAAAGGCGTTTGTGGCATCCATTTCAGGCGACAAAGCCCCGGCGCTGAAGGTGGGTGATTGCCTGGTGGCGGTGGACCCCCGCTACTTCCGCCCCACCGAGGTGGAGACCCTGCTGGGTGACCCGAGCAAAGCCAAGACCGAACTGGGCTGGGTGCCCGAGATCACCGCGCAGCAGATGTGCGCCGAGATGGTGGCTGAAGACTTGAAGGCCGCGCAGCAGACGGCGCTTCTGCGGCAGCACGGGTTCCACACGCCCGTCTCCAGGGAGTGAGCACGATGCGCAACCTGAGCGACACCATCTACGTGGCCGGCCACCGCGGCATGGTGGGCAGCGCCATCGTGCGGCGGTTGCAGGAACTGGGCTACAAGAACATCGTTAGCGCCACACACGCGGAACTTGACCTGACGGACCAGGCCGCCGTGCGGGCCTTCTTCGCCCGACAGCACATCAACGTGGTGGTGCTGGCCGCGGCCAAGGTGGGCGGCATCCATGCCAACAACACCTACCCGGCCGACTTCATCCTCGACAACCTGCTGATGGAGTCCAACGTCATCGGTGCGGCGCACGCGGCCGGGGTGCAGCGGCTGCTGTTCCTGGGCTCCAGCTGCATCTACCCCCGCATGGCCCCGCAGCCCATGCGAGAGGATGAGCTGCTGACGGGCACGCTGGAGGCCACCAACGAGCCCTACGCCATTGCCAAGATTGCCGGCATCAAGCTGTGTGAGAGCTTCAACCGCCAGCACGGGCGTGATTACCGCAGCGTCATGCCCACCAACCTGTACGGCCCGGGCGACAACTTCCACCCGGAAAACTCTCACGTCATCCCGGCCCTGCTGCGGCGCTTTCATGAGGCGGTGCAGACAGGGGCCAAGGAAGTGACGATCTGGGGCAGCGGCACGCCCATGCGGGAGTTTCTGCACGTGGACGACATGGCCGCAGCCAGCGTGCACGTGATGGAGTTGCCGCTGGAGGTGTACCAGGCCCACACCCAGCCCATGCTCAGCCACATCAACGTGGGCACGGGCGTGGACTGCACCATCCGCGAGCTGGCCGAAACCATTGCCCGGGTGACGGGCTTCACCGGCCAGCTGGTGTGGGACAGCACCAAGCCCGACGGCACGCCGCGCAAGCTGATGGATGTGTCGCGCCTGGCGGCCTTGGGCTGGCAGGCGGGTATCTCGCTGGAACAAGGGTTGCGCGATGCTTACCAATGGTTTCTTGCGCATCAGGACAGTTTCCGGTCCTGAGGGTTGCGCCGCCGTTCCGGGCCTTGTGTCCATGCACAATCGAGCTGGAGATTTGGCTTGAAGCAGCCGAAGTCTCTACCCTCCAGACTTTGCATTCTTCGGATCTCTAAGCCACTTACCTCATGCAGGACGATTCCATCCACATCAGCGGCCTGATCGGTGAGGCTGGTTTGCCACGTTGGGTCCAGAAGGGACTCGCGTGCGGGTTGCTACGGTGGATTGCGCCAGAAGAGGCGTTGAGCGCCCTAGGCGATGACCAATGGCGCGTTCAGCTGTGGTGGTTCTACGCACCGCCTTGGTCTGCCGTTGAGCGTCAGCGGGCCTCCGACGACCCGGGGGTGAATTCTCATGGCTGGATTTCTGCCCATCGGCGTCTGCTGGCCGCGCGGCAATCCACTTCAACGGAGGTGAGATTGCTGAGCGCGCTTCGGACGCCGCCATCTCACCTTGTCTTGGAGGCTCTGGGTTCGCGGCTTGACGAGGCACCTCTGCGAGACTCGGGCGAGGCGACGGCTGACGTGCAGGATGATGTGCGCGCAGGCGTTGACGCTGTGTTGGCAGCGCTGCAGGCAGAACTGGCTCAAGAGGGCTCTGTGCAAGACCCGGTGGGCGACCAACTCGCCCAACTGCACGCATGGGCTGCCCCCGAGGTGTGGGACGTGCTGGAGGCGCTGGAGTCTGCTGACTGGGACTCGAGCCACATGCCCTCGATGCGGGACGACGTCATCCCTCCCGATTCCGCGGCAGTAGCGCTTCTCACCGCCCTGGTCAAGGCTGGTGAGGGGTCGCCCGCCCAAGAGACGGCATTGCTGAAGGCCCATGCGGCGCTGGAGCAGGCCACTCAGGAACGCAGCGCGGCGCTGGAACGGGCCACTCGGGAGGGCAAGGCGGCATTGGACAAGGCCATGGCTGATGCTCAGGCGTTGGCCGACCAAGCGCAGGCTGAGAAGAAGGCGGCTGCCGAGCATTTCGAGAGCCGGCTCAAAGAAGCTCAGGAAGAGGGTGAACTGCTGCTTCTTCAACTGCACCAGGTACAGGAGGAACTCGAGCAACTCTTCCTGCAGGCCAAGGAGAAGGACGCCAATCACGAGAAGGCGCAAGCCGAAAACAAGGCTGCGGCAGACCAGGCGGCTCAGGCCCTGGCTGCAGCGCAGGCTGAGGCCAAGGCGAGGGCGGCCGAGCGCGACGACAAGGCCAAGGCGCTGAC
>JBAXYD010000098.1:0-9035 GCA_037127635.1 Betaproteobacteria bacterium | reverse complement strand
AGGCGGTGCTCAGCCACATCCTGGACACCGCCAGCACCTTCTTGTCGGTCAACGACCGCGAGGTCAAGAAGGTGCCGCTGCTGCGTGGCAAGAGCGTGTTCAACCTGTTCTTCGAGAACAGCACGCGCACCCGCACCACCTTCGAGATCGCGGCCAAGCGCCTGTCGGCCGATGTGCTGAACCTGGACATCGCGCGCTCGTCTGCGGCCAAGGGCGAGAGCCTGCTCGACACCATCGCCAACCTGTCGGCCATGCACGCCGACATGTTCGTCGTGCGCCACAGCGAGAGCGGCGCGCCCTACCTGATCGCCCAGCATTGCGCCCCGCATGTGCATGTGGTCAACGCAGGCGACGGCCGGCACGCCCACCCGACACAGGGCCTGCTGGACATGTACACCATCCGCCACTACAAGCGGGACTTCACCCAGCTCACCGTGGCCATCGTGGGCGACATCGTGCACTCGCGCGTGGCGCGCTCCGACATCCACGCGCTCACCACCCTGGGCGTGCCGGAGATCCGCGCGGTGGGCCCGCGCACCCTGGTACCGGGCGACCTGCGCGACATGGGCGTGCGCGTGTGCCACGACATGGCCGAGGGCATCCGCGATGCCGACGTCGTCATCATGCTGCGCCTGCAGAACGAGCGCATGAGCGGCGCGATGCTGCCCAGCGCCGGCGAGTTCGCCAAGAAGTTCGGCCTCACGCCGGAGAAGCTGGCGCTGGCGCGGCCTGACGCCATCGTCATGCACCCCGGGCCCATCAACCGCGGCGTGGAGATTGACTCGCGCGTGGCCGATGGGGCGCAGAGCGTGATCCTGCCGCAGGTCACTTTCGGCATTGCGGTGCGCATGGCCGTCATGTCCATCATCGCGGGGAACGAGGCATGAAGATCGCCATCCGCAACGGCCGAGTCGTCGATCCTGCGAGCGGGCGTGATGAGGTCACTGACGTTCGCATCGCCGCCGGCCGCATCGTCGGCATCGGCCCAGTGCCTGCCGATTTCGCGGCCGACCGCGTCGTCGACGCCGCGGGCTGCATCGTCGCCCCCGGGCTGGTGGATCTGGCGGCGCGCCTGCGCGAGCCCGGCCTGGAGCATGAGGGCATGCTCGAAAGCGAGCTGGCTGCGGCCGCTGCCGGCGGCGTCACCAGCCTGGTCTGCCCGCCCGACACCGACCCCACGCTGGACGAGCCGGGTCTGGTGGAGATGCTCAAATTCCGCGCCCGCAAATTGAGCCGTTGTCGCTTGTTCCCGTTGGGCGCGCTGACCCGCGGCCTGAAGGGCGAGGCGCTGACCGAGATGGCGGAGCTCACCGAGGCCGGCTGCGTGGGTTTCTCGCAGGCCGACGTGGCGCTGACCGACACCCTGGTGCTGCAGCGCGCCTTGCAGTACGCCGCCACCTTCGGCTACACGGTCTGGCTGCGCCCGCAAGACCGCTGGCTGGGCCAGGGCGTGGCCGCCAGCGGGGCCATCGCCACGCGCCTGGGCCTGTCGGGCGTGCCGGTGGCGGCCGAGACCATCGCCCTGCACACTCTTTTCGAGCTGATGCGCAGCACCGGCGCGCGCGTTCACCTGTGCCGCCTGTCCAGTGCGGCGGGTGTGGCGCTGCTGCGCGCTGCCAAGGCCGAGGGCCTGCCAGTGACGGCGGACGTCAGTATCAACTCGCTGCACCTCACCGACCTGGACATCGGCTACTTCAACCCCGCCATGCGCCTGAACCCGCCGCTGCGCCAGCAACGCGACCGGGACGCGCTGCGCGCGGCGCTGGCCGACGGCACGATCGATGCCCTGGTCAGCGACCATATGCCCGTGGGTACCGACGAGAAGCACCTGCCGTTTGCCGAGGCCATGCCTGGCGCCACCGGCCTGGAGTTGCTGCTGAGCCTGGCGCTGAAGTGGGGCGCAGACACCGGGTCGGACAGCGAGAGTCTGCACCGGGCCCTGTCCGTGGTCACGGCCGGGCCGGTGCGCGTGCTGGGCGGGGCCATCGGCTCGTTGGCCGAGAGCGCCGGGCGCCTCGTCGAGGGCGGGGTGGCCGATGTCTGCGTGTTCGACCCCCTGGCCAGCTGGACCGTCACGGCTGAGGGGTTGCGCAGCCAAGGCAAGCACACACCCTTCGCCTTCGAGCATGGCGGCGTGCAGATGCCGGGTCGCGTGCGGGCCACGCTGGTGGCGGGCACCGTGGCCTATGAGGCCGCGGCCTGACGGCGCGGCGGCGCGCCCCGGTCCTGGGTGATGCCGTGAACCCCCTTCCCGGCTCGCCCAGGACGCACGATCCTGTCTTGTCGCGGGCCCCTGCGCCGGACGGAATTGCTGTGTGGTGCCGTGCCTGCGTGCGCCTGCTGCGCGCCGTGCTTCACGTGTTGCATGGCCTGGCGGTGGTGCTGCTGCGCTTCCCGCGTCTGGACGCCGCCGGCCGCCAAAGGCGCATCGCCTGGTGGGCGAAGAAGATGTTTGCCGTGCTCGGCATCCGGCTTGACGTGCAGGGCAGCTTCCGCCCCGGCGCCAAGCTGATCGTTGCCAACCATGTTTCCTGGCTGGACATCATGGCCGTGCATGCCGTGTGTCCGCAGGCGCGCTTCGTGTCCAAGGCCGATGTCCAGGCCTGGCCCGTGGTCGGCCGCCTGGTCGGGGCCGCCGGCACGTTGTACATCGTGCGCGAGAAGGCGCGCGATGCCTTGCGGGTGGTGCACCAGATGGCCGATGCGCTTGCCTCCGGTGATACGGTGGCGGTGTTTCCCGAAGGTACCACCGGCCTGGGCCACGAGCCGCTGCCCTTCCACGCCAATCTGCTCCAGGCGGCCATCGCCACGCAGGTGCCGGTGCAACCGGTGGCGCTGCGCTATGCCGACGAGCGCCATGGCGTCAGCCCGGCGGCGGACTTCACTGGGGACATCTCGTTGGCCCGCAGCCTGTGGATGCTCGCTGGCGCGCAGGGCCTGCGGGTGCAGTTGGACGTCTTGCCCGCCGAAGGGGTGCGGCATGCCGACCGCAGGGCGCTGGCCGCCCATCTGCGCCAGGAAATCGCCGGGGCGCTTGAGCGCATGGGTGGCGATCACGCCAGCATCGGCGCACCATCGCCGCATCGGACCCACGCACCTGACCCTTTCTCATGAACGGCGACACGCTCTCGATCCGCCGGGTCGGCATCGACACCTGGCGCGAGAGCGTGGTCTTCCTGCACCGTGACTGCCCGGTGGTGCGCGCAGCGGGCTTCCAAGCGCTGTCCAAGGTGAAGGTGCAGGCCAATGGCCAGACCCTGTTTGCCGTGCTGAACGTGGTGGACGACGCCGCCATCGTCGGGCCGCTGGAACTGGGCCTGAGCGAGGACGCCTTCACCCGGCTGGGTGTGGCGTCCGGCCACGCCGCCCACATCGACCAGGCCGAGCCACCGTCCTCCATCGCTGCGCTGCACCGCAAGATCGCAGGCGAGCGCCTGGGGCGCGATGACTTCCGCGCCGTGGTGCAGGACATCGCCGCCGCGCGTTACTCCAAGATCGAGCTGGCCGCCTTCGTCGTGGCCACCAACCAGTTCGAGCTCGACCGTGACGAGGTGCTGCACCTGACCGAGGCCATGATCGGCGTGGGCCGCCGCCTGGACTGGCGTGCCGAAATCGGCGGCGGGCCGGTGGTGGACAAGCACTGCATCGGCGGCATCCCGGGCAACCGCACCTCGATGCTGGTGGTGCCCATCGTCGCCGCGCACGGCATGCGCTGCCCCAAGACCTCGTCACGCGCCATCACCTCGCCCGCGGGCACGGCCGACAGCATGGAGGTCTTGGCCGACGTGGAGCTGCCGCTGCAGCGGCTGCAGGAGATCGTGCGCGCCACCCACGGCTGCCTGTCCTGGGGCGGCACGGCCGATCTCTCACCTGCCGATGACATCCTGATCTCGGTGGAGCGGCCACTGGCCATCGACTCGCCCGGGCAGATGGTGGCCTCCATCCTGTCCAAGAAGATCGCCGCCGGCTCCACCCATCTGGTGCTGGACATCCCCGTGGGCCCCACCGCCAAGGTGCGCAGCATGCCCGCGGCGCAGCGTCTGAAGCGCTTGTTCGAAGTCGTGGCCTCGCGTCTGGGTCTGCAGCTGGACGCGGTGATCACCGACGGACGCGAGCCCGTCGGTCGCGGCATCGGGCCGGTGCTGGAGGCGCGCGATGTCATGCAGGTGTTGCAGAACCACCCCGACGCGCCGCAGGACCTGCGGCAGAAGTCGCTGCGCCTGGCCGGACGCGTGATCGAGTTCGACCCCGACGTGCGCGGCGGCGAGGGCTACCGCATCGCCCGCGACATCCTGGATTCCGGCCGCGCCCTGGCCAGCATGAACGCCATCATCGACGCCCAGGGCCGCCGCGCCGTGCCGCCGCCCCTGGGCGACAAGGTGTTCGATGTGCTGGCGCCGTCAGACGGCGTGGTGGTGGGCATTGACAACCTGCGCCTGGCGCGTATCGCGCGCCTGAGCGGCGCCCCGCAGGTGCCCGGGGCCGGCGTGGACCTGCGCGTCAAGCTCGGCCAGGCCGTCAAGGCCGGTGACCCGCTGTACCGGCTGCACGCCCGGTTCGAGGCCGATTTCAGCTTCGCCTGCCGCATGGCGCAGCAGGACAGCGGCTACCGCCTGGGCAGCGCGGACCAGGTGCCGCGCGAGTTCGCCCCCGAGACCTTCTGACGGTTTGACGGCCTGACGGCCTGATGACCTGGCAGCGGCTCGGCACGCGCTGCCGTGGGCGTCAGGCCTTGCCCTGGCTGGCCACTGCGGCGGCGGCCCGCGCGGCGGCCTCGGGGTCGCCCAGGTAGTAGTGGCGGATCGGTTTCAGCGCCTCGTCCAGTTCGTAGACCAGCGGGATGCCGTTCGGAATGTTGATGCCGACGATGTCGCCATCGGAAATGCCGTCCAGATACTTCACCAGCGCCCGCATGCTGTTGCCGTGGGCGGCGATCAGCACGCGCTGGCCGCTGCGGATGGCCGGCGCCAGGCGCTCGTTCCAGCAGGGCAGCACGCGCGCCACGGTGTCCTTCAGGCATTCCGTCAGCGGTACCTGTGCCGGGTCCAGGCGGCTGTAGCGCGGGTCCTGGCGCTGGCCGCGGGGATCGTCGGCGGCCAGCGCCGGTGGCGGGGTGTCGTAACTGCGGCGCCAGACCAGCACCTGCTCGTCACCGTACTGGCGCGCCATGTCGGCCTTGTTCAGGCCCTGCAAGGCACCGTAATGCCGCTCGTTCAGGCGCCAGTCGTGCTGCACCGGCAGCCAGGTGCGCTCCATGTTGTCCAGGCAGTGCCACAGCGTCCAGATCGCGCGCTTGAGCACAGAGGTGTAGGCGACGTCGAATTCGTAGCCGGCGTCCTTGAGCAACTCGCCCGCCTGGCGGGCCTGGGTCACGCCGGTGTCGGTCAGCGGCACGTCGGTCCAGCCCGTGAAGCGGTTCTCCAGGTTCCAGGTGGACTCTCCGTGGCGGATGAGGACGAGCTTGTGCATGGGTGGGGCGCGGGGAGCGGTTGCTGCGGTGGGGTCAAGGGCGGGGCCGAGGAGAGGGGCCACGGTGTGGAATCTTACAATCCAGTGTTTTGCGCTCCTGACGGAACTGCTGTGAACTTCTTCCTTGAGAACTGGCTCCTGATTGCTGTGGCTTTCGTCTCCGGGGGCATGTTGGTGTGGCCCTTGGTGCGCGGCGGCGGTGGCGCCGGCGCCGTGGGTGCTTCCGAGGCCGTGCGGATGATGAACCGCGAGAAGGCGGTGCTCATCGATGTCAGCGAACCGCGCGAGTTCGACGCCGGACACGCCGCGCAGGCCCGCAACGTGCCTGTCGGACAGTTGGAGACTTCCAAGGATCTTCCCTCCAACAAGGCGCTGCCTCTGGTGGTGCTGTGCCCCACGGGCGCACGGGCCGGACGCGCCGCGGCCACCCTGCGCAAGCTGGGTTATGCCAACGTGCGCGCACTGGCCGGGGGCATGTCCGCCTGGCGCGAGGCCGGTCTGCCCACCGAGAAGTCCGGGCCCGCGGCGGGCTGACAGGCCCCCGAGGGCCCCACAACCCTGCCAGAACGCGCAAGACCCTGGCTGGGCGGGCGCGGCCGCGATCGGCCAGAATCCGCGCCTTGTCGTGACTCCACTGTGCCGCCGCCATGAATCCCGTTCGCATGTATACCTCGCAGGTCTGCCCCTACTGCGTCCGCGCCAAGGCCCTGCTCAAGCAGCGAGGTGTGCAGCAGATCGAGGAAATCCGCGTGGATCTGGACCCGACCCAGCGCGATCACATGATCGAGGTCACTGGCCGGCGCACCGTGCCGCAGATCTTCATCGGCAGCACCCATGTCGGCGGCTGCGATGACCTGATGGCGCTGGATCAAAAAGGGGGCCTGCTGCCCTTGCTGGCGGCCGCCGCCTGAGGCACAAGGCCTGGGCCTGCGCACGCCGGCCTTGCGTGAAGCCCGGTGCCGACGGTCTGCCCAGAGCCATAATCGTCCGCCTTTCGCGCTGGGTGTGATGGGCCCGCCGGGCCTGCCACGGTCCGCAAGCCGCACGACCCATCTGCGCGTCTCTTTCCCCTTCCTGCCAGCGCCCCATCGCTGGCCCCTGCATCCCACCAGAGAGCTCCCATGGCAGACCAAGACCTGACCCCCGTGTTCCAGATCCAGCGCATGTACCTGAAGGATCTGTCGCTGGAGCAGCCGAATTCCCCGCAGATCCTGGTCGAGCAGAGCCAGCCCCAGGTGGACATCAACCTGGGCGTGGGCGCCGAGCCCGTGGCCGAAGGGGTGTTCGAGGTCACCGTGACCGCCACCGTCACCACCAAGGTGGGAGACCGCACCCTGTTCCTGGTGGAGGCCAAGCAGGCCGGCATCTTCGAGATCCGCAACATCCCGGACGACCAGATGCAGGGCCTGATCGGCATCGTCTGCCCCCAGATGATCTACCCGTACCTGCGCGCCATCATCTCGGACATCTGCACCCGTGCGGGCTTCCCGCCCATCCTGCTGACCGAGGTGAACTTCCAGGCCATGTTCGAGGCCCAGCAGCAGGCAGCCCAGTCCGAAACGGGCTCGGGCATCATCACCAGCCTGAACTGAGGCTTGTGCGGCCGGGCGGCCGGGAGGCCGTTCGGTCCGGGCCGGTACCGGTGCGGGGATGCGCATGAAACTGTCGGTGCTCGGTGCCGGTGCCTGGGGTACGGCCCTGGCCCATTGCGCGGCCATGCGCCACGAGGTGGTGCTGTGGGCGCGGGACCCGGCCCAGGCCCAGCTGCTGCAACGCGATCACCGTAACGCACGCTATCTCCCGGGTGTGAGCCTGTCCCCGGGCCTGCGCATCACCGCTGCCTGGGACGAAGCCGTGCAGCACGGGCGCCAGGGCTTGACGGTCATCGCCACCCCCATGAGCGGGTTGCGCCAGACCCTGGCCCGCCTGCCGCCTGAAGCCCCTGCGCTGTGGCTGTGCAAGGGGTTCGAGGCCGACACCGGCGCGCTGGGGCACGAGATCGCCCAGGCGCTGCGTCCCGGGGCAGCGTCAGGGGTGCTGTCCGGCCCGAGCTTTGCGCTGGAGGTGGCCCAAGGGCGGCCCACGGCCCTGGTAGCGGCCAGCAGCGATGCCGGCCTGTGCCAGCAGGCGGTGCAGGCTTTCCATGGCGGCGCGCTGCGCATCTACACCTCGAAGGACCCGACCGGCGTGGAGGTGGGCGGTGCGGTCAAGAACGTCATGGCCATCGCCACCGGCATCCTCGACGGCCTGGCGGCGCAGCCGGCTGCGGCCGCCGCGCCGGGCCTGAACGCGCGCGCCGCGCTCATCACCCGCGGGCTGGCCGAGATCACCCGGCTGGGTGTGGCTCTGGGGGCGCGGGCCGAGACCTTCATGGGCCTGTCCGGCCTGGGGGATCTGGTGCTCACCTCCACGGGCGCCTTGTCGCGCAACCGGCAGGTGGGCCTGATGCTGGCCGAGGGCCGGTCGCTGACTGAGGCCGTGGCGGCCCTGGGTCATGTGGCAGAGGGCGTGTACTCGGCCCCCACTGTTCTGGCCCGCGCCCTCGCTCTGGGGGTGGACATGCCCATCACCGAGGCCGTCGTGAAGGTGTTGCAAGGCCATCTCTGTCCTGCTGAAGCCGTGGCCCGCCTGATGTCACGCGATGCGCGGGCCGAGGGCCCCTGAGGCCGGCAAGACCCCAAGTCTTCCCCGTATCAAAGCCTGGTTGTGGTGTTGAAGCCCTGAAGGGAGGCGCTGCAGGTTTCAGGTGCCCCCTGCGTAGCCGCACTGGCGCCAAGCCTCGAACACGGCCACGGCTACCGCATTGCTGAGGTTCAGGCTGCGCTGTCCCGCCCGCATGGGCAAGCGCACCCGGGTTTCGTCGGCAAAGGTGTCGCGCACGTCGGCGGGCAGGCCTGCGGTTTCGCTGCCGAACACCAGCCAGTCGCCCGGCAGCCAGGCCAATTCGCCGAAAGGCCGGGCCCCGCGGGTGGTGAACGCGAACAGGCGCGAGCGGTCGGGCTGGGCGTCGGCCAGCAATGCCGACCAGCTGGCATGCCGGTGCACTGCGGCGAACTCGTGGTAATCGAGCCCGGCGCGGCGCAGCAGCTTGTCCTCCATCGCAAAGCCCAGCGGCTCCACCAGATGAAGCGTGCAGCCGGTGTTGGCCGCCAAGCGGATGACGTTGCCCGTGTTGGGCGGGATTTCGGGCTGCACCAGGACGATATGGAACATCAGCGGGCTCGTGGTTCGGGCTGCGGGGTGGGGTGGTTCACGGGGTGCGGGCCACGGCCCAGACGTCCACGCTGGCAGCGCCGGCCTGCATCAGGGCACGGGTGGCCTCTCGCAAGGTGGCCCCAGTGGTCATCACATCATCGACCAGCGCCAGACGGCGGCCAGCCACCATGTGCTGGCGCCCTGGCGTCACCATGAAGGCGCCGCGCAGGTTGCGGGCGCGGTCCTGCAGAGAAAGGTCGAGCTGGTGGGCCGTGTCAACGGGCCGCTGCAGCAGGTCGGCCGTGGTGGCCAGGCCAAGGCGGTGGCCCAGCCGCCGGGTGAGCTCCCAGGCCTGGTTGAAGCCCCGTTCC
>JBAXYD010000097.1:0-9453 GCA_037127635.1 Betaproteobacteria bacterium | reverse complement strand
AAGCTTGGTGTCGCGCCGTCAACAGCTCGCGGGGGGAGGCTGAATACGTACGGTGGTGTGCAACACGATGCGAAAACCCTGCGCCCAGCCGGCTTCCTTGAGCAGGGCCTGCGCGCGCAACAGATCGTGCGGATCCGGCTTGACGTCCTTGGGGGCGGTGGGGAACGCGTCCGACAGCATCTGCCCGGCGGGCACGCCGCTGCCTTCCAGCACCCGGTCCACCATGAGCGCGCGGTTCAGCGCCAGCGACAGCGCCTTGCGCACGCGGGCGTCCTTCAGCGGATTGCGGTCCAGGGGCTTGCCGTCCTTGGCGGTGATGAAGGGCGAAACTTCGCGCGCTGAATCAAGCGCGATGTAGTGCACCAGCGCGGCCGGGCCGCCACGCACCAGCGCGAAGCGCGCATCCTTCTTCAGGCGTGCCAGGTCGGCACTGGGCACGGCGTCGATGGCGTCCACCTGGCCCGACAACAGCGCGGCCAGGCGCGCGCTGTCCTTGGCCAGCACCACCTCGGTCACGCGGGCCCAGGGCGGCTTGGGGCCCCAGTAGCGCTCGTTGCGCTCGACCACCAGGCGCTCGCCATTGACCCATTCGGCCAGCTTGAAGGGGCCAGTACCCACGGCGGCCTTGCCGCTGTTGAAATCCTGCGTGGTGACGCCCTTGCCCACCGAGGCCGAAATGATCAGCACATTGGCCAGGTCCATGGGAAGCCCCGGGTGCACGGCCACGGTCTTCATGTGCAACGTGTGGCTGTCGATCTTGATGATCTTCTCGACGCTGCGCGTGAACTGCGAGAACGAGTTGGGCGAGTTCGGCACGTTGGGCACGCGCTCCCAGGTGAAGATCACGTCGTCCGCGGTGAAGGGTGCGCCGTTGTGGAACACCACACCCTGACGAAGCTTGACTTCCCAGGTCTGCGGGTCCAGCGTCTTCCACGACACCGCCAGATTCGGCTTGAGCTGCAGCTTCTCGTCCAGCGCGACCAGATGCTCGAAGATCAGCGGGTGGGACGAGCCGGTGGGAAACGCCGCAAAGAAGTGCGGGTCCAGGGTGTTGAGCTCGAGCTTGGTGCCAAGGGTCAGGTTCTGCGCGTTCACGGGCGTACCGCCCAGCAAAGCCGAGCCCAGGGCCAGCACGACGGCCATACGGCGGATCAGGGTTACGAACATCAACAGGTTCTCCCAGGGCCCTCAGCCCCAACAGCCGCCATTGGAGCCCCAGCGCGCGCCGTGGGGAATAGGTGTCTTTCCTCTGACCCGGAATCGCCGGATGCCCCAGACCGGGACGGGACGTGCGGGTCGCGCATAGACTTCCGGCTCATTGACAGCGGCTGCACAGGCCACTGCTGGCGATAGGAAACCCATGCCCCAAGTCATCACCCACATCGAAGACCTGCGCGTCCTGGCGCAAAAGCGCGTGCCGCGCATGTTCTACGACTACGCCGATTCCGGCTCCTGGACCGAGAGCACCTACCGCGCCAACGAGAGCGACTTTCAGAAGATCAAGCTGCGCCAGCGCGTAGCCGTCAACATGCAAGGCCGCAGCACCGCCACCCAGATGGTGGGCATCGACTGCAAGATGCCCGTGGCCATTGCCCCCACCGGCCTCACCGGCATGCAGCATGCCGACGGCGAGATCCTGGCTGCGCAGGCGGCGGAGAAGTTCGGCGTGCGCTTCACGCTGTCCACCATGAGCATCTGCTCCATCGAGGACGTGGCCGCGCGCACCACGCAGCCCTTCTGGTTCCAGCTCTACGTGATGCGCGACCGCGATTTCATCGAACGCCTGATCGACCGCGCCAAGGCCGCCCAGTGCGACGCCCTGGTGCTCACGCTGGACCTGCAGATCCTGGGCCAGCGCCACAAAGACCTGAAGAACGGCCTGTCGGCGCCGCCCAAGCTCACCGTGGCCAACATCCTGAACATGATGACCAAGCCGCGCTGGTGCATGGGGATGCTGGGCACGCCGCGCCGCCAGTTCGGCAACATCGTGGGCCACGTCAAGGGCGTGTCCGACATGGCCAACCTGTCGGCCTGGACGGCCGAACAGTTCGACCCCCAGCTGAACTGGGGCGACGTGGAGTGGATCAAGAAGCGCTGGGGCGGCAAGCTCATCATCAAGGGCATCCAGGATGTGGAAGACGCCAAGCTGGCGGCCGACAGCGGCGCCGATGCGCTCATCGTCAGCAACCACGGCGGGCGGCAGCTGGACGGGGCGCAAAGCAGCATCGAGGCGCTGCCGGCCATCGCGGCCGAGATGGGCTCGCGCATCGAGGTGCACATGGACGGCGGCATCCGCAGCGGCCAGGACGTGCTCAAGGCCTGGGCGCTGGGCGCGCGCGGCACCTACATCGGCCGCGCCTTCCTCTATGGCCTGGGCGCCATGGGCGGCGAGGGCGTGACCAAGGCCTTGCAGATCATCCACAAGGAACTGGACCTGACCATGGCCTTCTGCGGCCGCACCAAGATTGCTGACGTGGACCGCACCATCCTGCTGCCGGGCACCTTCCCGACCGCTTGATCAGGCCTTGGGCAAGGTCACGCCGCGCTGGCCCTGGTACTTGCCGCCGCGGTCCTTGTAGCTGGTCTCGCAGACCTCGTCGCTCTCGAAGAACAGCACCTGCGCGCAGCCCTCGCCGGCGTAGATCTTGGCCGGCAGCGGGGTGGTGTTGCTGAACTCCAGCGTCACGTAGCCTTCCCATTCGGGCTCGAAGGGGGTGACGTTGACGATGATGCCGCAGCGCGCATAGGTGCTCTTGCCCAGGCAGATGGTGAGCACGTTGCGCGGGATGCGGAAGTACTCCACCGTGCGGGCCAGCGCAAAGCTGTTGGGCGGGATGATGCAGACATCGCTCTCGATGTCCACGAAGCTCTTCTCGTCGAAGTTCTTCGGGTCCACCACCGTGCTGTAGATGTTGGTGAACACCTTGAACTCGCGCGCGCAGCGGATGTCGTAACCGTAGCTGGACGTGCCGTAGCTGACGATGCGCTGGCCATCGGCTGCGTGCCGCACCTGGCCCGGCTCGAAGGGCTCGATCATGCCGTGCGCCTGCGCCATGCGGCGGATCCAACGGTCGCTCTTGATGCTCATGCCATGCTCGGAAAGGCGCCGCTCGGGCGATCGATGATTCTAGGAGGCCGTGGCCGTGGGCTCCGCACGGGGAAGGTCCATCACCTGGCCATCGCGCAGCTGCACCACACGCTGGGCGCCTGCAATGGTGTCGGGCCGGTGCGCGATGATCAGCCGCGTCAGCGGCAGTTGCGCCAGCACCTGGCTGATGGCGCGCTCGGCTGCCACGTCCAGGTGGCTGGTGGCTTCGTCCAGCGCCAGCACGCGGGGCGTCTTGTACAGGGCGCGCGCCAGCAGCAGGCGTTGCTTCTGGCCCCCGGAGAGCCCGTGCCCCAGGTCACCCACCAGCGTCTGGTAGCCCATGGGCATGCGCTGGATGTCCTCATGCAGCAGGGCCATCTGCGCGCAGGCCTGCACGCGCTGTTGGTCGGGCTGGGTATCGAAGAAGCTGATGTTGTCGGCCAGGCTGCCCGTGAGCAGCACGTCGTCCTGCATCACCGTGCCGATGCAGCGCCGCACATTGCCCAGGCCCAATTGCCGCAAAGGCACCCCACCGAACAACACCTGGCCCTCGGTAGGCGCCAGCAGGCCCAGCAGAATCTTCAGCAGCGTGGTCTTGCCCACGCCCGATGGCCCGGTGATGGCCACGCTCTGGCCGGCGGGGATGTGCAAGGTGGCGTCGCGCAGTACCCAGGGCTCGCCCTCGCCATAGCGAAAGCTCAGGCGGCGCAACTCCAGGCTGGCCGGCAGGTGGGCCAGGTCATGCTCGGGCAGCGGGCCGTCGGGCGTGTCCTGTTCGGGGGCGCTCAGCACGATATCGGCCAGGCGCTCACTGTGCAGCGACAGCATCTTGAACTCGGCCACGAAGTCGATCAGCCGGGCCACCCGGCCCGTGAACTGGCCCTTGTAAGACAGGAAGGCGAACAGCATGCCCAGGGTGAACACCTCCGCGCCCTGAGAAGTGCCCATCACCAGCCCCGCCCCCAGGTACAGCACCGCCAGGTTCTCCAGGCCGAAGATCAGCGTGTTGCCAGTGGCAAACAGCATGCCCAGCTTGGCGGTGCGCACGTCGCGGTTCTGCACCTCCACGATCAGGTTCTGCCAGCGCGCGCGCCGCTCTTCCTCCCGGCCGAACAGCTTCAGGGGCTGGATGGCGCGCAGGGTCTCCAGAAAGTGCGTGCTCTCTTTGGCCGAAACCACCAAGCGCTCTGCCGCGGCGTCGCGCAGCGGCGCCCAGGCAGCCCAGCGCAGCCCGCCATACGCCAACACCGCCAGGCCCACCACCCCACTGAGCTTGAGCGAGTACAAGGCCATCAGCGCCAGCGCGGCCAGCGCCATCACGCCGTCCAGCACCGCCTCTACCGCCGAGGTGGTGAGCGTGCGCTGGATCTCGCGCACCGCGCCGAAACGCGACACCACATCGCCCAGGTGGCGCTGCTCGAAGAAGGCCGTGGGCAGGCGCAGCAGGTGCGCAAACACGTTGCCCAGCCACTGCAGCGACAGGCTCTGCCCCAGCAGCATCACCATCCAGCTGCGCGCCAGGCCCAGCGCCGTCTGGATCACCAGCATCAAGCCGAAGCCCAGCACCAGCACCTGCAGCAACTCCCGGTCTTGACTGACGATGGCGTCGTCCACCACCAACTGGTTGAGCAACGGCGCTGCCAGGGCGAAGACCTCCAGCGCCAGCGCCACCGCCCCAATGGCCACCAGCGAGCGGCCCAGCCCCGTGACCCGCCCGGTCAACTGGCGCAACTGCACGCGCGGCGCCGCCACCTGCGGCTGGAAGTCGGCGTTGGGCGTGAGTTCCAGCGCCACGCCCGTGAAGTGGCGTGACACCTCTTCCAACGCCAACCGCCGCCGGCCCACGGCAGGGTCCAGCACCGTGATGGCGCGCACCGCGCCGCCCAGGCTGGTGTGTACCCGATGCAGCACCACGAAGTGGTTCAGATCCCAGTGCAGCACGCAGGGCCGGGCCAGCTTGGGCAACTCGGTCAGTTCAAGCCGCAATGGCCGCCCTGCCAAGCCCAGCGCCGACGCGTAGCCCATCAACTGCTTCAGGTTCGCACCCTTGCCGCTTTGCGGAAAACGTGCGCGCAGTTCCGCCAGCCCGAGAAACCGACCATGGTGGGCAGCCACCATGGCGAGACAGGCGAGCCCGCATTCGGCGGCTTGGGACTGGAGGATCGGACGGGTCAAGATATCAAGCGAACACAGCGTGGCAACTACTTTCCTCCGACTGCAGATGGCTACTATTTTTTCAGATTATTATCGACCTCAAAGAAACCTCGTTCATTCAGTTCCGAAATCAGACCCGCCCGATGATCCAAATGAAGTGCACCGACAATCACAGCAAGCCTACTGTGCGCGCCGGATAGGGTGACAATTCTCTCTGCAAGTCGAAAATTTCTTTCCTTTGAAAAACCAATACCACTCAATATTCCGCGGCATGAGAACAATAGACATTCATACTTCCAGCTTATTTCGTATAACTTTTGAATCTTTCTTGCTACCAACAAATCTTCGACCTCACTCGCATAAGTCCAATAATTCCTACATCCATCCTCTGATAACGCTGAATTTAAACCCGCCTCAAACATTACGGATGAACCCAATAAAGTCTTTTCGGTGCGCAATTCATTCAACTCAAACATACTCTCCAAAGCTGTTGAATCTACAGCCCCCGAAATATCATCCAAAATCAAATGATCCGGGGAATTTTTTCTATCCCTATGGGCATCCAGGGCTTGCTTCGCCTTACTACCATCAATACATCTCGAGAAAAATATCGCCGCTGCAAATTCTGGCGTCATTGGCGTTTGGATCACCACATTCCACATAAGTGCAGTGTGCCGGTCCCGGCGCGCAAGTTGCTCTAGTCGATTGAGCGTGTCGCGGTCAACGTATGACTGCACGCGATAATGCGGGGGCGGACCTGGTGGAGCATTCGGATGCGCCTCGAATGCGACCAAAGAGACGGAAGCAAGAAGATTCCTTGTCGACTTACCCAGAGCGAGAATCCCATTAACTTTACTATGCGCCGAACCCACAACTATAATTTTCGACTTACTTGAGTTTTCGAGAGCTATATAAGGTAGCTCGACAGTATCGATGGGGTTACGCTCTGCATAACATTTAGTTGTAAATAAAAGAGACAAAAGCAGCGATCCGAATAGTGATCTAAAAATTAAAATCATTGTCAGCCTCATCATCCGGAATCGCTGCTAAAGAATATCAATTGGATCTCTTGCGCACTCTGCCTCAGTGGAAATCTTTCACTTTCAACAAAAAGTCGTAGCCAAAAGCTGCGTGTAAATCACCACCACCGCCGGCCGCCGGAGGCAATGAAGGCAATGGATCTCCATGAGTCATAATACAATTATGAACGACCTTATCACTTGCCGCTTGACTCACATTCAAGGTTGCTTCTGCCAGTTGGCCCGCCGGACCCATAGCTTCTAGGGCAACACTAACAGAAACCTCAGCCAATACTCCAGCGATTGCGCAGTGCGGATAAACACCTGTGTAGCTAACGTCATCTCCCATTTTCGTTGCACCCACTTCACCCCCACTCACCGAGCAATATTCGTTGAAGGCCAGTTCTCTCATCACGATCTCCTTAGTAGTCAACCTGACCGGAACGCGCCGGCACGCCTCCCCCAACGCCGCGCTACGCACCTCCCGGGCTGGTGTTCACGGGCACACTGGACGGAATCTGCCACCGCTGGCGGGCTGCAAGCAAGGGCTCCAGCACCCATTCCCAGATTGCGCGGCGGTCCTGGATGACATCGGCCTCCAGGGTCATGCCGGCCTTCAGGGGCTGGGCCTGGCCAAAGGCTTGCACGCTGCTGCGCTGCAAGGCCACGGTGATTCTGTAAAGCGGCTCCTGGCTTTGCGCGGCGCTCAGCAGCGCCTGCGCCATGCCGCTGGGCAGGTCTTGCGGCAGCACGGGGGTGCGGCTGACCTCGGTCACCTGGCCGGGCACCATGCCGAATTTCTGGCGCCGGAAGATTTGGAGTCCCTTGCAACTACTGCCTTCTATTAACTCTTGAGGAAATGAAGAAATAAAATGCAGTTGATATGAATGCCAATGACCCGAAGGGAATTAAATCATCGAAAATCAATGTCGACGATCTGAATAAGGTTACGGTTAGGGCTATCGCTATACTAATGGAAATGAAATAAACAGGTAACGAGACTCTTCTTCTCATCCTAGCTACAATAGTTGGCACTGCCAGACCCAAGCACATCAATGAGAAAATTAACATCAAATCATCCACAATGCCAACTCCAAAGTCAAAGTTGAACTTCTATGCACCTGCCAAAGCATCGCCTGGTACGGTACCATCACCAGCCGATCCACGGCCGTCGCCCGAGTTATTCGGTATCGACGAGCTTGTGTGACACATGGCTGTCGCAAGGGCACCAGCGAAAGCAACGCTAGGGGCCGATGTAATGGCCGTAGTACAGCCCGCAACAGAAGAAATAATTACCCCACAGGCATTCGGTTTTGAATTTGTCATAGATGTTGTGGCGATATAGGTTCCTAAACCCGAAGGAACACCTATGAGTACACACTTTGCAGCCGGAACAACTAGGCCTCCATTTACTGTGGAATATTCGTTAACATCCAACTCTCTCATTACTATACCTCGATACTCAAAATCGCCGGAATGCGCCGGCACGCCTCCCCCAACGCCCCACTACGCACCTCCCGGGCTGGTGTTCACGGGCACACTGGACGGAATCTGCCACCGCTGGCGGGCTGCAAGCAAGGGCTCCAGCACCCATTCCCAGATTGCGCGGCGGTCCTGGATGACATCGGCCTCCAGGGTCATGCCGGCCTTCAGGGGCTGGGCCTGGCCAAAGGCTTGCACGCTGCTGCGCTGCAAGGCCACGGTGATTCTGTAAAGCGGCTCCTGGCTTTGCGCGGCGCTCAGCAGCGCCTGCGCCATGCCGCTGGGCAGGTCTTGCGGCAGCACGGGGGTGCGGCGCGCCTGGTACGCAGCCTGAGCAGTGCGCGAAGCGTACTGAAACGCCGTCGAGTTAAGCGACAGCCCGCGGCTGAGGGTTCCAAGGCTGCGGCCCAAGGCAGATCCTATAGCTCGCAAGCTCATGCCTTGCAGCCTCATCGCCGCCAGCGCCGAGAGCTCTTGAGCTTGCATCTGCTGGAATCTTCTGGTCATCTGCACACCTTACCGGATGGGCAAGGTGTTGCACTTCAGATTTGAGGCTGCCCGCCAATTCAATCGACTTCCCGGAGTAAATTGTGGGCTTTCGGTTTACAGCACGTATCTCGCCCAAATACATCTTCACTCATTGTCTTTTCCGAAATTCACGATGATAATACATTAATGCCACTATGAGTGATGGACCTGAATTCCAGACTGCGAGAATGATAATGTTCAAAAATGTTAAATCCGGCTGGCAAATTGATTTTGCAACCAATACAGCCCAAACTGTAAAGCAGAAAAAAATAATCAAAAAATATGCCCGAATATCAATTATTGATAGAGGTTTAATTCTTCTCAACACAACTCCCAGGTAGATCATCGGAATCGTCGTTGAAAAGGTCAGGCTATTGCCTTGACGCACTTCGCACAGTTGATATTCGAACATAATAATTTTGTTTCAGATCAAAAACTGAATAGTACCAATCTGAAGTAAGTCGTCTACCAGCCCATTTCGTAAAACTCCGGCGTACGAATCAGAAGTATGCCGTCCGCTTGAGAGCTCAAGCTCTTCCCGCCACTACCGCCACCTCCGCTGCCGGCGGCGGGTTTTGATTGGTTGGCTTTAGCCATATCATTTGCAATCGAGTTGGAAATGGTTCCGACCGTTAGACCTGCGGTTGCACCCATGGGTACGCCACCGAGCACGCCTGCAACGCAACCACCGATTGTTGCGACGGCATAACTCCCGAGACTTGTACCGGCTTGGCCGCCGTGGGCAACTGCAGCTGCCACACCGCCGCCTAAACAAACTAACGCCGGACCAACACCACCGCCAGCGATGCTACATTCGCCAAGACTTAATACTCGCATAACTGATACTCCAAAACTAACCGGAACGCGCCGGCACGCCTCCCCCAACGACGCGCTACGCACCTCCCGGGCCGGTGATCACGGGCACGCTGGACGGAATCTGCCACCGCTGGCGGGCTGCAAGCAAGGGCTCCAGCACCCATTCCCAGATTGCGCGGCGGTCCTGGATGACATCGGCCTCCAGGGTCATGCCGGCCTTCAGGGGCTGGGCCTGGCCAAAGGCTTGCACGCTGCTGCGCTGCAAGGCCACGGTGATTCTGTAAAGCGGCTCCTGGCTTTGCGCGGCGCTCAGCAGCGCCTGCGCCATGCCGCTGGGCAGGTCTTGCGGCAGCACGGGGGTGCGGC
>JBAXYD010000096.1:0-9681 GCA_037127635.1 Betaproteobacteria bacterium | reverse complement strand
TCACCATGCTGATGGGCGACGAGGTGGAACCCCGGCGTGACTTCATCGAGACGAATGCGCTGAGGGCGGCGAATATTGATGTGTAGTTGATCGGCAGCCGAAGACTGTCGAAGTAGCTGCTCTGACGCGTAAGGTGTGACAAGGCCTTAGGTAGGGGTGTGCCACAGGGGGTGCGTAGGACGCGTCGGAGTTGCTGCGACTCACCTCGGGCCGCGCTTCATCCAGTCACTGAGCTATCTGGTCACGTTGAACTTCCGCGTAGACGGGGCCCGTGAAGGCGATGAGTCGCCCATCCTCATTCAAGACCCGAGCGAACAGCGCCTGCCAGCCCACTTTGCCCGGCCGAAACTCGACCACGAAATGCAGCGTACCGCCATGCGCATCACGGGACTCGGCGAACGGCGCACCATCCACCATCCATTGAATGATCGCGCCCTTCGGCAGCTCGGTCGCCTGCAGCCCGAGTTGGTAGGTGCGCCCCACAGCAAGCGCCGCTGTGGACCCCATCGGGACAGCCCCTTGTTCGGTCACCAAGGACAGATCGACCACCCGGCCCTTGACACCTACGAGATCAACGAAGGCCCTGCCTTCACGCAGACCGTCGAGGATGGCACTCGCGCTGAGATTTCGCGCCATGACGACAGTAGAAGGTCGACCAATCGACCCCTGAAGTTCGCGCAAGCGCTGAGGGTCATGGTTGTCACTGGCACCGATCGGGAGAGCCCGGCGCCCCGAGCGTACTTGGCCCAACCAGTGCTGATATCCCGACAAGCTGCCTTCGATCAGCCCTGCCTGAGTCTGGATGACACTGCCGTTAAATACCTCAACGGCATCGACCTCCAAGCCTTCGCCTGCGACCGGGTTCCACCCGCAACCCATGCATTCCTCTCCCGAAGGCAGCCCAGGATGGTTGATGATGGCGAAGGCCCCACGCTGTCTGGCTTGCTTGACGACCTCACTCAAGTCGCGCGGCGATCGTGTCGCGCGCACATGGTCAATTGGGGCGGTGATCCCGATCAAGTTCGCGTGGCCCCAGAAAGTAGTCAGCTCCATGCCGGGCAACAGCAGGAGCTGGTCGAAGTAGGCCTGCGCCTCCTCCATGGCCTGGAAGTGGCTGACCGTGTTGTGATCGGTGATAGCAATGAAGTCAAGACCTTCATCGGCAGCTCTTTGAGCGGTCAGGAAGACTGGGCAACCGACCCGGCGCCTGGACGTACTCAGGCAGGTGCCGTCGCTGTGGCCCGTGTGGGAATGCAGTTCGCCACGGTACCACCCGGGTTGATCTTTCAGGACGAGCCTGCCCCGCTGTTCCTCCTGTTCGCTCAGAAACCAGATCTCAGCCGTGACCTTCGCAGTGGCGGAAGGTCGGACATTGGGCATGCTGAGCACCAGGCTCCAGCGCCCAGCCGGGAGCGGACCTGGCAGATATGACGGGGTGGATCGATACAGGCCTACTTCGAAGTAGGACTTGTTGCCCCCGCTCCATCCTCTGAAGCCGAACGGGTCGTCGAGTCCGATATCGACGACCGTCCGGTCGTTTGCGCCATCGTGTCGGACACGCACTGCTACAGACGCCGTACCCTCTGGAACGTCAAAGGGCACACGGCGAACGGTGCGATGGTCACTGCCCGTTAACTCGCTTTGAACGACTCGGTCTGCAGGCCGCCCTGGCGCGGCGTCTCGGGCTGTGGCCACGAGACTCCAGCACGCCAGGGCAATCAGGATCAGGCCGCGGAAGGTGAAGGGCATCACGCACGAGGGCCTGTACGGCCTTCCATCAGATCTCAGAAGCGATAGTTCAGGGATGCCCGGAAGGCACGACCCATGATCGGGCGTGCCCGGAAGTACTGGGCACCCGCATCCCCGCTGATGAACTGACCCACCCGCGGATCGCCTTCGGTCAATCCGATCTCATTCATCAGGTTCGTGCCGTTCAGGGTCAAAGTGGCGTTGTCGGAGAGCTTTGCACGCACGTTCAGGTTCAGCACGCTGAACGCGGGGAGCTTCTGAGAATTCGCCACATCCGCATAGCGCTCGCTGTAGTGTTCGTACTCCAGCTCTGCGCGGATGGCGCCGTCGGCCAGGTTAAGGCCCGGCACCAGCTTGACCGCCGTCTTGGGCACACGAATCAATTGCTTGCCGTTGAAGTCCCGCTCCACGGGTTTGCCAGCAACCAGTTCGGTGTACTTGAACCCCTTGTACTCTGGGTTCTGCAAAGTGGTGGTCAACGACAAATCAAGCCAGCTCGAGAACTTGTATTGCACTTCGGCTTCAAGACCGGAGGTCTCGGTGTTCGCTCGTGCGAATTGCTGCGTGAAGCTGTTGGTCGCGGGGTTGAAGATGTTGTCCGTGAAAGTCACACCCTCAAAGCGCGTGAAGAACGCGGTCGCAAATGCGCTCCACTGCTTGTCAGCGTATTTGGCGCCCAACTCAGCCATCTTCACCGGTACGACGTACTGGTCCGTGCGCGTGGGGCTGCCGTTGTACTCACCTGCGCTGGGGAGTTTGAACGTACTGGTCACTCGCGCGAAGTAGCCCTGAAGGGGAGTGACCTGGTAGTTGCCGCCCAAGGTCCAGCCGGTGCCGTTGAAGGACTTGGACACCGAGGTTGTCTTGCCGGTACCCGTGATCACCTGGTTGTCGGCCAGCGTGGTGGTGTCACCCAGGTCTACCGTCTTCTTGTCCATGACTGACCCACTGATTCTGGTCTGCTCCCAGCGTGCGCCCAGGTCGATACGCAGCTTCTTGGACAGCTGGATCTCATCACCGAAATAGAACGCTTGGTCCTGCACCTGCATGCCTACGTTGTCGTACAGGGAGCCGTACCTCAGGAAGCCGTTGTCGGTCACGCTGCCCACTGGAGAGCCAGCAGCGTTCACTGCCACGATGTCGAGTCGGCGGGCGTTGTTGGCAGCCTCCAATAAGGTGGTGCCCATGTACCGATCGAATCGATAGCGGTAACTTGAGAAATAGGTGCCCACGGCCAAGGCGTGCTTGGTTCCGCCCAGGTCCATTTCGGTGGTGAACCGCAGGTCGTTGTTGAACTCCCTGAGCGGGACGCTGACCGACAGGAGATTGCCCCCCAGAACCAAGCCGTTGCCCGTTGAGGCCGTGTAGGGAACGGAAGGGCTGGTGGAGTAGCGGGCCAGCACATCGACAGCGCCAGGGAATGCAGCCAACGCTGAAGCCTTCACTGAGGCCAGCTGGGCACCAATCGTCTGGGTGTTCCCGGTGGGGAACAAGCCATTTCGAAGGGTGTCGCTGTTGCGGTAGCGGGCCGAGTTCAGGAGTTGCCATCCGCTGCCGAGATCGAGCCGCACCGTGTTCGTCAGCTGCGACAAGCGGACATTGGTGCCTTCGGTCAGATCGAAGGCGTAGGGGCTTCCCACGTTCTTGATCCAGACATAGGCGTTCTCCGGGCCTGCCACCGTGCCGTAGTTCGGGTTGAATCCGGCGACCGGCACCACGGTCCCTTGCTTGTCAAAGGTCAGCGGAATGGGCAGATAGAACGCCACCTTGTCGTCGATGTGCTTGAAATCGAAGTCGATGCTTCCTCGGTCAAAGTCGCGCCCCATCGACACGCGAATCTGCCCCCCCTCGTTGGCCCGGAAGCCGGTATCTCGAATGCCATTCTCCGATCGGTAGAAACCCCCCACGAGGAACCGCCAGTTGCCGAGTGAGTCCCCGTAGTAGGCGTCAAAGCGCTGGCTGCCGAAGTCACCGAGCGTGACCTTGATGGCCGACCCCGTGCCCGCACCACCCTTCTTGGTGATGAAGTTGACAGTGCCGCCCGGCGCAAAAGGCGCGAAGATCGACGCGGGGCCTCCACGAACCGCTTCAACGCGTTCGATGGTGCTGTCGAACCGGAAGGACTGGTCCGCGTTCAGATAGCCCAGCCCGCCATCGGTCTGGATAGGCAAGCCGTTTTCCTGCAGCGACACCGCAGAGTAACCATCCAGCGGGATGCCTCTGGCGCGCACGTTGTTGCTGGCCTCGCCGCCAGAACCTTCAACCCAGAAACCAGGGACGTTCTTGAAGACGTCGGCGACGCTGGTGGGCGCTGTGAATCTGAGGCGCTCGTTGCTGATCGTGGTGATCGAGTAGCTGGTCTCAGCCTTCAATTGAGTCGCTGAGGAAGCCCGTCCGGTCACCACCACGGTGTTCAGCTCTATGGGCGACGACTCAGGTGGCTGGGTTTGGCCTTGGGCCTGGGAGAAGAGGGTTGCGACGGTCAACGCGACCGCGGATTTGCGAAATGCGAGAGCCATGAAATTCAAACTCCGGATTGGTTGAAACGATCCAAGCCCTCAGGCTACGGGCGGCTTGCGACAAGTCGATGTAGGCCGGATGACATGCCTGTCATGGAGGGCCAAGTGCCCAATAGGCCGCTGCCGGGCACGCGCTTGAAGGCAAGCATCACCAGGTGTTCACAAAGCGAACGAACGGCTCGAGTTCTTCCGGAGTCAAGGGCTGGGTGCCTCGAGCACTCGCTGGCCGAGCAACTCGAAACCATGTGAGCAGCTCACAAGACATGTAAGTTCTACCCACACACAGTTCGGTGAACTCGCCCCACCATTCGATCTTCATGAGGCCGCCAGCAGCGAGATTGAACGCATGGCGGATGTCGTCGCGGAAACCGTGCAACAAGAGTTGCTCCAGCGGCAACCGCACTTTCTCCCCGAAGGACTCGATCGCCTCGCTCTTTGGGGTCTTGAGAAGCAGCAAGGGTTGCACATCCAGGAGGTGGCTCGCCAAACTCGCGGGTGAATCGAACCACAAGAAGGCCTCCACATCTTCATGAAGGAACTCCCCATTGACCAGAATCCCGTAGGGTGCGTCTCGCGGGTCGCGCCGTTGCGCCGCGTTGCCAGATTTCAGGGCTTCTTGCATCTTGCGCCTCCTTGATGCCGCTCACAGGACGACTGTGAAGGTCTGATGTGTCAAGCTGATTGCGCTGTCGTGGCAGCGCTTAGCCAACCTCGTCCGCAGGCCACGGGCCTGCCGCAATGGCTGATGGAGATGGAGCCGTGCGACCAGAGGTTCTTGCGGTCGGCCGCGCCTTGCTGGTCGACGCAGTCTTTCCAGCTCAAGTATTGGCTTCTCGGCGTGACGGTTGACCCAGCAGACTCGCTGACTCGTTGAGGATTGCCCAATCGTTCAACGTCGGTGAGTGCTAGGTTCGTTTCATGCGCGAGTTGGAGATCAGGTTCCACGTTCCGCCGGATTCACTGCAGTCCCTGCGGCAAGAACTGAACCGGCACGGCGCTCGCTCGACCCGGATGACCGCGCACTATTTCGACACGCCGGGGGATGCGCTTGGCAGCCAGCAGATGTCGCTGCGCTTGCGTCAAGAAGGGCGACGCTGGTTCCAGACCCTGAAGGCCCAGCGCAGCAGCAGCGGCCTTGATCGGTTCGAACACAACGCCGCGCTTCGTGTCCCGCCCGGAACGATGCCAGTCCTCGACATCGCGCGCCACGACGGCACGAAGGCGGGCGTTCGATTGCGCGAGGTGTTAGGCGGCGCGACCGCCGAGACACTGGTCGAGCGCTACACCACAGACGTCACGCGACTGGCCTGCCTATTGCCCTTGTCCGGTTCTGCGGTCGAGGCTGCGTTGGACACGGGCATCCTTCGCTCTGGCGAACGGCAGCAACCGATTTGCGAGTTGGAGCTGGAACATCGGTCGGGCGACATCGCCCCGCTCTTCGCGCTCGCTCAGCTGTGGCGGCGCCACGGCGGGCTCTGGCTGGACTCGCGGTCGAAGGCGATGCGCGGCGCGACGCTGGCGAGAGACCTCTGCTACGGCACGCCAGTCAAGGCCCGTGCTCCAGCGTTGCAACGCGACATGGACGGTGCGCGTCTGCTGCGCACGGTGATGTTGTCGACCCTCGAACAAGTGCTCGGTAATGCCAGCGAATTGGCGACGGGCAGTTCGGATGAGGAGCACGTGCACCAATTGCGTGTCGGCGTGCGAAGACTGCGTACGGTGCTGCGCGAGCTGGCGCCTTTGTCCGAGGGCTTTATGTCCGGTTGGGAACCGGCCCTGTCGAACGCATTCGCTCAGCTGGGCGCGATCCGTGACGACCACGCTGTCGCCGCAGCGGTGGGACCCCTGTTGGAGCGGGCCGGCGCACCGAAACTTGGGTGGCGCTCCGTCAACACAGCGGATGATCCCGGCGCCATCGTTCGTGCCGACTCCTTCCAGGACACCTTGCTCGATCTGCTGCGCTGGGCGTTGTCCGAACCAGCCTGGGCCACGCCGAAGCACGTGCCTCACGAGGCACGGCGGTGCTTGGTCGAGCGGCTGTCGCGACTGCACAGGCAGGTGACGCGCGGCGGCGAGGCATTCGAGCAGTTGCCCGAAGAAGAGCGGCACCAGGTGCGCAAGCGACTGAAACGGCTGCGATACCTCGCCGAATTGGTCAGCACCATGTGGGCCCACAAGGCGACGCTGCGCTACTTGCGCCCCCTGTCGCTGGCACAAGATGCGCTTGGCCATCACCATGACGTGACCGTCGCGGCAGCGAAGTTTCTTGCCGATGCACAGAAAGATCCGATATCGCTCTTCGCTGCCGGTTACCTGAAGGCCCACGAGGCAGTGACGGCGCGCCAGGCGCACGCTGCGCTAGCCCAAGTCACTCTTGCTCGATGCTTCTGGAAGGATTGACAGGAGCCCCGCGCAGACAGCGATATCCCGTTGGCTACGGGTCCAAACTGCTCGATGAGGCAAGTGCGGCGGCCACCTGCTTGGCGTGTGTGAGCTGCAGGTTGTGCTCTGCAGCCGCAATCTCCAGATACCGATGGCTCGGCAGCAGGTCGCGAATGCGGGCGATGTCGTGCAGCGGAATGACTCGATCTGCGGCGCCAGCAACAACGACGACCTCGCGCTCGCCTGAGTGCAGCCGCCGGTAGCGTTCGCTCTGGTCACCGAGTGTCTGGTTTGCGAACATGGAAGCGAGCGCTTCGGAGTACCCCGATGCGCGGGCCTGGGCCACAAACCGGGGGGTCAGGTGTTCGGCCCCGATGGCGGCATACCGTCGCCTGCGTCGGCGCTCTAGCGCGGGGCGGCCGATCCAGCCCATGAGCGGACTGCCGATTCGCGGCAGAGCAAAGACTTTCGCCCAAACAGAACCCACCATGAAGTTGAGCAGTGGGGCGACAAGTACCAGCTTCTTGACGAGGGTGGGGCGCACGTTGGCGATCTCGGCCGCAAGGGCCGCCCCAAACGAGTGCCCGAGGATCGTGATGGGGGCGGCTGCATGAAGGGAATCGAGTACTGCCAACGCCTGTTGAAGGAACAGGTCGAAGTTGTATTCAACCGCAGGGCGATCCGAGAGCCCGTGACCATAGAGATCGAAGCGCACCACCCGCAGACCGGCCGCGCGAAGGTGCGGCACCAGGCGGTCGAACTCCCAATGCGGCACGGTCGCGCCGTGCACCAGAACAATGGTTCCCGTCTGGTCTTGGCCTTCGTCGACAAGGTAAGTCAGGCCTGAAGGGAGCGGCAGGAAGCGCCCATCTGCCTCACGCCTCAAATCGCTGAGTGACGACATCTACGCGACTCGCCCCGCCTTACAGCCCGACCAGAAAGTGCTCATCGCGGCTCTGATGTGCCAACAGGAGTGGCGGGCCCCACCAATTCAAACGCAAAGCGACCGCCAGGTTGCACGGTCACGCGCACTGCACGGATGTCCCGCTCACCAGGGACGATCAGTCGGGTGATGTGGGCCAGAGGCTTCTTGTCCAGGGTGAAGGGCTGATCAACCCGAAACCGGTGGCTGTCGCCGTGGACCACCAACACGGGCTTGGCCCATTGGCGGGCCAGTGGCAAAAGCGTCTCGCCGATCACGCGGCGGAAGCCCGACCACGCAGGGTAGTCCTCCGAAGCGTTGCGGGTCTCGAACACGTCCGCCTGAAAGGCCAGCACCAGGGCCTCGGCGTTGGTCTGGCGGGCCTGTTCAAAAGTGGACTCCAGCCAGGCGACGTTGGCCGCGTCGCGCTCGAAGAACTCCCGAACCGCGGCGGGGTCACGAACTTCGAAGTTGTTGTTGCTGCCCGTCACGTGCAAAGTGGCAAACATCACGCCCTGATGTTGCCAACGCTGGTTCTCCACGTACCGGCCGTGTACGGGCTGCTGCCTGGACTGGTTCTCGACTGCTACAGGGCGCTGGCCCAGCGAGCGGCCTTCCGTGAAAAAGCGCTGGCGCAATGCGGCCAAGCGTTCGAGAGGATCATGCGCGCCGTTGTTGGCGCGGTGGCAATCGGTCCATTCGTTATCGCCAGGGGTGTAAACCAAGGCTCCGGCAAAGCGCTGGAAATGCGCCAACTGGCGAGAGAACTCTTCGTCGCTGCAAGCCGTTGAACCGGACTTGAAGTCGCCCACATGGATCGAAAACGCGGGCGACAGCTGGTTGATGCGTTCGATCAGCGCTTGATAGGGGGCCTGTGAAGCGGAGCCGTAAGGCAAGTCGCCCAATGCGACGAACTGGAAGGTCTGAGCCTGCGCCAGATTCGGGGCAAAGCAGACGGACAAGGCCAAGACCGTGGCCAGGCGCGCCATCAGCGGCACGGCCGAGCATGCAGCCATCAATGCAGCCCGTAGACGATGGAGATGATCAGGCAAGGCAGTACCCTTATGTGGAACGGCTCGGTGCGAACCTTAACCCAGGGCAGCGGCTGGGGTGTCCGGCCGCGCTTCCTTGCTCTGGACTGAAGGGCTGCTCTGGTTCCGAAGGTCTTCTTTAGGCCAGAGATATCCGTTGGCCCAGTTGGGATCACAGCGGTCGCCGACCGGCATCGCCCTCCCACAGCAACGAGTCACGGGTGGACACGGCGATGGTGGACTTTGTGCTCGGCAGGTACGCCGGCCCCACCGCGTTCAATGAAGCGAAGAGTGGCCGGCTGGGCGGCCAGAGTTGCCGTCGGAATTTGGCAGTTGTGGGACATGTGTTGACTGAAGCAATAACTGTGTCGTTGGCGCACGCGACAGCTCCGGCATCGACAGGCGTCAGAGTGCCGCTGATGTTGCAGCGAACAGGCAGAGATTGCGGCGCATTTGCGATACAGTTCGTTGATGAAAACCGCCGCCATCCCGTCTGTTCGCGTAGAGCCTAGCTTCCGGGCCGAGCTCGAGGCCGTGCTGGCGGATGGCGAGACCCTGTCCGAGTTTGTCGAAGCGTCTGTTCGTGCGAGCGTCGAGCGGCGCCGCGTCCATGCAGAGTTCGTCGCGCGCGGTCTGCGCTCCCGCGACGAAGCGAGGCGAACCGGCGACTACGTAGATGCCGACGTCGTGCTTGAAGGCCTGCAACGCAAGCTCGACGCCGCGCGTGTCCGCCTGGCGACGAAGGGCAAGTGACATTCAAGGTCCGGCTGACGCGGGATGCCGAGTCGGATCTCGAACGGTTATTCGACTTCCTCGTCGAACGGGAGTTGGCCCGTGACAGCGGCGACCTGTATCTTCCAGAGCAGGCCATGGTCGCATTGCGCGCCGGCATTGCCACGCTGAAGTCGTCGCCCTTCACCTGCCGCAAGGCGGGAGACAGTCCCTTCCTCAGAGAACTGATCATTCCGTTCGGACGATCGGGCTACGTAGCGCTGTTCGAAATCGAAAACAACTCGACAGTTGCCGTAGTCGCCGTACGCCACCAGCTCGAAGACGACTACCACTGAGCTGACCGTTC
>JBAXYD010000095.1:0-10008 GCA_037127635.1 Betaproteobacteria bacterium | reverse complement strand
CCAGCGTGGCGATGCGCCCGCGCGGCGTGCGCTGCAGGTAGCCCTGCTGGATGAGGTAGGGCTCGATCACGTCCTCGATGGTGCCGGGCTCCTCACCGATGGCAGCGGCCACGTTGTCCAGGCCCACCGGGCCGCCGTCGAAGCGGTGGATCACCGCCTCCAGCAGCTTGCGGTCCATCACGTCAAAGCCACGCGGATCCACGTCCAGCATGGCCAGCGCCCGGTCGGCAGTGGCCGCGTCGATGCTGCCGTTGCCCTTGACCTGCGCGTAGTCGCGCACCCGGCGCAGCAGCCGGTTGGCAATGCGCGGCGTGCCGCGCGAGCGCCGCGCGATCTCCATCGCTCCCGCGGCGTCCATCGGCACGGTCAACAAGCCGGCTGAGCGCGTGACGATGCGCATCAGTTCCTCGTCGGTGTAGAACTCCAGCCGCGCCACGATGCCGAAGCGGTCACGCAGGGGGTTGGTCAGCATGCCCGCGCGCGTGGTGGCGCCCACCAGTGTGAAGGGCTGCAGGTCCAGCTTGATCGAGCGCGCCGCCGGGCCCTCGCCGATCATGATGTCGATCTGGTAGTCCTCCAAGGCCGGGTACAGGATCTCCTCCACCACAGGGCTCAGGCGGTGGATCTCGTCGATGAAGAGCACATCGTTCTTCTCGAGGTTGGTCAGCAGCGCCGCCAGATCCTTGGGCTTTTCCAGCACGGGGCCGGAGGTCTGGCGCAGGTTCACGCCCAACTCAGCGGCGATGATGTGGCTGAGCGTGGTCTTGCCCAGGCCGGGCGGGCCGAACAGCAGTACGTGGTCCAGCGCTTCCGAGCGCATGCGCGCGGCACTGATGAAGATCTCCAGCTGCTCGCGTGCCTTGACCTGGCCCACGTACTCGGCCAGCCCTTTGGGGCGCAGGGCGCGCTCGATGGCTTCTTCATTCGGCGAGGCCGGCGCGGCGCTCACCACGCGCGGTGCGGCCGGCCGCGAGGGCGCGAAGTCGTCGGTCTGGATGGCCATACAGTGATTATGGGCGCGGCCCATGGGCGGCCAGAGCATGGCACCAGCGGCCAAAAGGGGTCACGCCCACAAGTGCTGAGCCTTCTATCGGCTCAGCGCCTTCAGCGCCAGCTTGATGCCCTCGCTGACGCTCACCTCGGGCGGCAGGGCTTTCAGTGCGGTGTTCGCCTCGCGCTCGTTGTACCCCAGGGCCACGAGGGCCTGGACGATGTCGGTCTGCGCATCGCTGGCGGCTGAGGCGGCCGGCTGCCCCAGGTCGGGCCCCAGCTTGCCCTTGAGTTCCAGCAGCAGTCGCTCTGCCGTCTTCTTCCCGATGCCCGGCACCTTCACCAGGCGGCCGGCCTCCTGCCGGCTCACGGCCTGTGACAGGTCGGCCACGCTCAGGCCCGACAGGATGGACAGCGCCGTGCGCGGCCCCACACCGCTGATCTTCACCAGTTCGCGGAAGGTGGCTCGCTCCTCGTGGGTGAGAAAGCCGAACAGCTGCTGCACGTCTTCGCGCACGACGAAGTGCGTCAACAGTGTGACGCGCTCGCCCAGGCCGGGCAGGTTGTAGAAGCTGCTCATGGGCACGTCGATCTCGTAGCCCACGCCGCCCACGTCGACGAGGATCAGGGGCGGGGCCTTTTCCGCCAGGGTGCCGGTGATGCGTCCGATCATGGCTGGATTGTGCGGCCGCCCTTCCCGGGCCTGTCGTGCGGCCTCGGCCGCAGGCCCCACCGCTGCGCCATGCCTGTTGTGCACATGGGGCCGGCCGCACAATGTCTTCGTCTTTAAGTTCACCCCCCCACCGCGAGGCCTGCCCCTTGATCGTTCGCCACCAGTTCGACCCCGACGACAACCGCCGCCTGGCGCACCTGTGCGGCCCGATGGACGCGCACCTGCGCGAGATCGAGGCCGCCATGGGCGTGCGCATCACGCGCCGGCATGAGCGCGTCAGCATTGACGGGCCCAAGGAGGTGGCGCGCCGTGTGCTGGACTTGCTGACCTCGCTGCACGAGCGGGCGGGCCGGCCACTGCCGGCTCAGGCGGTGCAATTGGCCTTGGCGGAGGTCCGTGCCCAGTTGGCCCTGAAGCAGGCCGGCGCGCGGCCGCGCCCCAAGGCCGAGGCAGATCGCGCGGGTGCGGGCTCCGGTGAGGGCGCTGGCCAAGCGGGCGACGCCGGGGGAAAGGGCCCCGGGCCGGAGGGTGACGACGGCCCCGCCCTGGCGCCCAGCCCGGCGCCTGACCTCGTGTTGCATACCCGGCGCCCGGACCTGCGCGGGCGCACGCCCAATCAGGTGCAGTACCTGCGTCAGATCCTGGCCACCGACATCACTTTTGGCATCGGGCCGGCCGGCACGGGCAAAACCTTTCTTGCGGTGGCCTGTGCGGTGGACGCGCTGGAGCGCCAGGGCGTGCAGCGCATTGTGCTCACGCGCCCGGCGGTGGAGGCGGGCGAGCGCCTGGGCTTTCTGCCGGGCGATCTCGCGCAGAAAGTCGACCCCTACCTGCGCCCGCTGTACGACGCGTTGTACGACCTCATGGGGTATGACCGCGTCACCCGTGCCTTCGAGCGCGGTCAGCTCGAGATTGCGCCGCTGGCCTTCATGCGTGGGCGCACGCTGAACCACGCCTTCGTGATCCTGGACGAGGCGCAGAACACCACGCGCGAGCAGATGAAGATGTTTCTCACCCGCATCGGCTTCGGCTCCAAATGCGTGGTGACGGGCGACGTCAGCCAGATCGACCTGCCCACGGGCGCGCCCAGCGGCCTGGTGGACGCCGCGGCCGTGCTGAAGGATGTCAAGGGCATCGCCTTCACGCGCTTCGCCGCTGCCGATGTGGTGCGCCACCCCCTGGTGGCGCGCATCGTCGAGGCTTATGACGCCGCGCAGACGGGGCGCCCGGGTGCCCCGGCCGCTGGCGGTCCGGGACGGCAATGAGTCGACCCCAGGCCCCACCGCTGCAACTGTCGCTGCAGATGCCCGACGGCCGGCACCGTGCGGTGCTGGCCCGGCATCGGGTGGCGCGCTGGGTGCGAGCGGCACTGGATCGGCCCGGCGAGATCGCGGTGCGTATCGTGGACGAGGCCGAGGGCCGTCGCCTGAACCGTGACTTCCGCGGCAAGGACTACGCCACCAACGTGCTGACCTTCGACTATGCGCACGAGCCTGTGGTCGCCGCCGACCTGGTGCTGTGCGCGCCGGTGGTGGAAGAGGAGGCGCGGCAGTCGGGCATCTCTTTGGAAGCTCACTATGCGCACCTTTTGGTGCACGGAACGCTGCACGCACAAGGTCATGACCACGAGAAGGCGCACGAAGCCCTGGTCATGGAAGGTCGCGAGAGCGAGTTGCTGCCGCTGCTGGGCTTTCCCGACCCCTGGGGCCCTCAGCCCAGGTAACGCTTCCGTCTGAAGAAGGTGACCAGGCCCACGCCTGTTGCCACCATCAGCGCGAAGGCGGCCCAGAAACCCAGGCTGCTGTGGATCCAGGGCAGGGAATCGAAGTTCATGCCGAAGAAGCCGGTGATCAGGTTCAATGGCAGGAAAATCGCAGTCAGCACGGTCAGCGTGCGCATGATGTCGTTGGTTCGGTGGCCCAGTGCTGAGAAGTGCATTTGCACGGCGGTTTCCACCGACTGCTCCAGCCGGCGCACATGACTGAGTACCCGGTCTACGTGCTCGATGATGTCGCGTGTGCGCAGACGCAGCAGTTCGTGCTCGCGCTGCGATTCAGGTGACGGAGCTGTTGGCCACTCGATCAGGCTGTCCATCCATTCCTGCACGGCGCTGCGCTGGTCTTCGCAGGTGTCTTCCAGCAGATGCAGCGCATTGCGGGCCTGCAGCAGCACCGGCCAGTCGGTGAAGCGGCTCTTCGGGTCCAACAGGGTTTGCTGCAGCGTGCCAAGCTGGCGGGTCAGGGCCCGGCGCAGGTCGAGGTAGCCATCCACCATGTGGTTGACCATGCGCAGCATCAGCTCGGCCGGACTCGAGGGCAGTCGGGGTCCGCCGCGGGTGTCGGGCGCGGCGGCGAGCGCTTCCAGCCGCTGCAGGTAGTGACTCATCACGCTGCATTGCGGGGGGTGGACCGTGAGCAGCACCCGGTCGAAGAGGGCGAAGCCTACCGGGCTGGTGTCCAGATCCCCAGGCATCACCAGCGCAGGGGCCCTGCGGTCGCGCGGCTGCGCCAGGCTTGCCGACCCTTGCGCGCTGGGGCGTTCAGACTCCGCTGCCGCATGCGCAGCCAAACGGCGAAAGACCATCAGGTCGTACCAGGGCGTGGCCTCGAACGTGCTGGGCAGCTGTTCGTTCAGCAGGTCCGATACATGCAGCCACACCAAGCTCGCGCCCGCCCAGCGTTGCAACAGGTCCTGCACGGCGTCATGGTCGGCCTCCAAGGCCTGACGCTCGCAGGCGATCCAGACAAAGCCGTCTGCCGCGAGCTCGCCCTGCAGGCTTGGCATCTCGGCAAACCGGCCGGGCCCGACCTGGGCAACCCGCATCAGAGCCCGCGCAGCTTGCGCGCAGCTTCCAGCGCGAAGTAGGTCAGCACGCCGTCGGCGCCGGCCCGCTTGAACGCCAGCAGCGACTCCATCATCACGGCGTCATGGTCCAGCCAGCCGTTGGCCGCTGCGGCCTTGAGCATGGCGTATTCACCGCTGACCTGGTAGGCGAAGGTGGGCACGCGGAACTCGTCCTTCACACGGCGCACGATGTCCAGGTACGGCATGCCGGGCTTGACCATCACCATGTCGGCGCCCTCGGCGATGTCCAGCGCCACTTCTCGCAGGGCCTCGTCGGTGTTGCCGGGGTCCATCTGGTAGACCTTCTTGTCGGCCTTGCCCAGATTGCCGGCTGAGCCTACCGCGTCGCGGAACGGGCCGTAGAAAGCGCTGGCGTACTTGGCGCTGTAGGCCATGATGCGCGTGTGGATCAGGCCCGCGCCTTCAAGCGCGCCGCGGATGGCGCCGATGCGCCCATCCATCATGTCGCTGGGCGCCACGATGTCCACGCCGGCCTGGGCCTGCACCAAGGCCTGCTGGGTCAGCATCTCCACGGTGGCGTCGTTCAGGATGTAGCCGGTGTCGTCCAAAAGGCCGTCCTGGCCGTGGCTGGTGAACGGGTCCAGCGCCACATCGGTCAGCAGGGCCAGGCTGGGGAAGCGCGCCTTCAACTCGCGTACCGCTCGCGGCACCAGGCCGTCCGGGTTGGTGGCTTCGCGTCCGTCGGGCGTCTTCAGCGCCTTGTCGATCACCGGGAAAAGCGCCATCACCGGCACCCCCAGTTGCACGCAGGCCTCGGCCACGGGCAGCAGGCAGTCCACGCTCAGGCGCTTCACCCCCGGCATGCTGGCCACGTCCTGGGTCTGGCCTTGGCCGTCCAGCACGAACACGGGCAGGATCAGGTCTTCGGGATTCAGGCGGTGTTCCCGCACCAGGGCTCGGGTGGCAGCGTCGCGCCGCAGGCGGCGGGGGCGGTTGGCCGGGTAGGGAGCAAAAGGTCTGTTCACGGAGGTGCCTTACTATGCTAAATTCGATCCTAGATGATAGACCGTCAGGTCTGTTGTCTCCTGCTTTTCCTCCCTGAGCAGGTGCTTCAGCGCCTTGACAGCGATGAGGCTTTCAAGCCCCAGCCTGATGGCTGGGGCTTTTTTTACGCGCCGCATAATCGTCCGATGGGCAGTGGTTATCTTTGGGTCAAGGCGTTCCACATCGTGTTCGTGGCGAGCTGGTTTGCCGGCTTGTTCTACCTGCCCCGCTTGTTCGTCAACCTGGCGATGGTGCCGCCTGACAGCTCGGCCGAGCGCGCCCGCTTGCTGCTGATGGCGCGCAAGCTCTACCGCTTTTCCACCTTGCTGATGCTGCCCGCTGTCGTGCTGGGAGGGCTGCTCTGGCTGGGCTACGGCGTGGGCCGGGGCCCTGGGCAGGGCTGGATGCATGCCAAGCTTCTGCTTGTCGTGCTGGTCATTGGTTACCACCACACCTGTGGTGCCCTGCTGCGACGATTCGAGCACGGTGCCAATCAACGCAGCCACCGCTGGTTCCGCGTGTTCAACGAGGGCTCCGTGCTCGCTTTTGCGGCCATCGTGGTGCTGGTGGTCGTCAAGCCCTTCTGAGCCACCATGCTCCGTCAGCGCAGCACCGCCCTTCCGCTGGCGCTGGTGTACGCCCTGCTTGTGGTTTACGCCAGCTTGTACCCTTTTGCCGGATGGCGCTGGCCGGCCGGGGCGTCGTGGTCGGAACTGCTCTGGCTGCGCTGGCCCCCGTGGCGCGACCGCTTCGACGATCTGTCCAACTTCGTGGGCTACGCGCCGCTAGGTGCCCTCCTGGCCCTGGGCTGGGCGCGCTCCGGGGTGTCGGTGGCGCTCGGTGCGCTGGCAGCCCTTTGCCTGCCCGGCCTGCTGTCTTATGTCATGGAGTGCACGCAGTACTTCATTCCGGTGCGGGTGCCTTCCGGACGCGACTGGGCCTTGAACGCAGCAGGGGCCGGGTCGGGTGTCCTGCTGGCCCTGGGGCTCGCGGGGCTGGGCTGGGTGGACCGCTGGCGGCTGTGGCGACTGCGCTGGTTCGAGCCCCAGGCCAGCCCGGTGCTGGTGCTGCTGTTGCTCTGGCCCGTGGCGTTGCTGTTCCCGGCGCCGCTGCCACTGGGCCTGGGGCAGGTATTCGAGCAACTCGGAAGCTGGATCCCGGAACTGCTGGCGGGCACGCCCTGGGCCGGCACGGTGGCGCCACCCGTGGTCCAGCGCGGCGTGCTGCGGCCCACCCTGTCGCCCTGGCTGGAGGGCGCCTCGGTGGCTGCAGGGCTGATGGCGCCGTGCATGCTGGCGTTCTCGGTGCTGCGGCCGGGGTGGCGGCGCCTGTTCGTCGCCGCCCTGGCCCTGGCCCTGGCCCTGACCACCACGGCGCTGTCCACGGCGTTGAACTTCGGTCCGCTCCACGCCTGGGCCTGGGTGACGCCGGCCGTCACGCCCGGTCTGGTGGCCGGCAGCGTGCTGATCGTGGCCGCCTCCCGGCTCAGGCCGCGGCTGGCCGCGGCGCTGGGGCTGGTGGCCTTGGCAACCTCGGTGTCGCTGGGTGCTGCGGCCCCGGCGGATCCCTATTTCGCCGCCAGCCTGCAACTGTGGGAGCAGGGCCAGTTCATCCGGTTCCACGGCATGTCCCAGTGGGTCGGCTGGCTCTGGCCTTATGCCGCCATGGGCTGGTTGATGGCCCGTCTGGCCGGCACCCGGTGAAGCCGGTGGGTCCGCGCGCAGATGGGTCATCCCTAGAATCCAGGGTTGTCCACCTTGGTGCATCTCCTGGCGGCCCGCCCCAGGGCCCCAGGCGGACCACCTCCCAAGTTCATGAGCTACTACCAGCGCCACATCTTTTTCTGCCTGAACGAGCGCAAGAGCGGCGAGGCTGCCTGCGCGCAGCACGACGCCCAGGCCGCTTTCGACCACTGCAAGAAGCGGGTCAAGGAGGCCGGGCTGAACGGTCCGGGCGGTGTGCGTGTCAACAAGGCGGGTTGTCTGGACCGTTGTGCCGGTGGTCCGGTGGCAGTGGTTTACCCCGAGGCGGTCTGGTACACCTATGTCGACCAGCAGGACATCGAGGAGATTGTGCAGGCGCATCTGAAGGGCGGCCAGGTCGTGGAGCGTCTGGTGCTGCCGCCTGACGTGGGCCGCTGATGAATGCCCAGACCCGGCAGGTGACCCTGCAGGGGCCGGCCGGCGCGCTGCAGTGCGCCGTGGACGAGCCGGCTGCCGCCCCCCGCGGCTTGGCCCTGGTGTGCCACCCGCATCCGCTGCACGGCGGCACCCTGGACAACAAGGTCGTACAGACCCTGGCGCGCGCCTTCGTCCAGCTGGGTTGGCGTACCGTGCGCTTCAATTTCCGCGGCGTGGGCGCCTCGCAGGGGGTCTGGGACGAGGGCCGCGGCGAGGTTGATGATGCCCTGGCCGTGCTCCAGGGCTTTCGCGAGCCGACCCAGCCGCTGGTTTTGGCCGGCTTCAGTTTTGGCGCCTATGCCGCCTCGCAGGTGGCGTCACGCCTGACCGGCGCCGAGGCGGCGCAGCGCGTGGTCCTCGTCGGGCCGGCGGTGCAGAACTTCGCCGTGGCGCCCGTGCCGCAGGACAGCCTCGTCATCCACGGCGAGGTTGACGAGATCGTCAGCCTGTCCAGCGTGCTGGACTGGGCCCGGCCCCATGTCATCCCGGTCACTGTCGTGCCGGGTGCTGGCCACTTCTTCCATGGTCAACTGCCTTTGCTCAAGAGCCTCGTGCTGCGGGCAGGAGGGTTGACCCCTGCATGACTCCATGAAACACCTGACCACTCTGCTGTTGTCCCTTGCTTTGGCCGGCGCCGCCTGGGCACAGGCGCCTTTGCCGCCCGAAGTGGCCGCTCGCCAGTACATCGTCATCGACTTGGCCAGCAGCCAGATCCTGGCCGAGCGCGAGGCCGACGTGGCCGCGGACCCCGCCAGCCTGACCAAGCTGATGACCGCCTACCTGGTCTTCGATGCCCTCAAGGCCCGCAAGCTCAGCCTGGAGCAGACGATCCCGGTGTCCGTTCGGGCCTGGTCGGAGCGCAAGGGCGGCGGCTCGCTGATGTTCATCGACACCACGATGAAGCCCTCGGTAGACGAACTGCTCAAGGGCATGATCGTGCAAAGCGGTAACGATGCATCGGTGGCGCTGGCCGAGGCCGTGGGCGGCACGCTCGACAACTTTGTCACGATGATGAACCGTCAGGCCCAGGCCTGGGGCCTGAAGAACACGAGTTTTCGCAATGTGACGGGCCTGACCGAGGCCAACCACCACAGCTCGGCGCGTGACATCGCGGTGATCGCCGGCAAGGTCATCTCCGACCACCCGAATTTCTACACCTACTACTCGATCAAGCAGTTCAGCTTCAACAACATCAAGCAGGACAACCGCAACATGCTGCTTGGCCGTGATGCGTCGGTCGACGGCATGAAGACGGGCTACACCGATGCGGCCGGCTACTGCCTCGTGGCCAGCGCCCAGCGCGACCTGCCCAACGGCAAGCGTCGGCTGCTGACGGTGGTGATGGGCACCACCTCGCGCGAGGCGCGCGCCAGCGAGAGCCAGAAGCTGCTGAACTGGGGCTGGCAGGCCTGGGACGCCGTGCGGCTGTTCGACGCCGGCAAGCCCGTGGCCACGGTGCCGGTGTGGAAGGGCAAGTCTGCCGAGGTGCGGCTGGGCGCGCCCGGTGGGGCCGTGTTCGTCACCGTGCCCAAGGGCACGGGCGCGCAGATGAAGACCTTGATCCAGCGCAGTGACCCGCTGGTGGCGCCCTTGGTGGCTGGACAGAAGGTGGGCACCATCCAGGTGACCACGGCCGCGGGCACGCCGGTGGCCTCGCTGCCGCTCGTTGTGCAGGAACCGGTGGAGCTTGCCGGGTTGCTGGGGCGGGCCTGGGATTCCGTCAGACTGTGGATCAAGTGACCTGAGGCTGGAACGAAGACTGCAATGCAAGAAGGAATGCCTGACATGGCTGCACTGCCCGACACCATCTGTTACCTCAACGGCGCCTACACGCCCCTGAACGAGGCCAAGGTCAGTGTGATGGACCGCGGTTTCATCTTCGGCGACGGCATCTACGAGGTGGTGCCCGTGTATGCGCGCCGCCTGTTCCGCTTCGACGCCCACTTGGCCCGCCTGGAGCGCAGCCTGGACAAGATGCGCATCGCCAACCCCTTCACCCGTGCCCAGTGGCTGGAGCATGTGCGCCCGCTGGTGGCTGCGGTGTTCGACAAGACCGGTGCGCAGGACCAGTTGGTCTACATCCAGATCACCCGTGGGGTGGCCCCGCGCGATCACGTCATGCCCGCGGGCCTGGTCCCCACAGTCTTCATGATGGCCAACCCGATGAAGCCGGTGTCCGCGGAGCAGCGGCATCAGGGTGCCGTGTGCGTGACCGCACGCGATTTCCGCTGGGAGCGCGGTGATATCAAGAGCACCTCGCTGCTGGGCAACGTCTTTGCGCGCCAGATCTCGGCCGATGTCGGCGCGGTGGAGACC
>JBAXYD010000094.1:0-10683 GCA_037127635.1 Betaproteobacteria bacterium | reverse complement strand
GGGAAGGGTGGGGGCAGAGGACATGGTGAAGGGCCGTGAACGGTCAGGTCAGGGGGTGGTCAGGGGGTGGGGTGGTCAAGAGGTGGTCTGCTGGAGGTCCGCCAGTCATGCCGCATGGTAGAGCCAAGGGTCGGCCCACGGGCAGACCTCGCCGTGCAGCGGTAAGGCCAGCAGCAGGGCCAGAATCGGGGACAGCCTGCACCCTGGAGCCCACACGTGCACGACGACCCCCTGACCGAAACCCCCCGGCAGACCATCCGCCGCCACATCCGCACCGTGCCCGACTGGCCCAGCTCGGGCGTGCAGTTCCGCGACATCACGCCGCTGCTGTCCACGCCACGCGTGTTCCGCGTGCTGATCGACGAGTTCGTGCACCGCTATTTCGACGTCAGGCCCGATGCGATTGCCGGACTGGACGCGCGCGGCTTCATCATCGGCTCGGTGGTGGCCTACGAACTCAACATCGGCTTCGTGCCCATCCGCAAGAAGGGCAAGCTGCCCTTCACCACGGTGCAGGAGTCCTACGAGCTGGAGTACGGCAGCGCCACCGTGGAGATGCACACCGACGCCGTCAAGCCCGGCGACCGCGTGGTGCTGATCGATGACCTCATCGCCACCGGCGGCACGATGATGGCCGGGCGGCGGCTGCTGGAGCGCCTGGGGGCCACGGTGATCGAGGGCGCCGCCATCGTGGACCTGCCCGAGCTGGGCGGCTCGGCACGGCTGCGGGAAAGCGGACTCGAGCTCTTCACGCTGGTGGATTTCGAGGGGCACTGAAGGCTCAGGAAGGTACGGGGCAAGCGGCGTCTTTAGCACCCGCCTGCGTCACAGCTGCTGGACCCGCGAAGTGCGCGCCAGGTTCCAGGCCGCCAGCAGCGGCACCAGGGCCACCGCCACGAACCCACAGCCCCAACCGGCACCGGCCCGGACGGACTCGCCGAACAACAGCGGGCCCGCCATGCCGCCGCCAAAGGTGAAGAACTGCGTGGCCCCGGAAATACGCGGCAGGTCTTCACGGGGCACGCGCTGCGCCAGCGCGGCGAAAAACACGCCGTTCCAGCCCATGGCCGTGGCGGCGCAGGCCAGGGCCACCGCCGCCACCACCGCCAGCGGGGCGTCGCGCCAGCCGAGCGCCACGGCACCCAAGGCCACGCAGCTCAGCGCCATGGTCAGGCCCAGGCCCACCAGCACGCGCCAGGGCGCCAGCCAGCGGTCGCCCACCACGCCGAAGGCGATGCGCGCCACCGCGCTGGCCACCTGCGACACCGCCAGCAGGCCGGCCGAGGCCGCCAGCGACCAGCCCAGGCCCAGGTTCAGCAGCGACACCAGAAAGGTCACGAACACCTGCTGCGTGGCGGCGAAGGCCAGCGACGCCAGGCTCATGGCCCGCAGGCCTGGGTGGCGCCACACCGTCACCAGAAGCCGCAGCGAGCCATCGGGCGGCGGCGGCATGCGCGGGGGCTCCAGCCGCTTCACGCTGGGCTGCACGGCCAGCGCGGTGAGCACGCAGGCCACACCCAAGGCCACCGCGGTGGCGCGCCAGCCGATGGTCACCAGGCCCAGCGGCATCAGCAGCCCCGCCAAGGCCACGCCAATGGGCACGCCCGTCTGCTTGGTGGAGAAGAAAAGCCCCCTCGCCGTGGTGGGCACGTGGTGGTTCAGCACCGCCGCCGTCGCCGGGTTCACCAAGCCGTAGCCCACGCCGATCAGCGCCGCCGCCGGCAACAGCGTGGCCACAGGGCCCAGGCCGGCCAGCACCGTACCGGCGGCGCAGGACAGCAAGGCCCACTGCGTCAAGCGCAGCGCGCCCACGGCCGCCACCCCATGGCCGCTGCGCAAGCCCGACACCATGGCCAGCAGGTAGCCCACCCCGGCGTAGAGCCCGATGCGCTCCGGCGCCACCCCCAGCGTAGGCGCCACCGCCGGCGCCAGCACCGAGGCCGAAACCAGGGCCATCGTCACCAGCACCTGCACGGCCAGGGTGGCGGACAGGGCGAGCCAGGGGTGGGACGGCGCGGGCGAAGGCATCAACCCGGAGTGTGCCCCGCCTATGAGGGGCGGACGTCACGCCAGCGCGCCAGGGTGCGCGCCGGCGCCGGGATTCAACGGGGTGGCAACCGCCCCTCGCCGCGAAGTTCGGCCTGCTCGTCCAGCGCCTTCTGCCGCTGCTTCATCAACTGCGCCAGGTCCACGGTGCGCCAGGCCTGATTGGCGGCCCAGGCCAGGCCCAGGATCAGCAGCCCCTGGGCGGTGTGGCTCCACGCATTGCGGGGCCACCAGGGCTGGCTGGTGAAGGCCGAGCCGGAGCCGAAGAAGGCCCAGGCCGCCAGCGCCAGGAGCACGGTGAATCCCCCCCACAGCGCCATGGCCCTGCCCAACCCCAGGCGCCGGCTCAGCACGGCCAGACACAGGGCCGTGGTCAGGTCCAGCAGCAGCGGGCCGGCCACCTCTGGGGCCAGACGCACCCAGGTCATCCAGTCCACCCCGGAAGAAAACAATTGAGCCAACACGCCGAACACCACGGCCAGCACCAGGGCCAGCACGCCCAGATACATCACCAGAAAGCCCACACTGGCCTGGAGGATGCGAAGCCCCAGCCAGCGCCGCCCGCCCGGGCCTGGTGCCAGCAGCAAGCGCCAGTGCAGCGCATCCGTGCGCAGGGTGGTCAGCATGAAGAAGGTCATGAGGGTCAGGGCCATCGCCGAGGCAAAGCCCACGTCGTCGCCCCACGCGCGCAGCCAGGATTCCGGGCGGCTCAGCCAATTCGGAGCCTGGGCGGACAGGAGGATGAACCCCCACCCCGAAGACGGGTCCAGAGGCTGCCAGCGCAAGGCACGCCGCGTCCACCAGGCGTTCCAGCGCTGGCAAGGCGACGGCCTGTCAGCAGCACCTCCGGCACAGGCGGAGCTCGACGTGAGCCCCGCGAGCCCCTTCTGGTCCTTCACCACCCAGGCCGTCGCCAGCAGCGCCAGCGCGCACAGCCCGGCCAGCGCCGCGGGCTGGTGCTCGATCAGCCCCCGCGGCCCGCCTTCCGAGAGGACCCACCAGCCCCAGATCGCGGGCACCGCCAGCCCCGCCAGGAGGCCCCAGGGCGGGCGGTGGCCATGCCAGGCGGCCGCGTGTGTCCAGCCCAGGGCGAACAGCAGCACCTGCAGCGCCGGCCCGGCCAGGTGCAGCGGGTCGGCCCAACGCCCGGTGCCCACGAGGCTGAACACCAGTGTGGGTGGCAGCAGCGCCAGCGCCCAGCCCGCCCACAGCCACTGTGCCTGCTCAAGGGTCTGGGCGGTGGCCGCCTGCGGGGCCGCGCGCCGATGCAGCAGGTTCAGATCGGCACGCAAGGCGCCCACGCTGTGCAGCGCGCCCAGCCAGACCCCGAACGAGGTGACGAACACCCACAGACCCACGAGCATGGCCGCCGCCGACCCCAGCCCAGCCTGCGGATCGGCCACCCAGGCAAAGGCGCTGACCAGCAGCGACGTGCTCGTGACCAGCACGGCGGGCTTGATGGCCGATGCAGAGGGTGCACTGGCGGTCCACGCCTGGCGCCGTGCGGAGGTTGCGCCTGCAGCAAACGCGGCCTTCATGTGTTCAGCTCCGCGAACAGGTCTTCCAGGTTCAGCGGCCGCCCGCTGGCCGGTGGCGCGTCGGCATGGCGGTCGTCGAACAGCACGCGCACGCTGCCGGCCTGCTCGCGCCGGTGCAGCACGCCCGTGGTGGGCAGGGCCGAGCTGGCCGCCGGCAGTTCCAGCAGGCGCACATGCTCGGCCAGTTCGTCCCAGGCGCCGAAGAGCTGCATCTGGCCACGGCGCAGGAAGGCCACATGCGTGACCACGCGTTCCAGGTCGGTGAGGAGGTGGCTGCTGATGAGCACGGTGCGGGCCTGCTCGCGCCCACCCGGCTCACCATGTTCGCTGCGCTCGAACAGGGCGCGCATGAAGGCGCGGCGGCTCAGCGGGTCCAGGCTGGCCACCGGCTCGTCCAGGATCAGCAGGTCGGGGTCATGCGCCAGGGCCAGGATGACGCTGAGTTTCTGCTGATCACCCAAGGATAGGTCACGCGCCTTGCGCCCCAGGGGCAGCTCCCACTGGGCTGCCAGCACCAGGGCGCGCTCGGTGCTCCAGTTGGGGTACCAGCCCGCCAGGCGCGTGAAGTGCTGGTCGGCCGTGAGCCGGTCGAACAGGTCCGGGCTCTGCGCGGCGTAGCCCAGGCGCGCCCGTGCGTCGTCGCTCAGGTCGGCCGAGGGGCAGCCCAGCAACTGGCACTGCCCGCTGTCGGGCAGCGTCAGCCCGAGCAGGCAGCGCAGCAGGCTGCTCTTGCCTGCGCCATTGCGCCCTACCAGCCCGACCACCGCCCCCGCGGGCACCTGCAGGTTCACGTGGTGGAGCACGGTCTGGCTGCGGTAGCGCAGGTTCACGTCCTGGGCCGTCAGCACGGCAGGCGGGGCAGCGGCGGTGGCAGGTTCACGCTGTGCGGCGGCGGCCGCCTGATGGCGTGATACAGCGGCTGGCGCCAGAGGCGACGCGGCGTGCAGGGCCTGGGGGTTCATGGAGAGCTCCCTTCTCGTCTTTCAAGTGGAGGGTCGGGTGGCGGGGTGCACCTTGGCGTCGGCGTCGGCATCGGCGTCCGCGCCGGCAGGAGGGACAGGCACGCCCTGGGGCTCAAGACTGGCGGCAGGGGGCGCGGCCTCTTCGGCACGGCGGCGCAGGGCGGCGGCGAAGCGCGCCACCGCCTCGTCGGCCGCCAGCCCCAGTTCCGTCACCTGCTGTACCAAGGAAGTGAGCGCCGGCTCCAGCTGCAGCCAACGCCGCGCCTCGGGGTCGGCGGCCTGGGCTGCCACCACCATGCCCATGCCGCGGCGGCGCTCCAGCAGGCCCTCGGCCTCCAGCAGGCTGTAGGCCTTGGACACGGTCATGGGGTTGATGGCGTGCTCCAGGGCCACGGCGCGCACGCTGGGCAGCTCCTCCCCGGCACCCCATTGGCCGCTGCGCACCCGGCGCTGCACCTGCTCGACGATCTGGCGGTAGATCGGCGTGCTGTCGCTGGGCTGGATGTCGAAGCGAAGGGGGAGGGCAGCCACGTGACTGAATTGGTGTATTAATTCAATAATACACCAAGCATGCCCCTTTACGGGGCCCTGTCAGTTGGGGGCTGGGCCCTGGGCCGCTACCGCACCCGGGCCCAGGCGGGCAGGCAACGCCAGCAGTTCCTCCAGGCTCATGGCTCGGGCATAGAGCCAACCCTGTGCGCGCTGGCAACCCAGGCCCAGCAGGAGGTGATGCTGGTCGGCGCTTTCCACGCCCCCGGCGCTGATCTCCAGCTCTAGTGTTCGCGCCAACTGGATCATCCCGGTGACCACCCTCAGGCCCTCTGCCGCGCCCATGCCCGCGATCAGAGAGGCATCGATCTTGACGCGCTGGCCCTGCAGCCCCGCCAGGCGCGGCACCGAGGACGCGTCGCTGCCGAAGTCGTCCAGCACCAGTCGCACGCCGTGGCCCTGCAGGGTCTGGATCTCCTGCGGCAACTGCTGGGCTGCGAGGTGCATGTCGGCCTCCGCGAGCTCGAGGTGGATAGGCCATCCGGCGGGCTCGCCGTCCGCGGCCCTCCCGGCCAGCATGTCCAGCACCCGGCGGCTGCGCAGGGCCTGCAGTCGGGCGTTCACGCTCACCTGTGATCCGGGAAAGCGCGCCTCGATGTGCGCGCGGTCTGCATGCACGGTGGCCAGCACATGCACGGTCAGCCGTTCCATCAGGTGCGCCTCCTCCGCCACGGGAATGAACTCACTGGGGCGCACCTCGCCAAGTTCGTCGTCGGGCCAGCGCGCCAGCGCCTCGAAGCCCAGGATGGCGCCGTGGCGCAAGTCCACCTCGGGCTGGTAGTGCAGCCTGATGGCGCCGCTGTCAATGGCCTGCGCCAGGCGGGTCTGGATCAGGCGGCCGCGCCGCAGCTTGTGGCCCAGGCCCTCGTCAAACCAGCCCACGGCCGCGCGGCCGTGCTGTTTGACGCGGTTGAGCGCACCGTCGGCGCAGATCAGCAACTCCTGCATCGAGGTGGCGTCTTCGGGAAACCGGGCCACGCCGGCGCTCACGCTGACCGAAATGGAGCCGACCTCAGCCTGGACGTGGAAGGTGTTGAGGCCGTCGGCCAGTGCGCCTCGAACCAGCTCCAGGGTCTGCACCGCATCGAGTTCCACCACTGCGACGAACTCGTCGCCGGAACGCCTGCACAGCAGGTGGCGCGCCGGCAACCTGTCGCGCAGATGCTGGGCCAGCCCCTTGATCACCGTGTCGCCCACGTCGTGGCCGTGGCTGTCGTTCACCCACTTGAGGTGGTCCATGTCGAAGAACACCAGCAGGAAGGGGGACCGCGAGGCATCGAGGGCCTCCAGTCGGCGCTGCAGGGTCTCGGTCAGGCTGCGGAAGTTCGGCAGCCCGGTGAGGCTGTCGTGGTAGGCCATGAAGCGCAGCTTCTCCTCGGCCGCCTTGATGGGGCTCACATCGGAGATGACGGCCACGGTGCGCCGCTCCGCGCCAGCCTCCTCCTCGAGCCTGGAGACCGCCACCTGCGTGGGGATCAGTCGCCCGTCGCGCGCCCGGAAACCGGTCTCGCCACGCCAGACCTCGTCAGCATCCAGCGCCTGACGAATGCGTGCGGACCCGCGCTGGGTGTCGGCGCCGTGGTACAGCATGCCTGCGGGTTGCCCCAGCAACTCCTGGCGGGCAAAGCCGGTCAGGCGTTCCAGCGCCGGATTGACGTCGGCAATGCGGCCCTGGGCGTCGGTGATCAGGATGGCCTCGGCCGCGGTATTGAAGACGCGGGCCGAGGCGCGCAGGGCCTCGGTGTCGCGCTGCTGCTGGCGCAGCATCCCATGCAGCGCCTCGAACACCGAGGAGATCTCGTCGTTACGGGGGTAACCCTCCTGCACAGTCATGGGCTTGCCCGCCAGGATCTCCCTGCAGTAGCCCACGAGTTCCTCCAGGCGCCGCGAGGTGCCCGCAGCAAACTCGCGGGCCCAGGCCTTGAGTTGCGCCATCAGCACCAGACCCAGCGCCGCGGTGACGCCCGCGATGACCAGCATCAGCCACAGCACTGCGCCCGTGCCTCGGCTGACCTGCAGGCCAAGGTTCACACGCAGGGGATCCTGCCCGGCCTGAAGGCTTGCGCTGTAGCGAAGCAGTCCGTGCACCGATGCCGCTGCGGCGTCGACCTGCGCGGGGTCGGTGAGCTCCAGGCTCAAGCCTGCGCGCAAGGGTAGCCCCTCCAGTGCCGCATCGGGGTCGAAATCCGCAAGGATGAACCCGGCGGGCGATGCGGTCTGAGGCGACAGCACCGGCATCACCATCACCAGCCGGCGGTTCTGTTCATCCACCTGCATCAGACCGTACTGGGCCCGCCCCTGCTGCACGGCGCGCTTCAGCGGCTCACTGGCCAGCACCCTGGCGTCCGCGTGGTCGGCCGTGCCCAGGAACAGACGCCCCCGGTAGTCCAGCACCGTGATGGGGCTGCCCCCTGCGGCGTTGAAGCGCGCCAGCAGCGGACGCAGATAGCTCTCGCGGCCGTAGCTGTCGGTCAGCCCGGTCCACAGCAGCGGCGAACCCGCCAGCGACTGCAACTGGCGCGAGACGTTGTCGATATCGGCGCGCAGCTTGGTGGCGATCAGGTCGCTTTCCTGGTGCAGTCTGGTGCGGGCGTCATAGCCGCTCACACCCACGGCCAGCAACCCCAACAGCCCCATGGACACGGCAACCCAGCCGCGCATGATGCGCGTGAGCTCATCGACGATGCGCTCGCGCAGCGTCTGCGCGGCAAGCCGGGCCTGCGGCGCCGGGACTGGCGAGGCCATGCTAGTTGATCGGGGTCAGGGCGCCGGAGCGTTCGATGCGCACGAACAGCACCTGCTGCGGGCCGAGCGCGTCGTGCCGTTCGGCCGTGAAAGCCGGGGCGTAGCGGCGCACCGCGCCTTCGAAGGGGGGCAGCTTTTCCAGGGCCTGGCGCACGTCGTCGCCCTTGGTGGAGCGCGCCTGGTCCACGGCCATGGCCAGCAGGTACGTCATGTCGTAAGCATGTGCCGAGCCCACGGGGCTGGGAATCTGCTCCACGCCCGTCAGGCCAGCGTCCTTCATCAGCCAGGCGGCCAGCTGGCGGGCGCGCGGCCGGTTGTTGCCCACGAAGGTGAAGGTCTGGATGACCTGCAGGTCCACCTTGTCCAGGGCCGCGCCCGCCAGTTCGTGCATCACGCCGCCGGTCACGCCCCAGTGCGACACGATGGGCAGCCGCTCACCCGGGGGCAATCCCGCCATCTCCCGCACGATCAGCGCGGCTTCAACCTCGTTGGCCACCAGGATCATCGTCTGCGCGCCTGCGGCGCGGCAAGCGGCCAGCGTCTCGCCAAAGGCCTTGTCGCCCCAGTTGTACCAGCGGCTGGCCACCACGGTCAGCCCGAGCCGGCCAGCCCGCGAGGTGATGACGTTGTGACTAGAGCGGCCCCAGGAGGTGTTGGGCAACACCGCGCACACGCGCTGCGCCTTGTGCACCGTGACCGCCCGCTGCAGCATGGCTTCCACGCCCCAGCTGTCCTTGAGCGACAGGCGGAAGGTGTAGGAAGGGGAATGCCCGTGGTCCGTGATCGGGTCGGCCGAGCCCCACACGCTGATCAAGGGCACCTTCATGCGCTGTGCCTCGGGCACCGTTTCCACGATGACGGGGCTGAACTTGCCCCCCAGCACCGCCACCAGGCCCGGCTTGGCCGCCAGTTCCAGATAGTTGTCCCGGGCCCGGGCCGACACACCCTGGTTGTCGGTGGTCAGCAGCTTCAGCGGGCGCCCGCCCAGCACCCCACCGCGGGCGTTGATCTCTTCCATCGCCGCCTGGATGCCGCGCTCGATCGCCTTGGGCGCCGTGTTGGTCTTCACGCCGTAGGCACCGTCGAAGCCGATGTACACCGGCTCAGCCGCCCATGCAGGCGCGACCCCGACAGCGATCAAGCCCAACAAACCTGCCACCAAGCCGCTCCGCCACCTGGCCGCTCCGCACGAAAGCTCCGTCCCACCCATCTTGCTCCTCCCTTGATCTCATTCTTCTTTTGTGCATGGTAAGGCCAGCCTGCGGGTCTGGGCACCATGGCTATGCTTGCGGCGGGGTCTCATGACGGCGGGCCCCGCCCTGGCCATCGATCAAGGGCTCAAATCGGTTACTTCCCGATGCAGAACTTCCCGAAGATCTCCCCCAGCAAATCATCGGCCGTGAACACGCCGGTGATCTCGCCCAGGGCCTGGTGGGCGGCGCGCAGTTCTTCGGCCAGCAGGTCCAGCGCGGGGGCGGGGCCGGTCAGGTGCGGGTGTGCGGCGTGCAGGTGCTGCGCGCAGCGCTGCAGGGCCTGCACATGGCGGGCGCGGGCAATGAAGACGCCTTCGGGCGCGGCCTGCCAGCCGGCCGTGCGCAGCAGGGCCTGGCGCAGAGCTTCCAGGCCCTGGCCGGTGCGGGCGGACAGGGTCAGGCCTTCGGTGCTTGACAGGTCTGCTCGCTCGTCTGATGGCGCGCCGGGGCTCACGCCCGGCCCGCCTTCAACTTGGGCTGCCGCCACTTCGGGCGGCACGGTGACCGCATCCGCCTTGTTCCACACATGGATCACGCTCAAGCTGGGCGGCAGGCCCGCCTCGATCTCGCGCTCGGCGGCGTCGTAGGCAGCGTCCTGCCCGGCGCGCGTCAGGTCGTGCAGGAAGAGGACGCTGTCGGCCGTACGGATGGCCTCCCAGCTGCGGCCGATGCCGATGCGCTCCACCTCGTCGGCGGCCTGCTCCTCGCGGCGCAGGCCTGCGGTGTCTGTCACGTGCACGGGCACGCCTTCGATCTGTATGGACTGGCTCACGCGGTCGCGCGTGGTGCCGGGGATGGGGGTGACGATGGCCAGCTCCGCCCCGGCCAGGGCGTTGAGCAAGCTGCTCTTGCCCACGTTGGGCTGGCCGGCAATCACCACGCGCAGGCCCTCGCGGAGCAAAGCGCCCTGGCGCGCGGTGGCCAGCAGCGCGGCCAGGTCGGACTGGATGGCCTGCAGTTGCCCTTGAGCGTCAGCCTGCTGCAGGAAGTCGATCTCTTCCTCGGGGAAGTCCAGCGTGGCCTCCACCAGGGTGCGCAGGCGCAGCGCGCGCGCGCCCAGCGCGTCCACCATTTGTGAAAACGCCCCTTCCAGCGCCCGGCCTGCCGAGCGTGCGGCGGCCTCGGTACTGGCGTCGATGAGGTCGGCCACGGCCTCGGCCTGGGCCAGGTCCAGCTTGTCGTTGAGGAAGGCGCGCTCGGTGAACTCGCCAGGCGCGGCCAGCCGCGCTTCAGGCAGCGCCTGCAGGCAGCGCGCCAGGAGGAGTTGCAGCAGCACCGGCCCGCCATGCGCCTGCAGCTCCAGCACTTCCTCCCCCGTGTAGGAATGCGGCGCGGGAAAGTGCAGCGCCAGGCCGCGGTCTATGGGCTGGCCTTGGGCGTCAAGAAACGGCAGCAGCGTGGCCTGGCGCGGCGCCAGAGCGCGCCCACACACGGCCTGGATCAACGCCGACAGGTCACGCCCCGAGGCGCGGACGATGCCCACCGCGCCGCGCCCCGCGGCGGTGGCGATGGCGACGATGGGGGCGTTGCGATGGGCCAGCATTGGTAGATGTTGGCCCTGTTCAGGCCTTACGGTCAGTTACAGAACCA
>JBAXYD010000093.1:0-11224 GCA_037127635.1 Betaproteobacteria bacterium | reverse complement strand
CTTCAGGTACAGCAGCGACACCATCAGGCGGATCGGCAGGCGAGGCCGGCCCGCAGGGCTCACACCCGAGCCAGCCACCGACAGCGTCGGGCCGAACATGTCCGCGCCCTCCACCGAGCGACCCTTGCGGTCCTTGTGGGCAAAGGCCGGAGCCAGAGCCGACTCGATCTGCGCCCACGGCATCTTGCGAGCCAGCACCGCCAGTGGGTGACGGGGGTCCACCACGCCATCCAGCCGTGGGCAGAAGAAGTCGTCAGTGGCCATCTCTTCAGCTCCAAAACTCTCAGGAATTGAGCGCTATTGGATATCTTCTCGAGAGTTTTGACTATCCGGAAACACCCTGAAATATCAATTAAAACAAGGATTTACGGTGTTTTGCAGGGCCGACTATTTTAGAGGCAAATGGTCAGGGCGCATGGTCAGGTGCATTACTAACGGTGCATACAGGTCGCATTCTGAAGTTTCGAATGACTTCTTTCATTCAACATGGGCGAATTCTTAGAAGAAGCTTTTTCAACTTTTTTGAATCGTACTTGAAACTAGATTAATATTGCTCAATAAACTTGGTTAAGTCCGGTGCTTTGGGCTGCGCCTCCTCCTTTACCTGCGCAGGGCACCTGATCTGCTACCGTTTAAGCACAAGTGAGTCATACCAATACCGGGTACCAAACCACCAACCAGTATCGCAAGACTAATCACCCCACGACCCCAGAAAATTTTTACTTGGCGACCATGGATTTCGGTTTGTGGCACCTCGCCGGATCAAAGGTGAACTGCGACGGGATGTCAAGATTTTCGCTGTGTCCGACAGCATCCCACGTACTGACATTCGCCCAGGGCGTGTTCATGACGGTGTGGAAGTTACCACCAACGGGCTGGCCAGGATAACCTTCGACGCCAACGTATTCGGTCTCTATCGCCGCACTGGAATGATAGAGCAGTGAGCCGTAGCTGATGTAGCCGTACTTCATGGTGAGCGGCCGATCGGAGAGGTCCCCGCACCAAGCTTGCCGGCCGTTGATGTAGAAAATAATCCGGTCCGATCGTACGAACATATCGTAATGCGACAACGGCGCTAATTGATCGAACGGCTCGAACATCGGCTGCAAAGGCTTTTTGCTGGCATCGAGCCGCCAGTACATTCCGCCTTCTCCATCGGCATAGTTGTCGACAATGCCTGCGGGTTTGAGGTTGATCGTGCCCTTGGCAGTACCCGCAGGGTGGATGAATACACGCAGTGCCGAATGCGGCTCGTCGAACCAGCTCGATGCAGCACCGGAGGGTGAATTCTTATAGTAATCGCCGATCTGCAGCAGGGTCAGGCATTCCTTGTTGTGCCAAGGCTGCTGGGTTTCCCCCAGCTCTGTCATGGCACGTGACGGATTTTTCCCGCTGATAGCACTGCCTTCCCAGAAATCGTAGAAATGTGGTTGGCCGACGGGGCGAGCGAGCGGGATACCGGTTGTCATGTCCACCAGCTCAGCCTGTGTGGCGCCGCCGCACATCGTCCACTGCCAGTAGCGTCGCTGTGTCGCCGAAGAGTCGACACGGAAGAACGAGTGCACGTATTTGGTGGTATCCAGCTTTTGCGGCCGGGATTTGGTCGAAGAGAACATCATGGAGCCCCAGATGTCCTGCGACCAGTCGGCGAAGGTGTTATAGAGACGCCCATGCCGCGACCACACCTGGGCGGATTTCGGGTTGTTGCCGCTCTCCACCGGACCCGACGAGCCGGATTGATAGGCCTGCTGGAGCCCGATAGTCCAGAAGAACCAATCGCCGAACTTGCCTTCGCTGACATGGCCCGCTCCTTCCGCGCGTTTACCCGCACCTACGGGGGGCCGAAGGGTGGTCATGATCGCGTTAGTGCTGAAGTCGTCCCAATGCGAATTGGGACCGACATCGAAGATGGGCGCGTTCACGGCTTCATCCGCCGCCGGACGCGTGACGGTGATTACGCTGCGTGCGATGACCGTTGGATCCGCTGGAGCCACCGTACTGTTGAACCGTACCGGAAGGCCGACGGGCTCGGCGGGTCTAACAGGATAAGGACGAGGCTTAATCGGCGCAATGACTTTGTAGTCCGTGAGGCTGCTGGCTTGGCCATTCAGGATTTCGTTGCCGTAGGTGCTCAGCATTTCGCTAAAGCTATAGTAGCTGAACGTGCCGCCGCCGGCTACGTCGGAGAGCGGAAGTGTTGCGCTGGTGTGCGCCAATATCCCGGGGAAAGGACAGGGGGTAGCCAGCGCCTCGACGATGATATTGTAGTTGCCGTCCAGGACCAGGCCCGGCACTTCGATAGCCTGCATCAGCTCACGTTTCGTGACAGCGGGGACAGGGTAGTTGCGGCCAAGCGAGTCGAAGCCACGAACGTAGCGTTGGCGATAGCCGGCGCACGCGACCACGGCCCCACGCGGCTGGGCACCGGCGAAAGTTACCTTAGTCGAGTCGTAGATGTATGCGCGATAGTCAGCCGCACCAGCGACATTAGGTACATAGATGATGGCGGCATCGCGCCGATTCAACACTTTGATATTCGGGATAGTTGACATAGCCGCATTCGCCAGCTTAGGGGGAAATGTGCCCAGCGTCGCATCCACGGCGTTTTTCGGAGTGTGATGCAAGGTGTCGCGGATCAACGCCAAGCCGTTGATGATCGACGCGGAAGGCTCGCCCAGTGCCACCGAACCGCCTCCGCCACCGCCCCCACCGGATACCGATACCGTTACTGTCGCCGAGTTGGACCGGCCTGCGGCGTCGCTGCACGTCAGCTGGAACGTGGTGTTGGAGGCGGCGGTGAGCGCACCGGTTGTTTGATTGCTGCCGGACGTGGCTTTTGTGCCCGACCACCCGCCAGATGCGGTGCACGACGTTGCATTGATTGAAGACCACGTCAAGCTCGACGCGCTTCCGGCGGCAACAGACATCGGGTTGGCGCTGATCGAGACAGTCGGCGCCACCTTTGTTGAGTATTTGCTCAATCGTACCAATCCAGTGGTTGGCACAGTTTTGGGGCACGTTCCGTTAGCTGCCGGTGCGCTGCGCTGTATGAATCCCGCAAACGATCCAGCGGTGGCAGCATTGAGCCCGATCACCATGCTGTCGCCTAATACTACTTTCTGCGTGCCAACGACTGCTGTTGCCGAGCCTTTGTAGTAGAGTTTTGCACTTGCACCACTCGTTATATTTCCAACTGAAATACACTGCCCGACATCATCAGTTCCAGCTATATAAGCAGGCGACTTACTCTCTACTCCTACAGGTATATTGGCAGCACTGAACTTGTACTTGTCGATGACTTGGTCAGTTCCACCCGAACTGTCCACCCACTGAGACAGTTGAGCTGCGGTGATGGTGTTTGCACCATAAAACGTGTTGAGATTGTTGGCTACACCCGCCATCATGTCGGCAGTGGCGCTGGCAGTTTCAATAGAACTACGTACCGACGCTGCACCGTTAGTGCCATTGATCAAACCGTCGTCTGTCAAATCTTGTTGGAAGTTTGCGATGAACTGACTAATGCCCACGCCGTTCACGCCAACTTTGACTGACAGCGCGGACAGCGCAGCGAGAATCTGGTTGGCGCTATGAGTGCCGGCAAGATCCAATTCGCTGAAGTTGGCTGGCACCAGCTTTTTGTTTGTGTCTACGCCGCCTGGCATCAAGTCACTGCTGTTGTAGATAAGGAATGCAGCTAATACTTCCTTCTGTGCTTGGGTACGCGCGGCATCAAAGTTTCGATATGTGGCTGGTTTGGTCTTGTCAGTGAGCAACGCCACCAAGCGTGGACCAGCAAGTGTGGTCAACAGATTCACATTGACCAAACGGTCAACAATCAAGTCACCCTGCGCCTGCAACAGCACACTGTCATTCGCCATAGCGCCGGTTATTTCGTTGAAGTAGTAGCCCTCAGCGAACGTCTGAATGTGCCGGCGCGTGAAGTTGATAGCTGACGAGTTGAAGCTGCCTTTGTTGTCTTTGGTCAGCAAGTTGTAGGTGAAGCCTGCGGGTGCGTAGGTCAGTGGGTTGAGTTCATCAATCCATACATGCGATCCTTTGAGTAGGGGACCTTTCTGCACAACGCCGCCTTGCACAGCGAAGCCATCTTGCGTGGCCTGCACTGCATCACCACCACCGCAGCCTGCAACCACCGTAACTGCGGCACACGCTGCTACTGTTTTCAGTCGGTTCAACATGAAGGGTTCTGCCTGTATGGGGTTGGTGAGTTGGCGCTGCACTGCTGATGCGGCTGCAGTCAGAGGACTTGACTGCGCTCGCGCGCTTGCGCGGCTGCGCATTAGTATGCCCAAACTAGCGGCTGTGTAAAGCCTGAGTCTTGTCCACCCGAGTTAGTAAACATTCGGTGAGCCCGTCAGAAATCGTTGTGCCGGACGGCTTGGGGCGCGGGCGGCGGAGCTCCGAGATCACATTGGTGTCAAGCAGCCAGCCGGTCACATCTTGAAGGCCCGCACGGGCATGGGTGACCTTGAGGGCTCGATTGGGATCTGCTTGCGTGGAGACGACTGCAGTGCTTCGATCAGCAACTCGCCCGTCTGCGCGCCACGAAGCCGGTTGTACTCCGCCGCATCGACCACCACCACGGCCTCGCGGCCATGAACGGTAACGTGCTGAGGTCCATCCCGGTGGGCCATGCGCATGAGTTCACTGAACCGCGCCTTGGCATCCTGCAGTCGCCAGCGTGGTGCAGCAGGTTGGTCTGAGTTTGCGGAGGTTGCAGATGTATTTCTGGTCACGCTGCCGGCGGCCGACAATCATCTTGAGCGTTTCGTTGCCTCACGTGGTCTGCTACTCGCCGGAGGGACCGTCGAGCGCAGCCTCAAGCGCCTTCGCGTGGATAGCCTTGGCAAGGCGGCCTCGTCGTTGCCCCGCGCTTGAGCTTGTATGGCAAGTGCTATACGTTGGCCGGATGAGCCGATCCGCCTCATTACCGCCCATCCGCGTAGCACCGGAGACCAAAGCGCGTCTGCAGGCTGTGTTGCGGGACGGTGAGTCGCTCACCCAATTCATCGAGAGCGCCTTTTGCCGCGAGGCGGAGTTCCGTGCAGAGAAGAACGCGGCCCTGAGCAGGGCTGAAGCGGCATTGAGCCAGGCCGACAAGGGCCTGGGCATGATGACGGCCGAGGACTTTCTCGCCGGGATGGAGCAGCGCGCCCAGTCCGCAAAGCAGCGCATCCAGAAGGCGGTTGCCATCGACTGGCGTCTTCGCGCGGAGCTGACCTGCGCAGGCCCAGGCTGACGAAGTACTGGACCGCCTGAGCCGTGACGAAACCTGAGCGGCCGGGCGACCCCATTCGTGGGTGCTGCTGGACCTGAACAACCGAGTCTGCAACCAGGACCGACAGAGCGACAGATTGTTGGTGTTGGTGGATACCTCGCCCCATGCCCACCCGTCTCGGCATCACGATCAGGGGCTGCTGTAAGTCTTGTTGCTTCCCCGGTAGTCGGAGTGCGCTGAGAACGCTGCCTCCGCAAGAGCAACGTCTGCGCTGGCGATACCGGCCCTGCGAGCCACATCCCGCCAGCCATCCACAGCCGCCGCCACCTCTTCGACGATTTCCAGAGCGCGCGTTCGCGTCAGACCATAGAACTCCGCGCTGGCCAGTACTGTGCTCATGCTGGGGCGGTTGTCCCCATCATCAATGTTCAGAACGTGGTCTGCCTTGTCGGTGTTCGGATTGACATCGAAGGCCGGGGCCAAACGCCATCCCGTCTTGCCTAGAACGAAACCGTGATTGCGCAGGTGGTCATCCCGGTTGCCGATGGCGACATTGAAGGCAACACGCCGGAACAACTGTGACAGGTCTGGGCCCGTGTGTTCAGCGTCGCCCTGTGCACGGATGAACTGGGCCAGTTCGAGGTAGCTCGTGCCCTCGCTTTGTTCCTTGCGCAGCAGCGTCATCGCCGACGCGTAGAAGCGCCTCCCCCCGCCGACGCGGTCGAAACGTTGGACGCAGAACGTGTGGAAGTCATTGTTCAGTCGAACCAGCTTGGCGGGCGGTACATCGACCTGCGCCTGATGGGCCAGCGTGTGCACGACATGCTCCCAGGCGCCAACATCACGGTCATCGTCGAGCGCGGGAAACTTCGCGATCCAAAGAGTCCCATCCGCCTCAGTGAAATTGGCTTTGGGCCGCGCCCCGCCCAGCGAGGCCCCCGGCGCGACCAGCACAGCCAGCCACTTTCTCAGCGCGTCCAGGTTCTCGATGCGCCGGCTGCTGAGTTCGAACGCTACCGCCTCAAGCTCGCGTAGCATGGTGACAGGGGGCGCCGCCATCTTCTCGTTACCAAGGAAGTCTTCTGTTCCCTCCAAGCGAAACCGAAGAGCCCCCTGTCGTGTGAAGTCCTGTACGCCGACGAGGAAGTCCCAGGCATAAAGCGTTCGAGGCGTTCTGGACTCGTCCTTTGCTTGCAGCGCCTCGCGGCGCTTCATGAGCGTTTGACCCCATCGGTCCGGCGACGAATCGAGGAAGATGCCAAAGTTGCCTAATTCGGGCTTCGGGAAGAACGCAGCGTCGTCTAACGAAAGGTCGGGATCGACCGCGAACGCCCGTCCATCGGCCAACCAGCCCCGTTCGTAGTGGAAACGGATCTGGCCACGGTCATGCGCCAGCCTGCCCACCAGGCATGGTGGCCCCAAGTCGCAGTCGAGCCAGACCTCCATGAGCCGGGCTTGGCCGCTCATCACGCCTCACCAAGGTGAAGCGGGCTCGTAGAAGCGGGCGGGCCCGCTGCGTTTTGTTTACGGCGTGGAGCCACCTTCCGCGGCGCCAGGGCGAGGTCCTGCAACTTGCGGCCCACCTTGTCGTCGGCCGCAAGGCCGTGCAGGTCATTTTCGAGGCCAAGTGCTGCCAGAACCCGCAGATACGAACCCATCGTCGCACCCGGATCGCCGGCCTCGACTTTGTAGAGCGAGGTGCGCGAGATGCCAGCACGACCGGCAACCACTGCATTGCCCAGCTTCCTTCTCAGCCGAGCGAGTCGGATCCGCTCACCCAACTGGGCGAGCAACCGCTGCTCCTGAGGAAAGATGACTGGCGGCTTGCTAGGCATAGTTTCTATTCTAGACTTTTTACGTTTAATGCGTCCATAATGGCGAACATCAGAGAGCTTCTTGATGACACTGGCACGACGACTATGGACGCCGGAGCGTCTTGAGCACATGCTTTGTTGAGGGCCATCCCGTTGCATGTGCACAACCCGATGACCACCCTCGCCCTCGCCCTCACCCCACACGGCCGACTCACCTTGGTGTCCATGCCGGACGCCCCGCCGCTGTTGCTCGAACTGGCCGAGCAACTGGAGACGAACACGGCCCGGGGTTCGGGCCATGTCTTGCTGGGGCTTGGCGCCGAACACATAGGCGCTGCCTTGCCGCCGGTCATCGCGTGGTGGCGTGACCTGGCCGTGCGCTATTTGACCGCGCTGTGCACGCTGCCCGAGGTGGCGCAACACCTGCCTGGGCGCGTGCCGTCGCCAGATGCCGGCGAGCTGCAGGCGCTGGTGTGGTCGGCCCCGCCAATGGACGGGGCCGAATACCTGTCGGCTGGGGTGCTGGAGCGGCTGTGGCAGGAGCTTGACGCTGCGCTGCACGCCGAACTGCTGGCCTCGGGACAGCCGCTCGACGCCTGCCTGAAGGCGCGCAACCCGGCGTGGAACCTCGTCGGCCGCGTTCACATTCATCTGGCGGAGAACCGCAAGGACGAGCAGTTTCCCTTCGCCCTCCTCGCCACCTACACAACCCGGCTGTCGGCGCAGGGCAAGGCACAGCACCGGCCGCTGGGCGACGCGCTGCGCGAATATGCCGCCGCTGCCGACAAGGAGCGTCTGCTGGCCCTGTTGGCGCCGCTGCAACGCGCCGGCGAGGACTGCCTGTGGTTGAAAAATCTCGTCGACAGCCGAGAGATCTTCCAGCCGCTGCGCTGGAGCGCCGGTGAGGCGCTGACCTTGCTGAACGATGTGCCCAAGCTGGAGCACGCTGGCGTGGTGGTGCGCATGCCAGCGCAGTGGCGGGCCAACCGACCCGCGCGCGCCACAGTCAGCGCCACGGTCGGTGGGCGCCCGCCGTCGCAGGTGGGACAGGACGCGTTGCTCGACTTTCAGGTGTCGGTGTCCATCGATGGCGAGCCGCTCACCGCCGCCGAGGTGCGGGGCCTGCTGGCCGGCAGCCGTGGTCTGGTCTTCATCCGCGACAAGTGGGTCGAGGTCGATTCGGCACGGCTGCAGCAGACCCTGACACAGTTCCAGCAGGTCGAGCGCCTGGCGAGCGAGCAAGGCCTGGGCTTCTTCGATGCCATGCGCCTGCTGGCCGGGGCCGGTGCAGCCATTGGCGGCAACGAGGTGACGGTCTCGCCCGAGTGGGCGCAGGTGAACGCCGGGCCGTGGCTGGCCGACACACTGGCGCGACTGCGCGGGCCGCAGGGTTTGGCGGCCGTAGAAGCGGGAGCCGATCTGCACGCAACGCTGCGGCCATACCAGCAGATCGGCCTGCGCTGGCTGCACCTGCTGTCGCGCCTGCACCTGGGCGCCTGCCTGGCCGACGATATGGGTCTGGGCAAGACCATTCAGGTGCTGGCCCTGCTGCTGGTGCGCAAACGCGCCGAGGGCCCGGCCCCGAGCCTGCTGGTGGCGCCGGCCTCGCTGCTCGCCAACTGGGCGCAGGAGGCGAGCCGCTTCGCACCAAGCCTGCGCGTGCTGGTGGCCCATGCCTCGGCACATAGCGCGGCGCAGCCAGCCGAGGACTTGGGTGAACTGCCTTCGGAGCGCCTGGCAGGGGTCGATCTGGTGATCACCAGCTATGGCTCGCTGCACCGCTTCGCCTGGATCCAGGCCACGCAGTGGCGGCTGGCGATCCTGGACGAGGCGCAGGCAATCAAGAATCCCGGCACCCGGCAGACCAAGGCAGCCAAGACACTGAAGGCTGGCTCACGCTTGGCCCTGACCGGCACACCGATCGAGAATCGGCTCGGCGATCTGTGGAGCCTCTTCGACTTCGTGAATCCGGGGCTGCTAGGGGGAGCAAAGTCCTTCGCCAGCTTCACCAGGCGCCTGGCTGACAGCCCCGGCGGCTTCGCGCCGCTGCGCCGGCTGGTGCAGCCCTACATCCTGCGCCGGCTCAAGACCGACAAGGCGGTCATCAGCGATCTGCCGGACAAGATCGAGCAAAACGCCTACTGCAGCCTGTCGCGCAAGCAGGCGGCGCTGTACCAGCAGGCGGTGGATGATCTGGCCAAGGCGCTCGACGAGGGGGTGGAGGGCGTGGCACGCAAAGGGCTGGTGCTGGCCTTCCTCACACGCTTCAAGCAGATTTGCAACCATCCCTCGCAGTGGCTGCGCGACGGAGGCTGGGCCGAGTCCGACAGCGGCAAACTGGCCCGTCTGCGCGAGTTGGCCGAGGTCATCGCCGCCAAGCAGGAAAAGATGTTGGTGTTCAGCCAGTATGCCGAGACCACCGAACCGATCGCCGCTTTCCTGGGTTCAATTTTCGGGCGTGAGGGCTGTGTGCTGACCGGCGCCACCGCGGTGAAGGACCGCCAGAAACTGGTCAAGCGTTTCCAGGGGGAAGAGACCGTACCTTTCTTTGTGCTCTCGCTGAAGGCAGGCGGATCGGGCCTCAACCTCACCGCCGCCTCACATGTCGTCCACTTCGATCGCTGGTGGAATCCCGCAGTAGAAAGCCAGGCCACCGACCGCGCCTTCCGCATCGGCCAGAAGCGCAACGTACTGGTCCACAAGTTCGTCTGCCGCGGCACCGTCGAGGAAAGAATAGACGCCATGATCAGCGACAAGAAACAACTGGCCGCCGACCTGCTCGATGCGGGTGGCGGCGAGGTAAGGCTAACCGAGCTGAGCAATGCCGAACTCTTGCGTCTGGTGAGTCTCGACCTGAATTCCGCCACCAGTGAAGGATAGCCATGGTCGACGAGTGGGTGCCCTATGTCCCCGTTGCCGAGCGCCGCCGCAAGGCGGCTGGCGCGATGGCCAGGTTGACCAAGAAGGGGCAGACCATGTCGCCGGTCGTCGTCCAGGGTCGCACCATCGCCACCACGGCTTGGGGCCAGGCCTGGTGCGCCAACATGGAGAGCTACAGCGACTACGCCAACCGCCTGCCGCGAGGCCGCACCTACGTGCGCAACGGGTCGGTGATCGACTTGCAGATCACTCCAGGCACGGTTGCAGCGCAGGTCAGCGGCTCAACGATCTACCGCACCACCATCACGGTGCAGCCGGTGCCGAAGGCGAAGTGGCAGCAGATCTGCGCCGATTGCGCGGGCGGCATCGACTCGCTGGTGGAACTGCTGCAAGGGCGGCTCTCCAAGAGCGTCATGGACCGCCTGTGCCGCCAGGGCAGTGGACTGTTCCCCATGCCCAGGGACATCCACTTCGACTGCTCGTGTCCTGACGGCGCCTTCATGTGCAAGCATGTCGCTGCGGTTCTCTATGGCGTTGGTGTGCGCTTCGACAGCCAGCCGGAATTGCTGTTCACCCTGCGCCAGGTGGACGCCGCCGAACTGCTGACCAAGGCCGGGGGTGGCGTGCTCACCGCCCCTGCGGTTGGCGATCGCACCCTGGTGGCCGACGATCTCGGCGCCCTCTTTGGACTGGATATGGAAGGCTTGTCTGCTGCTGCCACGGCGGCCCCGATGCAGCCGCGGGCGCAGGCCAAACCGGTCCGCGCGGCAAGTCCAGGCGCCAAGCCTTCACGTCCAGACGCCAAGCCGGCGCGCTCGAATGATCCGGTCTCGCGCCTGCAGGCAGCCTTGCGCCAGGCAGGGTCGCTGGACAACGCCGAGGCGCGCGCTGCCACCGGCCTGGACGCCCAGGCGGTGCGGACACTGCTCAAGCAATTGGTGGCGGACGGACTAGCCAGTGTGCAAGGACAGAAGCGCGCAACGCGCTACGTGGCGGTCGGGAAAGCACCCAAGGATTCGGACAAGGCGGTCGTGCAGTCGCCAAGATGAAGTGGCTTGCACATGATGCGACAAGAAGCCGACAGGCCATCAGTGCAGCGCAGCCAACGCCGCCACCAGCGCGATTCCAGCATCGCTTGCGCACCTGAACCAGACTGAGCCTCGAGCGGCGTTCACTCTTGAGAAAGCCACGGATTCAGGATCGGGACGCGAGCCCGCTGATAGTCGGCGACATCACGGGTGCCGTAGACGGTTTCGCCGTCCTTCTCGTAGTTGTTGTTGCGCAGGCGGCCGAC
>JBAXYD010000092.1:0-11353 GCA_037127635.1 Betaproteobacteria bacterium | reverse complement strand
GCAGCTGGTAGGTGGGGCAGGTGGCGGTGCAGAAGCCGCAGTGCACGCACTTGCGAAGGATGGCCTCGGCCTCGCGGCCTTCGGGGGTGCCCTGGAACTCGGGGGCGAGGTTGGTTTGCATCGGGTTCTGCGTTAAGCGCCTCTGGGCTTTGGATGGGCTTCGACAGGCTCAGCCCGAACGGACGGGACAGGCGCAGCCCGGACGGATGGGGCCGGCGCAGCCGGGTCGGAGGGGACACGCTCAGCCCGGACGGATCGGGCCTCTACGGGCTCGTGGTGTTGCGTCACAGGTCGAGGTACTGCCGGCCGCGGTTGAACACGCCGTCGGGGTCGAAGGCGGTCTTCAGGCCGCGGTGGATGCGTGCCAGAGGCGCGCTCAGCGGGGTGAAGGCGCCAGGCGACTTGTCCTGCGCCCGGTACAGCGTGGCGTGGCCACCGGCCGCCGCCGCGGCACCGCGCACCCTGGCGGCGGGCGCACTGCTGACCAGCCAGCGCTGGCCGCCGCCCCACTCCACCAGGGTGTCGCCTTCCAGCGCCAGCGGTGGCGCCACGGACGGGACGGACAGGCGCCACAGCGCCATGCCCGAGCCGTCCGTGCTGTCGGCATCGTCCGCACAGTTCGCACCGTTCGCACCGTTCGCATCGTTCGCATCGTTCGCATCGTTCGCATCGTTCGCATCGTTCGCCTGGTCCACGTTCCCGGTTTCCACGGCCTGGCAAGCCGCGGCGAAGAACTCGTCAGTCTGGTCGCGCAGGCCGGTCCAGAAGCCATTGGCCATCTCCGGGTCCACCACCTCGCCCCCCAGGCGTTGCACGGCAGACTCCACGGCTGCCGCCGCGCCGGCCAATCGAACCACCAGCGTGCCCTGCCACCAGGCACTGGCGTTCAGCGGCAGGGGCTGGCCACCCCAGGTGTTGAGCATGCGGAGGGCGTCGGCCTGGCTGACATCAAAGCGCAGCGTGGTGCGCGCGACCGGCACCGGCAGCACCTTCAGCGACACCTCGCAGATCAGGCCCAGCGTGCCCAGCGAGCCGGCGAGCATGCGCGCCACGTCATAGCCCGCCACGTTCTTCATCACCTGGCCGCCAAAGCTCAGCACCTCGGCGCGGCCGTTGAGCAGCGTGGCACCCAGCACGTAGTCGCGCACGCCGCCCACGGCCGCGCGCGCCGGGCCGGCCAGTCCGGCGGCCACCATGCCCCCGACCGTACCGCCGCCCCCGCTGCCCGTAGCACCCGAGGCACCCGAGGCACCGAAACGCGGCGGCTCGAAGGGCAGGCACTGGCCCTTCTCGGCCAGCGTGGCCTCCAGTTCGGCCAGTGGCGTGCCGGCACGTACAGTCACCACCAATTCGCTCGGCTCGTAACTGCTGATGCCGCGCAACGCACCCGTGTCCATCGGCTCACCTGCAGGCGCCTCGCCATACCAGGCCTTGGTGCCGCCGCCGCGGATGTCCAGCGCCGTGCCGTCGGCTCGGGCAGCGCGCACGCGGTCGATGAGGTCGCGCAGGGCCGGGTCGGTAGGCACGGCAGAAGCTGACGCCGCGGGGGGCGCACCACCTGCATCCGCTGGCGCTTCCACCACCGCCGCAGCGCCTGCCGCCGCCCCTTGCGCGCCCGAAGCGTCTGGCACCAGCGCAGACAAGTCCGGCGCCTGCATCAGAAACGCTCCAGCTGCGGGAAGGGAAGCAGGCCCTTGCTCACGTGCATGCGGCCGTACTCGGCGCAGCGCTGCAGCGTGGGGATCACCTTGCCAGGGTTGAGCAGGCCGGCGGGGTCGAAGGCGGCCTTCAGCGCGAACATCTGCTCGCGCTCCTCGGGCGCGAACTGCACGCACATGGAGTTCAGCTTTTCCACGCCCACGCCGTGCTCGCCCGTGACCGTGCCGCCCAGGCGCACGCTGGTTTCCAGGATGTCGGCGCCGAAGAGCTCGCAGCGGTGCAGCTGGTCGGGGTCGTTGGCGTCGAACAGGATCAGTGGGTGCAGGTTGCCGTCACCGGCGTGGAAGACGTTGGCGCAGCGCAGCTGGTACTTGCGCTCCATCTCGGCAATGGCCAGCAGGATGTCGGCCAGCCGCTTGCGCGGGATGGTGGAGTCCATGCACATGTAGTCGGGGCTGATGCGGCCACTCGCCGGGAAGGCGTTCTTGCGCCCGCTCCAGAACCTCAGGCGCTGCGCCTCGTCCTTGCTCACCTCCATGCGGGTGGCGCCGGCGCCGGCCAGCACGTCGAGCATGCGGCCGATCTCCTCGGCCACCTCTTCGGGCGTGCCGTCGCTCTCGCACAGCAGGATGGCCTCGGCGCTCAGGTCGTAGCCGGCGTGGACAAAGTCTTCCACCGCCGCCGTCATGGGCTTGTCCATCATCTCCAGGCCCGCCGGGATGATGCCCGCGGCGATGACCGCGGCCACCGCCTCGCCCGCCTTGCGGATGTCGTCGAAGCTGGCCATGATGCAGCGCGCCAGCTGCGGCTTGGGCACCAGCTTGACCGTCACCTCGGTGGTCACGGCGAGCATGCCCTCGCTGCCCACCACCACCGGCAGCAGGTCCAGTCCCGGCGTGTCCAGCGCCAGCGAGCCGAACTCCACCGGCTCGCCTTCCACCGTGTAGCCGCGCACGCGCAGCACGTTGTGCAGCGTCAGGCCGTACTTCAGGCAGTGCACACCGCCGGAGTTCTCGGCCACGTTGCCGCCGATGGTGCAGGCGATCTGGCTGCTGGGGTCGGGCGCGTAATACAGGCCGTGAGGCGCCGCCGCCTCGCTGATGGCCAGGTTGCGCACGCCGCACTGCACGGTGGCGGTGCGGCTGTAGGCGTCCACCTGCACGATCTTGTTGAACTTGGCCAGCGACAGCGTCACGCCCATCGCATGCGGCAGTGCACCGCCGGACAGGCCGGTGCCTGCGCCGCGGGCCACCACCGGCACCTTCAGCGCGTGGCAGTCCTTGAGCACGGCGGCCACCTGGCCTTCGGTCTCGGGCAGCACCACCACCAGCGGCTGCTGGCGGTAGGCGGTGAGGCCGTCGCACTCGTAAGGCACGGTGTCCTCGGCCTGCCACAGCAGCGCATGGGCGGGCACCAGCGGGGCCAGTGCGGAGACGATTTCGCGCTGGCGGGCGGCGCGGTCCAGGGCCAAGGCGGGCAGAGGGGCGTTCATGGTGTGCGCAATGTACCCGCCGGGCCAGCGTTCGCAGGCCCGGCGCGGCAAGGCATGCCGGGTTTGCGGTCATCTTGCTTTTGACCAGCATGCAGGCCATCAGCCCGGAAAGACGGTGAGCACCCCGGTGTAGCCATAAAGATGCCGCCGCGCGATCTCGCCCGCGGCGAAGAAGCCCACCAGCGGCACGTCGCCCAGAGCCCGCTGCACGATCTTCAACTCGGCCGAAGGCGCGCCGAAGTGCGGCCCGCCGCGGCCGCTGCAGCTGATGTAGACCGCGCCACGGATGCCGCGTTGGCCCAGTCCCCCGGTTCCCGCTCCAGCGCCGGCGGCAGCAGCGGCGGCCGCGGCGGTGCCGGCTGGCACGTCCTCGTGGCCATCGCCTTCGAGCTCCTCGCGGATCTCGCTGCAGATGCGTACCAGGTCGCGCCGCGCCGCCTCGGTGTTGCGCTGGCAGAAGGCCAGGCGCATCCCCGGCACCACGCGCTCGCCCACAGCCACGGCATGGCGCCCGGGGTCCAGCCCCACCAGGTGGCGCACCCGCACGTCGGGGCCGAACTGCGCACCGTGGCCCAGCAGGGCGCCGTCGGCATCGGTCAAGCCCACCAGCGTGGCCCGCAGCACCGGCAGGGCCTTGCGCGGATCCTGCAGGTCGATGCCCAGGTCCAGCAACAGGCAGGTCATGGCCGGCAGCCCGTCGAGTTCGGTCACGAGGTTGCCCTCGGCGGCCGTGACCGTCCTCTCCGGCCCAACAGGCTGGCACCCCTGGGTGACCCGCGAGACCAGCGAAACCTTCGGGCCGAAGCCCACGCCCGACAGCCCGCCATGCCACCAACCCTCGGCGATCTGAGCGCCACCCGTGCGGGCCGACACCGCCCCGCCGAAGAGATAGCCCGTGTCCACGCGCTGGCTGAGTTCGTCCACCAGCTCGGCCAGGTCCGGCGTTGCCGGGTCGGCGTGCACCAGGGCGGTGTGCGCCCCCTGGCCGAGCTTGCCCCCCAGCGGCCGGGCACCGGAGAACACCTCGAAGCTGCCGGCGGGCAGGTCGCACAGCATCAGGGCCAGTGCGGGCTCGTCGAAATACTCCACCCCCGTGGCCGCGATGCCCACGGCTGGGCAGCCCGCCCAGGCCACCCCTGGCCAGCGCTGGCGCAACTCTTCCAGCAGGGCCGGGGCGTGGGGGGCGTACTGGTCACTGAAGTAGGCCAGGCCCAGCGTGTCAGTGGCCTCCTGATCGTTGGCGTCGCGCGGCTGCTCAGCCCGCGCGGCATCGATCTGCGCAGCGGCCAGCGCCAGCGCCATCCGCCAGTCCGGGTGGGTGGCGTGGCCGACGACAAACGCGCCCGCCGGGGCGTTCACGCCTTGCGCTTCACGGTTCGACCTGGCGCTTCCCGCGCAGCCGTTGGTGCGGACTTGCGGGCCGGCCGCGGCGCGGCGGCGGCGCTCTGCCCCGCTGCCGAGGCGCGCCCACGCGCGGGCTTCGGGGCGGGCCGCCCGGCCTGCTGCAGGGCCTGGCCCACGGCCTCGGCGGAGCTCTTCGCCATGGCCCCGGCCAGCTGTCCGGCAGCCTCCACCGAGCCGTCCTTCAAGGCCTGGGCGGCGAGCTGCGTGAACTGCTGCGTCAGGGCGCCCCACCACTGCATCGGGTCCACTACACCGGGGGCGGGGTCGGCCTCGCCTCCCGACGCCCTTGCCGGCCCGGCCTTGGCGGCCGGGGGGGCGGCTTGGGCCGTTCGGGCGGTGCTGTCGGGTTGGGCGCGCGCCGGGGCGGCCGGGGGTGGCGGTGCCGGGTCGGCGGGCGCTGGGTCCTTGAGCTTGAAGGCCTGCGCCAGATCGGCCACCTGCAAGTTCATGGTCTTCAGGGTGGACAGCGTCATGCGCTGCACCTCCAGGGCCTGCACCGTGGTGCCGATCATGCGGGCGTTCTGCTCCAGCCAGAACTGCACCGTCTTCAGCTCTTCTATGCGCTTGCCCAGTTCCTGAGGGTCCAGCGTGGGGGCCACCCATTGCCCCAGGCCGGGCAGGGTGGTGCCGGCGTTCTTCACCAGCCCCTGCAGGAAGTCGAAACCAGGGACCATCCTTGAGAAATCGTGTGCCGCGGCCATGGCGTCTCCAGCGTGTGCGCGATGGGTGCATTGTGCGGCGCAGGAGCGGTCTGCGTGCAGACGATGCGCTGTTCCCTGTGCATGCGCTCGGGGCCAGAGGCGCTATGGTGGCCCGTTGGCTCCCCCGATGCGGTTGCCTGCTGCGTGGCGCGGGCCGCTCAGAGCCTGTGAATCAACTCTGCGCGCCTGAGCGTTTGTGCGGGAACCATTTCACAGCCTCTCAGGCCGCCGCGTTGGCGGGTAGCGGCATGCTCAAACGCACCTGCGTGCCCGCGCCCTGGGCGCTGATCACTTCCAGCCGTGCGCCCACGCGCTCTGCGCGTTCGCGCATCCCCAGCAGACCGAAGTGGCCGGCATGGTCGGCACCCGGGTCGAAGCCCCGGCCGTTGTCGGCCACCCGAAGGTCCAGTCCGTCTTCGCCCAAGGCCAGCCCCACATGCATCCAGCCCGCGCCCGAATGGCGCGTGGCGTTGGTCAGACACTCCTGGACGATGCGAAACAAGGTGGTGGCCTTGTCGTCGGGCAGCGCCAGGTCGTCCACGGCGCATGAGAACTCGCAGGTCATGCCGGTCTGGCGCGTCCAATCCCCGGCCAGCCATTCCAGGGCCGGCACCAGGCCCAGGTCCAGCGCTGGGGGGCGCAGCCTGGCGATGACGTCACGGCTCAGCTGCACGAGCTCGTCCACGAGCTCGTCCAGGCGCTGCACGTTCTTCAGCACGGGCATCCCTTGCAGGGCGGTGCTGAGCAGGGCCGCGGTCTCCATTTTTACCAGCGTCAGCACTTGACCGCACTGGTCATGCACTTCCGCAGCGATCAATTTGCGCTCGGCTTCCACATGCGCCTCGACATGGGCCGACAAGTCCCGAATCTCCTGGCGGGCCTGCGCCAACGCCAGCTCAGCGAGGTGCCGGGCATTCACGTCCTCCATGGTGCCCACCAGGCGAAAGGCCGTACCGTCGGCGTTCTGCTGCATGGCCTCGCCCACACGGCGCACCCAGGCGTAGCTGCCATCGGCCCGCATGCGGCGGACCTCCTCTTCGAACCGGCCACATGTGAAGGCCGGGGTGCCCTGCTGCTGGCGCATCAGCCCGGGGCGGTCCTGCGGGTGGACCAGGGGCGTGAACCCGCACAGGAAGGCCTCCCGCTGCTCGGGCCCATAACCCAGCACGTGCAGGCATTCGTCAGAGAAGTGGCCCTGCCCTTCGGGCAGCCGCAAGTCGAAAACGCCAATGCGAGAGGACTTCAGGGCCAGCTGCAGCGCCTGCGCCTTTGAGCTGTCTTCCTGAGAATCCTCCTGGCGGATCTGGTGGGTGTCTCGCGGGGTGCCTGGGCTGCTGTCTTGCCCGGTGGCTGAGCGTCTGTCGGAGTGCCTTTCTGAGCGCGTACCTCCGCCAGCCGTTTCGCTGGCTGCGTCTGCTTCTGTCATCTACAACCCTGAATGATTTTGTAATGCGCGCATCGTTGCTCAAACGCAGCCGGCTGGCAACCCCTGTTCTTCACGGGGCCGCCGTCAGAGTTGAGAGTGCGCGATTCCGTCCCAGGGCGCGCAGGAGGGTGGCACCATCGCGGCATGCGCCACCATCTGCCGCCGGGGACTCCGCCCGACCTTGCCTGCCCTCCAGGGCCGCGGTTGGTGGACGGTGCCTGGGCGGCCGCGGCTGCGGTGTTGGCCCATGTGCTGGTGCTGGGGGCGCTGGTCACGCTGCCCGAGCACGGACGCGCGCCCCAGGCGGCGCCGGCCGGGGGGGACTCCGGCCGCCCGGCTGCGCTGCCCGGGGCGCCGAAAGCGGCTGGCGACGCCGCACCGGCCGCGGCCAGTGTCCCCCGCGGGTCTTCGGCGGGGGTCCCAACCAGGGCCACAACTGGGGCCACAACTGGGGCTGCGGCGGGCCCGCGCCCCTTGGAGGTGCGCGCCTGGCCTGCCGGGCCTCAGGCGATGACGAGCGCGAGCGCGAGCGCGAACCCAAACGCGGATGAGGCCGGGCCGGCCGCCGCCATGGTGCAGACCCCGGCAACACGGGTCCTTCCAGGCCTTGTGCCGAGGTCATCTTCGGTGGCCTCAGCGGCCCCAGCACCTGCGGCACCCGCGCCTCCAGTGGAACTTGCCGCGCTTGCCATGCCTGCGGCCCTGCAGCCCCCCACTGCGCTGGCCGCGGCGGCGCTCGCCAGCCCAGGCGCTGCCAGCCCCGCGGCCGCGGCGAGCACGATGGGGCTGGCCAAGGGGATTGCGTCCTCCTCCTCTGCCGCCACCGCCCCGCCCGCCCCAGCGGCGGACGACGATCACCAACCGCCGCCGGTGTACGCCACCCGCCTGCCACCGCCCTTCCGCCTGGCCTACGCCCTGCGCCGTGGCGCGCTGTCCGGGCAGGCGGAACTCACCCTGCAGCGCCTGGCCAGCGGTTACGAGCTCGACCTCAAGGGCACGGTGCTGGGGCTGGAGGTGCTGGGCCTGAGCAGCCGCGGCGGCGTCGGGCCGCAGGGCTTCATGCCGGAGCGCTTCGTCGACCGGCGCCGCGGCAAGGACCGCCTGGCGGCCAATTTCGACCATGGCGCGGGCCGCATCACCTACTCGGGCTCGGCCGCGGCGCAGCCTTTGCTGCCCGGCGCGCAGGACCGGCTGAGCTGGATGGTGCAACTGGCCGCCATCCTCGAGGCCGCGCCGGCGCGCTACCCCGCCGGCAGCCGCATCGCCCTGTCGGTGTCCGGCGCCCGGGGTGACGTCGACATCTGGACCTTCATCGTGCAAGGCCGCCAGCGCGTGGACCTGCCCGCCGGTGCCGTGGCCTCGGCGCTGCGCCTGACGCGCGAACCGCGCCGGCCCTACGACACCCAGGTGGAAGTCTGGCTGGACCCAGCGCAGCACCACCTGCCCGTGCGTGCGCGGCTGACGGTGCTGCCGGGGGGGGAGACGCTGGAGCTTTCGCTGGCCGCGCTGTGAGCGGGCCCTGCGGCCGGCCCAGCGGCTGGCCCAGCGGCCTCAGCCCTGCAGCGCCGGCAGGATGGCCCAGCAGGCGCCGGTGGTGTGGTAATCCACCTTGCCGGCCGGGCTCTTCTCGTCGGTGGTCTTGACGTTGTCCGGCTCCAGGATGCGGAACCACGCGCCATGACGGTGGTCCACCCAGTGGCGCCAGCAGTAGTCCCACAGCCTGTCGTACCAGCTCCAGTACACCGCCTGCCCCGTGCGTCTGGCCAGCACGGCCGCAGTGGCCAGGGTCTCGCACTGCACCCAGTGGTACTTCCGGGCGTCGCACACGGTGAAGTCCGGCCCGAAGCCGTACACGATGCCCTGGTGCACTTCGTCCCAGCCGTGGCGCAGCGCCGTGTCGAAAAGCTCGCAGGCCCGCGGCAGCAGCCAGTCCCAGGAACGCGAGGCCAGCGTGGTGCGCTCCCGCCAGGGCGCACGCGGCGTCGGGGTGGTCAGCTCCTGCTCCAGCTTCAGCAGCAGCCGCGCCCACTCGGTGAAGTGGCCCGGCTGGTAGCCCCAGGGACGGAAGATGTTGCTCATGTCGCCGCGGTTGTAGTCCCAGTCGATGGACCAGTCTTGGCGGTAGTGCTCCCAGATCAACCCTTCGCTGAGCTGCGCCTGGCGCTGCACCAGGGACTCGGCCACCGTGGCGGCGCGCTCCAGGTAACGCGCATCGGCCGTGGCTTCATAGGCCGCCAGGCAGGCCTCCACCGCATGCATGTTGGCGTTCTGCCCGCGGTAGGGCTTGACCACCCAATCCTCGCTGGCCTCGTCGGCGTACAGGCCGAACGCGGGCTCCCAGAAGCGCTGCTGCATGAGATCGAAGGTCTCGTCGAGCCAGGCGCGCGCCTCCTCCATCCCAGCCATCAGCGCGTGGGCGTAGGCCAGCATGACGAAGGACAAGCCGTAGGCATGGTGAGTGGCGTCGGTGACCCGGGCCCGGCCGTCGCGCCAGTCCAGCGTCCAGGCGTAGCCGCTGCTGTGCGGCTGGCGGTGCACGTCGCGCAGGAAGGCCAGGGCGCGGCGGGCGTGCGCCAGGTAGGCGGTGTGTGCGGGCAGGTGCCGGGCTGCCATGGACCACAGGAACACGTACCGGGTGCTGCTGACCAGGTGACGGGTGTGCCGGTCGTAAACCGTACCGTCGTCCTTCAGGAAGTGAAAGAAGCCCCCGCTGGGGTCCACCGCGCGGGGGTCGTAGAAGTCCAGGACGCTGCGCGCGTGGGCCACGATGGCAGCACGGGTGCGAAAGTCCGGCAGTGCAGGCGTGTGCGGGGACATCGTCCGGGGCCTTACAGCTGTTCCCAGGGCAGGCCGTCGCTGCGCCAGCCGTTCAGGCGGCCGCGCTGGAAGTGCTCGTCGAGCTCGCCCTCGAAGCCGTGCAGCACGTTGATGACCTCGGTGAAGCCGGCGGCCTCCAGCGCCTGCCCGGCCTCCACCGTGCGCTTGCCGGAGCGGCAGATCAGCACCACCGGCCGCTCGGTGTGCCCACCGGCCTCGCGTTGCACCTGCTGGGCAAAGGCCTCGGGGTGGGCCTGCATCTCCGGGTACTCGTACCAGGCCACGTGCACCACGCCGGGCGGGTGGCCCACGTACAGGTACTCGATCTCCATGCGCACGTCGATGAACAAGGCCTCGGGCGTGCGCTGCAGGAAATCCCAGGTCTCGGTCGGGGTCAGGTGCTTCATCGTGGGCAGGGTGGGTCGCGGGGCCGGGGGCCGCGCCATGGGCCGGGCCTTGGGGCAGGGCGCCGGGCGTGGCGCCGCAAATTTCGGGTTCGGTTCCTACAATCGCCGACATGAACGTATCGACGATTGCCTACACCCGCGCGGCCGCGCTGCCCGGCATTCTCCAACAACGCATCGTCATCCTGGACGGCGCGATGGGCACCATGATCCAGCAGGAGAAGCTGACCGAGGCCGACTTCCGCAGCGCGCGCCTGGCCGACCACCCCAAGGACCTGAAGGGCAACAACGACCTGCTGGTGCTCACGCGTCCCGACATCATCGAGCGCATCCACGAGCAGTACCTGGCTGCCGGCGCCGACATCGTGGAGACCAACACCTTCGGCGCCACCTCTATCGCGCAGGAAGACTATGGTCTGGCCCCTCTGGCCCACGAGATGAACGTGGCCGCAGCGCGCCTGGCGCGCCAGGCCTGCGACCGTTTCAGCACGCCCGAGCATCCGCGCTTCGTGGCCGGCGCGCTGGGCCCCACGCCGCGCACGGCCAGCATCAGCCCGGATGTCAACGACCCCGGCGCGCGCAACGTCAGCTTCGACGAGTTACGCGCGGCCTACCGCGAGCAGGCGCAGGGGCTGCTGGAAGGCGGCTGCGACCTGTTCCTGGTGGAGACCGTCTTCGACACGCTCAACGCCAAGGCGGCGCTGTTCGCCCTGGACGAGTTGATGGAGGAGACAGGCGAGCACCTGCCCGTGATCATCAGCGGCACGGTCACCGACGCCTCGGGGCGCATCCTGTCCGGGCAGACGGTGGGGGCGTTCTGGCATTCGGTGCGCCACGCCCGCCCGCTGGCCGTGGGGCTGAACTGCGCCCTGGGCGCGGCGCTCATGCGGCCTTACATCGAGGAGCTGGCCAAGGTGGCGGGCGACACCTGGATCAGCTGCTACCCCAACGCCGGCCTGCCCAACCCGATGAGCGAGACCGGCTTCGACGAGACGCCGGAGGTGACGGGCAGCCTGATGGAGGGCTTTGCCCGCAGCGGCTTCCTCAACATCGCCGGGGGCTGCTGCGGCACCACGCCCGAGCACATTGCCGAGATCGCGCGGCGCGTGTCAGCCTACCGCCCGCGCGGCCGGCACGACCCGCTGTTCACGGGGTTGCAGGCGGCCTGAGAGCTTGTGAAATATCCCCGCACACCCGCTCGTTCGCCCCAAAGGGCGCCGCTCAGCGTTGCAAATGCTCGCCGTAGCCCGAGCTACGGCTGCGCTTTTCGCCTTGATCGGCACCCTTTGGAACGCCCGCTCGGGCGCGCCGGAATACTTCACAAGCTCTGAGCCCATCCCCGTTCGGGCTGAGCTTGTCGAAGCCCTTCGACGGGCTCAGGGCGACCCTTCGACAGGCTCAGGGCGACCCTTCGACGGGCTCAGGGCGACCCTTCGACGGGCTCAGGGCG
>JBAXYD010000091.1:0-11929 GCA_037127635.1 Betaproteobacteria bacterium | reverse complement strand
GTTCGGCGAGGGCACGGTCCACCCGCACGGTGGCGTCGGACTCGTCCAGCGGGTCCCGGCGCAGGCGGTGGCGCAAGGCCGGGCGGGCCACCTGCCGCAGCTGCGCGTCACCCACCTCGGCCACGCCGTCCAGCGCTGCCAGTGCGCGGGCCGCGCGCATCAGGGTGAGCTCGCCGCGCAGACCGTCTGTGCCCAGGGCCATGCACAACTGCGCTGCGCGCTCCAAGGCCGCATCCGGCACCAGCACTCCAGCCAGTCGTCGCCGTGCGGCGACGATGCGCTTGCGCGTGCGGTCCTCATCCTTCTTCCACTTCGCCGTGAAGGCTTCGGGGTCACGCTCGTAGGCGTCGCGGCGCTTGACCACCTCCACCCGGGTGGTCAGGTCGGTGGGCGTCTTCACGTCCACGGCCAGGCCGAAGCGGTCCTGCAGTTGGGGGCGCAACTCGCCCTCCTCGGGGTTGCCGCTGCCCACCAGCACGAAGCGCGCAGGGTGGCGCACGCTCAGGCCCTCACGCTCGACGACGTTCTGGCCCGAAGCGGCCACGTCGATCAGCAGGTCCACCAGGTGGTCTTCCAGCAGGTTGACCTCGTCGATGTACAGAAACCCTCGGTGCGCCCGCGCCAGCAGGCCTGGCTCGAAGGACTTCACTCCCTGGCTCAGCGCTCGCTCGATGTCCAGCGCGCCCACCACGCGGTCTTCGGTGGCCCCGAGCGGCAGATCCACCACCGGAACGGGCACCCGGCCGGTCTTGCCACGGGCGCGCGCCTCGCAGACTTCGGCACTGCCGCAGGCGGGCGCTGCATTGGGGTCGCAGCCGTAGCGGCAGCCCGCCACCACCGTCATGGGAGGCAGCAGTGCCGCCAGCGCACGCACGGCCGTGGACTTGCCCGTGCCCCGGTCCCCGAAGATCAGCACACCCCCAACGCTCGCATCCACGGCTGCGATCAGGACGGCCAGCTTCATCTCGTCCTGACCGACGATGGCGCTGAAGGGGAAGGGTGTTGGCATCCTGGAAGCTCAAGGGCATGACACGTCGAATTGACGTATCAAAGTGTCATTTCAAGTATAGCGAGGCTCCCGTGCAGCGGAGCGACGTGCTTCGGAACGACGAGCCGGGGCGAATCACTCACGCCGATCAGCCGAGCGGGCCGGGCAGCGATACAACGAAGCCAATCCACAGCGCAGTCAGCAACCCGAAGCCGGCCATGAAGACCGCAAGCCGGTGATAGACCTTGTTGTAGGTGCAGTGGATGAAGCTGTGAACGACGCGCAGGGCCACGAAAGCCCAGGCGCCGACCACCAGCCATACGGGCGTGTGCCCGATGGCCAGCGCCATGGCCAGCAGGGCATAGAACATCACGGGAATCTCGAACAGGTTCCTGAAGTTGTCCGCCACCCGTACATCCTCAAGGCGTTGCGCCATCTGCGCCGAGGTGGCCATCGCCTGGGGGTGGATGCGCTTGGCCCGCGCTTCGCGGACGCGCGTGAACAGCAGCAAACAGCCCACACAGAAGGTGAGCAGGACCAGGGCGAGGGCAGCGCCTGTCAAGGCTTGGTTTGGGGTCATGATGCGGTGACGTGGTGGAGTGAGCACGCAATCTTTACCCAGGTTCACCCGTCTGACTCAAGAAGTTGTCGGTTCTGGCAGATCCTGCGGACGACACGAGCAATCGTGGGATGACGAAGCAGACCTTGAAGCGCCTCGTCCACATGATGGGCTTGGCGCTGTCGCGCCCTGCGCGGTGCGGCCTTTCGGATCTGCGGGAAGCCTCCCCTGGCAGCGCCATCTCCCCGCCATCTCCCCGCCACACCCCGGAACCGCGCTACCATCCGGCCCCGTTTCCACAGCCCCTGGATCCACACCATGCACCGCTGTGACCATGCGAGGCCCCCGGGCTTTGCACCTCTAACCCTGAGCGCCCCCAAGATCCGGGCGGCACCCGTCCCGGCCCCCCGCAGCGGCGCAAGAAGACTTGGGGCGGTCATGCGCATTGGGAGCGGCCCCTTGCAGTGGGCCCTCGGTGCCTCGCTGATCCTGCCGCCTCTGACGGCTCTGGCTCTGGCCCGGACCGTCCCATCTCCGTCCAGCCAGCGCTGAGCGCGCTGATCCGCCACGCCCCTGCACCGTGATTGTCACCCCCGCACTTCGATTCAAAGAGGATTCCCATGGACGCCCAGGCCCCCGCCAAGAAGGTCTACATCCGCACCTTCGGCTGCCAGATGAATGAGTACGACTCGGACAAGATGGCCGACGTGCTGCGCGCCGCCGAAGGCTACGAGCCCACGCCCGACCCCGAGCAGGCCGACCTCATCCTCTTCAACACCTGCTCGGTGCGCGAGAAGGCGCAGGAGAAGGTCTTCAGCGACCTCGGACGCGTCAAGCACCTGAAGAAGAAGGGCGTGCTGATCGGCGTGGGCGGCTGCGTGGCGAGCCAGGAGGGTGCGGCCATCGTCGAGCGCGCACCCTATGTGGACCTGGTGTTCGGCCCGCAGACGCTGCACCGCCTGCCGCAGATGATCCGGGAGCGCCAGCGCGCCAGCAAGGCGCAGGTGGACATCAGCTTCCCGGAGATCGAGAAGTTCGACCACCTGCCCCCGGCCAAGGTGGAAGGCGCCAGCGCCTTCGTCTCCATCATGGAAGGCTGCTCCAAGTACTGCAGCTACTGCGTGGTGCCCTACACGCGCGGCGAGGAGGTGAGCCGCCCCTTCGAGGATGTGCTGGTGGAAGTGGCGGGGCTGGCCGACCAGGGCGTCAAGGAGGTCACGCTGCTGGGCCAGAACGTGAACGCCTGGCGCGGCAAGATGGGCGAGACCGAGGAGATCGCCGACTTCGCCCTGCTGCTGGAATACGTGGCCGAGATTCCGGGCATCGAGCGCATCCGCTACACCACCAGCCACCCCAACGAGTTCACGCCGCGCCTGGTGCAGGCCTACGCCGAGATCCCCAAGCTGGTGAACCACCTGCACCTGCCGGTGCAGCACGGCAGCGACCGCATCCTGATGGCCATGAAGCGGGGCTACACCGCGCTGCAGTACAAGAGCACCCTCCGGGCCCTGCGCAAGGTGCGGCCCGACATCAGCCTGTCCAGCGACTTCATCGTCGGCTTCCCGGGCGAGACCGAGGAAGACTTCGGCAAGATGATGGCGCTGATCGAGGAGATCGGCTTCGATTCGAGCTTCAGCTTCGTCTTCAGCCCCCGCCCCGGCACGCCGGCGGCCAACCTGGCCGACGAAACACCACAGACCGTCAAGTTGAAGCGCCTGCAGCACCTGCAGGCCACGATCGAGGCCAATGTGCGCCGCATTTCCGCCAGCCGCGAAGGCACGGTACAGCGCATCCTGGTGGAGGGCCCGTCCCGCAAGAGCGCGGCCGAACTGATGGGCCGCACCGAGTGCAACCGTATCGTCAACTTCGACGGTGGCCCGGCTTCGGCTCGCCTAGTGGGCCAGATGATCGATGTGCGCATCACACAGGCGCTGCCGCATTCGCTGCGCGGCGAGGTGGTGGTAGGCGAGACTGTCGTCGCCTGAGGAACACCGTGACCGCGGGCCAAGGCGCTGCGTGGCCGCCTCGGCCCCTCACAGGCCGCGCTGTGCCACCGCCCCCGTGCTACTTCTTCCTGCGGCTGGGCGGCGCCTTGCTGGTGGTGCCCAGCGTGCCGGGGCGGCACCCCGCACACCAAAAGGCTGCGGCCGCGCTGAACACCAGCAAGGCATAGCTGGCCATTCGCCCATCACGACCAAACAGCAGCAAGCCTGCCAGGAGGGCCATGGCCCCGGCACCTGAGCCCCAGGCCGCCAGGCGGCGCCAAGCCACGCCTGCCAAATCGCGCCGCCAAAGCAGCTTGATCGCAGCGGCGCCCAGGCATCCCACGCCGACGGCGGGCGTGAAGAAGTTCAGGAGATGCCAGAAGGCGTCGAGCGGTCCCATCGTGATCAGCGGTTGGTGTGTGCGAGGGGCTTGGGGGGTTGAAGTCGAACGGTGAAGTTATTGACATTTCTAGGTGTCAACCCTAGTAGACGCTCTTTCGCGTCCCGCGGCTCCTACAATTTCAACATGGGCGTGTTCGCGCTAGGCCTCAACCACACCACAGCACCGCTGGACCTGCGGGGACGCTTGGCGTTCGCGCCCGATCAGCTGAGCCCCGTGCTGAAGGCCCTGCGCGAGCGCCTCCAGGGTACCGCGCCCGAGGCCGCACTGGTCTCCACCTGCAACCGCACCGAGTTGTATGTGGCGGCCGAAGCCGCCGCCGCGGCGCAGGAGTTGGCACGTCCGGCCATGGACTTCCTGGCCGGGCACGCCGGCGTTGCGCCCGGGCACCTGCAGCACCACACCTACCTGCGCGAAGGGCGTGAGGCTGCCCGCCATGCCTTCCGCGTGGCCAGCGGCCTGGACTCCATGGTGCTGGGTGAGCCCCAGATCCTGGGCCAGATGAAACAGGCCGTGCGCGAGGCCGATGCCGCCGGCACCCTGGGCACCACGCTGCACCAGATGTTCCAGCGCTCGTTCTCCGTGGCCAAGGAAGTGCGCACCGAGACCGAGATCGGCGCTCACTCCGTGAGCATGGCTGCAGCCTCGGTGCGCCTGGCCTCACAGCTGTTTGAGGACCTGCGAAAGATCAAGGTGCTCTTCGTGGGTGCGGGCGAGATGATCGAGCTCGTGGCCACGCACTTCGCCGCCCGCGAGCCGCAAGCCATGGCGGTGGCCAATCGCACGCTGGAGCGGGGTGAGGCGCTGGCCGCGCGCTACGGCGCCCAGGCCCTGCGCCTGGCTGACCTACCCGAGCGCTTGCAGGACTTCGACGCCGTCATCTCCTGCACCGCCAGTTCGCTGCCCATCATCGGCCTGGGCGCGGTGGAACGCGCCCTGAAAGCTCGCCGCCGCAGACCCATGTTCATGGTGGACCTGGCCGTGCCGCGCGACATCGAGCCCGAGGTGGCGCGCCTGTCGGACGTCTACCTCTACACCGTTGACGACCTTTCGGCCGTGGTGCAGACCGCCGGTGAGAAGCGCCACGCGGCCGTGGAGCGCGCCGAAGCGATCGTCGACGCCGGTGTGCGCAGCTTCGCCCATTGGCTGGACCAGCGCACCACCGTGCCCCTGATCCAGGCCCTGAACCGCCAGACCGACGACTGGCGCCACCTGGAGCTGGCCCGCGCCCGCAAGCTGCTGGCCAAGGGCGAGGACGTGGACGCGGTGCTGGAAGTGCTGTCGCGCAGCCTGACGCAGAAGATGCTGCACGGGACCATGGCCGAGCTGCATGCAGCCGAAGGGCCGCAGCGCGAGCAGCTGGCGGTCACAGTGTCGCGCCTGTTCCTGCGCGGCAGCGGCCGGCATCCATCAGGCGACGGGCATTAGCGTCCGGGTCCGCCCGGCGCCCAGCAGTAGCCGGGCGCTGAGCCGCCGCGAAGAACCCCACTGCAGGGGTTCTCCCCTCTACCGTCTGCGCTGCCCCCCTTTGCCTCCTCCTCTTTTGATGCCTGGTCCGTCTGTAAAGCCTTGTCGGCCGCTTCCGATTCATCCCGCCTTGCACTTGCCATGAAAGACACCGTGCGCCAGCAGCTCGAGCGCCTGGGTCTGCGCCTGGCAGAGCTGGATGCCAGCCTGACCGACGGTGCAGTGGTCAGCGACATCAAGCGGTTTCGGGCGCTGTCCAAGGAGCAGGCCGACGTGGCCGAGGTGGTGGGGCTGTACCGGCGCTACCTGCAGCGCGAGGAGGACCTCGACGTGGCGCAGGGCCTGCTCGAGGAGCCTGACATGGCGGAGATGGCGCGCGAGGAGATCACCCAGGCCCAGGCCGACATGGCACAGCTGCAGGCCGAACTGCAGGCCGCCCTGCTGCCGCGCGACCCTGACGACGAGCGTCCGGCCTTTCTGGAAATCCGCGCCGGCACGGGCGGCGATGAATCGGCCCTGTTCGCCGGCGATCTGGCGCGCATGTACCTGCGCTTTTGCGAACGCCAGGGCTGGCGCACCGAGATCATGAGCGAGAGCCCGGCGGAGCTGGGCGGCTACAAAGAACTGGTGCTGCGCGTCGAGGGCGCCCAGGCCTACGGCACGCTGCGCTTCGAGTCCGGCGGCCACCGCGTGCAGCGCGTGCCCGCCACCGAGAGCCAGGGTCGCATCCACACCAGCGCCTGCACGGTGGCGGTGATGCCCGAGCCCGACGAAGCGGCCGAGGTCACGCTCAACCCGGCCGAGCTGCGCATCGACACCTTCCGCGCCAGCGGCGCCGGCGGCCAACACGTCAACAAGACCGACAGCGCCATCCGCATCACCCACCTGCCCACGGGTCTGGTGGCCGAGTGCCAGGACGACCGCTCCCAGCACCGCAACAAGGCCAAGGCCATGGCGGTGCTGGCCGCCCGCCTGCGCGAGAAGGAGCGCAGCGAACGCGCCGCCAAGGAAGCCGCCACGCGCAAGGGCCTGATCGGCAGCGGCGACCGCAGCGACCGCATCCGCACCTACAACTTTCCGCAAGGCCGCATCACCGACCACCGCATCAACCTGACCCTGTACAAGCTGGGCCAGGTCATGGAAGGCGATCTGGACGACGTGGTGGCCGCGCTGCAAATGGCGCGGGCCGCCGAACAACTGGCGGCGCTGGAGGGCGGGGCGTGAGCGCAGAACAGGCCTGCGGTTGCACACCGGGCCCCGCCAGCGCGACCAGGCCGGTGCCGATCCCCGCGCCCGCCCCGGCGCCCTGCCCTGCGCCCGCCGCCAGTGCCGCCGTGCAACCCGCACAGACGCCCCCAGCCACCGTGGCCGAACTGCTGGCCCAAGCACGGCAGGCCGGCGTGGACCGGCTGGATGCCCAGCTCATGCTGGGCCGCGCGCTGCAGCAGCCGCGAGCCTGGCTGATCGCCCACGACGACCACTGCCTGGAGGCCGCCCAGGCCCAGGCCTTCGCACAGCAAGTGGCCGCGCGCGCCCAGGGAGTGCCTCTGGCCTACTTGCTGGGTGAACGCGAGTTCCACGGGCTGCGGCTGGGGGTGACGCCAGACGTGCTGGTGCCGCGGCCGGACACCGAGGTGCTGGTGGACTGGGCGCTGGAGCTGCTGGCCGAGGCCGAGCAGCAGCGCGTGCCTGACGCCCCCCCCGGCCCGCCTGCCGTGGCCGACCTGGGCACGGGCAGTGGTGCGATCGCCCTGGCCCTGAAGCACAGCAGCCCCCAAGCCCGGGTAACGGCCGTGGACTTGAGCCCGGCTGCGCTGGCGGTGGCACGGGGCAACGGCCAGCGCCTGGGGCTGGCGGTGGAGTGGCTGCAGGGTGATTGGTGGGCCCCGCTGGCCGGCCGACGCTTTGACCTCATCGTCTCCAACCCGCCCTATATCGATGCCGACGACCCGCACCTGGGCGCCTTGCATGCCGAGCCCCAAGCGGCGCTGACTCCGGGTGCGGACGGCCTGGCAGCGCTGCGCCTGCTGTGCGCCGGCGCGCCGGCACACCTCCATCCACGAGGCTGGCTGGTGCTGGAGCACGGCTTCGGGCAAGGGGCTGCGGTGCGGGTGCTGCTCCAGGCCGCGGGTTTTGGCCAGCTGACCACGCGCCGGGACCTCGCTGGCCACGAGCGCTGCACTGCCGGGCGCTGGGCGCAGCCCTGACCCCGCCACCTCAGGGCCGTACAGCCCGACGCCGGCGCGGATCCAGGCTTTGGCTTATCCTTGAATCTGCAAACCGAATCACAGGAGCGAGGAACCCATGAGTGACGTCCACCAACAGATCGACAACCTGGTGAAGGGCCATCGCGTCGTGCTGTTCATGAAGGGCACGGCCCAGTTTCCGATGTGCGGCTTTTCCGGGCGCGCCATCCAGGTGCTCAAGGCCTGCGGCGCTTCCGACCTGAAGACCGTCAACGTGCTGGAAGACGAAGGCATCCGCCAAGGCATCAAGGAATACGCCGACTGGCCCACCATCCCGCAGCTGTACATCGGTGGCGAGTTCGTCGGCGGCTCGGACATCATGATGGAGATGTACCAGAGCGGCGAGTTGCAGCAGTTGCTGACGCCGGCGGCCTGAGGCACGCCAGCCGATGAGCCCTCGCCTGGTCGTCGGCATCACCGGAGCCACGGGCGCGGTCTATGGTCTGCGCCTGCTGGAACGCGCGCGCGCCCTGGGGGTGGAAACCCATGTAGTGGCCACGCCTTCGGGGGTGCTGAATGCGCACCACGAACTGGGGCTGGACCGCAAGGCGCTGGAGGCCAAGGCCGACTTTGCCTACGCCCCAGGCGACGTGGGCGCCTGTCTGGCCAGCGGGAGTTTTGGCACCTCCGCCATGGTGGTGGCGCCTTGCTCGATGAAGACGCTGGCCTCGGTGGCCCACGGCTTTTCAGACAACCTGCTCACGCGGGCGGCGGACGTCACGCTCAAGGAACGCCGCAAGCTGCTGCTGATGGTGCGCGAGACGCCGTTCAACCTCGCACACCTGCGCAACATGACCGCCGCCACTGAGATGGGCGCCATCATCTTCCCGCCCCTGCCGGCCTTCTACCACCGGCCGGCCAGCATCGACGAGATGGTCATCGAGAGCGTGGAGCGCATCCTCGCGCTGCTTGGTTTCTCGGGGGCCTCTGCCAAGGAGTGGCAAGGTCTGTAGGTTCTACTGCCCTTCGGCCGGTGACGGTCAAGCCGGTGAAGTCGGCCCAGCCGGTCAAGGGGGCCCGCCCAAAGTCCAGCCCCGCCGGGCCGCCAACACAGCGTCGGGATAAGGCGCCTTCCCCCGGCTGCCGTTGTAGCGGCCCAGTGCCAGGAAGAGGTCACCTTGCTCGATGTCCAGGTAGTGGCGCAGGATGGTGCAGCCAAAGCGCAGGTTGGTCTGCAGGTGGAACAGCCGACTCACTTCACCGTCACCGATCAGACGTGACCAGAACGGCATCACCTGCATGTAGCCGCGCGCCCCGGCCGAACTGATGGCGTACTTGCGAAATCCGCTCTCCACCTGGATCAGGCCCAGCACGAGTTCCGTCTCCAGCCCAGCGCGCCGGCTTTCGTACCACGCTGCCTCCAGGAACTCGGCGCGCACATGGCCTTCGGACTTGTAGCGCTGCAGTTTCTGACTCGCGCGCGCCAGCCATAGGGAAAAGGCCGACCGGTCTTCCGCCCGCTCAAAGACCGGCCGCGGCGGCGCGGCATCCGCCACCGCCGCTGACAGGGCCGAGCGCACCGACTGGGCCAGCGGCTCCTCCAGCTGGGCACCCGCATACGCTTTGCGCACCGTCGCCAGGCCCAGCAAGAGTGCCGAGGCGGCCCAAAGTCCAGACGCATGAGAAGCCCCGGCCCCGCCCAAGCGCGCTGCCGACCCCATGCCCACGCCCGCCCGCAATAAGGCGCGACGCCGCAGCGGACGGGTCACGGCAAGGGCAAAAGCCGGTCGTGGAGACGGCGCGCGACCTCGGTCACCGGCACCCGGTCGGCCTGGGAGTCACGCCGGCCCTGGAGTTCGACCACACCCTCTTTCAGGCCACGCTCGGAGATGACCACCCGCTGCGGCACGCCAATCAACTCCCAGTCGGCGAACATGGCGCCAGGGCGCTCGCCGCGGTCATCCAGCAACACGTCCACGCCCAGCCCCTTGAGCTCGGCGTACACCCGCTCGGCAGCCGAGCGGACGTCGTCGTTGCGGTCGTATCCAATGGGACAGACGACGGCCTGGAACGGCGCGATGGTGGCGGGCCAGATGATCCCGCGCTCGTCGTGGTTCTGCTCGATGGCCGCGCCCAGGATGCGGGTGACGCCGATGCCGTAGCAGCCCATCTCCATCAGCCTGGGCTTGCCCGTCTCATCCAGGAAGGTCGCGTTCATGGCGTGGCTGTACTTGGTGCCCAGGTAGAAGACATGGCCCACCTCGATACCGCGCTGTATGGCCAGCACGCCCTGGCCGTCGGGCGACGGGTCGCCCTCCACCACGTTGCGGATGTCGGCCACCAAGTCGGGCTCGGGCAGATCGCGCCCCCAGTTCACCCCTGTGAAATGGAAGTCGGCGATATTGGCACCGCAGACAAAGTCGCTCATCGCGGCCACCGTCCGGTCGGCCACCACCTTGACGGGCTTGAGCATGTGGACCGGACCGAGGTAGCCGGGCTTGCAGCCGAAGTGCTCCTCGATCTCCACCAAGGTAGCAAAGCGGAAGCCTCCCTTGAGGCCCTCCAGCTTGCCCGCCTTGATCTCGTTCAGGCCGTGATCGCCGCGCACCAGCAGCAGCCAGACCGTGGAGCCGAGGCGGTGTCCGTCCGGGTCCAGTTCATCAGTCGCCAGCACCAGGGACTTCACGGTCGATGTCAGCGGCAGTTGCAGGTACGCCGCCACGTCCGCACAGGTGCTCTTGCCGGGCGTGGGCGTCTTGGCCAGGCTTGCCACCGGTGCGGGCCGACTCTGCGCCAGGGGCAGTGCCTCGGCCAGCTCGATGTTGGCGGCGTAGTCGCTGGCGGGGCAGTAGACGATGGCGTCCTCGCCCGTGTCGGCAATCACCTGGAACTCGTGCGACAGGTCACCGCCGATGGCGCCTGTGTCCGCCGCCACGGCACGGTACTGCAGGCCGAAACGGTCGAAGATACGCTTGTAGGCTGCGAACATGGCCTCGTAGCTGCGGGCCGCGCCTTCCTTGTCACGGTCGAAGGAGTACGCGTCCTTCATCGTGAACTCACGCCCCCGCATCACGCCAAAGCGCGGCCGACGCTCGTCGCGGAACTTGGTCTGGATGTGATAGAAATTCTTCGGCAGCTGCTTGTAGCTGCGCAGCTCTTGACGGGCGATGTCAGTGACCACTTCTTCACTGGTGGGCTGGATGATGTAGTCGCGGTCGTGCCGGTCCTTCACCCGCATCAGCTCTGGCCCCATCTTGGCAAAGCGGCCCGTCTCCTGCCAGAGCTCAGCCGGTTGCACTACCGGCATCAGCAACTCCACCGCGCCGGCACGTTCCATCTCCTCACGGATGATGGCCTCCACCTTGCGGATGACGCGCAGCCCCATGGGCATGTAGTTGTAGATGCCGGCTGAAAGTCGCTTGATCATGCCGGCGCGCATCATCAGCTTGTGGCTGACCACCTCCGCGTCAGCAGGGGCCTCCTTGAGGGTAGCGATGAAGAAGGTGCTGGCTTTCATGGGCAGAACATGTCCGTAGCGTCGACAAATCGACTGTCGGGGCCGCCCAGGCAGGGGCGGGGAGGCAGAAAGGGGTATTGATCACACCACCACAGCACATGCGGGAAAGCGAGGGTTCGCGTTCCGCAGGGGGCAGATGCAATAATGATTTCAGTCAAGAAATTGGGGTCCGATTATGCTCGACCGGGAGGGCTTCAGGCCCAACGTCGGCATCATCCTGCTCAACGCTCGCAACCAGGTGTTCTGGGGCAAGCGGTTGAAGACGCACTCGTGGCAGTTTCCGCAGGGCGGCATCAAATACGGCGAGACGCCTGAGCAGGCGATGTTCCGAGAGCTCCACGAAGAGGTGGGGTTGGTGCACGAACACGTGCAGATCGTGGCGCGTACCCGCGACTGGCTGCGTTACGAGGTGCCAGACCACTTCATCCGCAAGGATGCGCGCGGGCACTACCGTGGGCAAAAGCAGATCTGGTTCCTGCTGCGTCTGGTAGGGCGCGACAGCGACATGAACCTGCGCGCCACCGACCATCCCGAATTCGACGCTTGGCGCTGGAACGACTACTGGGTGCCGCTGGACATGGTCATCGAGTTCAAGCGCGGCGTCTACCAGATGGCACTGACCGAGTTGTCGCGCTACCTGCCACGCGTGCATGCGCAAACCCGGTTCCTTCGCAGTGGCGCCAGACCGCCGGCACTGCGCGAAGGCGAAGAGGGCGAAGCAAGCCCGGATGAATCGTCAATACCGGACATCAAATGAACCGTCTCGGCTTCACGTGCGCTGCGCGCACATGAGCCTGCGCCGCAATCTCGCCCTCGCTATGCGAGGA
>JBAXYD010000090.1:0-12163 GCA_037127635.1 Betaproteobacteria bacterium | reverse complement strand
TTGGCGGGCCGGCTCAGCGCCGCCGGTTTCAGTCAGAAGATGCCGCCGCTGAGGGCGGTTGTCAGAAGATGCCGCCGCCGCGGGCGGTTCACTGGACGCCGCAGGCCACCCCGTCACCGCAGGACCTCGGAGTCTTCAGGCCCCTGCGGCAACAGGCAGGCCTCGAACACCTGCAATTCGTTGTCGCGCGCGAAGTTCATGACGAAGTCCCAGGCCATGGGCTCGGCAGCGCGAAGTTCCTGGCTGACGATCACGCATTTCACACCGTCAATCACCTTGGGGAAACAATACGGCGAGTACCCGATGAAGGCGCCAATACCCCCCACGCCACCCCCGGGCCTGAAGGACGACATGGCGCCGGCCAGGCGCTCGGCCCAGTCACTGGGTCGGAAGGCCCTGCCTTGGCGAGTGATGCCCTGGATGAAGACTTGACGTTGGGAACTCATGCCATGAGGTCGCAAGATCTGGAGGACGAAGGACGAAGGACGAAGGCTCCTGTGGTCAGACCCGCCAGATTCCTCTACCCCTCCCACGCCAGGAAAGCCGCCCGCACCGGACGACGACGACATTGTGCCTTCGGCGTGTTGCATTGCAGCATCGTCCGATGCTTCCCACTACCGGCTGGCCGGGTGCTGACGCCGCCACACGAACCTAGAATCAAACTCGGTCGGATCAGCGCCGAAAGCTGCCTCCGGCCCTTTTTCTTTGCTCGCGCCACTGTCTGACATGAGGACCTGAGACCATGAACGCCGTCGCCGATCCCGCCGTCACCCGGCCCATGCCGCACGTGATGAACACCTATGGCCGCCTGCCGATCGCGTTGTCACACGGCAAAGGCTGCTGGGTCTGGGATACCGAGGGCCGACGCTATCTCGACGCGCTGGGCGGCATCGCCGTCAACACGCTGGGCCACGGCCACCCCAAGCTGGTGCCGGCGCTGCAAGACCAGGTGGCCAGGCTCATCCACAGCAGCAATTACTACGAGGTGCCGCTGCAGGAACAGCTGGCGGCCGTGTTGTGCGAGCTTTCCGGTCTGGACAGCGTGTTCTTCTGCTCCACCGGGCTGGAGGCCAACGAGGGCGCGCTGAAGATCGCGCGCAAGTACGGGCACGACCGCGGCATCACGCGCCCCGAGATCATCGTCTACGAGAAAGCCTTCCACGGGCGCTCCATCGCCACGCTGTCGGCCACGGGCAACCCCAAGGTGCAGAAAGGCTTCGAGCCCCTGGTGGAGGGCTTCGTGCGCGTACCACTGAACGACCTGGACGCCATCGAGCAGGTGGCCCGCACCAACCCCAACGTGGTGGCCGTGTTTCTGGAAACCATCCAGGGCGAGGGCGGCATCAACCCCTCGCGCTGGGAGTACCTCCAAGGTTTGCGCAAGCTATGCGACGAGCGCAACTGGCTGCTGATGCTGGACGAGGTGCAGTGCGGCATCGGCCGCACGGGCAAGTGGTTCGCCCATCAATGGGCCGGCATCGTGCCCGACGTGATGCCGCTGGCCAAGGGCCTGGGCTCCGGTGTGCCCATCGGCGCGGTGGTCACGGGCCCCAAGGCCTCGGGCGTGCTGGGCCCGGGCAACCACGGCACCACTTTCGGCGGCAACCCGCTGTCCATGCGGGCGGGCGTGGAGACGCTGCGCATCATGCGCGAGGACGGCGTGATGGAAAACGCGGCCGCCGTGGGTGCGCGCCTGAAGGCCGGCCTGGAGCGGGAACTGGGTGCGCTGCCCGGTGTGAAGGAGATCCGTGGCGCAGGGCTCATGCTCGGCATTGAGCTCGACCGCCCCTGCGGCGTGCTGCTGGGCCGTGCAGCCGAGGCCGGCCTCATGATCAGCGTCACCGCCGACAGCGTGATCCGACTGGTGCCGCCGCTGATTCTGTCGACTGACGAGGCGGACCAGATCGTGGCCCTCCTCAGCCCGCTCGTGAAGGCGTTCCTGGCCGAGCCCGCGGCATGAAGCCGGGACACTCCCTCATGAAGCACTACCTGCAGTTCAAGGACCTGCGGGCGGATGAGTACGCCTACCTGTTCGAGCGGGCCAGCATCATCAAGACCCGCTTCAAGAACTACGAGCGCTACCAGCCCCTGACCGACCGCACGCTGGCCATGATCTTCGAGAAGGCCAGCACGCGCACGCGCGTGAGCTTCGAAGCGGGCATGTACCAGATGGGCGGCTCGGTGGTGCACCTGACCACGGGCGACAGCCAGTTGGGCCGGGCCGAGCCCGTCGAGGACAGCGCGCGTGTCATCAGCCGCATGGTGGATCTGGTGATGATCCGCACCTACGAGCAGAGCAAGATCGAACGCTTCGCGGCGCACTCGCGCGTGCCGGTGATCAACGGTCTGACCAACGAGTACCACCCGTGCCAGATCCTGGCCGACATCTTCACCTTCATCGAGCACCGCGGCTCCATCCAGGGCAAGACCGTGGCCTGGGTGGGCGACGGCAACAACATGGCCAACACCTGGCTGCAGGCCGCCGACATCCTGGGCTTCACCCTGCATGTCAGCACGCCCAGTGGCTACGAGATCGACCCCGCACTGGCGGGCGTTGCCAACCCCGACTGCCTGAAGGTCTTCAAGAGCCCTGCGGCCGCCTGCGAAGGGGCCCACCTGGTGACCACCGACGTCTGGACCAGCATGGGCTTCGAGGCCGAGAACGCGCAGCGTCGCGCCGCCTTCGCCGACTGGTGCGTGGACACGCAGATGATGCAACTGGCCCAGCCGGACGCCCTGTTCATGCACTGCCTGCCCGCCCACCGTGGTGAGGAAGTCGCCGCCGACGTCATCGACGGGCCCCAATCCGTCGTCTGGGATGAAGCTGAGAATCGATTGCACGTGCAGAAGGTACTCATGGAGTACCTTTTGCTCGGCCGGGTGGGCTGAACGGCCCACTCGGCGGGCCAACGGCCCGGCAATCGATCCCGGTGCAGGCTCACATCGCGCCAGCGATGTGAAGGCGCGCAGCGCCGGCCGAAACCAGAACAGGCTGCACGTGCAGAAGGTGCTCATGGAGTACCTCTTGCTCGGCCGGGTGGGCTGAGTCAGTCGCTGATCGAAGGCAGGATCAAGCTGCCCACGGCTTGCACCCGCGCCCAGTGCACCGCCGCCTGCGGCAGCACCCACTGGACGCCGTAGCGCATGCGCTGGAGTTTCGCGTGGGCCCAGCCGCTGTCCGGGTGGTCCACCGCCGCGCGGGCACTGGCCGCGAAGGCCCAGGCCAGCAGGGTGTGGGACAGGCCCATGAGGAAATCGTCGGCGGCGCGCAGAGGCCCTTCACGGTCGCCGGGTGATGCGGCCACAGCTGCCTGCACGGACGCCACGGCAGCCTGCGCGGCATCGCACTCGCTGCGCAAGGCGGCAGCGATGTCGGGCAGTCCGGCGGTCTCGCAGGCCTGGGCCTCGGCACAGGCCTCGGCCAGCCAGGCCTGCAGCGCCGCGCCGCCATCGGCCAGCACCTTGCGTTGCAGCAGGTCGATGGCCTGGATCTCGTTGGTGCCCTCGTAGATCATGGCGATGCGGGCGTCGCGCAGCGTCTGCTCGATGCCGTACTCGCGCACGTAGCCGTAGCCCCCAAAGACCTGCAGCGCCGCACTCGCGGCCTGGAAACCGTGGTGGGTGCAGAAGGCCTTGATCACCGGCGTCATCAGCGCGGCCAGGGCCGAGGCCGCCTGCCGGCGCTCGGCCTGCGGATGATGGGCCGTCTCGTCCAGCGCCAGCGCGGCGCGGTAGGCGATGACGCGCTGCCCCTCGGTCAGCGCTTGCAGGCGCAGCAAGGTGTGGCGCATGGCCGGATGCACAGCAATGGGGTCGGCTGCGGTACCGGCCACGGCCGCCCGGCCCTGCAGCCGCTCCAGGGCGTAGCGCAGCGCGTTCTGCGTGGCCATCTCCTGATGGCCCAGGCCTTGCAAACCCACGTGCAGCCGGGCCGAGTTCATCATCAGGAACATGGCGGCCAGACCCCGGTTCGGCTGGCCGATGAGCCAGCCTGTGGCCCCCTCGTAGCGCATGGCGCAGGTGGCACTGCCGTGGATGCCCATCTTGTGCTCGATGCCGTCGCAATGCATGGCGTTGCGCGTGCCGTCAGGCAGCAGCCTGGGCACCAGCGCCAGCGAGATGCCCTTGGTGCCCGGCGGTGCGTCGGGCAGGCGGCACAGCACCAGGTGGACGATGTTGTCGGTGAGGTCGTGCTCCCCACCGGAGATGAAGATCTTCTGGCCGGATACCCGCAAGCTGCCGTCGCCGGCAGGCTCGGCGCGGGTGCGCAGCAGGCCGAGGTCGCTGCCGGCCTGCGGCTCGGTCAGTGCCATGGCGGCCAGCGCGCGCCCGGTGGCCACGTCCTCCAGGTAGCGGGCCTTGAGCTCGTCACTGGCGTGGGCCTTGATCGTTTCGTAGGCGCCGTGCAGCAGGTCGGGGTACATCACCCAGCCGTGGTTGCAGGCCACCAGCATCTCGCGCGCGGCAGCGTCCACCAGCAGGGGCAAGCCCTGGCCGCCCCAGGCGGGGTCGCAGGGCAGCGCAGGCCAGCCACCGTCCACGTAGGCCTGGTAGGCCTCGCGGTAGCCCGGGGGCGTGCGGACACGGCCGGCCTCATCGCGCACGCAGCCCGCGGCGTCGCCCGTGGCGTTCACGGGCAGCAGCACCCCGGCGGCAAAGCGCGCGGCCTCCTGGAGCACGGCGTCCACGGTGTCCAGGTCCAGTTCCGCGAATGGCGCGCAGCCGGCCCAGGACGCGGGTGCCTGCAGCACGCGCTCCATCACGAAGCGCATGTCCTTCAGGGGCGCGCGATAGTCCCAGCTCATCGGGGCGCCATGCGCAGTGCCCCATCCAGCCGGATGCACTCGCCGTTGAGGTGCACGTTGGTGACGATGTGAGCGGCCAGCGCCGCAAACTCATCGGGCCGACCCAGGCGCGGCGGGAAGGGAATGGACGCGGCCAGCGACTGCTGCACCGCCTCGGGCAGCTGCTTCATCAGCGGCGTCTCGAACAGGCCCGGCGCCACCGTGCACACGCGGATGCCGTGCTGCGCCAGGTCCCGCGCCAGGGGCAGGGTCATGGACACCAGGCCGCCCTTGCTGGCCGCATAGGCCTCCTGACCCACCTGGCCGTCATAGGCGGCCACCGAGGCGGTCATGAGCATCACGCCGCGCTCACCGTCGTCCAGGGGCGGCAGCTTGGCGATGCGCGCGGCGGTCAGGCGGACCACGTTGTAGGTACCGATGAGGTTGACGCGGATCACGCGCTCGAAGTCTTCCAGCGGCGCCGGCGTGCCGTCCTTGCCCACCACGCGCTTGGCGGTGCCAATGCCGGCGATGTTCATGACGATGCGCGCAGGCCCCAGGGCGGCCTCGGCGGCGTCCAGCGCGGCGGTCAGGCTCGCGGTGTCGGTGATGTCGGCCCCGAGGCCGATGCCAGCGATGTCACCGGCCACGCGCTGTGCATTGGCCGCATTGACATCCAGCACAGCCACCTTCGCGCCCTGTCGAGCGAGCTCTCGCGCCACGGCCTCGCCCAGGCCCGAGCCCCCGCCCGTCACGAGGGCGGTCTGTTGATCGATCTTCATGCTTCGTCCTCCTTGTTCACATGGCGCCCGAGGTAGGTGTCGATCACGCGGGCGTCGGTGGCCAGCGCGCGGGCCGGGCCGTCAAGCACGATGCTGCCCGTCTCCAGCACGTAGCCGTGGTCGGCCACCTCCAGTGCCGCGCGGGCGTTCTGCTCGATGAGCAGGATGGAGGTGCCCTGCACGCGCAGACGCTCGATGATGCGGAATATCTCGCGCACGATCAGCGGGGCCAGGCCCAGGCTGGGTTCATCCAACATCAACAGCTTGGGGCGCGACATGAGGGCACGGCCCACGGCCAGCATCTGCCGCTCGCCGCCCGACAGTGTGCCCGCCAGTTGTGCGCGGCGCTCCTTCAGGCGTGGGAACAGTTCGTACACCCGCTCGAGCTCACCACGCCAGTTCGGTACTCGCAGTTTCATGGAACGGTAGCCGCCCAGAATGAGGTTGTCCTCTACCGGCATGGAGCCGAAGAGCTCGCGTTTCTCCGGCACCAGGGCCAGGCCCATCATCACGCGCTCTTCGAGGCTGGCGTCGGCCAGATCCTGACCATCAAAGAGGATCTGGCCGCGCGAGGCCAGCGCGCCCATCAGTGCGTTCAGCGTGGTGGACTTGCCCGCGCCGTTCGGGCCGATCACCGTCACCACCTGTCCGCGGGCCAGGTCCAGGTTCAGGCCCGACAGCACTTCCGCACGACCGTAGCCGGCGTGAAGGTTACGCACTTGAAGAAGAGGGGAAGACATGATCAGTGTTCCGTGCCGAGGTATGCCGCACGAACCGCCGGACTGGCCTGCACCTCGGCAGGCGTGCCCTCCATGAGCCTGGTGCCGAACTCCATCACCACGATGCGGTCTGTCAGGCCCATGACGAACTCCATGTCGTGCTCTACCAGCAGGATGCTCAGACCTTCGGCCTTCAACTGGCGCAGCACGTCACCCAGGGCACGCTTTTCCTTGTGACGCAGGCCCGCAGCGGGCTCGTCCAGCAGCAGCAGCGCAGGGTCTGTGCACAGTGCGCGGGCGATCTCCAGCAGGCGCTGGGGGCCCAGCGCCAGGTTGCCGGCGAGTTCGTGCATCTTGTCGGCCATGCCGATGCGCGCCAGCTGGCGCTCGGCCTCGGCGAACAGGCGCCGCTCTTCCACCCGGTCCAATCCCAGCATGGCCTGCACGGCGTTGCTGCGGGTGCGCAGGTAGCCGCCCAGTGCCACGTTTTCCAGCACCGTCATGTCCGGGATCATCTTGACGTGCTGGAAAGTGCGCGACATACCGCGCCGGGCGATCTCTCGCGAGGGCAGACCGACCATCGACTCGCCTCGGAAACGCACCGCCCCGCGGGTGAGCGGCAGGACGCCCGTGACCAGGTTGAACGTCGTGGACTTGCCCGCACCGTTGGGCCCGATCAGGCCGAAGATGTCACCAGCGTGGAGTTGGAAGCTGACATCGTTGACAGCGACCAGCCCGCCGAATTCCTTTCGCACCGCCTGCACGTCCAGCAACAGTTCGCTGCGCGCCGGCTTGTCGCGCGCGGGCAGGGGCGCGGCGCCCTCCCAATCGCGCGGGCGGTCACGGCGAACCGACCAGCGCCCGGCGAAGGACCACAGCCCATCGGGCGCGTACTTCAGCACCACCACCAGCACGATGCCGAAGACGATGACTTCGAAGTTGCCGCTGGTGCCGATGAGCTTGGGCAGCAGCACCTGCAACTCGTCTTCCACCACCCGCACCACCGCGGAGCCGAGAAAGGCACCCCACACATGACCCACACCGCCCAGCACGGCCATGAACAGGTATTCGATGCCCTTGTTGATGCCGAACGGTGACGGGCTGACGCTGCGCTGGAAGTGCGCAAACAGCCAGCCGGAGACGGCCGCCAGGAAGGCAGCGATGACGAAGGCCGTCAGCTTGTAGTGGAAGGTGGAAATCCCCATGGATTCGGCCATGGTGGAGCCGTTCTTCAACGCCCGGATGGCCCGGCCAGGGCGTGAATCCAGCAGCCGGGTGATGGCCAGCGCCGCCAGCAGCGCAATCACCCAGACCAGGGGGTGCAGCAACCGGCCGCTGCCCAGGCTGAAGCCGCCGATGGACAGCGGCGGGATGCCCAGGATGCCGTCGTACTTGCCCAGCCACTCCATGTTGGCCATGGTGTAGTTCAGGGCCAGGCCCCAGGCGATGGTGGCCAACGGCAGGTAGTGGCCGGACATGCGCAGCGTGAGCGCCCCCAGCACCAGGGCAGCGCCCACGGCCAGCACCACCCCCAGCAGCAGGGTCAACCAGGGCGACACGCCGAGCTTGACGGCAAGAAACGCCGCTGTGTAGGCACCGACGCCGACGAAGGCCGCCTGGCCGAAGGACGTGAGCCCGGCCACGCCAGTCAGCAACACCAGGCCCAGCGCCACGATGGCGTAAAGGCCGATGTAGATGCTCTGCGTGATCCAGAAGTCCGGTACTGGCAGCAGGGGCAGCAGCAGCATGAAGCCCGCGAAGGCCGGGAACGCAAAGCGCGAACGCATGCTCAGTGCTCCTCCCCGTGCGGGTCGCGCAGCGACCGCCACAGCAGCACCGGCAGGATGGTGCTGAAGACGATCACCTCCTTGTAGGCGCTGGCCCAGAAGGAGCCGAAGCTCTCCAGCAGACCGACCCCCAGGGCACCCACCAGTGCCAGCGGGTAGCTGGCCAGGCCAGCGAACACGGCAGCCACGAAGCCCTTGAGACCGATGAGAAAGCCGCTGTCGTAGAACACCGTCGTGGTGGGGCCGATGAGCAGGCCGGACAGCGCGCCGATGAAGGCGGCCATGGTGAAGCTCAGGCGGCCGGCGCTGCTGCTGGAGATGCCCATGAGCCGGGCACCCAGCCGGTTGACGGCCGTGGCACGCAGGGCCTTGCCCGAAAGCGAGCGCTCGAAGAACAGCCACAACCCGACAATCAAGGCCACCGAGGCCAGGAAGATGATGATGGCCTGCCCTGACAGGGTCAGCCCCGCCACGTTGAAGCGCGCGTCCCAGAAGCTCGGGTTGCGGAAGCCTTCCGCGCCGAAGAAGAACAGGCCCAGGCCGACGAGGGCGAAGTGCACGCCCACCGAGACGATCAGCAGGGTAAGAACGCTGGCGTCAGCCAGCGACTCATAGGCCAGACGGTAGATCAGAGGCCCGAAAGGCGTGACCAGGGCCACCGACAAGGCCGCCTGCGCAAGCATGTGCAAGCCTTGGGGCACCGACCAGATGGTGAACAACGACACCGCCACCGGCCAGGCAAGGGTACGCAGGGCCTGGCGTGCCAGCTTCGCCGCGGGTGCCCGATGGCGCAGTCCGTTGAACAGATCCTGCAGGGTGACGGCCGCCGCCAGCACGAGCAGGAACCACACCGTGCCGGGCACCTTGCCGGCCTGCAGCAGGGCCAAGGTGAGCGCGCCGAAGGCGACGAACTCGCCCTGGGGGATGAAGATCACGCGGGTGACGGCGAACACCAGCACGGTGGCCAGGGCCAGCAGCGCGTAGATCGCGCCGTTGGTCAGGCCATCGAGTGCCAGGATGCCGGCAATGGTGAGGTCCATGGGATCGCCTTGCTAAGAGCGTCAGGTCGGAGGAAGAGTCGCACGGCTCGGAGTCACCTTTGGCTTCGGCTCACGTGGCTGCGCCACATGACCCTTCGCCGAAAGTGAATCGCTTTGCGATTCACTTTTCAACGACGAATTGCCCGTTCACCACCTTGAGCATCACACCCGTCTCGTTGGTGTAGCCCCAGTGGTCGTCCTTGGTCCAGTTCATCACGCCATGCGCGAAGACGGTGCGGCCCATGCCTTCCACGGCGTCGCGCAGTGCGGCGCGGAACTCGGGCGTGCCGGGCTTGCCCGCGCGCAGCGCCACGGGCAGGATCTTCTCCAGCATGATGCGGGCGTCATAGGCATGGCCCGCAAACTGGTTGCGCGAACCCTTGCCATAGGCCGCCTCGAACTTGGTGACGAAATCAACCGCCACGGCCTTGGAGGGATGGTTGTCGGGCAGCTGCTCGGCCACCACGGCGGGGCCGGAGACGACGAAGCCGCCTTCCACGTCCTTGCCGCCGATGCGCACCAGATCGGGCGTGGCCGCGGCGTGGGTTTGGTAGACCTTGCCCTTGTAGCCACGCTCGATCACCGTCTTGTGCGGCATGGCCGCGCCCGAGCCCGAAGCCACCACCAGCATGGCGTCGGGATTGGCGGACACCAGCTTCAGGGCCTGAGGCGTGACGCTGGTATCACTGCGGGCAAAGCGCTCGGTGGCCACCACCTTGATGCCGGCCTTCTCGCCCTGGGCGATGAACTCCTTGAGCCAGCTCTCGCCATAGGCGTCGGTGTAGCCAAGAAAGCCCACCGTCTTCACACCGGCCTTCTTCATGTGCTCGACGATGGGGTGCGCCATGACCGAAAAGCCCTGCGGCAGGCGGAAGACCCAGCGCTCCTGATCGGGCGGCACCCCCACAGGCGCGATGGAGATCTGCGTGGTGCGGGCCTCGGCCGCCACCGGCGCCACCGCAGCGGAGACGGTGGTGATGGAGCCGCCGAACACCATGTCCACCTTGTCGTCGGTGACGAAGCGGCGGGCGTTGGTCACGCCCTTGCCCGGGTCGGAGGCATCGTCCAGGACGATGAGCTCGACCTTCTGGCCCGCGATGGTCTGCGGCCAGAGCTTGAACTGGTTGCCCACGGGAATGCCCAGACCCGAGGCCGGGCCGGTGAGCGACAGGGTCACGCCGATCTTGACCTGGGCCAGCGCGGTGGTGCTGGCCAGGAGCGCCGCGGCGGCGACAAGGGTGGTCTTCAACTTCAGGTTCATGGGAGGCTCCTCTCGGGGTGGTGAACAACAGGCGGGGTGCAGAGGCTCATCCAGGCAGCGTGCAGGCTGCCTGGAGGTCCAGGGGAACAGGGATGGACTTGATGCGGTCGGGGTTCTGCGGGTCGCGGATGCAGAAGGCGCGCACCTCGGTGCCTTCGCACAACAGAGTGTCGCCACGCATCACCACATGGCGGTGGCGGAAGGTCTTGGCGGCCCAGTGTTCCACGGTGGTGTGGATCTCGATGGTCTCGCCATAGGTGGCCGGCCGCAGGAACTTCGTGTGGAGCTCCAGAATCGGCGTGCCGATGATGCCGCGCGTCTTGACCAGCTCGCGCCAGGGCGGGATGCCACAGGCCATGAAGAAAGCCAGCGAGGCCTCGTCCATCCAACGGTTGAAGTTCGGGAAGAAGACGATGCCCGCGGGGTCGCAGTCACCGAACTGCACGTTGACGCGGTAGATGTGCTCACGCGAGCGCGGCTGCACCGGGTCGATGCGCGCCGCATCGGTAGCGGTGCCCTCGAAGCGCTGGAACACGCCCTGGCTCATGACTTCGCGACCTTGGCCGCCCGCTTCTCCAGGAACGCCCGCACGCGCTCCTTGGCGGCCTCATCGCCCTGGGCGATGGAGGAGATGAGGGACTCCATGAACAGGCCGTCGCTGGCCGACAGGTCGGCAATGCGTGGCAGGGCCTGGGTGATGGCGTAGTTGGACAAGGGGGCGTTGCCGGCGATCTTCTGGGCCAGTTGCAGCGCCTTGGCCAGACCCTGGCCGTCGGCCACGCGGTAGTTGGAGATGGCGAAGGCCTGGCCTTCGTCGGCATCGAACACCCGGCCGGTGAGCATCATGTCGATCATGCGCGACACGCCGATCAGGCGCGAGATGCGCACCGAGCCGCCACCGCCCACGAAGATGCCGCGCGTGCCCTCGGGCAGCCCGTAGAAGGCGCTGTCTTCGGCCACGCGCAGATGGGCGGAGGAGGCCAGCTCCAGACCGCCGCCGACCACCGCGCCGTGCAGCACGGCGATCACCGGCACGGGCCCGAACTGGATGGCGTCGAAGCAGGCGTGCCAGGAGCGCGAATGCTGCATACCCTCGGCCACCGTGCGCTCGGACACTTCCGACAGGTCCAGCCCGGCACAGAAGTGGTCCCCGGCCCCGCTCATCACCACCACCTTGAAACTGGACGACAGGTTGACGAACACGGTGTGGATCTGCGCCAGCAGTTCGTCGCTGATGGAGTTGCGCTTGGCCGGGCGGTTCAGGCGCAGATGCAGCACGGGGCCCGAGGACTCGAGGGTGAGCAGCGGCAGTGCCGTCAGCGGGCCGGGGCCGGGTTCAAAGGGTTGGAAGGACATGGAGCGAAAGAGTTGAGACAAAGAAGGCCGTCACGCGCGGATCACCCGCGCGTCGGCCGGCGTGGCGTAGAGCGCCTGCACATCGGCGGCGCGGCGCTGCAGTGTCAGGCGCTGGTTGAGGTAGCCCTTGTCGGTGATCTCCCCGGCAGCCATGCTGGGCGCATCGGGCAACAGCAGCGCGCAGGACGGGACCTGGGACGATCCGCCCCCTTCGCGCTTGAGGGCCTGCAAGCCGGCCTGCACGCGATGGCGCAGTTCCTCGACCGGCAGAGCGCGGGCGCTTTCGGCGAGGAACACCAGCGCGCCGATCTCGTGACGGTCGTGACCGGTGATCACCACGTCCTGTGCCAGCGGGGCCAGGGCGGAGACCACCTTCAGCCGCAAGGTGCCCACCGACACCCAGGTGCCGCTGGTGAGCTTGAAGTCCTCGGCCA
>JBAXYD010000089.1:0-13469 GCA_037127635.1 Betaproteobacteria bacterium | reverse complement strand
CAGTCTGCCTTGCGCCCGGGGGCCGCGCCAGCGTGTGGCTACCGGCTGTCGACCGATTTGTCCAGTTGCAACAGCCAGCCGGCCTCGCCGCGCGCCAGGCGGTAGAACAGCGCGCGCTCGCCGCCGCTGGGGCTGGCATTGGCATCGCCCGGCCGGTAGATGGGAAAGCGCTGCACCAGGTGCGAGCCGTCGCCGTCCAGGTCGGCCAGCTCGGCGCTGCTGACGGTGCCGTCGATCTCCTGCCGCTGCGGCCGGTCGTCGATGGCCAGCCCGGCGGGTGTCACCACCAGGGTGTTGACCGAGCCCTGGTTGGCGCTGGCCAGGCTGAAGCGGATGCCCTGCAGCGCCAGCGTGGTCTTCAGCGGACCGCTTCCCCACAGCACCCGCAGCGTGCTGCCGTCGGCCAGGCGGAACTGTTGGCCGCGCTTTCCCAGGCCGGCAAAGCGCTGTACCGGGCGGCCCTGGGCATCGGCGAAGGCGCCGGGCGCCGCCTGCGGGCTGAATTCATGCCGCGTGCCGCCGGCCAGCTGCACGCTGATGAAGCCCTGGCGCTGCGAGAACAGGCAGGCCCGCAGCGCGGTGGGCAGGGCGCTGCCCTTGGGCAACAGCGCGCACAGCGCCGCGGCGCTGTCGGCCCGGGCCGGCGTGGTGGTCAGCAGGCCGCACAGCAACAGTGCGCAAGCGAGGCGGTGATCGGTCGCATCGGGTGGGTCTGCGTGGGTGGTGGGTGTCAAGGCCGGCCGAAGCCGCCGTCGGCCCAAGCGGTGGCGCTGGCGCGACTGAGCTTGAAGCCGGCCGACACCTTCACCTCGGCCAGTGCGTCGCCGCTCTCGCCAGTGGCGCGCAGCAGCGCATGCGGATCGTCGTCGTCGGGCACGATGTCCAGCGCCACGGTGATGCGCCCGGCCTGGCAGGTGATGGCGATCTCCCGGTGAAGCGTGGCCTGCAGGTGCTGCTCATGCCGGCGTACCACCTCGCGGGCTGTCTTCACCAGGATGTTGAAGGCGTTGGTGTCCAGCGGCTTGGGGTTCTTCTTGTCGCGTCCCATGGTCCAGGGGCCGATCAGCGCCGGCTCGGGCTCGCCGTCCTTCAGCATGGCCACGGCCCAGCCTTCATCGTCCTCGTTCTTGATCACCCGGGCCGTCCAGCCGTTGGCGCGCCAGAGGCGGGGTTCGTGGATGGGCTCGGCGGGGTCCAGGGTGGCGTCGTTCATGGGACAAGTCTAGCCACCCCGGCCGGCGCCACAATCCTCCAAGCGGCGCCTTGGCGCCTGCACGCGACTGGACCCCCCTTGAACCCGATGGCCAACCCCCGGCCGCTGCGCGACTTCGTGCAGGCGGTCACACAGGCTGTCACGCAGGAGCCGCGTGAGGCCGAGTTGCTGGCCAACGTGCGAGGCCACTTGGCCAGCCTGGTGGCCCGCGACGACCGGCTGCCCGACGAACTGGCCCAGCCGCACCCGCAGTTCTCCCGCCAATACCTGCTGCATGCCGACCCGCTGGAGCGTTTCTCGGCCGTCAGCTTCGTCTGGGGCCCGGGCCAGCACACGCCGGCGCCATCACCATGTGTATGTGGTCGAACTGGACGCCCGGGCATGGAACGAGCCGAGATTTCGCAAGGCCAACCCCCGACCACGAACTCTCCAATCCGCGGGTCTATGTCAGCATGACGGGCGCCGACCCGGACCTGCGCTTGGATCTGCACGACGGGCGCGGGTGACGGCCGGCTGATGTTCAATGGCCGGGAGGGCAAGACTTGCATAACGGCCAGGAGTTGTCGTTGCAGGCGGGCAGCTTCGTGGCAGCCGCCTTCATTGGCACGTCGCGATCCCGAACATGCACCGCGTTCGACTGGAGCTACCCTGCGGCCTGCACCAACCTTCCTACGAGCGACATCACGGCGTCAGTCTGCTGTCTTAGTGCGGACGGTGGTGGCGATGTGGCGGCCGTCGCCACCGCCAACTTCAATTCAGGTGCGAGCAGCGCGAACTGTCCGCCATAGCCCCAAGCCCAGGCCACGCGCTGGCCATGCAGGCGACCTGTGAACCAAAGGAGGCCATAGCCAACGTCCGCAACGCTCCCCGCACGCCAAGTCGCAGGTCCCTGCGGCGTGAGACTTTGCGCGACCCACGATTCCGGCAGCACCTGACGCCCCTTCCAGCGGCCGCCCTCGATCATCAATGCCGACAACTTGAGCAGATCGCGGGGCCGAATGGCCAATCCTGCAGGTGCAAGCGGGTTCCCGTCGCGGTCGCGCCGCCACTCGAAGCGCTTGATGCCAATGAGGTCGAAGAGATCACGTGAAGCCAACACGGCCAAGTCTGCACCCTGGGCACGGGCCAGAATCGGGGCGATCAGCGCCACCATGGCGTCGTTGTACGACCATCCGGGCGGGGCGACGGGAATGGCCGGTCGGCTGAGCGCATAGCGCACCAGAGGCTTCGCTCCGGCAAGTTGGCCGAAGTGCATGGGATCGAAAGCAAGACCGGATCGCCCGCAGAGTACCTGCCGCAAAGTCACCAACCTCGCCGCAGAATCGGGCACCTCGCCGATGGCGTCTGGAAGCAGTTGCGAAACCGTCTCGTCAAGGCTCTTTATTCGACCGTCGCGCAACGCCTGGCCAACCAGCATTGAGCACACGCTCTTGGTCGCGGAATTGATGGGTTGCAGGTCCTCGGGCCCTGCGCCAGCGAAGTAGCGCTCGGCCACCAGGACGCCGCGATGCGAGACCAGCAGTGCGCGCAGGCCGGGCAACGACTCTCCAGTATTCAGGGTGTCCGCGACATCGCCAGCACGCATGCCGCTGGTCTCTGGTGCACCCACATCCCAGTCCGGCGCCTCGATCCCGACGGCTTGCCCGGCAGCGATCAGTGCGCCAGACATGACGAAGTCGCGTCTCCTGATCATCGGTTCTCCCGTAAAGCGGCAAACCGGCGCCATGCGCGACGGTTCTCAGAGGATACGACTGGCGTGGCAGGTGTTGGCTGTAGGTCGATCGCCGGCCCAAACGAACGACCGCCGCCCGGCACCTGATTCTTGCGGATCCCGCCTTCTGTCTGCCCTGGAGTGACAGGCCGTTTTCACTGCACCAGCAACTCGCCGCCCGGGCGGCCCGGATTGGATACGGGCGGTACTGTTCGCGTACTTATTCCACCCAGCCTCGTTTGGCCGCGAAACGCGCCAGGACGATCTGCACACAAGCCATCAGCGCGATGAACATCGGGAACGGTACCGTCGCCGCTGCGCCCTTGTGCGTCAACAGGTCGGTGCCAACGAATACATAGCCGAACTGAATCACCACTCCGACCAAAGACAGGACATACAACCTCATCGCTTGCCGGGAGCGCAGCAACAGCGCGATGGCACCTGCCAAGGCGGTCAGCGTGGCCAGCCCATAGTCCCAGGCGAACCAGGCTGGCAGCGCTCTGTAGTACTCAATGTCCCATGCGCCTTGTTCTGCAGCCATCTTCTCGCCAAGGAAAACGTGGGCCACGAACGAACCGACGCCCGCGACCGCCCACAGCAGAAGGATGATGACTACGACAACGAACCAGACCGGACGTTTGGACATGGCGCTCTCCATGACGTGGAGTGTGCCTGCAACCGGGCTTGCTGGTTTGAGTTGGCCAGGGACCAGCCGACAGTTGCACAGGCTCGCAGCCATTCGATCTCGGCGCCACTATGCTGACCTTCAAGCCCGCACCCTGACTGTCCGGTCTGGGGAGAGCAGTTCCGATATCCGGCCGTCTCAGGTCGGCCACAAAGGGTCGACGGGCAACATCCGGTATGCAGTCGAGTCCCGGTTCTCGCGAAGGCGGCGCCGCATGAGCGGATCGCGCTCCTCCAAGGGGCCCGTTGCCAATCTGGTGTTGACCACGAAGACGCCTCGCGACATCACGGCCTCGAAGCCTGTACGGCTCGCTTCGCTCGTCGTACGCGTCATGCACGACGATCCATCCGAGGCAGCGCCGTGCGCAGGTCACTACACTGGATTTTCTGTTGGCTGCGTGAACATCGACGATGACGATCCTGACGCAATTGCTCGGCACTGAGTTGCCGATTCTCCAAGCTCCGATGGCCGGTTCGCAGGGCAGCGCGCTCGCGATCGCGGCCTGCCAAGCGGGCGCGCTGGGCGCGCTGCCCTGCGCGATGCTCGAGCCCGCCGCGATCGCCCGCGAGCTTGCGGAGATAGCCGCAGCCACCGCACGGCCGTTCAACGTCAACTTCTTCTGCCACATGGCGCCCGAGCCCGACGCGGACCGCGAGGCGACTTGGCGCCGCACGCTGGCACCGTACTACGCCGAGTTCGGGCTCGACCCGTCATCTGTACCGGCCGGCCACGGCCGACGTGCTTTCGACACAGCCGCCGCGGATGTGATCGAGCCGTTCAGACCACGCGTTGTCAGCTTCCACTTCGGGCTGCCACCGCTTGAGTTGCTGCGACGCTGCAAAGCCTGGGGCGCGGTCGTGCTCTCGTCCGCCACCACCGTCGAGGAGGCGCACTGGCTCGAGGCGAACGGCGTCGACGCGGTGATTGCTCAGGGCCTGGAGGCCGGCGGCCACCGAGGCCACTTCCTATCGGATGACTTGTCGGCGCAAAGCGGCACGTTCGCGTTGCTGCCCCAGATCGTGCGCGCGGTGCGTGTGCCGGTGATCGCGGCCGGCGGAATCACCGACGAGCGGACGGTCGCCGCCGCGTTCGCGCTGGGCGCGGCAGGTGTGCAAGCCGGAACCGCGTTCCTTTGCTGCCCCGAGGCGACCACTTCGGCGGTGCACCGCACCGCGCTGCGTGCGGCGCGGCCTGGCGACACCGCGCTCACGCGCCTGTTCAGCGGCCGGCCCGCGCGTGGCCTCATCAACCGGCTGATGCAGGAGCTCGGTCCTATGCACGGGGCTGCGCCCGCGTTCCCGCTGGCCCCAGCGGCGCTCGCGCCGCTGCGGGCCGCAGCCGAGGCGCGCGGCTCTGGCGACTTCTCGCCCCTGTGGTGCAGCCAGCACCCGGCTGCTCGAGACGTGCCGGCTGCAGAAGTTGTGCGTGCGCTGATGGCGGGGCTGCCAGACGGGGCATCGCGTCGCTGAACCCGCCTGCTTCAGACGGCACCAGCTCCCCCAAGATGCCCCCGCCCGACACCCCCGTCGGCGAGACAACCGGTACGTCAGTCGAAGATGTCGCTCAGCCAGGACTTCTTGCGGGTGCCTCGCTGGCTTCGGCCGTACTCGTAGTCAGAGTCAACGAATCGCGGTTGTGATTGCACTGCCGCGTTGGCGGCCGGGGCTGGCGTCATCGCTGCCGAGCGCTCGATCAGCTTGTCGAGTTCGCCGCGGTCCAGCCAGACGCCGCGGCATTGCGGGCAGTAGTCGATCTCGACGCCATGGCGATCGCTCATCACGAGTGCGGTGTCGGTGCGGGTGGGGCATTTCATGATGTATCTCTGGTGAGGCCGCGCAGGTCAGTGGCTTTCGGGTGGCGGGACTTGAAGAGCACTTGCATCTCGGATCTCTATCCGTTGAGGGACTGACAGAGTGTGGTCCTCCCAGTGGTTCTAAAAAATGAGCTTTTCAAGAACGAAAACATCGGATAAACCTGAAGTCAGGACGGAGCTTCGGCCGCAGAATTCGAGGTTTGGCGGCTCAGGCCGGCACGCTTTACAGCACGCGAGCCTGCTGGCACGTCACCCCTTGGAGAAGCACGTGATGCCCAACGCTCGATCTGCCAGTGCCGTCCGCCTGGAGTTCGCTCCTGACTCCCTGGTTCAATCCAATCTCTCCGGCGCGGCCTTTTCCGGTGACTGGCTGTGGGTGGCAGGCGACGAAGCCTGCGGCCTGGATCGCCTTCGCCTGCTCGACCCCGTGGGGAGAGAAGCTCTGCGCTTCGGCGAGGTGCGTGACTTCCCGCTTGGCGATCTGCTGGACCTGCCCGGCGCCGTCGGGGAAGAGGCCGACCTGGAAGGCATGGCCGTGGCCGACGGTTTCCTCTGGGTGGTCGGCTCGCATGGCCTGAAGCGGAAGAACGCCAAGCCGGAGCGAAGCCACGCCGACAACGCCAAGCGGCTGGCGAAGGTGGCGCTGGACGGCAATCGGCGCTTGCTGGCCTGCCTGCCGATCGAGCCCGACGCTCAGGGTGAGCCCTGCCTGGTGCGGCAGGCGCAGGACGGCCGACAGGCGCTGCGCCTGAAGGGCGATGCGCAAACCAACCTGCTCACCCGCGCCCTCGCCGATGACCCCCACTTCGGCCCATACATGGCCATCCCGGGCAAGGACAACGGCTTCGACATCGAAGGCCTGGCCGTGGACGGCCACCGGCTGCTGCTGGGCTTGCGCGGCCCGGTGTTGCGCGGCTGGTCGGCGCTGCTGGAGATCGCGGTGGAGGCGCGCGGTGACCAGTTGCGCCTGGTTCCCCTGGACGACAGCGGCACGGTCATCCGCAAGCACTTCCTCCAGCTCGACGGTCTGGGCGTGCGGGACCTGCACTTCTCCGGCGACGACCTCTACATCCTGGCTGGCCCGACGATGGTGTTGAACGGCGACATCCGCGTCTTCAAATGGTCTGCCGCCCGGCCCTTGCTGGCCGCCAACCGCGAGCCGGTGCGATTCGAGTCGGCGCTGTCCGAGTCGGTGCAACTTCCACACGGCCGTGGCACCAACCGCGCCGAAGCCCTCTGTGACCTGCCGCCGGCGCTGTCAGGCGGCAAGGCGCGCTGGCTCGTGCTGTACGACGCGCCTGGCGCCGATCGCAGGGAGGGCGAGCACACCGTCTTCGGTGACCTCCTGCGCCACGATTGAGATCGTTTGCCCCGGCCTGTCTCGGTTGCCCATGGCTGTTTGCCCCGAGCTCGACCCCAAGGCTCCGCTCCAGTTCGTCATCAATGCGGCAGCGGGCAGCAACGACGTGCGGGTCAAGCGCGAAGTCATCGAAACCGCGCTGCGCGATGGCGGACGGCAAGGGGATTTGCTGTTCTGCAGCCCTGCCGAGTTGAGCGGCTTGGCGCACCGGGCTGCGACAAAGGCCGTCGCCACCCGCACGGCCGTCGTTGCCGTCGGTGGCGACGGCACCCTCAATACCGTGGCGCAGGCGGCACACGCCGCAGGTTGCGCCATGGGCGTGGTCCCACAGGGCACGTTCAACTACTTTGCCCGCACACACGGCATACCCGCAGACCCGGCCGATGCGGTCCGCCACTTGCTGCGTTCGGTCCCATCGCCGGTTCAAGTGGCCGGCATTAACCAACGGGTGTTCCTTGTCAACGCCAGCCTCGGGCTCTATCCGGCCCTGCTGGAAGACCGGGAAGCCTACAAGGCCCGCTTCGGTCGCAGCCGCTGGGTGGCGTTCGTGGCAGCCTGCGTGACATTGCTGCGTGCGCAGCGCCGTTTGCGATTGCACATCGAGATGGGTGGCGAGGTGCGCGACATGCAGGCCTTGACGCTCTTCGTGGGCAACAACCGCCTGCAGCTGCAGCAGTTCGGCGCGGATCCCGATGACACCCTGGCGGGCACGCCAGGCGACGGCACCATGGCCGCGGTCGTGCTGCGGCCTGTCGGAACGCTGTCAATGATCGGCCTGATGTTGCACGGCGCCATGGGCAGACTGGATGAAGCCGCAGGGGTGGAGCGCTTCGAGTTCGAGCACTTGGTGGTGCGGCCGGCGCTGCTGCAGGGCCGCAGCAGGGTGAAGGTGGCCTTTGATGGCGAAGTGACGATGATGCGCGCGCCGCTGGACTTCCACGTGCACGCCAGACCCCTGTACCTGCTGAAGCCCGCGCGCGACGCTGCCGCCACCGACGCCCGGTCCAGCGCCGAAGGGGCAGCGCCTTGAGCGTCCTGCTGCAGATTTCCGACACCCACTTTGGCACCGAGCAGGGGGCGGTCGTGGAGGCCCTGAGCACGCTGGCCCACCAACAGCGTCCTGATGTGCTTGTGCTGTCGGGCGACATCACGCAGCGCGCTCGTGGGGCCCAGTTCCACGCAGCCCGCTCGTTTGTGGACCGACTGGGGGTGCCGGTGCTGGCCGTCCCAGGCAATCACGACATCCCGCTCTTCGATCTCTGGGCTCGCCTGCACAGTCCGTATGGGCGGTACAGCGCCGCGTTCGGCATCGATCTCGAGCCGGTGCACCGCACTGCGGAACTCCTGGTGGTGTGCGTCAACACCACGCGATCCTGGCGACACAAGCATGGCGAGGTCTCCGCGCTGCAGATCGAACGTGTAGCCCGACTTGTGGAACTGGCCGACCCATCACAACTGCGCGTGGTCGCGGTGCACCAGCCTATAGCCGTCATGCGTGTCGAGGACGAGCCCAACCTTCTGCGCGGGCATGCGGCCGCGCTGAGGCGTTGGGCAGAAGCTGGTGTCGACCTCGTCATCGGCGGTCACATCCACCTTCCGTACGTCATGCTGCTGCCGGGCCTGGCGCGGCCGATGTGGGCGGTGCAGGCAGGCACGGCCGTCTCGTCCCGAGTGCGCGATGGCAAGCCCAACTCGGTGAATCTGCTGCGCTGGGGCGCAGATGCGTCACTCGGATGTTGTCGAATCGAGCAGTGGGACTACCAGGCCGGCGACCAGGCTTTCAGGCTCGTCAAGGTCAGTGATGTCCGCCCGGATCGTATGTAAGTACTGGTCTACAACGCGCGCATCATCTTCCGGCAAGTTCGAGTTTTCCTGAGCTGCCTTCTTGGAAGAGCCGCTTCTTCCGAAGCAGGACACGATGCACATTCCAGTCTGTCATCACTTCCTAGCTCACCCGCCATGAAGCCTTCTTTGCGCTTTGAGTCCCTCGTCATTACCCGGATCAAGCAGAGTCTGCACTTGCTGAAGGAGGAACTCAGGCAATGGGCGCCTCAGCAAGCGCCTGCACTCGTGCCCATCCCGATCCGGCAAGAGAACCGTACACGCCAGTCTGACCGCCGGCATCCCGCCCGGTACGACTGAGCCCGAATCCCGGCTTGGTACCTCAAACTGACTTTTGTCAACGGAGTCCCACCGTGCGCAGCTACCCCCACAACAGCCCGGAAGCCGCCGCACGCATCGTCGCGCTGGTGCTCATCTCCGACGGTCACGTGTGCAGTTCCGAGTTCGACATCCTGAAGCAGTTGGGCGCGGAGCGCGAACTCGGTTTGGAACCGCAACTCCTGCCGCACATCGTGCATACGTTGTGCGAAGAGCTTCTGGCAGGTGGTTACGAGACCGGCTCGCTCATGGGCAACGTCGATGACAGCACCTTGGCGTCATTGATGGCCGAGATCTCGGATCCGGCGCTGCAAAGGAAGGTGTTGCGTCTGTCCCTGGCCGCGGCGCTGGCCGATGGCCACCTGGCCGACGGCGAAGCTTTGGTGGTGGGGGCCGCCCGGCACCAGTGGAAGCTCTTCGATGGAGAGGAGCCAATCGCCACGAAGGTGGCCCATCGCCACGCCGCCTGATCGGAGTGGATCGACACGCTTTTAGAGCCGTGCCGCGGCCACCACCTCCAGCACCAGGGGGTGGTGCTGGCCGCGCCGTGACCGGATGGCATGGATTTCCTCCTTCACGCCATCGCTGCCGCCGAGCAAGCGAAGTCCGCGCATCAGGCCGACGTCGTCCGCGCCGAGTCGGCTGACCGGGAACACGCCAAGCCCGCGCGCCGCAAACACCGCCAGAAGCGCGCTGTCCTCGAACTCGCCAACGATTCGAGGTCGCAGGCCTTGCGTCTCGAACCAGTGGTCCAGTGTCGGTCGCAGGGCCGAGTGGCCCGTGGGCAGCAGCACCGGCAGGTCATTCAGGCTTTGTGGGAATCGGTCTCGTTCGGTCTTGCCGACCAGCCGGACCGGGCCATACCACTCGACCGGCGAGGCGATGAGCCGCTCGGTCGTCAGGCGCAGGTTCGGGTTGCGCGGTGCGGCCTGACCGGCCAACACCAGGTCCAGGTGATGCAGCGCCAGTTCGCTGAGCAGCTGCTCAAACTCTCCTTCGTGGCAGACCAGCCGAAGGTTGGGTGTGCTCAACACGGGCTCCAACAGCGCATGCGCGGCCAGTTTGGAGATGCCATCTGAGAGCCCGACCGCCAGGCGGGCCACCTTGCCGCTGGCCGCTTCGCGCACCTCGTCAGGGATGCCCTGGCCCAGCTGGAAGATCTCCTCGGCGCGCGCGAAGGCGGCCTGACCCGCTTCGGTAAGGGCCACGCCACGGCCCGAGGGCTTGAGGAGCTGGTGGCCCAACGCCTTCTCCAACTCGCGCACCTGCGCGCTGATGGTCTGCACCGCCATGTCCAGGCGTTCGGCGGCACGGGCGAAGCCACCTTCCTTGGTGACGACCCAGAAGTAGTGAAGATGTCGGTAGTTCAGCATGTGTCCTCCGGTGCGGGACAACCGAAGTTTAAGTACTTGAAATTCTGGTTTGTGCGAGGCTCATTGGTCCCGACACTCTGTGCTACTTGAACACCCCAAGAAGTCTTGTCATGTTCTACGTCCTCAGTTGGTTCTTCGTTGTCGCTCTGCTGGCGCTGTGGTCGCTGGCTGCCTGGGCGCTGCATGTCGTTGCCGTCTGGACGATTTCGAACGCGGGCGCGCTCACGGCGGCCGCATCAGGCGCTGGGACCATCGCCGTGCCGCATTGGCTGGCCCCCTGGGTTCCGCCCGAAGTCGCGCAGTGGGCAGGCCAACTGGTAGCGGGCTTTGGCCCGTTCGTCAACGGCCTGGTGCAGGCCGCACCCGCGCTGGCGGGTAGATTGACCGCGGCGACATGGGTGATCTGGAGCATCGGCAGCGTGCTGCTCGTGCTGCTGGGCGCCGGGCTGCACCTGCTCATCGTGCTGTAGCGCCGCCGTCGTGGCGGCTCAGGTCCTCAGCCGCGCCAGCCAGTGGCGGCTTGACGGGTAGGCTCCTTGGGCATGGCACCACTGCAGCACGCAGGTCGAGTCATGCTCGGCTTCATCGTTCCTCTGACCGTGGTGACGCTGGTGGTGGTGATGATTCGCCGTCCGGCGACAGCCAGCGTCCCGTGAGTGAGTTGATGAGAATTCAGGGCAGTCTGCTCAGTCACCGCCGTGCCTTGCGGGACGACGTCGAGGCCACATGACGGAATCCATCGTGCAGCGGCTACGTGAAGCAGCCTCGACCCTGCCTGCCGAGAGGGTGTCGATGCAAACGCTGGCGCAAGCCCAGGGGCCTGCCGCACACGGCGCATGGCTACTTGCTGATGGCAGTCCCGTGTCTCCTGCCCGTGCCTGGCGTCGGCACGGTGCTTGGCCTGGGTGTGGCCGCGCTGGCGGCGGCGATGTGGCGGGGTCAGTCCTGTGCATGCCTTCCTCGGCGAGTGGCTGAACGCGAACTCTCACGCAAGTGGGCGCAGCGGGTGCTGGGCATTCTTGCGGCTGCCTATTGCGCGGCTGGGAGCTTTGCCAGGACCAGGCTGAGCCATCTTGCATCCGTGGAGAGACGGTCAAGGACCGCCGCCGCGATTGGGTTGATGGCTTTCATCGTCGTGATGTCCATCCCTTCGGCAACGTGCTCCCAGCGTTGACGTTGATGCTCATCGGACTGGGGCTGGTGTTTCGCGATGATGTTGCGGTTGTCCGGGGGCTGGCGATGGCGGGCGCTTCCTGGAAGACTTCCATTGGCACTGGCCGACCGATGCGCCACACACATACGTGGGAGCGATGCAAGGCGGCGCGGTCGGTGTTCCAGTTCGAACACAGCCCGCGCTGGTGTAACGCACGGAGTTCTCAACGAGGTTTCGAGTTCGCGTTGAACCCTTCGTCAATCAGGCAGTTGCGGCTGTCGATGCAGCCTCAACGCCAGAGACTTCGCCCGCGGGCGCCTCTGACCCCACTTCATCGGAGGGCGTGGTCCGCTTTGTCGTTCATGACACCGGGCCGGGTCTGCCTGCGGCCGCGCTGGAGCGGCTGAGAAGCGCAACGGTGCCGTTTGCGTCCAGTGACGACGGCACCGGGATCGGACTCTTCGTGATCCGGGACGTTCTGCAACAGCTGGGTGGTCGCCTTGAAGTCCAAACCCGCGACGCCGCGGACCCTGAAGGCCAGGGCACCACGGCCACCGTGAGCATCCCGGCGCTGCAGGTGAAGCGCATTTCATCGGAAGCCGACCTCTTCGAGGGCGGCGAAGCACTCAGCGTGTTGGTCGTGGATGACCAGTCCGGTGTGCGCGATTCGCTCGTTGACGTGGCACGCAGGCTGGGGCACGCTTGCCGGGCGGTGGAGTTTGCGGCTGAAGCACGACCACTGCTGGCCAGCCTGCACTTCGATGTGGCGCTGATCGACCTGGAGATGCCGGATACGGACGGTCTGGCCCTGGCCACGGAAATCCGTGAAAGCGGCGGACCGAATACCTCTGCGATGCTGATCCTCATCAGCGCCGCAGAGAACCAGGCCACTGGGCAGGGATGGCCATTCGATGGGTTTCTCCAGAAGCCCATTGGTGGTCAGGCGCTGGCCCGACTGATCGGTTCGTGCTGTGCGCCGCAGTCCGCTTGAGGCCAGGCCCAGGGGCCGCTTTCCTTGAAGTCGGCTAGGTGCTCTCGGCCAGAAGGAGGCGTTCACCAAGGGCCGCTTCGAGCACATTTCCTCAGCTTTCGGATGTGCCATTGAGTGGCAGCAATCGGCACTGCCACAGGCACAGCTTTTTCTCTGCGCCAGGAAGTGCTGACGGGCCGCTACTCTTCAGCGGCGAGCCCGACCGCCCAGAGGCGGGCCGCCGCCGCGAAGATCGATGGGCCCGCCAGCGCGCCACCGTCTTGGGCCAGGCGCACCCATGCCAGCGTGTCGTGGTGGCTGCCGGGCAGCAAGTCGCGCGATCGTTCGGTTACCAGCCATGTATGCAGTCTGGCGTACTGCTGAGGATGCTGCTGCTTTACCCAGGCGAGGCCGACCAAGTCGCCGTATCCCTCCTCGCGTCGGGCCGCCTTCATGTCCAAGAAAGCGGTGCGTAAATCGGGGCTCAGCTCGTCCGGCACCTTGGCGTTGAAGCCGACGGGCAATCCGTACCATGCGCCGTCAAGGTATCGCCGGCAATGGCCCAACTCATGCGCGGCCATGAGTTCAAGGGTGGCATCGAGAAGGTCCGACTCGATGCGTGAGAGCGTGGACTGTGCTTCCGCGTTGCCTCGCATCGAGAGTACGAGCTTGCAACGTCCGCCCACGAAAGCCAATGCCAGGGGCGCGGCACCGAGGCCGTCCTGCGGCTGCACGACGATGTCCAGCGGTAACTTCTCACGTCTTGCAAAAGCAATGACTGGCCAGGCGCCGCGCAGCCACTGCATTTCGATGGGGGTGAGGTCGGACGCGAGGCATGCAGGCAAAGCCAGCAACGCTGCTGCGAACACAATGATTGGTTTCCACATGAGAAGACTCCTGATACAGAGGTCTTCGTCGTGGAGTGGGAGAAACTTGAGCCGTTCAGCACGGCGTGAACAGCGACCGTGTCGTGTGGCCGCCCAGGTTCGACACTTACGACACGCAAGTCCTTGATTCGTAACGAATCACGT
>JBAXYD010000088.1:0-13689 GCA_037127635.1 Betaproteobacteria bacterium | reverse complement strand
ATGCCGCAGGCGCGATGGCGACTGGCGTGTCCGAGGCGTCACGCGACGCCTAAGCACCGCTGACCGGCTCAGCGAGCCTCCTGTGCCCAAGGCACTGACACCGTACACGGCACCTCGCGGTGCCAGGGGGCACCGGTGCGCCTCCGCTCCCTGACTACCGGGTCCTGGCATGCGCGCAGATGTGTCTCCCTCTTCCTGGTGGCCAAGGCGCGCTCCTCGCGCAGCGCGATGTCCAGTTCGACCCCATACACATGGTGATGGTGCCGGCGCGTGCTGGGCATCAACCCCCCGCGCGCTTGACCCGGTGCCCGGCCTGGGTCAGCCAGGCCATCACGCGTTCGACATGGTCTCCCTGCACCTCGATCACCCCGTCCTTCGCGGTGCCGCCGGCGCCGCAGGCGGCCCGCAGCTGCTTGCCTGTGGCGGTCAGCGCAATGGCGTCCAGCATCAGGCCTCGCACCACGGTCACGGTCTTGCCGCCGCGGCCTTGCTTCTCGCGGCTGACGCGCACGATGCCGTCGCCCGCAGGAACGGGCCTGGCGGCCTTGCAGATGCAGGCCGCCAGCGGCTGGCGGCAGCCAGGGCAGGTGCGTCCATGATCAGTGCTGTAGACCAGGGCCATGGCGCTGCATCGTACAAGCGCGGCCGGGCCGCTTTTGGGCACGGGAGCGAATCAGCTGGCCCCGCCGTTGACCTCGTCCACCTGCCTGTTCAGCGTCCAGTAGTCGTACAGCACGCCAAGCATCAGTAGCCCACCGGTCAGTAGCCAAAGCAGTCCGGTGAGCCACTTGCCGAGATAGAAGCGGTGGATGCCGAAGAGGCCCAGGAAGGTCAGCAACACCCAGCTGACGTTGTAGCTCTTGCGGCCGGCCACGTAGCGGCGGTTTGCGTCGCGATCCATGTCGGGGATCAGGAACAGGTCGATGATCCAGCCGACGAAAAGAAGGCCCAGCGTGAAGAACCACAGCGTGCCGGTGAGTGGACGCCCGTAGTAGAAGCGGTGCGCGCCCATGAAACCGAAGATCCACAACAGGTAGCCGATGGTCTTGCTGTGGGTGTCGGGATTGGCGGTCATGGCGTGTCCTGTCGTCAACGAGGGGGCTGGACGGGCTCGAGTGTCACCCGAACAGCCCGGCTACGGTCAGCACCAGGCCGGTTATCCAGTCCAAGCCGATGCGTTAGCCGCCCGACGGCGGGCTCCCGCTGTCGAGTTGCCAAGCTGGGTGCAGTCCCGGCATCGACAGTCAGCGACCTGGCAGGGCTTCGGATTCACGCTGCCGGCCAGTTGCTGCAGTTCAGGCTGACGGGGTGAACGACAGAACCAGACTGATCACAGCCGGTCATCCGACCAACGTCACGTATCCGCGACCGCCGACATTCGCCGGTCAAGCATCCTCTGGCGGCTGTCCGCGATGGCTCGGGAGCGAACTGCCGAGCAGAGAGGCAGCAGTCGCTCGAAGGCGCGTGGGTGGCACGAACGGTCAGCTCAGTGGTAGTCGTCTTCGAGCTGGTGGCGTACGGCGACGACGTCAACTGTCGAGTCGTTTTCGATCTCGAACAGCGCCACGTAGCCCGATCGTCGGAAGGGAATGATCAGTTCTCTGAGGAACGGACTGTCGCCCGCCTTGCGGCAGGTAAAGGGCGACGACTTCAGCGTGGCAATGCCGGCGCGCAATGCGGCCATGGCCTGCTCTGGAAGAGACAGGCCGCCGTCGCGGGCCAACTCTCGTTCGATGAGGAAGTCGAATCATCGTATCGAAAATGCCCTGCAAGCTCTGCCTGTTCGCTGCAAGGTCAGCAGCACCCTGAAACCTGTCGATGACGGCGCTGTCGCCTGCACCAACGAACGGCAGCAAGGTGCACCAAACCGTGAACATGGTGTGTGTGCCGGCGCGTGCTGGGCATCACCCCCCGCCCGCTTGACCCGGCGCCCGGCCTGGGTCAGCCAGGGCAGGTGCGTCCATGATCAGTGCTGTAGACCAGGGCCACGCCCCTGAGGCGAAGCCCGGCAATCCAGAGCCTGCGCCGACAATCCCACCATGTCCGAACAGCCCCGCAACCCCCTTCACGGCGTGACGCTGGCCCTGATGGTGCAGGACTTGGTGGACCATTTCGGCTGGACGGAGCTTGGGCGCCAGGTCCCGATCCGGTGCTTCACCACGGAGCCCAGCATCAACTCCAGCCTGAAGTTCCTGCGACGAACGCCCTGGGCCCGCGAAAAGGTTGAGAGCCTGTACCTGTTCATGCGCCGGGAACAGGCCAGGGCGCAACGCGCACCAGGACCGCCATGACAGCGCCGGTGCCCCCGCCGCCACCGTCACCCCGGCTTTACACCTTTCGGCGCTGCCCTTACGCCATGCGCGCACGCATGGCGCTCTTGCAGGCAGGGCGGGCGTTTGAGGCGGTGGAAGTTGCCCTGCGGGAGAAGCCCGCCAGCTTGCTGGCGTTGTCGCCCAAGGCCACGGTGCCGGTGCTGCATCTGCCCGATGGCAGCGTGATCGAGGAAAGCTGGGACATCATGCGCTGGGCATTGGCCGAGCCAGACCCGCAAGGCTGGTGGACGCGGGGTCAATCGGCCAACAACCGCGAATTGGTGCTGCGAAACGACGGCGACTTCAAGCGCCACCTGGACCGCTGGAAGTATCCCCAGCGCGGGGTGAGCGACGGCCTTCCGCCGCAGGTTCACCGGGACGCGGCGAAGGCGGCACTGCTGGAGCCGCTGCAGGCGCGGCTGGACCACGCACCCTACCTGGGGGGCGCCACACCCTGCGCCACCGATCTGGCCGTGATGCCGTTCGTCCGCCAATACGCCGCGGTGGACCCGGACTGGTTTGCCGGGCAGGACCTGGCAGCCGTTCAATCTTGGCTGCGCGGCTGGTTGGCCAGCCCGCTGTTCATCGCCTGCATGCAGAAGTTGGCTGCGCCAGCTTGAGACTGGTGGCGGTCAGCCGGGCGAGCATGTCGAATGATCGCTGTCCGCGGCCTTGCAGCCCTCAAGGGCCACGCTCACCAGGGGGAAGCGGCTCGCGATTGTTTGCTCTCGCGCAATACAGTTGGCAGTAGGCGATCTTCTCCATCTTCCTGCTGCCCGGTGGAAGCTTCCGGATGACGCCGTTGTACGACGTCATCTCGGCGTGGCCGGTGATCGGCCATGGGACAAATCTGGTCGCATGGCAAGAGGCCAAGCTCGCGATGGCGGTGCGCTCGAAGAATGTGCACTTTGAGCGCGCGCGCATCCAAACCCGGCATTGGTGGGGGGCTGGCACAACGCAGTGGTGCAGAAGGCACCTGGGAGGCGATGCAGGCGCTGGTCGCCAGGGTCGAGCCGGCCATCGCCAGGGTACAGATGCTGTTGCCCGCGGGGTTCTCTGAGCGCACAGCGCAGACCATTTTCGACGGTCTGCGCCGGCAGAGCCGGGCTTGGGAGGCCGGTTTGCCGGGGCTGGCGTAGCGGCGCCGTCCAGGCGCCGGCCGGCCGCACGTCCCACCCAATTCGGGAGGACAGCGATTCCTGCCATTCGTGAAGTCGCCATCTGTCTGTCGGACCACTTCCTGCCGGCCTACGGCACCCTGCTCGCCGACTTGCACTGCGCGTGTTCGCGGCGATAGCGCACTCGGACGACATGGTGGAACAGCAACTACAGCGTTCGGCGGACGTGGGCAACTCATCGAGCGGCCACGTGCAGGCTGAATCCACCGATGTTGGCTCAAAGAGATTGGACCCACTGTCGCCGACGCGGCAGATTCGATCAGGGTTGACTGAGGCGCGGCATGTTGGCGTAGTTCTCGCTGTCGGCCTCCCAGGCCGGATCCACTTCCATGCCGTGGAAGTTGAGCTCGATCGTCAGGCCGTCCGGGTCCTGCACGAAGATCTGGAACAGGCCGGCTGTCGGCAGATAACGCCTTCGCGAGGTGACGCCCATCGCTTTGAGCCGATCGCCGACGGACTGCGGGTCGGTAGCAAGGAAGGCGATGTGGTCGACTACGCCCGAGTTGCTGGTCGCCGAGTCCGAATGCAAGCCCAAGTAGTAGAGCTCCGAGTTCGCAATGCCATGCGGCCCCATGTGCACTTGTATCCTCCCTCCGACACCGAGCCAGTAACCTGGGAAGGGCAGATCGGGCCGTGGCATCACCTCGAAACCGAGGACTTCGCAGTAGAAGTTCCTTGATGTTTCCAGGTTGTTGGCCCGGACGAAGTAGTGATTGAGTTCGGTGACGGGCATCGACATCTCCTCGGTCAAGGCACTGATCGGATCGTTGATCGGGACGGTATGGTGAGTTCACCGCGACGGGCGTTGGCCCGCACCGCTGTCTGCAGTGGTGGCGAGGCCAGCGCATCCAGCCACTCGCGGGTTTCCTGCGGATCACCGTCGCCTGGGAAGCACACCTGGTGCAGCAGAGTTCTCGGGGTCGGCCATATTGAAATCGCTCCACACGCCACCCCCTTCAAGCGTCCAGGTGCCGGGCGAGCTCAAGGGGTGGTCAACACGCGGCGCGCGCCGGCCTTCACGGACCGGCTGTGTCTTGAGGGCTCGGCCGGCAGCGCAATGAAGCCCGAGACCAGGAAGGTCACCAGGTTGCTGAACGGTTCATTCAAGGGGCGTGCGTCACCGCGGTCGCCGGCCAGGCGTTGCGCACGGCCGGTGCCGGCACAAAGCGCCAGCATCGAAGCCACCATGAACGTGAAGCCGTCGATGACCGAAGGCCTGGCCACGCCGGGCAGGGAGCGCAAGAACTCGTCTATGTACTCGCGCGCGGTGGTGTCGTAGTGGCGCGCAATCACCTCAGTGCCCATCGGAGAGTTCGCCAGCCGCCCCATCAACGCGGCGTAGTGGCGCCAACCCGCGTCGCCATGGTTAGCCGATTCGTAAAACGGCTGCACGTAGGCGCGCACGAGCTCATCGAGCGGTATCGCCGCCTCGCCATGACGCCGCCGCATCTCGGCAAGCACGCGCTGCCGCCATTCGGTCATCACGGCCGCTCGACGGCGGATCACGGTATCGAACAGATCCTCCTTGGACGGGTAGTGGTACCCGATCGCCGCGGTTTGTAGCTCCGCCGTACGCGCCACATCACGCAAGGATGTTCCGTTGTAGCCATTGTTGGCGAACAGCTCTTCGGCCACATCCAGAATGCGTTCCCGCGTTTCGTCCGGATGGCGACCAGGTGGCCTGCCGGCGCGTTTGGTCCTGGCCGCAGCGCGCTCGGGCAGCGGCGCCTCGTCTTGCATCTTCGGCAGCTTCAAATGGATCGGCATGGAACTGACAGCATACAAGCGCCAGTTCAAATTGCAACGCCGGCTCGCCCTTTGAGAGCCAGCAGTTCGCGAGCGTCTTCCGCGCTGGCGACAGCCAAGCCTAGAGCTTCGATGATCCCGCGAACTTGGGTCACCTGCTGCGCATTGCTGCGAGCCAGACGGCCAGGCCCGGCCCACAACGAGTCTTCCAGACCGACCCGTACGTGCCCGCCCATCGATGCCGACATTGCCGCCACCCGCATCTGAGCCTTACCAGCGCCGAGAACGGACCACTCGTAGTCGTGGCCGAACAGGCGGTCGGCGGTCCGTCTCATATGTGCGACGTCGTCACCATGTGCGCCGATCCCGCCAAGCAGACCGAATACCGTTTGTACGAAAAACGGCGGCTTGACCAGACCGCGATCGACAAAGTGCGCGAGGTTATACAGATGTGCCGTGTCATAACACTCGAACTCGAAGCGCGTGCCACTCTCGCTACAAGTGGTCAGAATCATCTCGATGTCGGCGAAGGTATTCTTGAAAACCAGATCGCGCGTGGCCTCGAGATGACCGCGCTCCCATTCGTGCTCGAAGTTCTTGAAGCGCGCGAGCATGGGAAACAACCCGAGGTTCATCGACCCCATGTTCAGCGACGCCACCTCCGGCTTGAACACCGCAGCCGGCTGCACGCGCTCGCTCGCCAGCATGTACGGGCTGCCCCCGGTGGTGAGGTTGATCACCGCGTCTGCGCGCTCATGGATCTGTGGCAGGAAGCGCGCGAAGGCCTCTGGCGTCTGGTCGGGGCGACCGGTGGCAGTGTCACGCGCGTGCAGGTGCAGGATCGCCGCGCCGGCTTCCGCAGCGGCCACGGCCTCGTCGGCGATCTGCTGCGGAGTGATCGGCAGGTGCGGGGACATCGACGGCGTATGGATCGCCCCCGTCACGGCGCAAGTGATGATGACTTTCCGCGGCGGCGTCATCGCTGGCTCTACTTGCCGCTGGCGCGAATCATCGCCCGCAACGTGGAAGGCCGCACTGGAATCTGCTGCACCTTCACCCCATAGCGCTGCAGCGCATCGTCGATCGCACTGCTCAGCGCCGATGGCGCGCCCAGACGTCCGCCCTCACCACCTCCCTTGACGCCATACTCGGTATAGGGTGAAGGCGTCTCGACATGGCCGATCTTCAGGTTGGCTGGCATCTCCCAAGCCGACGGCATCGCGAATTCGGCAAAGTTCGGGTTGATGAACTGTCCCTCGTCGTCGTAGATGAACTCTTCGCTCAGCGTCGTGCCGATGCCGTTGGCTGTGCCGCCCAGCACCTGGCCTGCGAGTGTCTTGGGGTTCATGATCGTGCCGTTGTCGTGCACTGCGGCATAGTCCAAGATCGCCACCTTGCCGGTCGCGGGATCGACTTCCACCACCGCGATATGGCAGATGTGGCCCACCATCGGATAGAAGACGCCCAGGTGCTTGCGCTCAGGATGCGGCAAGGTGGAGATGGGATGGTCGTAGACGGCGGTTGTCTCCAGGCCGCTGTCGAACTCGGGTTTGTCGGGGAAGTTCAGGCGAAAGAAATTGGCCTGCATCGCGATGTCGCCAATGCTCATCTTGCGGTCGGTTCCCTTCACCGCCACGGCGCCATCGCGCAACTCCAGATCACCCTCGGACGCTTCCAGCAGGTGGCCTGCCAGCCGCTTTAGCTTGATCTGAATCTTGTGGCTGGCGCTTACACAAGCGCCGGTGATCATGGCGGTGAAACGGCTGCCTTGCGGCCCCACGCCATTGAAGCCGGAATGCGTGTCGGAGTAGCTCACCACGATGTCCGACGGCGCAACGGTGAATTGTTCGGCCAGCACCTGCGTGACGATGGTCTCGGGGCTGTTGCCGATGAACACCGAATGCAGCGTGGCAAAGATCTTGCCGACCGGATCGATGCGCAGCGAAATGCCTTCAGGCGTGCTGGTCAGCGTGAAGCCAGGCGTCGCCAGGTTGTTCAGTGACCACCATTCGGTCGGACCGTAGACGCTGCGCTCCTGACAGGTGGCAACACCGACGCCGACGCAGCGGCCCTGCACTCGCAGGTCGGCGGCTTTCTTGCGCCAAGCCGTGAGGTCGATGAGCTCGGCCGCCTGCTTGTAGACCTGCTGGAAGTTGCCGCTGTCGTAGATGTTGCCCGTCGGGATCATGTAGGGGAACTGATCCGGCTGGATCATGTTCTGCAAGCGAAGCTCGACCGGGTCCATGCGCAGTTCTTCTGCAGCGGCATCCACCAGACGCTCGAGCACCCAGTTGGTGACCTCGGAGCCGAAGCCCCTGTAGGGTCCCTGCTGGCACTTGTTGGTGAGAGCGGCCCTCAGGCGCATTCCAAAAGACCCGATCCGATAGGGCCCCGTGACCTGTGCCATCGCATTGCCATGTGTGCCGACCCCGAACTGCAGGTAGGCGCCATAGTCGTCGATGACATCGAAGCGCAGCGACAGCATCGTGCCGTCTTTGGCCAGCGCAAGCTCAGCGTCGTAGAGTCGGTCGCTGCCATGCGAGTCGGAGTTGGTGAAGTGCTCCAGTCGGTCTTCGATGTACTTCACCGGCTGCCCCGCCAGGCGTGCGAGGCCGGAGGTCAGGATCACGATCTTGTGGATGAACACTTTCGAGCCGAAGCTGCCGCCGGTGGTGATCGGCTGCATGCGCAGCACCGTCGGCGAGATGCGCAGAGAGCCGGCGATCACGAACGGGATGAAGTTCGAGAAGTTGGTGTTGCAGTGGATCGTATAGCCGCCGTCGACGATGCTGTACTCGCTGATGCAGCCGCAAGTCTCGATGGCCTGGGCGCTGCTGCGCTTCCAGCGCAGGCGACGCTTGACGATGTGATCGGCGCGCGCGAAGTCCTCGTCCACCGGACCGAACTTGAACGACTCGTCATGGGCCTTGTTGCCGGCACGGTCGGCCGGGTGGATGACCGCGTCGCCTGTCGCTTCCAGAGATGTCTCGATATCGACATTGGCTGGAAGAACTTCGTACTCCACCTCCACCAGCTCGGCCGCATCTTCAGCAACGTAGCGGTCGACCGCCACGATCGCGGCCACCACCTCACCGACATGGCGCACCTTGTCGATGGCCATGGCGCGCTGTGTCACTGGCGGGCTCGCGAAGCTCGGGCAGGGGTCGACCACGGTGGCGAGGTCGGCCCCGGTGTAGACACCGATCACGCCCGGCAGGGCCTTGGCCTTGGTCGTGTCGATCGAGACGATGCGGGCATGGGCATGCGGGCTGCGCACGGTTGCCGCATGCGCCATGTGAGGCACCACGTGATCGTCGATGTAGTTGCCCTTGCCCAGCAGGAAGCGCCGGTCTTCGACCCGCTTCATGCTCTGGCCTATCCACTTCCGGGGCTGCCCCGGCAGCTCGCGCTGGCGGCTGGGGGGCAGGATGTTGGTCTCCAGATGCGAGCTCATCGGGACTCCTTTCCATTCAAGCGGCCGAAGCCGGAGCAGGCGCCCGCAACTTGGCGGCGGCCGAGCGGATGGCATTGACGATGTAGGTGTAGCCGGTGCATCGGCACAGGTTGCCCGAGATCGCCTCGCGGATCTCGTCATCGCTGGGATCAGGGTTGTGGCTCAGCAGTTCGTGCGCCGCCATCAGCATGCCCGGCGTGCAGAAGCCGCATTGCAGGCCATGCTCTTCCCAGAATGCTTCCTGAATCGGATGCAGTTGCGCTCCGTTGGCCAGGCCTTCGATCGTGGTGAGCCGGCTGCCGTCGGCTTGCACCGCGAACGTGAGGCAAGATCGCACCGCGCGGCCGTCCATCACCACGGTACATGCGCCACAGACACCGTGTTCGCAGCCGACGTGGGTGCCTGGCAATCCCAAGGTGTGGCGCAAGCAATCGCTGAGCAGCAACCGTGCGGGAACCGTGGCCTCGCGTTGGCGGCCGTTGACGTTCAGCGTGATGGCGTGTGTGGTCATGGCGTCTCCGGGCTCTTGCGTTGTTTGAATCAGACCGCGCCGGCAAGCGCCCGCTCCACGAGCGAGCGCACGAGGTCCTTGCGGTACTCGGCGGGCGTGGCGGCATCGCCGAAGGGGCTGACGGCATCTCGCGCAAGCTCGCCGGCGCGCGCGTACGTGGCCGAGTCGGCGCTCTGGCCCGTCATCGCTTGTTCCACCGATGGCAATCGACGTGCGCGGTCACCGACTCCGGCGCAGGCGATGGCCACTTGCGTGATCCGATCGTTGGACACCGTCATCAAGACCGCTGCCAATGCCCACGCGAAGTCTCCTTTGCGCATGCTGACTTCGGCGAAGCCGGCCTTCTGTCCGGCAGGCGCCACCGGCAGTCTCACCTCGACCAGCATCTCGTCGGCACGCGTGGCCGTGGTGTACAGGCCTTGAAAGAAGTCTGCCGCGGCAACACGCCTCTCGCCACGCCGGCTTCGCAACACCATCGTCGCGCCCACAGCCAGAGCGACAGCCGGCATTTCGCTGGCCGGGTCGGCGTGGCACAGGTTGCCGCACAGGGTTCCGCGGTTGCGGACAGCGCCGTGCGCCACCCATTCGTAGGCCATGTGCATCAGCGGGCAGCATTGCGCCACCAGGCCAGAGGCCTTGACATCGGCATGCCGAGCCAACGCACCGATCACGACTTCGTTGCCTTCGCGGCGGATGTAGTCCAGATCCGGTAGGCGATTGATGTCGACGAGGCGACCGGGTCGCGCCAGACGCAGGTTCATCATCGTCACCAGGCTTTGTCCGCCGGCGATGATCTTGCTGTCTTCGTCATCCTCCGCCAGCAGATCCAGCACAGCCCCGACGGACGACGGCCGCTCGTAAGAGAATGCTGCAGGTTTCATTCGTCTCCTTCCGTCTTGCGATTCAGTTGTGGTGGCGGATCAGCCACCGAAGCGGGATTCGGGCAAGCCGCGGATACCCAGTCCGGTGATTCGAAACACGCTGCCGGCGCCGAACTGCGGCCGGGTCTGCACAGCGAAGTTGTCGTGCACGGCGGGGTGGGCCACGCGCGCCATCGACGTCACGTAGATCTCGTCGAGCCGGTCGCCGCCAAACATCACGCTGGTGATGTTGCGCACTGGCATGCCGATCTTGCGGTCGACGCTGCCGTCGGGGGCATAGCGGATCAGATCTCCGGAGATCACCTGCGCGTTCCACACGAAGCCCTCGGCGTCCACCGTGGAGCCGTCGGCAAACCCGCTGTCATTGGCGGTTGAGGCGAAGACACGCCGATTGCGGGCTTCACCTGTCGCGATGTCGTAGTCGTAAGCCCAGATTTCGCGCTTGAAGGTGTCGGCGAAGTAGAAGACCCGGTCGTCCGGGCTCCAGCAAGGGCCGTTCGAACAGATGATGCCGGCATCGACCCTGTGCAGACTGAAGTCGGTATCGAGCCGCCACAGGCTGCACAGCCCGAGTTCTTCTTTGTCATCCATGCCGCCGGCGAAGAAGCGGCCGCGGCGGTCACACTTGCCGTCGTTCAGCCGGGCACGGGTAGTGTCGTCATCGATGCGGGCAACACAATCGAGCGCGCCAGATGTGAAGTCGTATAAATAGAACCCGTCGTTCAGCGCCAACACTGCCCCACCACGCTCGCGCAGCGCCATCGCGCCGACGTCACGATCGATCCCCCAGTGCGCCACCGCGCCTGTCCGCGGGCAATACCGCCATAGCGCCGGCTTGCCTACGCGTCGGCCAGTACTGTCTACCCAATAGAGGCAGCCGTCTTGCACATCCCAAACTGGACCTTCGCCAAGGTGGTTGTCGCACGTCAGTAGGCATTCAATGGTGTACCCGGCCATGGATTCACTATAAATTGTACGTATGGTCAATAAAGCGGGGAAAACCCTGAAGCTGCCTAAGAGCGCAAGAGCCGGTCATTGCCCGATGGTCAACTCATATCGGACGCCATCAAGCCAACACCCAGCTCTGGCGCTATCGCAGCAATGAACATCAGCAGCGCATGCTGTCGACGGACCTTGTTCAGGACTTCATTGCCGGGGGGGGGGGCCATCGATCCCCTTCAGGGCCAAGCCTTGATGCGTGCCAGCGATACCCTCATCTGTGGGCCCGTGTTGGAGGACGCCAGCAGGCCTGCTCTGTGACTGACGCAACGAGAATAGTGACCAGAGCGGGGAAAGGCAGACGCGTGTCAGCCCGCCAGAAGGGAGTACGCCAGATGATTGGGATTCGCCGGACCCTGTGGGCATGTGCAGTGATGCTGGTGGTGCTCTTGCAAGCCACGCCAGCGCAAGCATGGCCCACCATCGGGCTGAGCCCTCAGGAGTTGCAGGCCATCATCGGCCGCAAGATGCCGGTCACCCACAAGGTCGGCCAGATCGACTCCCCCGAGGTCCGCCTGGACGCACAGCAGCAGACGGTGGAGGTGTGCTCCAAGTGGCAGATCTGGACACCGCGCGGCGGTGGTGATGTCTGCGGCGCTGGCAAGCCCGTGTGGGACCGGGCGACCTGCGAGGTCCGTCTGCATACCCCGCGGCTGACCAAAGGCACGCTCGCGGGCGGCGGTCAGCTACCCGGCCCGATCGTGAATGTCTTGAACTTCCTTCTGGGCACCGTGATCAAGGACCTGACCGTCTACAAGGCCAACGCCCTGGCCTGCTCCTTGGTCAAGGAGATCCGGGTGACCCCGGATCGGCTTGAGATTCACCTTTAGGACCGCCACCGACACCGTGGATCAATTCCGCAAATCCCCAGACAGGTCTGCAACTGGGCGACACACACTGTCGCACCCACCCGCCACACTGCGCTCCATCGTGACTGCAAGATGCGATGTGAACATGTTCTGGGCTGGGTTGGTGGGGGCGCTGGTGTCAGCACAGGTGTGGTGCTGCTTGCGGTGCAGTACGAGTCCACCTGGGGATGCGTGGTGGTGCTGCCGCTCTACGCCTGTTTTCTGTTCATGATGCTCGCCAACTGAGTGAGCGCGGACCCCAAGGCATGGAAACCTCAACCGAAGACGTGTTCAAGCATGTGCAAACGGTGGTGGCACGGCCTCTGGACTTCAAGGCGCGCCTGAACATCGGAGAGGAGGCGTACAAGAGCCTCACCGTGATCGGCAAGGTACGCGATTACTGGGACTTAATCGGCGCGGCCGGTGCAGGTGCAGCAGTGGCCAAGTCCACCGTTGTGGCTTCTGCCTTTTCCGCTCCCAAGAGTGTGCTGGCCGCCTTGGGCCTTGCCAAAGCCGCCACACCCGTAGGCTGGGTGATTGCGGCCAGCATCATCTCCGCGGGGGCCTGGTACGGGTTGAATCGAAGCCACAGGAAGGCCACTGCAGACCGGATGGTGGTGATTCCCAAGTACATCAATACCCCACTGGATACGCTGGCCGTCAGCCTGGCCGACCTCTTGCTGCCCCTGGCCCTGAAGGTGGCCAAGGCAGACGGCTCGATTGGCGAGGCAGAGCGCGTCCACATAGCCGACTACCTCGTCAATGGCTGGGGTTACGACGCCTTGTTCGTGAGTCAGGCCATGGCCACGGTGGAGGCGGAGCTTGACCAGTTGGAGGTGACGCCGGTGGCCAAGTGCCTGGCACTCTTCAGCCAGGCGAATCCCGACTGCAAGTACGAGGTGATGATCGAAGAAACCCTGAAGCTGCTTCACGAGGTGATGAAGGCCGACCGGCATATCCATCCTGCCGAACAGGCCGTCATCAAGGAGGTCGAGGCCATCTTCAAGTCCGCGAGACCCCAGACGGTCGCAGACAAGGCGATCAACCTGGCCACCACCTCCGCCACACGGGCGAAAGAGGGCGCCCATCAGGTGTTGGGCAAAGTTTCGGAAGTGTCGTCTGCGGTGACCGATCGAATCCGCAAGAAGACTGCCACCGGTTCGGGTAACTCTGGCAAGGAAGTCTAGGGCGATGGCCTCGGGAAGCCATGACACCCTGGTGCAGAGGCTGGCGATGATGCTGGTCAAGCTCAAACAGGGGGAGAGTTTGGAACCCAGGGACATCAAAGGTCGTCAACGGCACCACGCGAAAACCTGGGGAAGGTCTGCAAAACACACGGGCAAGCGTGCTTGGCTGCGGCGTCCCTGCGCGCTGCAGCCCCTGTCCAACGCACTGCGGGTGGCGCTGCCTGCGTCATTGAACCGTCATCGGCGTTTCATGCAAGCGACCTACCATGCTTTTTCGCATGCCCGTGACCACTCTTTCAATCGCCCGCGGGTCCACCCTGGCGGGCCTGTTGTGTCTTGCAATGCTGTGCGCCGGCTGTGCACCGCGTGCGCTGCTGTTGCAAGGCGTGGCCGACCAGCTGGCCGGCCAGGGCCAGGCCGAAGAAGAAGACCTGGGGCTGGCGCGGGACGCCGCCGCGTTCTACCTGAAGCTGTCCGAATCGGTGCTGCAGCAGACGCCCGGCCACACCGCCCTGGCCGAGGCCGTGGGCAGCGGCTTCACGCAGTACGCCTATGCCTTCGTGGCCTTCGAGG
>JBAXYD010000087.1:0-13723 GCA_037127635.1 Betaproteobacteria bacterium | reverse complement strand
GACCAGGTCCTCAACAAAAACAGCATGACGCCAGAACAGTGCCCCAAGTAGGCAGCGGGCGCCTGGCAGTGCGGGCCGGGCGCTGCGCGCCGCAGCAGTTCAACAATCCTGCTGCGCCGGCGACAGGAACTTCTGTGCGTAGCGCTGCGGCACATGGTGGCTGAGAAACAGCGCGTACAGATCGGGGTCGATGTGGCCGTTGTCGCGGAAGTCGTCCATGATCTTCAGCGCCTGTGACAGCTTCATCGGCGCCTTGTAGGGCCGGTCAGCGGCGGTCAGGGCCTCGAAGATGTCGGCAATGCCCACGATGCGCGCCTGCACACTCATCTGATCGCGCGTCAGGCCCCTGGGATAGCCCTTGCCATCCATGCGCTCATGGTGGCCGCCGGCGTATTCCGGCACGTGCGCCAGATGCTTGGGCCAGGGCAGCTTCTCCAGCATCTGGATGGTGGCCACGATGTGGTGATTGATGATCTTGCGCTCAGCCGCCGTCAGCGTGCCCGCGCGGATGGTCAGGTTCGCAATCTCATCGTCGCTGAGCAGCGGCTGCTCTCGTCCTTGGCCATCCACCCAGCGGTGGCGTTCAGCCATCTCGCACACCCGGCGCACCGCAGCGTCGTCCATGCGCTCGCTGCCCTTGTTGGCGTGGCGCAGAAAGGCCAGGTCTTCGTCCAGCTGGCGGCACTGCGCATCACAGCGCACACGCGCCGTGGCCTCGGGCTCGCCTTGGGCCACCGCGCGCCACATGTCGGCCTGGGTCTGCGACTTCAAGGCCGCAAACCGCGTGGCCAGCAGCTCGATGCGGTCAAAGATGGTTTCCAGCTTGGTGGCCTTGTCCACCACATGCACGGGCGTGGTCACCTTGCCGCAATCGTGCAGCAGGGCGGCGATACGCAGCTCGTAGCGGTCCTTGTCGGTGAGGGTGAAGCCGGCCAGCGGGCCTTCGGTGTTGCTGTTCACAGCCTCGGCCAACATCATCGTCAACTCGGGCACGCGCGCACAATGACCGCCCGTGTAGGGGGACTTCTCGTCAATGGCGGTGTCGATCAGCTCCACGAAAGACTCGAACAGCTTTTCCAACTGCCCCATCAACAGCCGGTTCGTCAGTGCGATGGCTGCCTGTGAAGCGAGGGACTCCGCCAGACGCTGATCGCCCTCCGTGAAAGGCCGTACCAAACCCGTGTCCGGATCGACGGCGTTGAGCAGCTGCAGCACGCCGATCACCTCGCCCTCGTGGTTCTTCATCGGCACCGTCAGGAACGAGGTGGAGCGGTAGCCCGTGGCCGCATCAAAACGCCGCGTGCCCGAAAAATCAAAGCGACGTTCCTCGTAGGCATCGGCAATGTTGGCCGTCTGCCCGCTCAAGGCCACATGAGCGGCCACCATGTGGTCGTTCAGCTGACCGTTTTCCAGATAAAGGGGCAGGTCCTTGAAGTGAGCGGGCAGCGAAGGCTCGTCCTTGCCGCCGTACGCAATGCCCAGGGAATCGGTGCGCACGATGCGGAAACTCAGGTGCCGACGGTCCGGCGCCACCGTGTACAGCGTGCCGCCATCGGCATGCGTGATGTCTTTGGCGGCCAGGAGAATCTTGCTCAGCAAACGGTCGAGATCGCGCTCGCCAGACAGCGAGGCACCGATGTCATCCAATTGCTCCAGGCGCTTGACAAGACTGTCAACGTTGTCCATTTGTCGGCGAAGCGTAGGCAAGAATCAAGCCATCACGGAGTATGACGCGGCATCCAGTATGCGGGCAACAGGCCCACATTGTCGCCCCCCCCTTTCGGGGGGGGCCCAGGGGACTTCATCCGGCAACGGGCCAGGAACAAGCTCACCCCGCAAATCGCCTGCGGGCCGTGCCCGCGGCCAGCCCCAGGCCACCACGGTGCAGGTCAGCAGCACCACCAGGGTGGTGGAACCTTTCAGCCAGGGCTTGCTCGCGGCCCAGACCACGTCGTGCGCGTTGCAGACAACCGTCTCCACACCGGCCAGCACCTCGGTCTGGCCGTAGCGCTTGCGCAGACCCTGGATGTCGAGCATGGCAGTCAAGAATGAAAACACTTCATGGATGGGTATTGCCAGTCTAGCCGCGTGCATCGCGCGGCTTCGCACCCCCCAGCCGGCGCTCTTGGGGCGGCCCGGGGCAGCCGCTACAGTGCAGCACCGCTCCAGCGTTCGCCATGACCGGGACTTCCACGACACACCCTGAACCCACGCCCCATCAGCGGGCCCAGGCTGCCCAGGCGGCGGGCCGAATGGCGGAGGCTGCATCCTGGTACGAACAAACGCTCGCTCAAACGCCGCAAGATCACGCCAGCCTCGTGCAACTGGGCGTGGTGCGCATCCACATGGGCGAGCACGCGGGCGCCAGCCAGGTGCTCAGCCAGGCCGTGGCGTTGTGGCCCGAAGACGCAGCTGCCCACTACAACCTGGGCAATGCCCTGTTCTTCCAAGGAGACCTCCAGGGAGCCCTGGGCCACTTTCAGATGGCGGCCAACCTTGACACCACTTCTGCTGAAGCTCTCTACAACCTTGGCTTCGTGCAATCCAGACTTGGGGATCTCTCTAGCGCGGAGCGGAACCTGCAAGCAGCCATAGAGCGCGCGCCAAAGGCGGCGGCATATTGGTTCTGGTTGGGCATGGTGCGGCGTGAGCTCGGCCGCACACCGGCAGCGCTGGCCTGCTTCGACAAGGCCCTGCAACTCGAACCATCGCATGCCGAGGCACACGCCAGCCGCGCGAATCTCTTGCACAACCTGGGCCGCTTGGAAGATTCGCTTCACAGCTTCGAGGCCGCTTACCGGCACAACCCCGCCCTGAACTTCGTCGCCGGCGCCATGCTGTTCACCCGGCTCAGGCTGGGACGTTGGGAGCATCTGTCAACACTCGCACAGCGAACCGTTGAGTCAGCCGCCGCAGGAAAACCTGCCTCCCATCCTTTCACACTGCAGGTGCTCACCGACGACCCGCTGGTTCAGCTGACTGCAGCTCGTGTGTGGATGGACCTACACCATGGTGGCCACGACCGCCCCAACGAGTTCAGACCCGCGACTGTGGATGGGAAGGGAGCACGCCGCATCAGGGTCGGCTACTTTTCACCCGACTTCTTCGACCATCCCGTGGCTCGGCTTGTCCTGGACTTGCTGGCGCGCCACGACCGCTCACGTTTCGAGATCATTGGATTCGGCCTTGGTGGCGATGCCGATGCCATGACGGCGAAGGTGCGACAGGCCTGCGATCGCTTCATAGATGCCTCTGCGATGCCAGAAGCTGCTGTTGTCGCGACAGCGCGGCAGGAAGCTCTGGACATTGCCATCGATCTTTGCGGGCATACGCTCAGGGCCCGAACGGGCATATTCGCCGCCAGGGTGGCCCCCGTCCAAGCCAGCTACATCGGCTACCTGGGCACCATGGGCTCGCCCTGCTACGACTACCTGCTGGCCGATTCAACCCTGGTGCGTACAGGAGAAGAAGCCAACTACTGCGAGAAGCTGGTCAGGCTGCCCGTGTACCAGGCCAACCCCGCGCAACGCGACATGGCACCGCAGGCCCCCACCCGTGCCGAACTCAAGCTGCCTGAACAGGGCGTGGTGTTCTGCGTCATCAACAACACCTACAAGATCCTGCCCGAGACCTTCGCCCGCTGGTGGCGCATCCTGCAGCAGGTGCCCGGCAGCGTGCTGTACCTGGTGGCCGAGACGGTGGACGCAGGCGAACAACTGCGCGAGAACGCCTGCGCCCTGGGCGTGGAGGCCAGCCGCATCATCATCGGCCGCCGGCTTCGCTATGCCGAGTACATGGCCCGCATGCAGGTGCCAGACCTGCTGCTGGACACATCCCCCTACACGGCAGGCACCACCGCCAGCGATGCCCTGTGGGCCGGGCTGCCCGTGCTCACATTGCGCGGCCGTTCCTTCGCCAGCCGCATGGCCGCCAGCGTGCTCACCGCTGCCGGGCTGGAGGAGCTCGTCACCGACACGCCCGAAGCCTTTGAAGCCTCCGCCATCGCCCTGGGGCGCGACCCGCAGCGCCTGCAGGCGCTGAAGGAACGCCTGCGCCAGGAGATGCCCCGCAGCCCGCTGTTCGACCCGGCCCGCTTCACGCGCAGCCTGGAGACCGCCCTGCAGCGCATGTTCGACCGCGCACTGCAGGGCCTTCCGCCGCGCCACCTGAGCGTGGGTGCCGAAGACACGACAGTGGCCGACGGCCAGGCCCCGGCCCTCGTGCTGCAGCAGGCCCTGGCCCGCCACCAGGCAGGCGACGTCGACGCTGCCGAAGACGCCTACCTGGCCGTGCTGCGCCAGAACCCGGGCAACGCCGAAGCCGCGCACCTGCTGGGCGTGGCCCAGCACCAGCGCGGCGACATCGCCCGTGCCGCCGCGTGGATTGAACGCGCCATCGCCCTGGCCCCCGCCGAGCCGGTGTACCACGACAACATCGTGCAACTGCACGAACTGGCGGGCCAGCCCGCACAGGCCCTGGCCTGCCTGGACCGCGCCCTGTCACACCAGCCCGACCACGCGCGCTGGTGGATGCGCCGCGCCCACCTGCTGCAGGCCGCAGCGATACCCTCACAACATATTTGATGTGCTGAGGCATGGATTACACGATCAGCTACTGCGGCGAGGGTGTTGCCCAGGACATCCTGGCGCTACCAGGCACCTTGGCAGCTCGGTAAAGCATGGCCACGCATGATGAAGTTGTCACGATACTGACCAGCCGCCCGGGCGTCAGGCTGATGAACTAAATCCCAGCGCCTCCCCCACCTCCAGATGCCCCCGCATCAAGGCCAACATCTCCTGGTCAGAGCGGACACCAGACAGCCGTATCGACCTGGAGCGGCGGGTTCAATGCTCCCCGAACACCGTCTCCAGCGACGCTGCATCCAGCACCCGGTCGGCCCATTGCTCCAGTTGGTCGGCATGGGCGGCATCCAGGCGGGTGGCCGCCCACTCGGGCAACGGACCAAAGCGATGAATCAGCAAGCGGGTAAGGAGTTCCAGCTGCCCACGTTGGCGGCCTTCCTGCCGACCCTGACTCAGACCCTGATTCAGACCCTGGCTCAGCCCTTCCTGCCTACCCTGCACCACGCCCTGCTCGATGAACATGCGCTCCACGCTGGTGACGTATTTCATGCCGGCGCTCCTTTCGATGGCCTCGATATCTTGCCAGACTTGGTGTTCCTGCGGCGGCGGCAGGCGCAGCATCCAGTCCAGCACGGCGAACAGGTCCAGCACGCGCTGCTTGCCCCAGCCTTGTCGGTAAAGCAGACGCACCAGTTGCCGCTTGGCGGCCAGGCGGCGGTCGACGTCGGCTCTGGTGCGCAGGGCTGACAAGTGCGCCGCCGTCACCAGGGCGAAGGGGTTGGCATTGAGGGGCAGCTCGGCCAGCCGGGGCTCGAAGTCCAGCAGCTTGGCCACAGGGAAACGCATCACGTGTTCGCAGCCGAGTGCGGACATCCGGTACTCGTGCGGTCGCCAAGTGGGGCTGTCGTCGGCCAGCACCGCGAAGCTGGCCACCGGCTCTCGCCAACGGTCCAACAGGCGGTGTTTGTAGGTGAACATGCGGCGCGCAAAGGCCTCGTCGCGCTGGGTCTGCACCTCCACGTGGACGTAGAGCAACTGCAGCGCCGCGTCCACCCCCGTCACCCGCACCAGCACGTCGACGAAGCGCTTGCCGCTGGCCGCGTCGCGCACCACCTGGCGCAGTTCCTTGTCCAGGAAAGCGTGGCCGCGGGCCCAGTCGATGCCGGCATGGGCATCGGGAAAGTAGAAGGCCATGAACTCCGGGAAGGCGCCCACGATGGCCTCCTTCCACGGGTTGTCGTGTTCGTCGGGAGTGCCACGCTTGCTTGCCATGCGAGCCACTGTAGGCAGTGCCCTGCGCAGGCGCCATCCCCAGGATGGTGGGTTTCAGCCCCCTCCAAAGAGGGCTGAGATTGAGGACGACGTCCGACCCCATGTATCCCAAATCGAAAGCGACGGCTGATCGGGTTTCACTCCAGATGCCCCCGCATCAAGGCCGGCGGATGCGGCAGTCGCGCACCAAGGTCTGCGTCACCATTCGTGTGCATGGAATGCACACGTGCCAGTCCCAAGAAGCTATAACTGGAGTGCAGACAAGAACCAGATGCTCGTTCGGGAGCGCGGCATTTCGTTTGAAAGAATCGTCTTTGAAATCAGCCAAGGCAACGAAGTGACCGTCGTCATGCACCCCAATCAGGACAAGTACCCGGGACAGATGATTTCCGTGGTGGCCGTGGATGACTATGTCTGCCTCGTTCCATTTGTCGAGACCGAGTCCGAGATCTTTCTGAAAGCCATCATTCCGAGCCGCAAAGCTACGCGACAGTTCAGGAGCAAGCCATGACCAGGAAGATCCGCTACGACGACGAGGAGCTGGAGATCCTGCAGGCCCTTGAGGCGGGCGCTCTCAAGCCCGTCACCGATTCCGCGCAGCGCAGCAAATCACACCGGGCGGCGGCGGTTGCCACCTTCAAGAAGGACCAGCGCCTGAACATCCGCATTTCCAGCCGCAACCTGAAGCACCTGCAGGCGCGCGCCTTGGAAGAAGGCATCCCGTACCAGACACTGGCCGCCAGCTTGCTGCACCAGTACGTAAGCGGTCAGCTGGTCAAGCCCAGGTAGTTGTCTTGAAGCGCAGCGCTTATGACGTCGCACTGCTGCGCCGACTCTGCCGAGGTGCTGGCGCATCTGCAACCCGCAGAACAGGCCCTGGCCCGCAAGATCAACCCCACCTGCTACACCTTGAACGAGTTCATGTCCCGCCACGCCAAGCCTGATTCCTTCGTCAACAAGGTGCTGGCGCAGCCGGTCATTCGCTTGCTGGAAAGCGACCGCCATGGCGCCTGAGCCGCTGGCCAACCTGGCCCGGATCGGGCTGCTCTCGATTCAGACTCCACCCCAGTGGGGAGGTCAGATTGAGTCAAATGGGGAGCGAAAGGAGTCAGTCAGTATGTTGTACTTGTTTGCATCTGTACATCTTACCTGAGGCGGCGTGTTGCATTTCAGATTTAAGGTCGTCAAGCCATTGATGACGGACTCAGCGAGGGACGCGTACGCCCCAGTATGACTCCAGACTCTGGCGAAGAGCGTCTACGCTGAAATTGCACGCAGCATACGTTGCCGCCAAGGCCACCGGATTGTTCTCGCCGTGAGCCTGAAACAGCGAGATAGCGTCGCCAACATTTCGCGCGTACTGCGCGACCGCGTTAGCGCTTCCCCACAATCCATTAGTTTCCGTTGCATAGTCAAGCCCGCCACCGCCATGATCACCAACCACGATACAGCCTGATTTCATTGCCTCAAGAACCGAAAGGCTGAGCGACTCAAGATTCGAAAATGCGGCGTAAATAGCGGCTTCCCCCAAAATTCGTGCTACTTCCCTGCGTTCCAAGTCCAAGATTGGTTGCCACTCGATCTTGGCATACTGGGGGAAAATAGAGCGGAACATCGTGATCACTGCGTTGCTCTCGACCGGTAGCTTTCTCGGTGAATAAGCTACTTTCAGTATTTTTCGCGCTGGCACGAAATAGTCGGGCAAGCTCGGATATATGACAGTCACCGAACCCTTGTAACCAGTATCAAGCAGCATATTGGCACTGAATTTCGATGGGCAAATAATATCGCTAAACTTATCGCTTTCTAGGTCATCGATCGATCGGATTGCGTTCAGTAAATAGAAGGTATTCTGGTTATGAATGACGATATGGCAAGGCAGATTGCGCGCAAAGGCAATGACCCTAGAGTCATTTTCGGGAATAACGAAGTAGTCGTTGGGCGAAATATAGGTATCTTTGATCGGCGTAGAGCCTGCAGGCAGTTTCTTGGCGTCGAAACGTTCACCGGGATAAATCATGCTTGCTGGAAATCCCATTTCCCTCAACGCATGGACATGCTCGACATTATTGAAATCTCCGCCTGTAGTCGGATTTGGATAGGCGAAATAGAATATGTTAGGAATTTTCCGTTCTCACTTCTTGAATGCGGCGACATATCCGATTCAACTATAAGCACCTCACCACAACGCCCCTGCATTCACCCGCACCTTCTGCTGGTTGGAAGCTGAGCGAGGTACATCGGGCGAGAAGGCGAAGTCGGCGAACATGCGCTTGTCGCGGTAGCCCAGGCTCAGGGTGTACTGGCTGGCGGTGCAGGTGTTGCGGCCGATGCTTTTGGCCTGGAACACGCCGGCGTCATCCAGGCATGCAGGGGTGCCGCCGCCGGCGGCGTCGCGGTAGTAGCTGATGGCGTGGGCCCAGTTGTAGCCCACGCCAGCGGTGAAGCCGCTTTGGCCCAGGGCCCGGGCCAGTTGGAGGTTGAATCGGTAGCCGCGCACGCCGTTGTCCGCCCCCACGAATTCATAGCCCTGGGGCATCCGCCGGGCGTCTGCCCATTCGGCCTCAAGTGCTGCTTGCAGCAGGAAGGCGTACGGCAGCATCTGGGCCCGGCTGACGGAGGCGGTGACTTTCAGGAAATCGGGTTTGAGGCCGCGCACATCGCCAATGGGACCGGTGATGGGTTCCAGCTTGGCCGCCAGGTTGTCGCGCTTGTTGTTGATGTCGTCCTGGTCCAAGGAGCCGAACCAGCCGGACACCGCGCGCTTGAAGGAAAGACCCGCAGTGGTCTGCCCGCGCAGGCCGAACCAGTCGTCAAAGCGCTCCAGCCTCAAGCTGCCGGTCAAGACGAACAGGTGGTCTTCGCTGTCCACATACTTGTAGCCGGCCGGCTTGTCGAACACGGTGTTGTAGACGGTGGCTGCGGTCGACACCCGCCGCTCGAACCCCAGCGTCCAAAGGGCGCCGGTGTTGGGCCACGACACCTGCATGGGCTGCTCGTAGAACATCTCCACGGTGTTGGAGCCGCCTTCGTAGCGGATGGCGTTATTGCCCACGGCCTGGGGGTCCAACCGGTAGTAAAGCCCGGAAGCCCCAAGCACCAGCCGCCCGCCGCGCGAGCCCACGGGCAACTGGTATTGGGCGCTCAAGCCGCCGAAGTACCGCGTGTTTTCTGCCAGCGTGGCCGTCAGGGCCAGCACATCGGCATTGCCCGTGGGGTTGTACAAGGTGCGGGAGACGTTGAGCCGGTTGATGGAGGTCAGGCGGCTGCCATCGTTGGTGATGGCCACGGTGCCGGTATCCGGCAGTTCGGAAAGTTCCAGCACCAGGTCCGTGATGCCGAAGGCGGATTTGCGCAGCGAGGGCTTGACGCGCGCACCCGGGATGCGCGCCACCAGGCGCAGGCGGCTTTCCAACTCCGGGCCGTTGATGATCTTGCCGCGCAGGTCCGTCACCTGGTCGATGAAGATGCGCATGTCATAGCGGTAGCCTGCGGCGCCCGCAATCTGCACGTTGCCCAGGCGGTCTTCCTCGATCTGCAGCACCACGTTGCCGTTTTCCACGCGCTGCGCCGGGATGATGCAGCGTGAGGTGACGAAGCCGCGCTGCGCGTACAGGCTGGTGATGCGGGCAGCCATTTCCTGCAGGTCCGCGGCAGTGATGCTGCGCCCGACGAAGCTGCGCACCTGCTCTGCAATGGCGGCGTCGTCCAGCACCGAGTTGCCGATGATGCGCAAGGACTGCAGCACGAAGGTGGGCACGTCGGCCCGGCTTTCCGGGCGGGGGCGGGCGCTGTCATCGAGTTGCAGCGGGTCCAGCACGCCAGAGGGGCGCTGGTCTTGCTGGCCCGGGACGGTGCTGCGCAGCTGCTGTTCAAGGTCTGACGGACGGCCCGGAACAGGGTCATTCAGGCCCGGGGGCCGCACCGTCTGCGCCTGGACGCAGGCAGCGGCCGCCATCAGGGCGGCCAGCACGGCAATGCGGCGCAAGGTCATGGCCGGGCGCAGGTGACGGCCTGCGCGTTGATGAGGTTCAGCGCCTGCAAGGCCTGCTGGCGGCGTGCGGGGTCAGCCTGGAAGTTGCCGCTGGCCAGCAGCCGGCACACCTGTTCACTGGTGGCCAGCAGGAAGAGCGCGCACGAAGGTGAGCCGGTGCGGCACAGCGTCACGCCCGACCACAGCAGGGCCTGCCCTGAGCCCGCGTCCGCGTCCGCGAAGCGGGCATTCACCTGCACCTTCACCGAGCCCTGGGGAGTTTGCAGCAGCCAGGCGGCAGCGGCAGCGTCGTAATTGAACAAGGCTGCGGTGCCCCCCAGCACAGACTGGAAGGGCTCACCTTCAGCCTGCAGCCGCAGGGCTCCGGATGGCTGGGCCGACAGCGAGAAGCCACGCGTGCGCCCGACGGCCACGTCTGTCACACCCGTGTTCACGGTGGCCCCCATCTCAAGGCCGACCAGTTCCAGCGGAACCAGACGCAGGGCAGACGGGTCTGGCGCGGGACCGGAAGTCGTGTTCGCTGAGGCGGCCAGCGGCAGCGCCGTGGTGAACGCAGCAAACCCAACCCAGGCGGCCCGCAACACACCACCGAAACAGGTGCGCAGAAGGCTCAGCATGGAGGCAACAGCCTGGACTGACGATGCCGATGAGGCAACGTTGCTGTGCAGAGGCCGGGGCGCATTGGGTGGCTCAGTTGCAGGTCACTCTTGAGGCGTTGACATCGTTGATGGCGTTCAAGAATCCCTGGCGGCCATCCGGCGACACAGCTTCCCACAAAGCGGCCATGGCGGGCCAGTCAATACGGCAGAGTTGCGCAGAACTGGCCATGATGTAGTACACGCACACGCCACCAGAGGAGCAGAGCTGGACGGCCGAGACTTCGTTGGAGGCGCCCGCGTCCGTTCCACCTGCGGAATTGAACAGCGGCACGCTGACATTGACCCTGATCTTCAGACTCACATTACTGTTGCCGGTGTACTCCCAACTGTTGCGGCTGCTGACGAATGGAATGATCTGAGACGACGCCCCCAGAACGGAGGAGAAAGGAGAGCCGCTAGCCCTGAGCTGAATTGACCCATCAGGCTGCCGCGCAAGGGAAAAGCCCGAAGTAGTTCGCAGATCGATCCACTCCACGGGAACGGTTCCAGTGCCGATATCGGGCAAACCCAGAGGAATCAGCCGCAGCGCTGCAATGCGTTCGGCATCGGGGTCCTTGTTGGGCACGGCCTGGGCCTGAGCAGTCCCGATCGCACTGGCTGCAAGCTGGACGTCTTCCTTCAGCTTGTCCTGCTGGGTTTGCTGCGGAGCGCTCACCACATCCGACAGTTTCTCCTGGGTGACCTTGACCACCGCCACGAAGTTGGAAGTGGTGCCGCTGGCGATGGTCATCACATTCGAGACCAGGTTGTTGGCCTGGGTAGGGGCTTGAGGCACAGAGCCGGCTACCGCCGCAGCCACCTGCCCGATGCTGGTCGTATCTGTTGCGGTGACATTGACACCGGAGTTCGCAATCGCAGAAAGCGCGTTGCCGATCGCGGTCTGCGTCTGGGCAGCGGTGCTGCCGTTGCTCGTGAGGGTTGAGACCAGACCCTCGGAAATCGCTGTCAGGACGGCGGTGGCGCGCCGCAGTTCGGTGCTGGCCGCCGAAGTCGTTCCGCTGATGGCGTTGGCCGAATTCGTGGGTCCGACGCTCACAGCGGCGTTCAGCGCTGCGGCCGACACGCCAGCCACGGGCGTGGCACCGTTCCAGTTCGATGGCAGCAGCGACGCCACGACGTTGGCCTGGATGACCTTGGCTTCTGGCTTGACGTAATTCAGCACAAACGAGCCGTTGAACACGATGTCCACACTCTGGGTGTACAGGCCGTTGCCATCCAGATCCTGGAAGGTCAGCGGTTGTGTGGGCTCGCCTTCATCGAGGCGCCCGTTGTTGTTGAGGTCCGCATACGAGTACCAGGCGCCGCCCACCTGGGCCACCGACACCCGGCCATCAGCACCTACGATGTTGCGGCTGGAAATCTTCAGCGGCAAGGTCGGGGGCGATTCGAATCGGTATTCGCCGGGAGTCGAGCCGAATGCGTCCTGGCTGCCGGAAGCCCCTGCCCTGTCCTGCACCCGCGCACCGATGATGGGGGCGTCATCCACGAAAACGACGTTCGGCAGGGGTACCACAACGCTGCCGCTCCCGCCTCCGCCCCCGCTCCCGCAGGCTGAAAGTATGACGGAGACAAAGGCCGGCACCAGCACCGCCATACGGAAAGGCAGCCTGAGCGGGGCAGGGTGTCGTGTTGATCGCATGGTGTGAACCCTACTTGGAGATGCGCTCGATGTGACCGAGCGACAGAAGGTGCGCAATGATCAGCTTGTAGAAGCCCTTGCTGACCAGCGCAAGAACCTCGTTTTCCGGCAACTGTTCCAGCCGTCGTTCGTTCACTCGCTTGATGCCCCGCAACAGCGGAACCTGATAGCCCATCCACTGCTGTACGGTGATCGGCTCCAGCAGGTGCAGGCGCTCGAGTTCGTCGCAGAACAATGCAGTCCGTGCGTTGGCTGCCTCGAACTCCTGCAGGAAGCCGAGCACCGTCTTGGTGTACGCCGACGGGTTGCCTTGATCGTCGAACAAACGCTCGCCCTGCTCTTGATTGAAAGCAGGGCATCGCTCGTCGAACGCAAGAAAGTTGGCGCCGTCGTCGCCCTTGACAAACACGAACGGATATCGCCGCAGGAAGGCGGGCATGTACTCGCCCTTCTTCCATTTCATGCCGGCATCCAGAAACCAGTTGCGCTGCTTGCCCAAAGCGAGCACGGCCGCCGCGAAGTGCTTCTTGTTCTCTCCCCTGGCAAACACGATGGGCTGGGAACGCGCTGCCTGGAAGAACTCGTCAACCGTCAGCAACGTGTCCGTGACGGGCACGGCAAAGTCAAGCTTGTCTAGCGGCCGCACCCGAAGGTTGCGGTGCAGGTCGGAAGACAAGACCTGCACGTTCCCATAGATACCCAGTTCCAAGATTCATTCATCCCCAGGCAGGTCGGCCGGGCGAACTTGATCGTCTCAAGCCCACCCGGCACTGCCCATCAATTGCCGCCACCGAACAGACGGCGGAAGAAGTCAAGGAACGCACTCGTTGCGCTGGTGCTGCCGGCCACCGCACCCACCGTGGTGTTGCCCGCCTGGGTGCTGACCGTGGCATTCGTGGCATCCACGGCCTTCAGCTTCACCTGAGCACCCGTGAAGTCAGCCACCTGGGTGATCTGGCTGGCCACCTGGGCCAGGGTGACACCGCCCGACGAGACCGATCCGGCGGTGAGCGCACCCGTCACGGTGACTGCGCCGTTCACCGTGGTCGCGCCGTTGCTCGTGAGACCGCCATTCAGGGTGGTGGCGCCCGTGGCGTTCAGCGTGCCGCTGAAGTTCGCGTTCGTGCCGCTCACGTTGCCGCTGGAAGCCAGGCTCGTCACCGAGGTCCCGCCCAGTGTCGTGGCGCCCGCGTTCAACGTGCCGCTGAAGTTCGCGTTCGTGCCGCTTACGTTCCCGCTGGAGGCCAGGCTCGTCACCGAGGTCGCTCCCAGGGTCGTGGCGCCCGCGTTCAGCGTGCCGCTGAAGTTCGCGTTCGTGCCACTCACGTTACCGCTGGAGGCCAGGCTCGTCACCGAGGTCGAACCCAGCGTCGTGGCGCCCGCGTTCAGCGTGCCGCTGAAGTTCGCGTTCGTCCCGCTCACGGCCCCGCTGGAAGCCAGGCTCGTCACCGAGGTCGAACCCAGTGTCGTGGCGCCCGCGTTCAGCGTGCCGCTGAAGTTCGCGTTCGTCCCGCTCACGGCCCCGCTGGAAGCCAGGCTCGTCACCGAGGTCGAACCCAGTGTCGTGGCGCCCGCG
>JBAXYD010000086.1:0-14068 GCA_037127635.1 Betaproteobacteria bacterium | reverse complement strand
CGAGCGCGAAGTCGCGGTCGCTCACGGCGTCCAGGCTGTTCTCGCACACGCCGTCAAAGCCGAGCGCGTGCGCCACGGCCTCGCGGTCCAGCGGGTAGCTGGTGCCGGCCAGGGCCGCCGCGCCCAGGGGCAGGCGGTTCACTCGCTTTCGCACGTCGGCCAGGCGCTCGGTGTCGCGCGCGAACATCTCCACATAGGCCAGCAGGTGGTGGGCGAAGCTCACGGGCTGAGCCACCTGCAGGTGGGTGAAGCCGGGCATCACGGTGTCGGTGTGCTGCGCGGCCAGCTCGACGAGTGCGCGCTGCATCGCCACCAGCAGCGGCGTGAGTTGGTCGATCTCGCTGCGCAACCACAGCCGCACATCGGTGGCCACCTGGTCGTTGCGTGAGCGCCCGGTGTGCAGCCGCTTGCCGGCCAGCCCCACCAGTTCGGTCAGGCGCGCCTCGATGTTGAGGTGCACGTCCTCGAGTTCGAGCTTCCAGGTGAATTCACCGCGTTCGATCTCACCCGCGATCTGCGCCATGCCGCGCTCGATGTCGGCCAGGTCCTGCGCGCCGATGATCCCTTGCGCGCTCAGCATCCGGGCGTGTGCCAGACTGCCGTCGATGTCGGCGCGCCACAGCCGCTTGTCGAAGCCGACGCTGGCGGTGTAGCGCTGCACCAACTCGCTCATGGGCTCGGTGAACAGGGCCGACCAGGCCTGTGACTTGTTGGCCAGGGGGTTGGCTGAGACGTTGCCGCTGGGGTTGCCAACGGGGGTGGCCTGGGGGCTGGAGGACATGGCGGTGCCGGGCTGCAAGGGGAAGTCCTCCATTATCCCGGCCGCGTCGTGTCACCCCGTGTTGCGCAGCCCTGCGGCCAGGCCGTTGATGGACAGGTGGATGCCGCGGCGCACGCGCTCGACCTGGGGGTCGTCCGCGCTGCGCTGGCGGTAGCGACGCAGCAGTTCCACCTGCAGGTGGTTCAGAGGGTCCAGGTAGGGAATGCGGTGTTCCAGCGAGCGGGCCAGCGATGGGTTGGATTTGAGCCGGGAGGCCTCGCCGGTGATCAGCGCCAGCGCTTCGCTGGTGCGCTGCCACTCGGCCTGCAGCAGGGCGAAGATGCGGCGACCGCTCTTGCGGTCTTCCACCAGTTCGGCGTAGCGCTGGGCCAGGCCCAGGTCCGTCTTGGCCAGCACCATGTCCAGGTTCGACAGCAGGGTGCGGAAGAATGGCCACTGCCGGTGCATGCGCTGCAGCAGTTGCACCCGGGCGGCGCGCTGCGAGGCGTCATCACGCTGCCCACGGGCGCCACGTCCTGCGCCATCCGGCCCTTCGGCGCCCTCCAGAAAGGCCTGTACCCCCGAGCCAAAGCCACACCAGCCCGGCAACCCCAGACGGCACTGGCCCCAGGAGAAGCTCCAGGGGATGGCGCGCAAATCCTCGATGGCGCGGGTGGCCTTGCGCGAGGCGGGCCGCGAGCCGATGTTGAGCTCGGCAATCTCGCGCAGCGGCGTGGCGGCGAAGAACCAGTCGGTGAAGCCCGGCGTCTCGTAGACGATCTGGCGGTAGGCCGTGAAACTGGCCTGGCTGAGGGCCGTCGCCGCATCCGTGAAGGACTTGGGCGCACCCTTGGTCGGGTGCAGCAGCGTGGCCTCCAGCGTGGCGGCCACCAGGGTCTCCAGGTTGCGCCGGCCGATCTCCGGGTGGGCGTACTTCGAGCCGATGACCTCGCCCTGCTCGGTCAGGCGTATCTGCCCCTGCACCGTGCCCGGGGGCTGGGCGAGGATGGCCTGGTAGCTGGGCCCGCCGCCGCGGCCCACTGTGCCGCCGCGGCCGTGGAACAGCCGCAGCCGCAGGCCATGGGCCTTGCCCAGCTCATCGAACAGGCCCACCAGCGCGGTCTCGGCGCGGTACAGCTCCCAGTTGCTGGTGAAGAAGCCGCCGTCCTTGTTGCTGTCGCTGTAGCCGAGCATGATCTCCTGCTCGGCCCCGCTGCGCACCATCAGGGCCGCGATGCCGGGCAGGGCGTAGAACTCGCGCATGATGGGTTCGGCGCGGCGCAGGTCACCAATGGTTTCGAACAACGGCACCACGATGAGCTCGCACCAACTGGCGTCTTCCTGCGTGGTGTGGGCAGTGCCGTCCATGGTGCCGTACACGGTGCCGTGGAGCAGGCCGCACTCCTTGTGCAGCAGCAGCACCTCCAGCAGGTCGCTCACCTCCTCGGTGTGGGAGATGATGCTGTGGCGCAGCGCCTCGCGCCCGTGGCGATGTCGCAGTTCGCGCGCGGTCTCGAAGACCTCCAGTTCGCTTAAGGTCAGGGCGCTGTAGGCGCTGTCGCGCACCCGCAGGGGCCGGGCATCGGCCAGCAGGCGCAGCAGCAGTTCGCGGCGCTGGCTCTCATCGAGGGCGTTGTAGTCCGGCTCCACCCGCGCCACGCGCAACAACTCCGCCACCACGGCCTCGTGCTGGTCCGAGCTTTGTCGGATGTCCAGCGTGGCCAGATGAAAGCCGAAGACCTGCACCGCGCGGCGCAGCGGCTTGAGCCGCGGGGCGATCAAGGTCTGGGCGTGGTGCGAGCGCAGGCTTTCGGCTATGACGTCCAGATCGGCCAGCAGCTCTTCTGGCCTGAGGTAGGGGTTCTGCGGCGCCGCCGCGTGGCGCAGGGCCTCCGTGCCGGTGAGGTCGTGCAGCGTGGCAGCCAGTCGCGCGTACATGCCGATGAGGGCGCGGCGGTAGGGCTCGTCCTGGCGGTGCTGGTCGTGGTCGGGCGAGCGCGCGGCCAGGGCCAGCATGGCCGGTGTCACGGGTGCCAGGGTGTGCGACATCGACAGCTCACTGCCCAGCAGGTGGACTTCGGTGAGGTAGTGGCGCAGCGCCACCTCGGCCTGGCGCGCCATGGCCCGTCGCATGGTGCGCGCGCCCACGTTGGGGTTGCCGTCGCGGTCGCCGCCGATCCAGTGCCCCATGCGCAGAAACGGGGCGATGTCGTGCCCTTTCAGGGCGTGCTCCACCTCGCCATACAGCCGCGGGATCTCGCGCAGGAAGGTGGCGGGGTAGTAGCTCAAGGCGTTCTCGATCTCGTCTTCCACCGTCAGTTTGGCGGTGCGCAGCATGCGGGTCTGCCACAACTGGGTGACGCGGGCCCGCAGCAGTTCCTCGTTCCCGGCCTTCCCATGGCCAGTGTCCAGATGGTCGCGCGCGGCCACCAGTTCCGCGATGGCGCGCTCGGCGTCCAGGATGCTTTTGCGCTGCACCTCCGTGGGGTCTGCGGTCAGCACGGGAGAGATCCACGCGTGGCGCAGCGTGGCGGCGATGTCGCTGGCGCGCAGGTCGGCCTGGTGCAGCCGCTCCATGGCCAGCGAGAGTGAGCCCTCCTGCACCTGGCCCTTGCGGTCCTGGAAGGCGCGCAGGCGCACGTGGTGGTGGTCTTCGGCGATATTGGCCAGGTGCGCGAAGTAGCTGAAGGCGCGGATCACGCTCACCGTCTGGTCGCCCGACAGGTTCTTCAGCAGCCTGTCCAGCGTCCGACCGGCTTGCGCATCCTTCTTCAGCCGGAAGGCCACGGCCAGTTGCCGTACCTTCTCGATGAGTTCGTAGGTGTCACGCCCTTCGTGTTCGCGGATGGTGTCGCCCAGGATCCGGCCGAGTAACCGGATATCTTCCCGCTGGGCGTCGTGAGGGCCGTTGGATACGGAGGTACCTGCTGCGAAATGCGCGGTTCCAGCAAGCGACTTGGAAGAACTGTGGGGGAGAGATCGGGGCATGGAGGGGCCTCTACGATGTAACCTGGTTACAAATTCTGCACGCAAGCCTCGTGCCCGACAGGGACGTCACTCGATTTCGGTTGACACTCGTCGGTGACAACCCTGCCTGATTTTCACGGCGACGCTCCCATAATCACCAGATGAGCGACAAGACCGTCATCGCCACCCGAGAAAGCCGACTGGCCCTGTGGCAGGCCGAACACGTGCGCGACCTCCTGCAGGCCCGATTCGGTCGCCAGGTCGAGCTGCTGGGCATGACCACCAAGGGCGACCAGATCCTGGACCGCGCCCTGTCCAAGGTGGGCGGCAAGGGCTTGTTCGTCAAGGAGCTGGAGACCGCACTCGAGGAGGGAAGGGCGCACCTGGCCGTGCACTCGCTCAAGGACGTGCCCATGGATCTGCCGGCGGGTTTCGTGCTGGCGGCGGTGCTGGAGCGCGAAGACCCGCGCGACGCCTTCGTCTCCAACCGCTACGACGACCTCTCAGCCCTGCCGCACGGGGCCTGCGTGGGCACGTCCAGTCTGCGCCGCGTGGTGCAGTTGCTCAGCGAGCGACCGGACCTGCGCATCGAGCCGCTGCGCGGCAACCTGGACACGCGACTGCGCAAGCTGGACGAGGGCGGGTTCGATGCCATCGTGCTGGCGGCTGCGGGCCTGAAACGCCTGGGCCTGGCCAGCCGCATCCGTGGAGAGTTTGAAGCCGACCGCATGATCCCTGCCGCGGGACAGGGGGCCCTGGGCATCGAGGTGCGTGAGGACGCCCATGAGCTGCGGGCACTGCTGGCGCAGACGCTACACAAGCCCACCTGGCTGGCAGCCCACGCCGAGCGCGCGGTATCTCGCAGCCTGGGGGGCAGTTGCAGCATGCCGCTGGCCGCGCATGCCACCTGGACAGCAGGCACCCTCCACCTGGAGGCGGCCCTGGGCCATGCCACGCAGCTGACCATGCCGCTGCTGCGTGTCACGGTCGAGGGCGCGCCAGCGGACGAAGCCTCGGCGCGCCGCCTGGGCGAAGAAGCCGCCGAGGGCCTTCGCCGCGCAGGCGCATCGAGGTATCTTGGGGCTGCTTGAGCGCTCGTGAGCCCGCTGTGCGTGATCGTCACCCGGCCTCGGGGCCAGGCTGAACTCTGGGTGCAGGCGCTCAGGGCGCGCGGGCTCCAGGCGCAGGCGCTGGCACTCATCGACATCGCGCCGGCCCCTGACGCCGTTGCTGTCGAGCAGGCCTGGCAGCGCCTGGAATCTCTGGACTTCGTGATGTTCGTCAGCGCGAATGCGGTGGAGCACTTCTTCGCGCGCCGCCCCCCCGGCCGGGCTTGGCCCGCGGGGCTGCGGGCGGGCAGTACAGGGCAGGGCACCACCGCAGCGCTGCAGGCCTGCGGTGTGGCGTCGGACCACATCGCCCAGCCGGCAGCGGGCGAGCCCAGCGAATCGGAGGCGTTGTGGCGGCAGGTGGCCGGGCGGGCGTGGCCTGGCCGGCAGGTGCTGGTCGTGCGCGGCGAGGACGGCCGCAACTGGCTTGCTCAGCAGTTCGAGCAGGCCGGTGCGGCGGTGGAGTTTCTGGTGGCCTACCAGCGGCGTCTGCCGGTGCTGGGGGAGGCTTCCGTCCGGCTCCTGACTTCTGCCCTGGCAGATCCGCAGCACCATGTCTGGGTGTTCAGCAGTTCCGAGGCGGTGGCCCACCTGAAGACGCTGAGCCCGCAGGCCGACTGGTCCGCCAGTCGCGCCGTGGCCACGCACGCGCGCATCGCCGCGGCGGCGCGCTCGGCCGGCTTTGCTCAAGTTCTGGAAGTCTCCCCCGAGGTGGAAGCGCTGGTCGCTTGCTGCGCGCACCTAGAATCTTCTCGGTGTTGAGCGACGCCTCCTCTTCTTCTTCGTCCGCGCCGCCGGGTTCGGCTGCTGCTGCGTCGCCGCCCCCTGCGATGACGCCCGATGGGCACGGCGGCACGGGCGCTCCCCGGCCAGCCGCGACCCTGGATGCTCCTGCGGTTGTTCCCGGCGCTCCATCGTCCGTGCCCAGGGGCTACGCCCGCGCGGCAAACCCATGGGTCCTCGCCGGGCTGGGTATTCTGGCAACGGCCGCCCTGGCGCTGGCATGGAACACCCAGCAGCGCCTGAAGACCGCGGAACTGGAGATCGTCAAGCGCCAGCAGGAGGCCGGCACTCAGTCGGCGGAAGCGCGCGTGATGGCGCGCCAGGCCGAAGCATCCGCGCGCGAGAACGCCGCCAAGGTGGCGCTGCTGGAGGCGCGTGTGGCCGAGACCTCGCTGCAGCGCACCCAGCTGGAGGAGTTGATCCAGTCGCTGTCGCGCTCACGCGACGAGAACGTGCTCTCCGACGTTGACGCCGCGCTTCGTCTGGCCTTGCAGCAATCGGCCATCACCGGCAGTGCTGAGCCGCTGCTGGCGGCCCTGCGCCAGACCGAAGAGCGGCTGGGCCGCTATCAGCAGCCCCGCATGGAGCGGGTGCGCAGGGCGGCGCTGCAGGACCTGGACCGCGTCAAGGCGGCGGGCACGGTGGATCTGCAGAGCCTGGCCATCCGCATTGATGAAGCCGTGCGGGCGGTCGAAGATTTGCCCATGGTGGCGGCCACGGACCGCCGAGTCGTGTCGCGCGAAGGGGATTCACGTGTCGCGCCGGCCTCGGCGCCGGCTCCAGCAGGTGCTGCATCGGTTCCCGGACCGCAGTGGCTGGATGCCCGGGTGCGCTCCCTGCTGGGACAATTCTGGTCCGAGGTGCGCAGCCTGGTGCGTGTCACGCGGGTCGACGATCCGGAGGCCGCACTGTTGGCTCCGGAGCAGGCCTTTTTCCTGAGAGAGAACCTGAAGCTGCGGCTGCTGAATGCCCGCCTCGCGCTGCTGAGCCGGCAGTTTGACACCGCGCAGGCGGACTTGCGCGAGGCGCAGTCCGCGCTGGACCGCTACTTCGACAAGGGTTCGCGGCGCGTGGACCTGGTCCGCGAACAGTTGCGCCAGGTGGCACAGCAGTCGCGGCAGGTCTCGGTGCCCCGTCCGGAGGCCACCCTGGCCGCGCTGGCCACGGCCGTGGCCGGACGCTGAGCGGGGCAGCACGCATGCGTGCCGTCGTCTGGGCTGTTCTGCTCTTCGCGGTCGCCGTGGTGGCCGCCACCACCTTGGGCACGAATGACGGTCTGGTGTCCGTGGCCTGGAGCGGCTGGCGGGCCGATCTGTCGCTCAACCTCTTCGTCCTGGTGGTGCTGGGTGCCTGCTTCCTGATCATGGGCGCCACCCGTGCGGTCGACAGCCTGCTGACCCTGCCCACGCGCGCGGCTGAATGGCGGGCGCTGCAGCGTGAACGCGCGGCGCAGCGGGCCCTGCGCGAAGCCCACCTCGAATTCGACGCTGCGCGGTACCTGCGGGCGCAGCGCGCTGCCGAGAAAGTGCTCGGCTTCTCCCGGGCCTGGCCTCCCATCCCGGAGGCCGACGAACTCAGCCTCATGGCCCTGCTGATGCTGGCGGCCAGCCTGCACCGCCTGCAGGACCGGGAGGGGCGGCAGCGGGCGCTGGACGACGCGCTGGCCTTGGCAGGGCGCGTCAAGGGGCGGCCAGGCGCCGAGGTACCGCTGCTGCGCGCTGTCGAGTGGGCCCTGGAGGACCGGGACGCCGCCCTGGCGCACCAGTGGCTCGATGCCCTGCCGCCCGGGGTGGCCCGGCGCACCCATGCCTTGCGGCTCAAGCTCCAGGCGGCCCGGCTGTCGGGGCAGCACGCCGAAGCACTGAAGACCGCGCGACTGCTGGCCAAGCATCAGGCCTTTCCGACCACGGCCACCCCCGGCCTGCTGCGGTCTTTGTGCATGCAACTGCTGGATGCCGCACACGACGGCGAGCAACTGCGTCAGGCCTGGGCCACTCTGGAGCCGGCAGACCGGCGCGACGCTTTGCTGGTGGCCCATGTGGCCCGTCGCGCCGCCAGGCTGGGCGCGGCCGCCGACGGTCGGGCCTGGGCACGGCCCCTGTGGGACCGGCTTCCTGAATTGTCTGCAGACGAGCGGTCGGCGCTGGCACTGGCCCTGTGTGAAAGTCTGGAGGGCGTGGGCCCCGAGTGGCTGGCGCCCATGGAGAAGGCCTGGAGCCTTGCACCTGACAGCGCTGCCGCTTCGGCCGTGGCGGCAGCCGCAGGCATGACGTTCGCGGCCCGCGGTCTGTGGGGCCGTGCCGCCGGCCCCTTGGAGCGTGCAGCCCGTGCGTCTGAACTGCCCGGTGATGTACGCCGCCGAGCCTGGCGCTTGCTGGCTCAGGCGGCGCAGGGCGTGGGCGACGACCGCCGTGCGCTGGACTGCGAGCGCGAGGCCTCGCGCATTGATTGACCGGTTCGGGCCTGCGATGCCTGGCCGGTTGCGGACTGCTATACTGCGCGGCTTCGCGGCTGTAGCTCAGTTGGATAGAGTACTTGGCTACGAACCAAGGGGTCGTGGGTTCGAATCCTGCCAGCCGCGCCAAGGATTTCCGTTGTAAATCAGCGGGTTGCAGATGGGTCAGTCTTCACAAGAGGCTGGCCCGTTTTGCTTTTCCGCCTGTCCTGGCCCGCTTTGGGGTCGCCGTGTCGCTGATGCCGGCCAGCAATGTCCAGCACAGCCCCGGGGGCTTCGGGCTAACATCAAAGCTGTTCTGACTGCTTGCCCCGCCTCTGGCGGAGTGCCCAAGATCATGGCTACCGTTGCCCAGTGTTTGCAGACCAAGCCCAACCGTATCGTGTCGGTGCGCCCCTCTGACCCCGTCGTCCTGGCGTTGCAATCCATGCGCGACCAGCGGGTGCGTGCCGTGCTGGTGATGGATGGTGATCGGTTGGCAGGGATCGTCACGCAGGGCGATTGCGCCATCAAGGTGCTGCTGCCGGGACGCGACGCCAGGCAGACGCTGGTGTCCGAGGTCATGACTGCCGACCCCATGACCGTCAAGCCCGCGGATCCGCTGGAAGCCTGCATGGGCCTGATGGCCAACCGGGGCTTTCGTCACCTGCCGGTGATGGATGGCGGGCGGGTGGTTGGCGTGGTGTCGGTGGGCGATGTGGTGAAGGACAGCATCCGCCGCATGGGCGAGCAGATCGGCTTCCTGGAAACCTACATCAAGGGTCACGGCGCCTGAGGCTGGCGCCGATGCTGGCGTGTCGCTGGAGCGCCTGGTGAGCCCCCCATCCGCGGCCAGGCCCTTGCCTTCGACGGTTACGTCATCAGGCGATGAGGCCGCGCTTGCAGAGGCGGACCTGCGCGCCCATGTGCGTGATCTGCAGCGGGCGCTGGCAGCGCAGCGCGAAAGCCTGGATGCCCTGGCTGAGGCGCGTGAGCGGGATCGCCAGGAGGCGGCCGCCTCTTCTGCGCAGGAGACCGCGCAACTCAAGTCCACGATCGCCGCGCTGCGTGATGCCCTGGCCGTGATCCAGGCCGAGAAAGACCGGGCGGTGCAACAGGCGCTGTCCGTTTCTGCGCAGGAAATCGCTCAGCTCAAGGCGACCGTATCCGCCTTGCGGGACGCGCTGGAGGCCGCCCGCCACGAGCACGAGCAAGCGCTGCAGGCCGCTGGCCGCGAACAGCAGGATGAGAATCGCCACCTCCTGCAAACCGTGGTGAGGCTGCGCGAGCAACTGGATCTGGCGCGGGCCCCGCAGCCCCGGGCCCTTTCGTCATGAAGGCTCCCAACGCTGCCAGGTCCGTGCGGTCTGCCCAAGGTGCAGGCGGTGCAGGCCGTACGCGCAGCGTGGCTTCCTCGGCGCAGCCGCCCGCTGACCCGCCTGTGCGCTCCGTGGCCACCCTGGAGCGCCGCCTTCGGTTTGCCGAGGTGCTGCTGGGCATCTCGCAGAAGGTGTCGGGCGTCGAATCCCTGGACGAGGTGCTGGAGGCGTTGGTGCTGGTCACCGCGCAAGAGTTGCAGGCCGAGCGCTGCAGCCTGTTTCTCAACGACCCGCAGACGGGGGAGCTGTATTCGCGCATCGCGCAGGGCAGCCGGCGCCGTGAGATCCGCCTCATGAACAACCTGGGCATTGCCGGGCATGTGTTCAACACGGGCGAGAGCCTGATCGTGCACGACGCCTACGCGGACCCTCGGTTCAACCGAGCCAACGACGAGCAGACGGGTTTCATCACCCGCAGCATCCTGTGCGTGCCGGTGCGCACGGGGCGTGGCGAAGTCATCGGGGTGTCTCAGGTCATCAACCGATTGAAGGGCCGCTTCACCAAGGCCGACCTGGAACTGCTGACGGCGATGACCAGCCACAGCGCGCTGGCACTGCAGAGCGTGCAGTCCATCGAGCGCATGCGCCAATTGCGCCAGCAGGAAATGGAGTTCCTGGATGTGGTGTCCGATGTCACTTCCGAGATCGACATCCGGGTGCTGCTGCGCAAGGTGATGGGCGAGGCCACCCGCATGCTCAAGGCGGAGCGTTCCACGCTGTTCCTCAACGACGAGAAGACGGGCGAGTTGTGGTCCGAGGTGGGGCAAGGCCTGCAATCCATGCAGATCCGACTGCCCAACCACGCAGGCATTGCGGGGGCTGCCTTCACCAGCGGGCGCACCATCAACATCCCCTACGCCTACGCGGACCTGCGCTTCAACCCGGCCTTCGACAAGAAGACGGGTTTCTTCACGCGCTCCATCCTGTGCGTGCCCATCGTCAACCAGGCGGGCAAGGTCATCGGTGTCACGCAGGTGCTGAACAAGCGCGGGGGGCCGTTCACGGACGAGGACGAGTCTCGGCTGAAGGCCTTCACGGCGCAGATCTCGATCGCGCTGGAGAACGCCAAGCTGTTCTCCGACGTGCAGAACATGAAGAACTACAACGACAGCGTGCTGCAGTCGATGTCCAGCGGCGTGCTGACGCTGGACACCGACCGGCGCGTGGTCACCTGCAACGCCGCCGGGCTGCGCATCCTTCAGGTGCAGCCGCCCCAGGTGCTGGGGCAGACGGCCGCAGACCTGTTCGGTTCGTCCAACGCCTGGTTGCTGGAGAAGCTGGACCGGGTGGACCAGACACGCCAGACCGAAATGGCGATGGATGTCGAGCTGCGCTTGCGCGCCGACGTCCGTTCGGTGAACCTGACGGTGACGCCGCTGGTCAGCGGAGAGGGCAAGGGCCTGGGCTCGATGCTGATGCTGGAGGACATCTCCTCCGAAAAGCGCATGAAGTCCACCATGTCGCGCTACATGGACCCTTCGATTGCGGACCAGGTGCTGGCCTCAGGGGCGGAATTGCTGGGCGGGCGAAGCGTCACGGCCACGGTGTTGTTCTCCGACATCCGGGGCTTCACCACCCTGACCGAGGAGCTGGGGCCCCAGGCTACGGTGAGCCTGCTCAACGAGTATTTCGAGATCATGGTGGACTGCATCCAGCGCGAAGGCGGGATGCTCGACAAGTTCATCGGCGACGCCATCATGGCCGCGTTCGGCATCCCGGTGGCCCATGACGACGATGAAGACCGGGCGGTGCGCTCGGCGGTGGTCATGATCAGCCGATTGCGCGAGTGGAACCAGGTGCGCGCGGGGCAGGGCAAGCGTCCGGTGGACATCGGCATCGGCCTGAACACCGACGTGGTGGTGTCCGGCAACATCGGCTCGAACAAGCGCATGGACTTCACCATCATCGGCGACGGCGTGAACCTTGCCGCGCGGCTGGAGTCGGCCTGCAAAACGTATGCGGCCCGCATCCTGATCAGCGAGTTCACCCGCAAGCGCCTGCGCGGCACCTACCGCATGCGCGAGGTGGACCGCGTGATCGTCAAGGGCAAGACCCAGCCAGTGGCCGTCTACGAGGTGCTGGACTACCACGACGACACGACGTTCCCGCACCTGATGGATGTGGTCAACCAGTTCAACGACGGCATAGGCAAGTACCGTGCGGGCCGCTGGGACGAGGCCGCCGCGGCTTTCAACGAGGCCCTGCGCCTGCACCCGCAGGACCAGTTGTCCCGCATCTATGTGCAGCGCTGCGCCAGCCTGAAGGCCCGACCCCCCGAGGGATCCTGGGATGGCGTCTGGGTGATGGACGAGAAGTAGCCGCTCAGCGCGCCGGGGGCAGTCCTTCCGCGGCGGGTGTCAGTCGAGTCAGCATCAGCTGCTCCAGGAAGCGCTGTCGCGCGTCGCGGTCGGTGGCGGTGCCTTGCCGGTGCAGCAAGGACTCTGCCACCTCGCAGCTGTAGAGCGTGAAGGCCCGCAGGCGGGCTTCGGCGGGCGAAAAGCCCAGGGCCTCGAAGATCTGGCGGTGGTAGTCGATACGGCTTGCGTCAGCCTCGTCCAGGGCCTCGCGCGCAATGCTGTCACGGCGGGCCCAGGCGCGTATGGCCAGTTCGATGCGCGCGGCCTGGGCGGCGGCCCGGCCACGGTGGGGCAGGGAGATCACGTCGCGCAGCTGGGCCTGTGGGTCGCCCTGGGCCACGGTCAGCCGCCGTGTGAGTGCGTCCGTGGCGCGCGTGCGCCAGGCCTGCAGCACGCGTCGCAGCAGGTCCTCCCGGTCGCGGAAGTGCCAGTAGAAGCTGCCCCGCGTCACCCCCAGCTGGGTGGCCAGCACGTCCACCCGCACGTGATCGATGCCCTGGTCCACCAGCACCTGTGTGGCGGCCCCGATCCAGTCGTCCGGCGTGAGTGTGGGCCGGGGGGCCTGCGCGTCTGCGCTCTTGCGCCGGGGCTTGCGTGCGGGGGTGGGGGCAAGGGGTGATGTGCTCATGGCGATGACGGGTGCGGGACCGATCATGCCTTCCATACACCACTGCATGGAACTTGGTGTTTTCACCGATGCGATTCCGACCAGGCCTTGGCTACGATGGCGATCCAAACACATACACATGTGTATGGAATGCGCTGAACCGCCCGACCCAGGAGGCTCCTGATGTCCCAGCCTGCGAACGCCCGCCCAGACCGGCCGGCCGAATTCTTCGGCAACGAGGCTTTGCTGGCGCCCAGGCGTTGTGTGCGACAGGAGCGCGGCGAGGGTGTTTTCATCCTGCGTTCGCCCGAGCCTCTGCAACCCTACGAACGCTGCGTGGGTGAGTGGCTGGAGCGCTGGGCCCACGAAACCCCGCATGCGCCGGCCTTTGCCGAGCCCGATGCCGCCAGCCCTGGTGGCTGGCGCGTGCTGTCGTGGTCTTCCTTGCGCCGCCAGGTGGGCTCGGTCGCCCAGGCCCTGCTCGACATGCGGCTGGCGCCCGAGGGGCCTGTGGTGGTGCTGTCGGACAACACGCTGGACCACCTGGTGCTGCTGCTTGCGGGCATGCACATCGGCCGTGCAGTGTGCACCGTCAGCAGTGGCTACTGCCGACTGGCCGGCGGTGACTTCAGCCGTATCCACGGCATCCTGCAGACGCTGCAGCCGGCCCTGGTTTACGCTTCCGATGCCGCCACTTACGGCCCGGCGCTGCGGGACGCCGGCATCGGGGCGCGCGTGATGTTCTCCCAGGGGGCCGACACGCACGCCGGGGCGGTGGCTTTCGAGCAGTTGCTCACCACGTCGGAGACGCCGGCCGTGATGCAGGCGTTTGCCGCCATCACGCCCGACACCCACGCGAAGTACCTGCTGACCTCGGGCTCCACCGGCCACCCCAAGGTGGTGATCAACACCCACCGCATGCTGTGCGCCAACCAGCAGATGCTGGCGCAGACCCTGCGCTTCCTGTCGCAGGAAAAGCCAGTGCTGCTGGACTGGCTGCCCTGGAGCCACACCTTTGGCGGCAACCACAACACGAACATGGTGCTCAAGCATGGCGGCACCCTGTACATCGACGACGGGCGCCCCATGCCGCGCCTCATCGACAAGACGATCCAGCACCTGCGCGAGGTGCAGCCCACCGTCTACTTCAACGTGCCCAAGGGCTACGACATGATGCTGCCGGCACTGGAGGCCGACGCCGAATTGGCGCGCAGCTTCTTCAGCCGCCTGCGCATGGTGTTCTACGCCGGCTCGGGCATGCCCGAGCCTACCTGGCGCCGCCTGGAGTCGGTGGCAGCCGCCGTGCGCGAGGAGCCGGTCTGGTTCACCACCTCCTGGGGATCGACCGAGACCGCGCCGGCCATCACCTTTGCCAACTGGCGGCTGGACCGCCCGGGGGTGATCGGCAACCCGATGCCCGGTGCGGAGGTGAAGTTCCTGCCCAACGGCGGCAAGCTGGAGATGCGCATCCGCGGGCCGCACATCTTCCCCGGCTACCGGGGCAACCCGCAGGCCACGGCAGCGGCCTTCGATGACGAGGGCTTCTATTGCATCGGGGACGCCGGCTACCTGCAGGACGAGGCCGATCCCGCTTCGGGCATCGTCTTCAACGGCCGCGTGGCCGAGGACTTCAAGCTCACCAGCGGCACCTGGGTGTCGGTGGGCACCTTGC
>JBAXYD010000085.1:0-14339 GCA_037127635.1 Betaproteobacteria bacterium | reverse complement strand
GGCGGGCCTGGTGCGGACTCGATGACCGGCGGTGACGGCAGCGACACCTTCGTGGTCGACGACGCCGGGGACTTGACCTCCGAGGGTGTGGGTCAGGCTGGTGACGTGGACACCGTGCTCAGCAGCGTCAGCCGCACGTTGAGCACCAACGTGGAGAACCTGGTGCTCACCGGCACCGCCCTCAACGGCAACGGTAACGCGAGCGCCAACCGCATCGAGGGCAACGAACTGGCCAACAACCTGTTCGGTGGGGCGGGCGATGACACGCTGCTGGGTGCTTCGGGGAACGACACGCTCAACGGCTCCACCGGCGTGGACAGGATGGAGGGCGGTGCAGGCGACGATGTGTACACGGTGGACAACGCCGCCGACGTGATCATCGAGCTTGCCGGCCAGGGCACAGATCGGGTCAGCTCGAGTGTGAACTACACGCTGTCCGCCCACGTGGAGAACCTGACGCTGACCGGAGCAGCCTCCAGCGGCACCGGCAACGATCAGGCCAACGTCATCACCGCGGCCACCGGGGTCAGCAGCACCCTCAGCGGGGGAGCGGGCAACGACAGCCTGAGCGGCTCCACCGGGGCGGACAGCCTGGCAGGCGGTGACGGCGCCGACACGCTCAACGGCGGCGCCGGCGCAGACACCATGCTCGGCGGCCTGGGGGACGACACCTACTACGTGGACGACGCACTGGACGTGACCACCGAGACCTCCACCCTGGGCGGGGTGGACACGGTGATCAGCTCGGTCACGCGCGTGCTGGGCACCGCACTCGAACACCTGGTGCTCACAGGCTCAGCCGTCAACGGCACCGGCAACGCGAGCGCCAACCGCATCGAGGGCAACGGGCTGGCCAACAACCTGTTTGGTAACGCGGGCGACGACACGCTGCTGGGTGGGGCGGGCGACGACACGCTCAACGGCTCCACCGGAGCCGACAGCATGGCCGGCGGCGCTGGCAACGACCTGTACACGGTGGACAACGTGGCCGACTTGGTGGTCGAGCAAGCCAGCCAAGGCACCGACCGGGTGAGCTCCAGCGTGAGCTTCACGCTCGGGGCGAACGTGGAGAACCTGTCACTGACGGGCACGGCGGCCAACGGAGCGGGCAACGAGCTGGCCAACTACATCACCGGCAACACGGCAGCCAACTCGCTGGTGGGCGGCGCCGGAGCGGACACGCTCATTGGTGATGCGGGGGCGGACACGGTGGACGGCGGCGAAGGCGCCGACGTGCTGCAAGGCGGCACGGGCAACGACGTGTACATCGTGGACAACGCCGGGGATCAGACGGTGGAGAGCTCGGCGCTGGCCGGGGAGATCGACACCATCATCAGCAGCGTGAACCGCACGCTGAGCACCAACATCGAGAACCTGCTGCTCACCGGCAGCGCCACCACCGGCTCGGGCAACACGGCCAACAACCGCATCGAGGGCAACGAGCTGGCCAACTCGCTGCTGGGCGTGGAAGGAGCCGACACGCTCATAGGCAACGCGGGCAACGACACCCTCAACGGCGGCACAGGCGCCGATCGCATGGAGGGCGGCACGGGCAACGACATCTACGCGGTGGACAACGTGGGCGACGTGGTGGTGGAGGCTGCCGACCAGGGCACCGACCGGGTCAGCTCCAGCGTGAGCTACACGCTTGGGGCCAACGTGGAGAACCTCACGCTCAGTGGTACGGGGGGCATCTCCGGCACGGGCAACGAGCTGGCCAACACCATCACCGGCAACGCCGGGGCCAACCTCATCAGCGGGGCTGCGGGGGCCGACACCCTCAGCGGCGGGGACGGTGCAGATACGCTCATCGGCGGTGCGGGGGCCGACCGGCTCAGCGGCGGCGCAGGCGCCGACGTCTTCAGCTACCTGCTGCGCAGCGACGGCGGCGACACCATCACCGACTTCACAGCGGGCACGGACAAGATCCGCGTGAGCGCAGCAGCCTGGGGGCTGACACAGAACCAGGCCGTGAGCCTGCTGGTCAACCAGCAGCCCACCACGGCAGCCGCCACGTTCGTCTACAGCACCGCCACGGGCGAGCTCTGGTTCGACCCGGACGGCAACGGGCAGCTGCAGGTGGAGCTGATTGCCGTGCTCACCAACAAGCCTAGCCTTGCACCGGGGGACATCGGCGTGGGGCCTTGAGGGGCTGTACGGGAGGTTCCCGGCTCGCACGGGGCAGACCCAGCAGCTTTCGCAGATGGATACAGCTCAATTATTGGGTTCCCGTCTCGACGGAGGCGCCGCTCAAGCATCGCCACAGATCGAATGTCATGGACATGGGACGGACCTCGTGATTAGCCGGGATCGAAGGGAGGAGAACAGGCTGTCGACCGTGGTCTCCGGCCGCAGATGAATCAGGTCGCGCTGCTTCGGCAACCACTGGTTCCCGATCTTCATGGCCTGGACGGTGAACGTACTCTGCGGACCGACCAAGAAGTCGCAGGCCGCGAAGCGCACGAAATCCTGCATCACCTCGGCCTCGGAGCCTCGTGATACCTCGACCCGAGCGTGCGCCAGAAGGGCAGGATCTGCCTCGAACTCGCCATCGTGCGCCACGAACAACCTGCTACCTGGGCCCAGCAAGGGCACGGTCCGGAGGATGAATTGATTGTAGAAGTGGTTGTCGCGGAAGAACTTGCCATGCTGCCAGCGTCGGTAGTCGGTCTGCCGGATGTGGACGCCGATGCCCAAACCGCCGCCGGCCGTGGCGGCTGCCATGATCGCCTGCGTCTCGGGCGAGGGGGCCAGCAGTGAATCCAGCACTCCGGCGGACACGGGGGCAGGCAGCCTGAAGGGATGCGGCTCGTTGACGATGCAGGCGCGGTGGGCTCGTACGAAGTCGACCACGTCAGCCGACTCCCACTCGCAACCGCCACTGTCCACGATGCAGCCGACCGCGTCGGGCACGAGCGTCACCAGCGGCGGCACCAGCCCCAGCCGGGGCGCCATCTCGCGGGCGGTCGTCAGCAGGCGCACCAGCAGTGCGTCGACGGCCGCGACGCGCTCAGCCGGTGATTGAGGGCCCTCAGCCAGCCATGACGACCGCACCACCGCTGGCAGCTCGAGCAAGCGGCTATCCGGATGAAGGAGCGCTCCAATGATGCGCTGCCCGGCGGGAAAGCAGAACTCGAACCCATGCCTGTCGCACCAGTCACGCGCGGCCGCCACCCAGACCAGCGTATTGCCGAGCCTCAGGTTGTTGCCCGACTGGCGAAAAAAAACGACAGTTTTCATGTCGATAAGCGGACGCTGCATGAGCGGATCGCCAAGTCGATGCCAGCTAACTGCACGATCTTCATCAGTCTCGGAAGTGCGAAGTCGGGGTGCGGCTTTGCTGCCAGGCTGAATTGGACATCGATTGGTGCGCAAGACAAGTGCAACTCCGAATTCGATAGCTCGAACACAGCCGGAAGCAGGATATAGCGTTCGTAAAAGCTGTTCCGGTCGAAGCAGCGGAATCGACGTACCTGCTTGAAATCAATCGAAAGGTCCACCCAGCCGGTGCGCGGCCCCGAAAGGAACGAAATGCCCAGCAGCGAACCCGACACAATCATCGCCATGGTGTGACTGCAGGGCACTTCCAGGACCCTGAACGACTGAAGTGTGGTCGGGTAGGTGTAGGTGGCCTCGCGCCCGCAGTCGGGCGAGAGCGTGCCCGTGGGAAGGTCGAAGAAAGAGATCGGACCGAGTGGTGCCCGATGAGTCACCAGTGGGAGCTCTCTGGGAGGTTGACCGCATTTCAGCGACATCTCCTGCAAACATAGCAACACATGTTGAGCATACCTTGCCGCGCCTTCCGGCTGAGTGTGGCAAACATCGCGAAACAGGGTTTCCCGTGCGATCTCTCCAATGTTCAGCAGCGCGTCAGCAAAGCGATGGTTCTCGATCACCGGCAGGGCATACTTCAAGGCCACTGTGTCGTAGGTACTGCGAATTCCGGGCTTGTCGTCGACTGCGAAGTCACTGCGCCAGTTGTGTACGATTACCACATGCGCACCGTCAGCAAGCGCACGCTGCACCAAATGATCGAGCCATGATGCTAAGCGATCCAGCGGGGTCAGGCCGAGATTGAGGTCCCCTGTGCTGAACTCGATAAAAAGCAACCGCCGCAGCCCATTCGGCGCGGGCGAGCCGTAGTTCGCCACGCCAAAAAGCAATCCGACGCCGCCCATTGCGCTCTTGACAAGCGTGTGGTCGTGTCCCGATTGAGCTCGCGCGAAACAAGCAAAGCGGTCCGCCCAGCCCTCGCGTTGCGATGTGACCGAAGCGCCAATGAAATGCAACTCCAGCGGTCCCTCGCATAACATCGACCAGGCGCGGCCGTGGTCGGGATTCTTGTAGAACAGCGCGTCCATATTCAGACGGAATTATCTATATCGATCATAAAAAATATATTCTGGAAATATTTAAAATAATAGTCACCCTTTGAAAGGGTGGAAGCGCGAATTTTATGTCAATGCTCCAATCCTCAATAGGAGAAAAAAACACTCAAGTGACGGCAAATTTGGAAGCGGACTCACCAAAAACGAGATACTGAAGTGTGCATTTTAGGAATCCTCTGCACTCACAAGCAAAAACCCATCATCAAACTTCACCGGCCCAAAATCAGTTTCCACGGTGCCGTGACGAGGAAAGTTGAATATCTCACGCCAGCCGGCTTCTCGCAGACACTTAGCAAGGTCATTATGGCGCTCCAATGAGATGTGTGTTCCCACCATCATCATCTTCACGCTCTCACGCAGCGAATCAACCACGGGTGGAATGATTTCGTATTCTGCACCTTGAATATCGATATGAAGCAGGTCAATGGCTCCAGAAAATTCACGTACAACATCCGAGAGAGTCAGCGCTGGCACCTCGATGAAGTCGCTCGCGGTTCTGGCAGCTATGAGAGACGCTCCGTAGTTCTCATCAGGATTGTGCACCTTAGGGAAGCGGATAATTCCTGGTGTTGAACACGCTGCAGCCCTGACACGCCTTGCGGCAGGCTCAGCAAGCCTGTTGTCACTGAAGTTCAGGCCCACCCAGTCGAAGTGGCATTCATCGGCCTCAACAGCAAGCAGTTCGAGATCTTGAATATGGGCACGCTGGCGAGTGGCCAGGGCTGCCCTGGTCAACCAAGGTGCCCATCCTGCCCCAAGTTCGGCCATTCGAAATGTCGGTCCGGAATACTCGACAGCCGTCAGCACAGCAATCCAGTCGAAATAATGTTCGTTGACCGCCGGGTAACCCGGTATAACTTCTTTGCCTGAAGTCACAGCGTGAGCCTCCCAGCCCTTTCTGAATGAGACCCTCGTCGCAGCCCCGAGAAAGTCAAAGACGTGCTTTCCTGTGCCTGTTGACCTGACCCGGTTGAATTTCTGAAAGATTGGGTGATGCATGGAGTTCAGAATTGGCTACGGTCACTAATCTGGGAGGGCTTTTGTACAGAGATGGGAATCAAGTCGCAAAACACCCAATCTCCTTGGCAAACAAGAAATCCACCTTGTAGCGGTTCACCTGCCGGTACAAATCTGCTGCCTTCAAACACATCTCGCCCATGCTCTTGACCTGTGAATCGCTGCCTTGCATGGGCGCGGCCTTGTAGTACGAGGCGGCTTTGACGTACAGGTCGGCCATTTCCTCGCCGCGGGCTGTCTTCTGGCGTTCTTCGGCCACTGCGGCCATGAGTTTGCCGGCTTTCAGGTGGTTGCCGTCGCGCGCCTCGGCCTGCCAGGCCTTCAGGGGCACGGTGCTGCGGGCAAAGCAGTCTGCGCTGGCGGCCAGGTGCTCGGCTTGCGCCAGTTTGTCACCCTTCTGCTTGGCAGCTTCGGCCAGCTGGTGGTGCAGGTAGCCTGCACGGGCGGGGCCAAGGTCCCGTTGCTCCTGCTGCCAGGCGGCCAGCGGTACGGTGGCGGCGCGGAAAGCGTCTGCCATGCGCAGGCGCCACTGCGCCGCCTGGGCCAGCTGCGCCTGGGCTTCGGCTTCCTTGGCCAGTTCCATGTACAGGCCACCGGCGCGGGCGGGGCCTTTGTCGCGCAGGGTGACGGCCCAGTCTTTCAGGGGCGTGGGGCTGGCGGCGTAGGCCTGGGCGCACTGCAGCAGCAACTCGGCCCAGCGCGCCTTGTCGCCCGCAGCCTCGGCCTCCTTCGCTAACTCATGCAAGGCCAGGCCAGCGCGGGCGGGGTTCTTGTCCTTGATGTCGGCCTGCCAGTCTTTCAGCGGCAGGGGGCTGGCCGCAAAGCTCTGCGCGGCCTTGAGCATGAAGGCTGCGGCCTTGGCCTTGTCACCGGCTTGCGTGGCGGCCTGGGTCAGCTCATGCCAGGCCAGGCCTGCCTGGCCATAGCTCTTGTCCAGCGCTTCTTGCTGCCAGCCGGCCAGAGGGCCGGGCACCAAGCGGAAGAGTTCGCCCACCTTCTCGAAGGCCTGGGCTGCGGCCTCGGTCTGGCCAAGCTTGCGCCGGGCGCTGGCCACCTGGCGCCACAGCCCAGCAGCCAGGGCGGGCAGGTTGTCGCGAGACTTGATGCGCTTGGGGTCTGTGAGCGTCTCTGTCTTGCGCAGGCGGTACATGGCCATCAAGGCCTCGGCCTCCAGCGCGTCGTAGCCGAAGGCCTTGAGTTCGGTGATCAGGTCTGTCAGACGCTGGAAGAAGAGCTTGTGATGCTCTGCGGAAGGCAACATGGAAAGGCTCCCAAAAATGTGCTGAACACGCTGTTCGCGATGATCAACCAAAACAGGTGCGCTGGCGAGCCGCCTGGTAGCAGGCGCGGGCCAGAGCACTCATTCTCTCGCGCTGGGCCAGTGGTATGGCCGCCAGCATTTCAAACAGGCCGCGTACATCAGAGCCCGGCCACACCACGCTGCAGTCTGCCAGCGAAGGCTCTCCACGGCGGGCTGGTGGCAGCTGCCAAGTGTCTGCCATGATGACGGGTATGGCCCCCACCGCCAGGGATTCCCAAATGCGCAGGGTGTTGGGGCCGGCCCCTTCAGGGCACAGTGAGAACACGCTGTCGCTCAGCACCTGGTTGTAGCGCACCGTGGCCGCGTCGTGGGCCTGAAGATCGGTATCGGCAATCTTCTTGTTGGCCACCTGCTCGGTGTACACGATCTTGTTGAAGTGCCATTCGCTGCCCAGGTCCACCACCACGTCCGCCTGCCCGAAGGCCTGCGCGGCTTGCAGCAGCCGCAGGCGCACGTCGGTGCGGTAATGTTTCATGTGCGCACCAATGAAGGTGGCCAGATAGCGGCGTTGCTGCACCGTGCGGTCGAAGTCGAGCCCTTCGCGCCGGCTGGGGTCTTCCACGTTCACGGCGATGAGGGGCCAGCTGTGCAGGCGCAACCCGGCCCCGGCCACTTCTTCCTGCGCCTGATGTTCGCAGTGGGACAAATGCAGGTCGGTGATGCCCAGCGTGCGGAAGTTCTCGACAAACCGCCGCCAATGAATCTGCTGGCACACGGTATGCACGGCCAGCTGCAACCCGGCGGATTGCGCCAGGGCCCGCATGCCCGCCAGGCGCGGCTTGAGCCAGGTGGCCACTTCGGGCGGGTACTGCTTCTTGTCGATGTAGGTGGCCCAGGGCAGGCCCACGTAGGTGTGCAGCCTGCCCGTGGCGGTGTCGACATGGCTGGCACCAGTAAGGGCCAGGTGGTTGCCCAGCGCCTGGCGCTCGGTGGCGGCGGGGTACTGCCAGAACTGCACGTCTGCCGCATGGGCCGGGCGGTCTGCCACCGTGACGGGGTAGGTGTCAACCGTGGGTTCGATGAAGGCAGCCAGGCCCTCCAAGGAAATGCCGCCCTGCGGATTCAACGGCCGCGCCTCAGGGCCCAGTTCACACGCCCAGTCGGGGCGAAGGGTGTCGCGCAAGCTCCACCCGCGCGGGGCACGGTACAGGCGGAACCGCCTGCTGTGTTCCAACACCAGCTCGCCCGTCGGCTTGGCGCTGACCAGCGGCCTCAGCTGAAGTGGCGGCCGCGGAGCGGGCGCCGCCGCCATGCCCTGCAGAGAGGCTGGCGCCACCGGTGCGGCAGCGCCGGCCTCGGCCTTGCTGGCTGCGGAAGCGGGGTGCAGTGGCTTGCCCTGCTGCGTGCCCGCAACGGGCCATGTGGGCGGTGCCTGATCCACGGTGCCACCGGCCTCACTGCCCTGCGCGCGCCACTTGTCCAGGCTCTTGTTCACGGCCACGGACTTGATGGCCGAAGTGCCCAGCGCCCAGACGTCGATCTCCACAGCCGAGCGGCTGTCCACCCGCGGGCCGGGGTGCACGTAGGCCACGCCGCCCATCACGGTGAGGTCGGCCTTCTTGTCGTAGTTGCGCTGCTGCGTCTGGTGAAGGTGCACGCTGTGCACGAACTGGATCGGGTTCACCAGCTTCCACCCATGGATGGCAAAGAGGTAGGCCACCTTGTTGTCGCAGCGCGGCACACCCAGGGGCACCTCCAGCAGGCGCATCAAGCTGGGCAGGAGGGGGCTGCCGGCCCGCACGGCCCAAGTGTCTTGTGACCAGTGCGGTGCCTCGTGCGGCACCAGCTTGCCCTGCACCCTGTCGTAGCGGCTCAGCGCCATGAAGGTCTCGGGCTCGCGGAAGGCGTGCTGCAGCCGGCCCAAGGTTTCGTCAAAGTAGATATCCGTGTTGGCCAGGATGGAAATCGCCTCGGGCGGCTGCTGCGCCGTGAGCTCCAGCCACTGGCGGTAGGTGGGCCGGCTGCTGCAGGGCAAGATCTCGATCTTGGCGCTGCTCACAGGCGGCACATGCCCGTCATCCACCAGCAAGAAGATGCGGTCGATCTCCTCGCAATCCGCATTGCGCTGCAGGCACTCGTCCAACTCCTGCTGCCGCTCTTCGGTGCGGGCACGGAAGTAGGGGGTGAAGAGGCAGATGGGGGGGCGGGTGGGAGCGGTGCCCGCCCTAAGCAAGGATGGGGTACCGCCCCGCTGGACGCCGAAAACTTCGGAATTCAAGAATGAGCTCACATTCAAAATGATATTCGAGCTTGCGAAATCTCAAAGCCATTTCACACAGTCAATTCCTCAATCGACATCGGCCAGCACGCCGGCCCGCTTCATCAGAGCTTCCATGACTTTGCGCCCGCCTTCAAGCGAAAAACGGGCCTGGGCATACCTGGACGCCGCCTGGCTGAGGCGCGTCCACAAGGCGCCATCGAAATGAACTCGGCTGATGACGTCTACCCACTGCTGCGGTGTTTCCACGATCGCTGACACCCCCAGTTCGCCTGGGGAAAGGAAGCCTTCGGCAGCCACCGGTGAGGCAATGGTAGGCAAGCCGGCGGCCAGCGCTGCGGCCACCTTGCCCTTGAGGCCGGCGCCAAAGCGCAGCGGGGCCACGAACAAAAGGCACTCGTCAAAGGCGCGCCACAGATCTGGCACGAAGCCCTCGATCAGCACGTCGTCACCGGCCAGACGACTCACATCGGGCCCCAGGTCGGCACCGTAGACCCGCAGTCGAACACCTGGCACACGTTGTCGCAACAGGGGCATCACCTGGGCCACGAACCACTTCACCGCATCGACATTGGGTGCGTGCGAGAAGCCCCCGAGGAACATCAAGTCGCGCCGCTGATGGAAGGCCTTGGGTAAGCGCCGCGAGCGGGGCCGCTCCACCACCCAGGGCAACGTTCCCACGGGCACCCTTCCCCGCAACTCACCCTGGATCAGCGTGGCCTCCTCGGCGGTGTAGGTCAGCACCATGTCCATCAATGACATCACACCAAACTCGCGCGCACGGATTTGCTGGGCGTGCAGAGCCAGTTGAGCATCACCCCGTACTTCGGCCTCTCGCTGCAAACGCAAGTGGTGGCAATCCGCCAGGTTAAGCACCAGCTTGGCAAAAGGCGCATGGCGACGCACCCAGGGCGCCACCACTTCAGCAACATGAAACCGTGTGGCATAGACGAGCGACAGCCCGGAGCCGTTCTCGACCAGGTGGTCCAGCACCGCCTGGCCGGCGCCATGCCATGGCGTGCCGCGCGAACGCCATTCGTCAACTTGACGGGGGTCGGGCTCGGCGGCACCCAGGGTTCCCAGACCCAGCTTGAGCCCGAGTGAATGAAGCAGCGATATCTCAAGCGCCGCAGCATGACCACCCCCGGTGCGGTGCGGCTCTGGCAGGGCTGTATCCAGGAACAGGGCCTGCCCTGGTGCCATGAGGGGCCTGGAGCCCGTGCTGCGGCGCCCTGGCGGTGCGTCTGAAGCCGATCTACCCACGCCCAATCGGCGCAGGAAGTCACCTATGGGCTGAAAAAGGCCATCACGGTACGCAGCAGCCGACTCATCAATGGTCACCCCTGGACCTGTTGGCGGCGCATCGATGGCCTCCAAAAGACCGGCTTCCGAGGCATGGACCCGCACCGGCAAAGCCAAACGGCGCGCCTCCCGGCTGAGCCAAGACTCGCCCACCAACGAGAGCGGCACGCCTGCGGCTGCGGCCTGCCAGAGCAGACCTGAAGAGCTGTCTTCATAGGCGTCGGGCCGGTAGTTCAAGACCAGGAGATGCGCCTGGTCCAGAAGCGTGTGCAACGCTGCTTCAGACAGATATCCCTCGGTAAGGCGGAAGCGCTGATGACGAGCGGCCAGCTGACGCAGGGCCTGAGCCGCAGCGTCAATCTGTGGAGATCGCAGGCCGTCTTCCAGTGTGAAGTGCACCCGGATCAGCCGAGAAGACCTCTTCAGAGCACTTTCTACGAGGGACGGCAACTGGAGAAAGCCCTTGGCGGCCTTTGCGTCCCCGAGGTACAACAAGGCTGGGCTGCCTTCATGGACAACCCGCTCCCTTGCCTGCGCTACCCAACGGGGCGCGTCAAAGTGAAAGACAGGATGAATCTGCACCTGCTTCCCAAGATCACAGAAGCCAGCGTAGGCGCGCAGATGTTCGTCGCAGCTTGCAAAGAACCGCACGTCACCACGAGCCTTCAAGGCATCCAGCGCCACGCGATAGTTCAGCAAGCGCCTGGGAAAGCGTACCCTTCCATCGCCCCCCACACCGGGGTTGAACATCAGAAAGACCACATGCAGCACCTTGCCTGGCGCCTCGGCCTCTTGCCCCAGGGCATGAGCCAGCGCGTGCAGATGCATCCAATCCACGGTGTGATGAAGCACCATGACCTGAGCGTCTGACGCGATGGCGCAAGCTGCCTGATGCAGCCTGCGCTGTTCAGCCGAAATCTGCCGCACCGCGTCCACGCAGGACGAAAGCGCAGCGTCGTGAAACGCATCGTCATACAGGTAGCGCGAGAAGTGTGGCCGCAGCGAAATGTTCGCCGCAGACAGCAAGCTGATGACTTCGGGATCCGCGTCCGCGTGGCAGAAGATCTCCACACGCTGGGCATCTGATGCGAGGCTCAGCGTCAGCGCGGCGGCGGGGTGGTGACCGCTGGGGCTCTTGAGCCCCGGGTCGGAGATCATCAGGTGCACGGCGCGGTCATGAAGCAGTAGCGGAACGCCGCGCCTTCAGGGTTCACCCTGAGCAGCAGCCTGATCGTCGCAAGCGCTCAAGCGGCCCGGCGGCTCGAAGCCGCCTTGCGGCCGGGCTTCTGCGCGGTCTTGTGCGCAGCGGTCTTGCTGGCCGGCAGCGCTTTTGGAGCTGTGGTTGCTCCCTTCTTGGCCTTCGCCACCACGGTATCTGCCGCCTTGGGAACAGCTGTCTTGGCTGGCCTTGTCTTGGTGACGGCTGGCTCTGGTACCGCAGCGGGTTGCGCAACGACCCGTGTTTGCGGTAAGCGGCGCGGCCCTGCCGAGGCCTTCGGCTGGGCCGGGGCCTTCGGCTGTGCCCGGGCCTTCACCGCCTTGGTCTTCTTGGCAGCCTCGTCGGTTTTGATGTCCTGGCCTGGCTCGACCGAGGAGAATTCCGGGCTGACCGCGGGCGCCTGCAGCACCTGAACCTGAGCGGGCTGAGCCGCACTCTGCGACACGGGTGCCGCGCGAACCGGCGCGGCGCTCACCGCAGCCAACTGCTTGCGCATCACCACGATCATGCCGGACAGCAATTCCTGCCAGTCTTTCCACGGCCTGGAGATCGCCACGCCCTCGCGCTCCATCCGAGACAGGCAAGCCGGCAAGACTGCAATCACCGACAGCAACAAGGACTGCCCCGACCTGGCGATTGCCGACCACACGCGGGTGTCGAATACCGAGCGCGTCAGATCCGCACGCAATTCCAGCTTCGGCCCGAACTCGTCCGCCCGCTCCGCGAACCACCCATCGAAGGGCGGCGCGCCATTGGAAGACAGGGGGAACTCGAGCTGCGGCAGAACCGAAAATCCGTTGGCTGCGCCCTTCACGGCCGCCAACCTCAGAGAGAACCCTGGCAGTGGCTGCTGGCCGAAGGCCGCACCCTCGAACTCGATCCACAGGTGCTCGTAACGCTCACCGACCAGTTCGTCACGCAACCTGGCCCCGTCGAATCGAAACACCGCGGGCATGGCGGCCAGTTGCCTGGCCAACTGCGTCAATGCACTCTTCCAAGGGCCGGGATCAAACCCCTCAGGCACTTCCACCCACGCCTTGTCAGAACCCTGTGCCTCGCCCGAGGCGGTGACTGCGCCCACCAGTCCTGCCCAACCGGAGGCCGAGATCTCGCGGAACAAGGCAAGTTGATCGGCGTCTCGCTGCTTTGCCAGTATCGAAGGGAAGAGGGGGCCCCGCGCGAACGCTGGATCTGCACCAGTTCCCACGAGTTGGACACCAAGTCCGCCCTGTCCCACCAAGACCCGGAACGCGACCTCGCGCTCCAGATCGCCGTCCATCGCCACGTCTCGCACACGCCACTCAGCCCAGGGCTCCGGTGCACGCCTGTCAGCGGCGGTGACTTCCACTTCGCGCACCGCAGAATCTGCCCCCAACCGCTTCTTGATGGCCAGCAATCTGCGACGAACCTCGGCTGCTTCAGCCTGCACCTGGGCAAGCTGAGCTTGGTGCGTCAGACCAGAGGCTTCCAGATCCTCATGCGCCCGGTGCAACTCAAGCAACAAGGCGTGATGCTGTTGCCGCAATTCAAGCGTTCGGGTCTCAAGAGTCTCACGGGAGCGAAGCGCTTCCTGTTCACCCAAGCTACGGGCTTGATGGAGCGCCCTCTCAGAGTCAGCTCGCGCGTGCGATGCATCCTCCTCAGCCTGCGCCTGCGCACGCAGGGCTTCATCGCGAATCTGCGTGAGCGATTCGCGCGCCTGCAGGAGTTCGCGTTCCAGAGACTCATGCCTGCGCTGCCCTGCCTCTCGCTGACCAGCAGCGGCCTGCAACTCTTCATGCGCCTGGTGCAGCTCCAGCAGCAATTGGTCACGCTGTTGGCGCATCTGCAGCAGAGCCGATTCATTCGCCTGATGCGCGGACTGCAACTGGGCCCTGACGACCTGCAACTCAGCTTCATGGTCGGACAGCAGGCCCGTCAATTCATGGCTGCGCTGCTCGCGCAGTGTCCGCACCCGCTGTTCGTGCTCCTCCAGCAGGCCTTTCAGGCGGGCTTCGTGCTCGTCGGCCGTTTGCTGGGCAGCCGCCTGCTGGTCTGACAGCGCTGCCTCATGCTGCTGCGCCAGCGCATGCATCTCCTGTCGCGCGCGCGCCGCATCCTCCTCAGCCTGCGCCTGCGCACGCAGGGCTTCATCGCGAATCTGCGTGAGCGATTCGCGCGCCTGCTGCAAGTCGCGCCGAAGGGCCCCCTCCTTTTCGGCGTGTTGCGTTACAAGCTCGGCCCGCTCTGCGGCCTCCGATGCCTGTGCATCAGCCAGCGCCTGCCTGGAGGCGTCGCGCAATGCTCCGAGCTCCGCACGCGCTCTGTCTTGAGTGGCTTGCAACTCTGCCGCCTGCGCTTCGAGCCGTGAGCGCATCGCCTCCGCGTTCGCTTCAGCTTCTGCAATGCCGTCCTGACAGTCCTTCAATACGGCGCGCGTTCTCTCCAGGGCGTCATTCAACTCGGCTTGACGCCTGTGGGCCGCGAGGCGTTGATCTGCCTCCGATTTGAGTTCGGCCTTGAGCTTCTGGATCGTTGCAGCAGATTCAGCCTGCGCCTTGCTTGCCGCAGCTTCCTTGTCCTTGCCCTGCAGGAAGATCTGCTCCAGTTCCTCTTGTACCTGGTGCAGTTGAAGAAGCAGCAGCTCAGCTTCCTCCTGGGCCTCCTTGAGCTGGCCCTCGAGTTGCTCGACGGCCGCCTTCTTTTCGGCCTGCGCCTGGTCTGCCGCAGCCTTGTTTTCGGCTTGCGCCTTCTGGCTGGCCGCCTGCGCATCAGCCGTGGCCTTGTCCAGTGCCGCCTTGCCCTCCCGAGTGGCCCTTTCCAGCGCCGCCTGCGCCTCGGTCAGCGCCTTGGCCTTGTCGTCGCGCTCGGCCGCCCTCGCCTTGGCCTCAGCCT
>JBAXYD010000084.1:0-14566 GCA_037127635.1 Betaproteobacteria bacterium | reverse complement strand
GAAGGGACTGTCGCCCGCCTTGCGGCAGGTGAAGGGCGACGACTTCAGCGTGGCAGTGCCGGCGCGCAATGCGACCATGGCCTGCTCTGGAAGATACAGGTCGCCGCTGTCACGGGCCAACTCCCGTTCGACGAGGAAGTCGAATAACCGTTCGAGATCCGACTCGGCATCCCGCGTCAGCCGGACCTTGAATGTCACTTGCCCTTCGTCGCCAGGCGGACACGCGCGGCGTCGAGCTTGCGTTGCAGGCCTTCAAGCACGACGTCGGCATCTACGTAGTCGCCGGTTCGCCTCGCTTCGTCGCGGGAGCGCAGACCGCGCGCGACGAACTCTGCATGGACGCGGCGCCGCTCGACGCTCGCACGAACAGACGCTTCGACAAACTCGGACAGGGTCTCGCCATCCGCCAGCACGGCCTCGAGCTCGGCCCGGAAGCTAGGCTCTACGCGAACAGACGGGATGGCGGCGGTTTTCATCGGCGAACTGTATCGCAAATGCGCCGCAATCTCTGCCTGTTCGCTGCAACGTCAGCAGTACGCTGAAACCTGTCGATGCCGGAGCTGTCGCGTGCGCCAACGAACGGCAACACGGTGCACCAAACCGTGAGTTCGTAGACAGGCGGTCAGTGGAACCGCAGGGCGCCAAACCAATTACTGTGTCGCCGGTTCCTTGGCTGATGCGCCATAAGCCGCGCCAAGAGCGGCACACATGGCAACTGCCACACCTGAACTCACGTTAGCTCTTCCGTGTCATGAGTGATTGCTCATCGTAACGCGCGGCTTCTGGAACAGTGAGCGTGGCTCCACCCGAACCCTTTGCAGCCCTGCTCAAAGCGCAATCGGCAACTTGCCCGAACTCTTCACTTCTTCCATGACGGCATAGGTGCGCGTCTCGCGCACACCGGGCAGCTGCCACAGCACGCTGCCGGCAAAGTGCCGATAGGCCTCCATGTCGGCCACGCGGATCTTCAGCAGGTAATCAAAACCACCGGCCACCATGTGGCACTCCAGGATGGGTGGGTGCACCTGCGCGGCCGCGCGGAACTGCTCGAAGACGTTGGGGGTGGTGCGGTCCAGCAGCACCTCCACGAACACCAGCATCCCGGCGCCCAGGCGGCGGGGGTCGAGAATGGCTTGGTAGCCCTGGATGTAGCCTTCCCGCGTGAGCCTTTGCACCCGCGCCAGCACTGCCGTGGGCGACAGCGACACCGCCTCGGCCAGCTTGAGGTTGGAGATGCGGCCATCGTCCTGCAGCTGCGCCAGGATGCGACGGTCGATGCGGTCGAGTTCGGGTGTGTCGTCCATGAGCCGAATGTTTCTCCAATTGCGCCTTTCAAGACAAAGCAATTCTCTATGGGGATTCAGGATCATCGAGTCCTTCACGGTGATGAGGATCTTCCATGCTCCCCAACGCGCGCCTGCCATTCTTCGACCCCTCGCCATGGGCGCAGACCCCGCTGCGCCGTGCAATCACGGCGGCCACGCGCCCGCCCGAGCCGCTGGCCGTGGCGGCCGTGCTGCCCGAGGCTCGGCTGGCGCCGGAGGTGGCGCAGCGCTCCCAGGCCCTGGCCCTGCGTCTGGCCCAGGGGCTGCGTGCGCGCCAGACCCGGCCCGGGCGCGCGGGCCGGGTGCAGAGCCTGCTGCAGGCCTACGACCTGTCGTCGCAGGAGGGGGTGGCGCTCATGTGCCTGGCCGAAGCGTTGCTGCGCATTCCCGATGCGGCCACGCGCGACCGGCTGATACGCGACAAGATCGCGCCGGGCCGCTGGTCTGCGCACCTGGGCCAGAGCCCCTCGATGTTCGTGAACGCGGCCACCTGGGGCCTGCTGATCACCGGCAAGCTGGTGGCCGCGCCCAGCACTGACCCGGGCGAGCCCGGCCTGACCGCCGCCATGGGCCGCCTGTTGCGGCGCGGCGGCGAGCCCCTGATCCGCAGCGCCGTGGACCTGGCCATGCGGATGATGGGCGAGCAGTTCGTCTGCGGCCGCGACATCGACGAGGCTCTGCGCCACGCGCAGGTGCAGCAGCGCCAGGGCTTCAGCCACTCCTTCGACATGCTGGGCGAGGCGGCCATGACCGCGGCCGACGCCCAGCGCTACCTGCAGGCCTACGAGATTGCCATCCACGCCATCGGCCAGGCAAGTGCCGGCCGCGGCGTCCACGACGGGCCGGGCATCTCCATCAAGCTCTCGGCCCTGCACCCGCGTTACAGCCGCGCGCAGCACGGTCGCGTGATGGCCGAGCTCTACCCCGTGCTGCTGCACCTGTGCACCCTGGCCCGGCAGCACGACATCGGCCTGAACATCGACGCCGAGGAGACCGAACGCCTGGAGATCTCGCTGGACCTGCTGGACCAGTTGGCATTCGCGCCCGAATTGCGAGGCTGGGAGGGCCTGGGATTCGTGGCCCAGGCCTACCAGAAGCGCTGCCCGCAGGTCATCGACCACCTGATCGACCTGGCCCGAAGCAGCCAGCGGCGTCTGATGGTGCGCCTGGTCAAAGGCGCCTACTGGGACAGCGAGATCAAGCGCGCGCAGGTGGACGGCCTGGCCGACTACCCCGTCTACACCCGCAAGCCCCACACCGACGCCGCCTACCTGGCCTGCGCCCGTCGGCTGTTGGCCGCGCCTGATGCGGTGTACCCGCAATTCGCCACCCACAACGCGCACACGGTGGCGGCCATCCATGAGATGGCTGATCCCCAAGACTTCGCAACGAGGCAGTACGAGTTCCAGTGCCTGCATGGCATGGGCGAGCCGCTGTACGAGCAGGTGGTGCCCGCGGTGGACCAGGGCGGCCTGGGCCGGTCCTGCCGCATCTACGCCCCAGTGGGCACGCACGAGACGCTGCTGGCCTACCTGGTGCGCCGCCTGCTGGAGAACGGCGCCAACACCTCCTTCGTCCACCGCCTGGCCGACCCCGATCTGCCCCTGGACACCCTGGTGCGTGACCCGGTGGCGCTGATCGATGAGGCGGCGCAGCAGGGGGGCACTGTGGGCATGCCGCACCCTGGCCTGCCGCTACCCGGCGCGCTGTACGGGCCGGCGCGGCGCAACTCGCAGGGGCTGGACCTCGCCTGCGAGGAGCAGCTGCTGGCACTGGCGCAGGTGTTCGAGGCTCAGGCCCCAGCCCAGACCGTCATGCCCCCGCAAGACGCGCTGCAGGCCGGCCCGCTACTGGCCTTCGACACGCCGCTCGGGATCCCCGAGCCCGTCACCAACCCAGCCGACCGTCGCCAAACGGTGGGGGTCAGCCGCGAGTGCACGGCCGAAGAGATCGAGGCAGCGCTGGTGCATGCGCATGCCGGCGCCGAGTCTTGGGCCCGCACACCCCCCGATGAGCGCGCGCGCATGCTGGACGCCGCGGCCGACCTGCTGCAGGCCGACATGCCCCGGCTCATGGCGCTGCTGATGCGGGAGGCCGGCAAGACCGCGGCCAACGCCGTGGGCGAGGTGCGCGAGGCGGTGGACTTCCTGCGCTACGACGCGCAGCACCTGCGCGCGGGCTTCGACCCCGCCACGCACCGGCCGCTGGGCCCGGTGGCCTGCATCAGCCCGTGGAACTTTCCGCTGGCGATCTTCGTCGGCCAGGTGGCCGCGGCACTGGCCGCCGGCAACGTGGTGCTGGCCAAGCCCGCTGAGCAGACCCCGCTGATCGCCGCCGAAGCGGTGCGCGCCCTGTGGGCGGCGGGCGTGCCGCGCGGCGCACTGCAGTTGCTGCCGGGGCGCGGTGAGGTGGTGGGGGCGCAGCTGGTGGCCGATGAGCGTATCCAGGGCGTGCTGTTCACCGGCTCTAGCGAGGTGGCGCGCACGCTGCAGCGCACCCTGGCCGGCCGCGTGGGGCTCACAGGCCGGGCCATCCCCCTGGTGGCCGAGACCGGAGGCCAGAACGCCATGATCGTGGACGCCTCCGCGCTGCCCGAGCAGGTGGTGGCCGACGTGCTGGCCTCGGCCTTCGACAGCGCCGGCCAGCGCTGCTCGGCGCTGCGGGTGCTGTGCGTGCAGGAAGAGGCCGCCGACCGGGTGCTGCAGATGCTGCTGGGGGCCATGGCGCAGCTGCGCCTGGGCGACCCGCAGCACCTGAGCACGGACGTGGGCCCGGTCATCGACGGCCCGGCGCAGGCCGTGATCCAGGCCCATGTCGAGGCGATGCGCCAGCGCGGCCGCCGCGTCCACCAAGTCTGTGCCCCGCCCGATCAGCCGCTGGACCACGGCCACTTCGTGCAGCCCACGGTGATCGAGATCGAGGCCCTGGACGAACTGCAGCGCGAGGTCTTCGGCCCGGTATTGCACGTCCTACGCTACCGCGGAGACGACCTGCCGGGGCTGCTGCGCCAGATCAACGCCACCGGCTACGGGCTGACCCTGGGCCTGCACACCCGCATCGACGAGACCGTGAGCGAGGTGGAGCGCGCCGCGAAGGTGGGCAACCTGTACGTCAACCGCTCCATGGTGGGCGCGGTGGTGGGTGTGCAGCCGTTTGGCGGCCAGGGCCTGTCGGGCACCGGGCCGAAGTCCGGCGGCCCGCTGTACCTGTACCGGCTGCTGTCGCAGGCACCGCCCGATGTGCTGAGCCGCGCGCAACGCGTGGCCAGCGCGCCGCTGCCAGGCCCGACGGGCGAGCGCAACCTCTACCGCCTGGTGCCCCGAGACGGCGTGTTGTGCCTGGCCGAGGATGACACAGACCGCCAGCGCCAGCTGGACGCTGTGCTCGCCGTGGGCAGCCGCGCCCTCTGGCCCGCCCAGGCAAAAACACGGGCCCACTGGCAGCGCCTGCCGCGCGACGTGCAAGCCCGTGTGAGCCTGGTGGACGACTGGTCGGCCCAGGGCACGCCCTTCGACGCGGTGCTGCTGCACGGCACACCCGAAGAGCTCATCGCCGTGCAACAGGTGCTCGCCGGGCGGGAGGGCCCGGTGGTCAGCGTGGAGCGCCTGGCCCCTGGCGATCCGGCCGTGCCCCTGGAGCGCCTGGTGGTGGAGCGCTCGGTCAGCATCAACACGGCTGCGGCTGGCGGCAACACCAGCCTGATGGCCATGGCTTGAGGCCGGGTCGCTGGGTCAAAAAAAGCTGCGTAGCGTCTGGCGGGCCAGGTGCTGGAGAGGGCAGATCTTGCCCGGAGCAGCAGTGTCCTCGCGCGTGAATGCAGAATCATCGGCTCATAGGGCATTTGCCTGCATGCTGACCTTCAAACATCTGGAAGCGCTGTACTGGGTTGTGGAACTTGGCGGGTTTGCGCAGGCCGCTGCGCGACTGCACACAACGCAGTCAGCCGTGTCGAAGCGCGTTCAGGAGCTCGAGGAGCTTTTCGACGCACCGCTCTTTGATCGCACCCTGCGAAAGGCCCGTCCCACGGACAAGGGCCTGGAGATGCACCTGATTGCCAAGGAGTTGCTGGAGCAGCGCGACGCTGCGGTCGAACGCTTCTCGCGGCCAGAGGTGATCGAGCGGCGTTTGCGTATCGGGGTGACGGAGGTAGTGGCCATGACTTGGTTGCCTGCGTTGCTCTCCCGCATTACGCAGGCGTATCCGAAGGTCATCATCGAACCGGAGGCCGGGGCCATGATGCCGTTGCGGGAGAAGCTCATGGCCAGTGAGCTCGATTTGATTGTTGTACCCGCCGAACTGGAGGATCCCCGCCTGAGCCGGGAACTGGTGGGGGAGGTCTCGATGGCCTGGATGTGCAGACCTGGCTTCGTCGGTAAGAACAGCCTGTCCCTCGCTACGCTGATGGAGCACACGTTCCTGGAAGAGGGTCAGCAGTCAGGAAGTGGCCGGATCCTCAATCGCTGGCTCAAGACGGTAGGCCAGGAGCCCACCCGCACGATTGTCAGCAGCAACCTGGTGACCGTCGTGTCGATGACGGTCGCGGGACTTGGTGTGGCCAGGCTGCCGCATGACTGCCTGCGTCCAATGGTGGATGCGGGCTTGCTGCAGGTGCTCAAGGTTCGACCCGCCGCTCCGCACGTGACTTACGTGGCGACGTACAAGAAGGAGCTTCGCAGCGCATTTCTCACCTCCGTGGTGAGGCTGGTGCAGGAGTGCTGCGACTTCAGTCGAGCCTTCCAGACGGGCGAGCCGACGCGCCGACGCTAGGCGCCCAAGGTTCCACAGCTTCGAAACATCTTGAATAAGAATGTTTCGAATCAAAAAATGTCGCTTTTCATGAATCGTGAGATCGACAGAATCCCGCCTCATCGAGGCCGTGCGCCTCTGCACGGTCGAGGAACGCGGAGCAATGGTGGCCCATTCGTTGGAGCATGTCGAAGTAGCGGTGGTAGGCGCAGGCAGTGTGGGTATTGCCGTTGCGTACTACCTGGCGAAGACTCACGGGGTTCAGCGCATCGCACTGATCGATCCTCGTGATCCGATGAGCCTGACCTCCGCGCAGTCGGGCGAGAATTACCGCAATTGGTGGCCACATCCAGTCATGACGGCCTTCACCGACTTCTCGATCACACTGATGGAGCAGTTGGACCGAGATAGCGGCGGGCGGTTGAACATGACGCGGGGCGGCTATGCGCTGGTTAGCCGTCGGGAGCGGCCCGAAGATCTGATCGAAGAGCTGTACAAGGGCTATGGCGATGCGCCGCACCGCATCCGACTGCGCGATACGGCCGGCGACTACCGGGCGCCGCTGCGTGCCCCGTGGGATCAAGCGCCCGAAGGGGTCGACGTGCTTCTAGACCGTACGATCATCCGCAAGACGTTTCCTGAGTATGCGGACGATGTGGCTACCGTGATTCACATCCGCCGCGCCGGCTCCATCAGCGCGCAGCAGATGGGGAAGTTCATGCTCGAGAACCTGCGCGAGCAGGGCGTGCGCGTACGCCGTGCCGAAGTGGTGGGCATCAGCGGCGTCACCCCGTTTACTCTGGAGTTGGCCGGCGAGCAAGGAGGCAGCAAGCTACGCGCCGATCGCCTTGTGAATGCAGCTGGTCCTTTTGTGCAGGACATCGCTCGAATGCTGGGCGATGAGGTGCCCGTGCAGTGTGTGTACCAGCAAAAAATCTCGTTCGAGGACCGGGGGGGTGCCATATCTCGCCATATGCCCTTCACCATCGACCTGGATGGCCAGCAATTGGCCTGGTCGGCGGAAGACCGTGACCTGCTCGCTTCGGACCCGGCCACCCGCAAGCTGGTGGAGCCGATGGCGGGTGGCATCCACTGCCGCCCGGACGGCCAGGTCAATGGCAGCTGGATCAAGCTCGGCTGGGCCTACAACCACACTCCGACAGACCCTCATGCCGAGAGCCCCATCGACCCTCACTTCCCGGACATCGTGCTGCGCGCGGCCAGTCGTCTGCACAAGGGCCTGGCCCAGTACATCGGCAAGCTTCCGCGTGGCTCGCACCACTACGGTGGCTACTACACCATGACGGCCGAGAACTGGCCACTCATTGGACCGATGAAGACGTCTGGCGCCTTCCTGGCCGCCGCTCTGTCGGGCTATGGCTCCATGGCCGCCTGCGGTGCAGGCTCGCTGGCTGCAGGCTGGGTCATGGACGCGGCCTTGCCAGACTATGCCCCGCTGCTTTCCGGCGCCCGTAGCCAGGATGCCGAGCTGATGCGTTCGCTCTTTGCAGCAGGCACCGGCAGCCTTTGAAGCCGTCGATTACCCCGCCCCCCCAGGCCACACGGCGACCGTTTTCCCAACGCCCCAACCCAAGGAGATACGCCATGAAGCTCAAGACCTCTCTGTTGGCTGCCGCAACCGCACTGGTCGCAGCTACCCCCGTCCACGCCCAAGGAATTTCCGGCACGCTCGCCAAAGTCAAGGAGTCTGGAGAAATCCGGCTCGGCCATCGTGAGGTATCAATTCCCTTCTCCTATCTGGATGACCAGCAGAAGCCGGTGGGTTTTGCAATGGATCTGTGCGCCAAGGTGGTTGACGCCGTGAAGGCGGAACTCAAGCTGCCGTCTGTGCAAGTGAAGATGCAGCCGATACAACTCAGTAACCAGATACCCCTCATCCAGAACGGCACGATTGATATCGTGTGCGGTCCGGCCACCAACACGGTCGAGCGCCAGAAGGTGGTGGCCTTCAGCAACACCATCTTCATCTCCAGCATCCGCGCCGTGGTGCGCAAGGACAGCCCCATCAAGTCCTTCGAAGAGATGGCTGGCAAACCGGTGGCCTTCACCGCGGCATCAACCTCTATCGGTCTGATGGCTGCCCGCGAGCAGGAGAAGAAGTTCCAGGTCAACAAGGTGCTGAGCCCCGACCACGCCGCGTCTTTCCTCACGTTGACTACCGGTCGTACCGAGGCATTCGTGATGGATGACATCCTGCTGGCCAGCTTGGTGGCCAACAGCCCCAACCCTGGAAACTGGCGTCTGCTCGACGATTCTCTGCGTGTGGAGCCCTACGGTCTGATCATGCGCAGAGACGACCCGCAGTTCAAAGCATTGGTGGACCGCACGCTCTCCAGCATGGTCAAGAGCGGCGAATTCGCCCGTCTCTACAACAGATGGTTCATGAGCCCAATTCCACCCAAGGGCTTGAACCTGAACTTCCCCATCACGCCGCAGTTGAAGGAATCATTGGACAACCCGAACGATCGGGGTGTCTGAGACGGCTGAGGCGATCGACCTCCGTCGGGTACACATCAGTTCGGCGAGGTCGTCGGCAAACTGCCGGCCCCTCGCCTTGCCTTGAAGAGCTTGTCTCATGAACTACCCGTGGAACTGGTCGGTCTTCCTGCAGCCATCAGCTGACGGCAACGGCACGTACCTCGACACCCTGATAACAGGCTTCGGCTGGACGATCGGCGTGGCGTTTTCAGCTTGGGCGCTAGCCCTTTTGCTCGGGGTGTGTGTCGGCATTGCCAGAACGGTGCCCCATGCGGGTTTGCAACGTGCTGCGGCGCTCTGGGTCGACGTATTCCGCAACATTCCACTGCTGGTGCAGATCTTTCTCTGGTACTTTGTGGTGCCGGAGTTGTTGCCTGCTGCTTGGGGCTCGGCCATCAAGCAGATCCAGCCCCCCTGGGGATCCTTTCTTCCCGCTACTTTCGGTCTGGCGCTGTTTACCTCTGCCCGCGTGGCTGAACAGGTGAGAGCGGGGCTGGAATCCTTGCCCCGAGGGCAACTCCAGGCTGCGACAGCGCTGGGCTTGACATTGCCCCAGGCCTACCGGCACGTGCTCTTGCCAATGGCGCTGCGCATCGTGGTGCCCCCGTTGACTTCCGAATTCCTCAACACCATCAAGAACAGCTCGGTTGCCCTCACCGTCGGACTGATCGAGCTCACAGCCGCAGCGCGCGCCATCCAGGAGTACAGCTTCCAAGTCTTCGAAGCCTTTACTGCCGCAACCATCATCTACGTGGTCCTGAACCTGATGGTGGTGCGCCTGATGCGAGTGCTCGAGCATCGTCTGGCGGTTCCAGGCTTCTCGGGGCAGGCTCTTGCGCAGAGGTCCTGAGGGTGGACGGCCTTGACTTTTCCGTGATCGGCCGCTCGCTGGGCTATCTGCTCGGCGAGGGCCTCGTCTTCTCCGTCACTCTCACGGTGATCGCTGCTCTGGGCGGCGTAGTGCTTGGCACTCTCTTGGCCCTGATGCGCTTGTCCGGAAACCGGTGGGTTTCGAGTGCGGCTGGCGCCTATGTGAATCTGATACGCGCCATTCCGCTGTTGCTGGTCATCTTCTGGTTCTTTTTCCTGGTGCCGTTCCTGGGCGCTTGGCTGTTGGGCGCCAAGGAGCCTGTCAAGGTGGGAGCCTTCTGGTCGAGCGTGATCACCTTCACCATGTTCGAAGCCGCGTACTTCGCGGAAATCGTGCGGGCGGGCATCCGCTCCGTCCCGGCCGGCCAGACCCAGGCGGGGCTGGCGCTGGGGCTGACGCAGCGACAGGTGATGTCGCAGATCGTTCTACCGCAGGCGCTGCGAAACATGCTGCCAGTGCTGCTCAGCCAGGTGATCGTGTTGTTCCAGGACACCTCGCTTGTCTATGTGCTGTCGATCACGGATTTCTTGGGGGCGGCGACCAAGATCGGTCAGCGTGATGGGCGCTTGGTGGAGATGTACCTCTTCGTGGCAGCGGTCTACTTTTTCATTTGCTATTTGCTGTCCTGGCAAGTACGCAAACTGCAAGTGCGCACGGCCATCGTCCGTTGAGCTCAGGGGGTCACCATGATTGAGATCGACGATGTCAGCAAGTGGTATGGCAGCTTCCAGGTGCTCAACGCCTGCACCACGCGCATCGCCAGGGGCGAGGTGGTGGTGGTGTGCGGGCCGTCCGGCTCAGGCAAGAGCACGCTCATCAAGACCGTGAATGCGCTCGAGACCATACAGCAAGGTGACATCCGCATTGACGGCGTCAGTGTCACTGCTGCCAAGACCAACCTTCCACAACTGCGTAGCCGCGTGGGTATGGTGTTCCAGCACTTCGAGCTCTTCCCCCACCTGACGGTGACCGAGAACCTCTCGCTGGCCCAGATCAAGGTGCTGGGTCGCAGCAAGGATGAGGCGCTGCAGCGTGGCCTGAAGATGCTTGACCGCGTGGGCCTCATGGCCCACAAGGACAAGTTTCCCGGGCAGATTTCGGGCGGTCAGCAGCAACGCGTGGCGATTGCGCGCGCGCTGTCAATGGACCCCATCGTGATGTTGTTTGACGAGCCAACCTCTGCTCTGGATCCCGAGATGGTGGGAGAGGTGCTTGATGTGATGGTGCAACTGGCCAGAGAGGGAATGACCATGATGTGCGTGACGCACGAGATGGGCTTCGCCAAGAAGGTTAGCCACCGCGTGATCTTCATGGACCAGGGTCGTATCGTCGAGGACTGCTCCAAGGACGAGTTTTTCAGTAACCCCGACGGTCGCTCAGTCCGGGCCAAGGAGTTCCTCTCCAAGATCCTGCAACAGTAAGCCAACGTTCGCCCACCGAGTCTTTGCGATGGCCGCCGACTGGCGAGGCTGTCATTCGCCCTCAAGAATATGACTCAGGTGAATCGAAGAACAAGCTGAGGATCCAGCCGCCGCGATAGGCGCTGGGCAGGAGCCGGCCGTCTATCAGCAGTTCGATGAACGGCACGCTGCGGATGATGTCTCAGGCGTCAGCCATGACCCGCACTGCGCCCATCTGTGGGTCAGGGTGCAGCTCGCTTGCAGGTTCTCCATTTCGGCAAGCTCACCGCGTCCTCACTGCGGCACGAAGCCCGACTCCTTGATCAACTGGCCCCAAAACTGCAGGCCGTTGAGATGCCGGCGCCCCATTGTCTCGTGATCGATGAACTCCGCGTAGTTGTTGGAGACCAGCAATTGCTCGGCAGTCCTCGGTTGCAGCATCACCGTGCGCATTGCCGAGCGCAGCCGGTCCAACGCTGAGGCGGGCGTGCCGGCCGCCACGGCCAGACCTCCCCAGGCCTTGATCTCTTCCAACCCTTGGAAGCCCGACTCCTTGAAGGTAGGTACATCGGGTAGGTCTCGGAAGCGTTCGGCGCCGCTCACCGCCAGCACCTTGAGCTTGCCGGCCTTGTGATGTGGGACCAGATCAGGCACCGTTGTGATGCCCGCAGGTACCTGGCGACCGAGAAGGTCGGCGATCATCGGTGCAGCACCGCGATACGGCACGGAGGTCAATTTCGCACCGGCATCGGCGGCCAACTTGAACCCCAGGAAATCGGTATCGCTGCCAGGCGCCGGGATGGCGTAGCTCGCCACCGCCGGCTGAGTCCGTGCGGCATTCAGCCACTCCCTGAGGCTGTTGAATGTGCCGGCGGGCACCACCACTGCGAGCGGCAGGGTGGCGATCTGTCCCAGCAGCCTGAAGTCGCGCGCGGGGTCGTACCCGGGCTCCCTGGTTGTGAGGGGCAGGGTGACCAGCATGTGGGAGTTCACGAGCAACAGGGTACGGCCGTCGGCAGGCGCAGTCTTGACAAAGCGCGCCGCAATCGCGCCACCCGCACCTGGGCGCGCGTCGACGACCACCGGCGTCTTGAGCTCCGCAGCAAGGCCCTCGGCGAGCACGCGGGCCATGGCGTCGGCGCCGGCGCCCACGGGGGCTCCGATGACGATGCGCATCGGCTCCTGGGCATATGCGGGCATGGTCTGTATTGCACCTGCCAAGAACAGTAAGCCGAAGGCGGACAGGATCCTGCTGACAAGACTCTTCATGAAAATCTCCTCGTGTTGAAAAGGGTCGCGCCTGGAGTGCACTCAGCGCCACACCGCGCGGGCTACGCGCAGCCAGTTCTCGCCCAGGATGCCGCGCACCACGTCGTCGCCGTAGCCGTGGCGCAGCATCAGTTCGGTCAGTTCGGGCACCTGCTCGGGTTCGGCGAACTTCGGCCTGAGGTCGTACTTCAGGTGGGCTGGGTAGGACCTCGGCCGGTTTTCGACGACAGCAAACAGGCTGTCCACGTCGGACACGCAGTCCAGGCCGATACCCACATGCCGAGGGCCGACCAGGTTGACGAAGTGGTCGACATGGCGGAACAGGCTCTCGGTGCGGATGTCGTTGTCGCCAATGAAGATGCCTGCGCCCACCACCCCGATCACGCCACCGGTGCGTGCGCAAGCCTGGGCCTGGTCGTCGCGGATGTTGCGTTCGTGGTCCCACACGGCGCGCGCATTCGAATGAGAGAACACCACCGGGCCCTGCGCGACCTCGAACACGTCCATGCTGCTGCGGTACCCGGTGTGGGTGCAGTCCACGAGCATGCCCACCCGGTTCATGGTTTGCACCAACTCGATACCGAAGCGGCTCAAGCCGCCGTCCGTTCGTTCGTGGCAGCCGTCTGCCACGGCGTTACGCTGGTTGTAGGCCATCAGAGCCTGGCGAACCCCCAGACGGTAGTACACCTCCACCAGGTTGACGTCGCGCTCGAAGGCGCAGGTGCCCTGGAAGTTGAAGCTCACGGCGAGCTTGCCTTCCCGCTTGGCACGCAGCACATCGTCGACGGTGTCCACCAGGACGTAGAGGTCGGAGTGCTGGTGGAAGTAATTGCGCTCCTGCGCGATCCGGCCGATCGTCTGCGGCATGTTCTCCGGGTCGACGCTGAGGGTCAGGCTCACGAAGTCGTAACCCGAGGCCACCATGCGGCGCAAGGTGCGCACATGCGCCTCTGGCGAGCCGCAGTGGGGGCTGGCCGGAAACAGGTTGTCCCACACCAGGGCATCGTGGTGCAGGGCGGCAGCCCGTTCGGAGAGGGTGATGGCGGACATGGCGGTTGGCCCGGAGAGATGCCTCGTGGTCGAGGGGTGTGGCGTCTGCTTCAGCGCACCCGCGCTTGTGCGGTTTCACGCGATCCCTTCGCGATGGTGGTGACTTGATGACGTCCGAAGGCTACGCGGAGCTGGCGTCGCCGCCTTAGGCGCGAGTCACGAAGAATTCGGCCTTTGCCTCGAGTCGAGCGGATGTGGGGCGAGGGAAGGCCTTCGACCCTCGCACTCGAGGCCCTGGAACCGGATCACCCCGCCCAGGAAGATCGGGTCAGCTGCGCGTACTTGCCGGGCGACATGCCCGTGACGCTGATGAAGGCAGCGGTGAAGCTGCTTTGGTGCCGATAGCCCAAGGACTCGGCCACCTGGGCCAGATTCATGCGCCTTTGGGCGATCAGGGCCTGTGCGCGCTCGATGCGAAGCCGAAGGCAGAAGGCTTGCGGCGTGACCTGAAGCCGTTTTTGGAACAGCTGATTGATCTTGTTCTTGTTGGTGCCCAGCATCGTGGCCAGCTCGGTCAACGTCGGTGGGGCGGTGCAGCGCTCGCCCAGCACCCGTCTGGCCGAGGCGAACAGCTCAGCGTCCCGTGGCCGCGCACCGGGCCAGCTCTCATGGCCGAGCCGCTCGCGCCAACCGGCAGCCACCAGCACCAGCAGTTCGGCCGAGCGCGCCTGTAACTGGGTGCGCCGCAGGCTGCCACTGAGCCGGCTATGGGCCAGGTCCCGCACCAGGGCCGCGACGTCGGCACCGATGGGCAGCGACGCCAGCAGCTCGGGCTTGGTCAGGCGGCCCTGGACCAGGGCGCGCAGCGGCCCCGGCAGTTCTGCAAGGGCAATCTGGTGGCGCTCGACCAGGCTGCGCGGCCGCAGCGCCACTGACATCGACAACACCGGCGTATCGGCCTCGATGTGGATGTCAATGGCACTGCCACGCGGCAGGGCCGACACCGTCACCTCCGGGCGACTGAAGCGCCAACTGGCCTGATCACCCACGTGGTAGTGGGTGCAAGTGCCCAGGCTCGCGCGCACCAGCAGGAGATCGTCGGGCGCTTCGCTCCACAGATGGTGGCGCCGCCCGAATCGGCCGTCGCCCAGGCTGATGAGCGTTTCGCCGTCGAACTGGTGAGAGAGCATCCCCGTGCCAAGACCGACCCGCGCAAGGTCCACTTGAATATCCGTGACAGCGCCGTGTTGGGCACGACGCACACCATCCGAGGGCAGTGAGGACAACTGGCGCACGATGTCGAACACAGGAGGCTCCGCTGGCTGGCGACGACTTCGGCCGGGCACCATTGGAGAGGCATCCAGCGGGGCGCCTACACAACTACACGTCGATGTTCGCCGCCCTCAGCGCGTTCGTCTCGATGAAGTCACGCCGGGGTTCCACCTCGTCGCCCATCAGCATGGTGA
>JBAXYD010000083.1:0-14895 GCA_037127635.1 Betaproteobacteria bacterium | reverse complement strand
AGTAGTAGATGTAGAACGGCAGCATGGGCAGGCCGTGCACGCTGTAGCTGGTGGCTGCGGCCGTCCAGCTGGCAATCGCCCCGGCCTCGCTGATGCCTTCTTCCAGGATCTGCCCGTCCAGCGCCTCGCGGTACGACAGCACCGAGCCGATGTCCTCGGGCTCGTAGCGCTGGCCCACGCTGGAGTAAATGCCCACCTGCTTGAACAGGTTGGCCATGCCGAAGGTGCGCGCCTCGTCGGCCACGATGGGCACGATACGCGGCCCGATGCCGGGCTGCTTGAGCAGTTGGCCCAGCATCCGCACGAAGGCCATGGTGGTGGACATCTCCTTGCCACCCGGCTGCAGGGCAAAGCCGGCGTAGTCGCTCAAGCCCGGCACACTCAGGTCCGAACCCGCATCCGGCCCGGCGTCGCGCGCTGGCAGCGGCCCGCCCAGGGCCTCGCGCCGAGCGGTCAGATATCGCATCTCGGGGCTGTCCTGCGCAGGCTTGAGAAAGGCGAGACCGCGCGCCTGCTCATCGCTCAGCGGCAGGTTGAAACGGTTGCGAAAGGCGATGAGATCGTCCTCGTCGAACTTCTTCTGGCTGTGCGTGGTCATGCGGCCCTGGCCGGCCGCGCCCATGCCGTAGCCCTTCTTGGTGTGCGCCAGGATGACGGTGGGCGTGCCCGTGTGGCGAGCGGCGGCCGCGTAGGCGGCATGGATCTTCACCAGGTCGTGCCCGCCGCGCTTGAGGCGGTCGATCTGTTCGTCCGTCAGGCCCTGGGCCAGCGCCGCGAGTTCCGGGTTCTGGCCGAAGAAGTGGTCGCGGTTGAAGCGCCCGTCCTTGGCGGCGAAGGTCTGCATCTGGCCGTCCACCGTCTGGGCGAAGGCACGCACCAAGGCGCCAGTGGTGTCGCGCGCGAACAGGCCGTCCCAGTCGCTGCCCCACAGCAGCTTGATCACGTTCCAGCCCGCACCGCGGAAGAGCCTTTCCAGCTCATCGACCACGCGTCCGTTGCCGCGCACCGGCCCGTCCAGGCGCTGCAGGTTGCAGTTCACCACCCACACCAGTTGGTCCAGCCGTTCGCGCGAGGCCAGGGTCAAGGCGCTCATGCTCTCGGGCTCGTCCATCTCGCCATCGCCGAACACGCCCCAGACCTTGCGTCCCGCGCAATCAAGCAAGCCGCGGTGGGTGAGGTAGCGCATGAAGCGCGCGTGGTAGATCGAGCTGATGGGCCCCAGGCCCATGGAGCCGGTGGGGAACTGCCAGAAGTCCGGCATCAGCCAGGGGTGGGGGTAGCTGGACAGGCCGCGAGCGCCATGGCGCGGGCCGGCGATCTCCTGCCGGTAGTGGGCCAGATCGGCCTCACTCAGCCGCCCCTCCAGGAACGCCCGCGCATACACCCCCGGCGCGCTGTGGGGCTGAAAGAACACGAGATCACCGCCCTGGCCTGCCGGGCCCCGGGCGCGGAAGAAGTGGTTGAAGCCCACCTCGAAGAGATCGGCCGCGCTGGCGTAGCTGGCGATGTGGCCGCCCAGGTCGCCATGGGCCGCGTTGGCCCGCACCACCATGGCCAGGGCGTTCCAGCGCATCAGCGAGGCCAGCTTCTCCTCAAGGGCCAGATCTCCAGGAAACGGCGGCTGGCGCTCCGCCGGAATGGTGTTGACGTAGGGCGTCACCAGCTCCGGCGACCAGCCGATGCGCGGGTCCCGCGCCAGGAGGGCCAGTTGGTCGAGCACAAAGCGGGCGCGCTCGGGCCCGTGATGCTGCACCAGCGCCTGGAAGGCTTCGCGCCACTCGGTGGTCTCCTGAGGATCCGGATCCGGGGCGGACTGCGCCGCGGACTCCGCGCCGCCAGGAAGCCCGGGCGCGGCGTGGAGGGCCGACACGGCTGCGGAGGCGGCAAGAAAGCGGGAGATGCCAGCATCACTCATCTCGACACTGTAGGCCGGCGAGCTCGAAATGAGTTGCCGAAGAAGCCTGATACGTCCTGCCAAACGGCATAAAATGCTTCTCTAATTTCTATTAGCGGCATTTCATGGAACTCGACACCATCGATCTGCGCATCCTGGACCAGTTGCAACGCGACGGCTCGCTCACCAATGTGGAGTTGGCTCGGCGGGTTCACCTCTCGCCCTCGCCCTGCCTGACACGGGTGAAGGCGCTGGAAGCCGCAGGCGTCATTGAACGCTACGTCGCACTGGCCAATGCCAAGGCGCTGGGCCTGGGGTTGAATGTCTTCATCAACATCAGCCTGAAGGAGCAGGGCAAGGAATCGCTGGCCGAGTTCGAGCGGCGCATTGCCGAGCATGAGCAGGTGATGGAGTGCTATCTGATGACGGGCGACAGCGATTACCTCATCCGCGTGGCCGTACCCGACATCGGCGCGCTGGAGCGCTTCATCCTGGAGCAACTCACGCCCATCCCCGGCATCGAAAAGATCCGCTCCAGCTTTGCGCTCAAGCAGGTGAGGTACAAAACGGCGCTGCCGCTGCCAGTCAACACCCCCGCGCCCAGGCCGCTACCGTAAACCGCGCCCAGGCTCCGTCCCGCCTGAGCGCCCAACCAGCCCAGCCCAGCCCAGCCCAGCCCAGCCCAACCCAGCCCAGCACCGCACCGCACCGCACCGAAACACCCGACCTCGTTCACACACCAACCCCGTTCACACACACCACCCCCATACGCACCACCCCCACCCCCGTTCGGGCTGAGCCTGTCGAAGCCCCCCATCCGCACCACTCCTCCCACACCATGACCGCCTCCCTCCCTGTTGCTGCCGTGGGCGTGGACTGGGGCACCACGCACCGCCGCGGCTACGCGCTGGCCGCGGACGGCCGCTGCCTTGCCGAGCATGCAGATGCCGACGGCATGCTGGCGGCGCGCGGCCGTTTCGAGCCCTCGCTGGAAGCCCTGCTGCAGGCCCTGGGGGCTGCTGGCCCTCAGGTGCGGGTCATGATGTCCGGCATGGTGGGCAGCGCCAACGGCTGGGTGCAGGCGCCCTACCTCAGCCCCGAAGTGCCGCTGCGCGAGCTGGGCCGACACCTGCTGCGCGTGCCGGGCACAGCGCGCTGCGTCGAGATCGTGCCCGGCATTGCGCTGAAGACAGCCACCGCCGTGGACGTGATGCGCGGCGAAGAAACCCAGTTGCTGGGCGCGGCCTTGCTGGGCCATGAAGACGGCTGGTTCCTGCTGCCCGGCACCCACAGCAAGTGGGTGCATATGGCGCAGGGCCGGGTGGCCGACTTCGCCACCTTCATGACCGGCGAGCTGTTCGATCTGCTGGGCCGGCATGGCACGCTGGCGGCGGCTTCGGGCAGCGGTGGCGAGGGCAGATCAGCCCACCACACCGAAGCTTTCGCGCAAGGCTTGCACAACGCAGCCGAAGGGGCCCTGTCGCACGCCCTCTTCGGCTGCCGTGCGCGGGTGGTCACGGGCGAGTTGCCGCCAGAGCAGGCTCGGGACTACCTCAGCGGCCTGCTCATCGGCGCGGAGTGGCATGAACTGCGCCGGCGCGGCGCCGGGCGCCTGCCAGATACCGTCACGGTCATCGGGGCACCACAGCTTGCGGCCCGACACGCCGAAGCCGCGCAGGCCTTTGGAGTGCGCCTGCACCACCTGGATCCGGGCGAGGTCTACAAGACGGCCCTCGCTCACTTGCTGACGGAACCCTCATGACTCCCTCTCCTGCACAAGCACGGCAGAACCCGCCGGGCGACGCCGACAGGCTTCGAAGCCTTCCGCCCTTGGATCCCCCACTGGTGGCCATCCTGCGCGGCCTGCCGGCCGAGGACGCCGCTGCCGTGGGCGCGGCCTTGTTCGAGGCGGGTTTCAAAGCCGTGGAAGTGCCACTGAACAGGCCCGGCGCGCTGCAGGGCATCGCCATCCTGGCCGCGATGGCGCCACACGGCACCTTGATCGGCGCCGGCACGGTGATGAGTGCGAGGGACGTCGCGGCCGTGGCCGAAGCCGGCGGGCGCCTCGTCGTCTGCCCCCACTGCGACCCAGCTGTCATCGACCAGGCCGTGGCCCTGGGCCTGTGGTGCGTGCCCGGCGTGGGCACCGCCACCGAGGCCTTCACCGCCCTGCGCCATGGCGCCCACGGCCTGAAGCTCTTCCCCGCCGAAGTGTGGGGGCCACGCGGACTGAAGGCGCTGAAAACCGTGCTGCCCCAAGGCACCCCTCTGTGGCCCGTGGGCGGCGTGGCCGCCGATAACCTGGCGCAGTGGACTGCGGCCGGCGCCACCGGCTTCGGCATCGGCGGGCAGCTCTACCAACCGGGCGACAGCGCGGCCGTGGTGGGCCAACGCGCCAAAGAGTTTGTCAAGGCTTGGCAGCAGTGTCGGCAGCCGCGGGCTGCAGCGACCGGCGAGGAATGATCGCATTCGACGGCCGCTTTATCGCCGCGTTCGGGGCGTTCGACGCCTTGCCGTACTCGTCGCGTTCGCCGCTCTTGTCAGTCGCGTAGCCTTCTTTCCCTGGTGTGTACGATGTCGCATGGAGCTTCCGTAGCTCTGCCATTGCCAGTACCGCTGATCTTTCCTGCCTCCTCAAGCCATGAACCATCACAGCCTCCAAGCTCGTCGCCTTGCCCTGTCGACCTTCGGTTTTGCACTCGCTGCGCTTGTTGCGGCCTGCGGCGGTGGGGGCAGCAGCCCTTCCACGATCCGTGTGGCATCTGTCAGCGCCATCACCGCGGATACCGCACCCTCTTACGACATTCTGGCCACCTTCACCGTGGCCGGCACAGACCTGGACGCGGGCGTGACCGCCACTGCCACCGGCTGCACGGGCGCCGCCGTGCTCAGCGGGGGCACGTCCACCAGCGTCAAAGTGAGTTGCACCCCCAGCCGTGACGGTGACATCAGCCTGAGCGTCAGCGCCGCCGGCGGGGCCATGCTCAAGACCGCCAGCTTCACGGTGCCCAAACCCCAGGTGCGGATGACCACGTCCCTTGGGAGCCTGCTGATCGAACTCGAGCCGGCCAAGGCCCCCATCACGGTGAAGAACTTCCTGGCCTACGTGCAGGACGGGTTTTATGTGAACACCGTCTTCCACCGCATCATCAGCACCTTCATGGCGCAGGGCGGCGGCTTCATCTTCGGCACCAACTACACCACCAAGACCCCCACCCGCCCAGCCATCACGCTGGAAAAGACCAGCGCCACGGGCCTGAGCAACACGGCCAAGACCATCGCCATGGCCCGCACCTCGATAGCCGACAGCGCCACCAGCCAGTTCTTCATCAACCTGGTGGACAACGCCTTCCTGAACGCGCAGGGATCCTCGGACGGCAACGGCTACGCCGTGTTTGGCACCGTGGTCACCACCACAGACGTCAACAGCGACGCTACCCTGGCCGCACTGAAGGCAGTGCAGGTCCTCAACAACGGCGCCGGGGAAGTGAGCCTTCCCACCAACCCGCCCGTGGTCTCGGCCATCAGCCGGGTGCGCTGAAGCCCGGCGCCCACAGCGCGACGGCCGGCAGCCGCCGCCAAAAAAAGTCGCCACTCCAGGCCCGCCGGGGCGCTGCGGCCAGGGGGAAATGCGTCCAAGCCAGGTCATGAGGGAACGGCTTGCAGCGGCATGACTTTGCTTTTTCCAGCTTTTCAGCGCCTGGCCAACAAGGGGGAGCGGCCAACCTTGCTCGTGTTCCCCTTCAGCTTTGGAGGCACAGAAAATCCTTCAAACGCGTCTCCTGGGCGCCAGTCGCCCACCGAATAGACGCGCTTGTCGCGTAAGCCGTGCACACCTTCCGTCCAGGCCATCAACATGCGCTTGCCCACGTCGTTGAACCCGCCGTGCTGCGCCATGGCTTCGCGAACCTGCGGGCCCACCTCGGCCACCGCGTCACTGATCGCCTCCACCATCAGCGCTTGTTCTCTTGGCTGGACGCCAAAGTGGGCAGCGATGAACTTCTGCAGGTTCATGCCTGGCGTCCAAGTCTTCTTGCCCATGAACTCGATGCCTGGCGGGTTGTGCTGGAAGCCTGCGTACACGCTGGTGGTCAGCATGTCGTAGGCAGGCGACAGGTGCGCGTCAGCCCGGCTGGTGTACAGCAGCGCCAGGTTCTTGGCGTGGCAATCCGCATTGCGCAGCGCGTAGGTCAGCAGCAAGGTGGTGGCCAATTGCCTGAAGGTCTCAAGCCTGCGCTCGGCGGGCACGTGGTCGCGCACGGCCTTGGCAATGCGCTCCCAGGTGGTGTCGTACTTGGCTGAAGGCCGCAGGCCAAGCAATGAACAGAAATCCTCCATGCCCCAGTGCGGCTGCCCGTGCTGGTTCACATCGAAGCGGTGAACCACCAGCGCCTGGCCGTCGTCTGACACTTCGGTCTTGGCTGTGGGCATGACTTTCGAGGCCACCAGCATGCACAAGTGCTCGTTCAAGGCCACAAAAGGGAGTTGCTTGCTGGAGCCCTTGATGATGTGCCGCCGCGTGACCAGGCTGACCTTCTTGTGCGCGGCCAGTGGTGAGCCAGGCCGCTGAGTCTCTTCGGCCTCGCCCAGGAATTTGGGCACCACCCCCGACACGCCGCTGGTGGCGTGCTGGCGGACCAGTCTTGCAAAAGACTCTTCGGAGTTGTCGCCCTTCAGCAGCGCCGCCACCTCGATGGGCTTGGCAGGCTGGTTCAGATCTGCGCCTGTGGCGGCCACCTGGATGCGGCCCACCATGTTGCGGCCGATGATCGACAGCAAGGCCATCGGACTTGCGCCCATGTGCGGGCCGAACTGCTCTTGCAGCACCTGCAAGAGGTAGCCCTCGGGCAGGTTCATCTGCAGCACTGGCGGCAGTTGGTCATCCCACACGTAGGACTCGGTTCGCACCGGCATCGTGAGGGAGACAAAGTCGTCAGGCGCTGTGTGGGCGTGGTAGCTCAGGACACTCTTGAAGTCTCCCGATGGCTCCAGCACGGCCACCTCGCGGCCCATGACGTACACCGAGAGCTTCATGCCTGGTTGCGCTCACGGCGCAGTTCGTCCAGCGTGCCCGCCTGGCCGGTGGGAATGGTGTTGAGCTCCATCCCCAGCACGGCCAGCACAGCCAACAGCTTGCGGGCGCCGAACTCGGCGCAACGCCCCCGCTCAAAGCGGGACAGGGATTCAGGAGTGATGCCTGCGCGCACGGCTACCACCTGCTGACGCAGGTTCAGCGCCTTGCGGCGCGCGGCGACGGCTCCACCCAGTTCTTGAAGGGTTTGCATTTGATATTTATATCAAGAAAAATGCACACTGGACATTTCTTGACATATAAATCAACAAAGTGACATTAAGCATCCTCGCACTGCCCAGAGCGGCACACGGTCAGCCCGTAAGCGCGCTCCTGGGCCGGGGTGGCCGCATCGGGAAACTGTGCCCAGTGCCGGAGCAGGGCCAAGCCCAGCAAGCCCAGCACTCACAGCGCGCTGGCCGGAAGCCGCCGCCACAAACGCCACTGCAGGCACCCCGGGGCGTTGCAGCCGGGGGAGATACAACGAAGCCGAGGTCATGGTGGACCTCGGTGCAGTGGCCCATGCATGGACCATGATCGGGCAGCGCCTGGAGGCTTGCGCGAAGGGTGTTGGTAGGCCGTGTTGGACTTGAACCAACGACCAAAGGATTATGAGTCCTCTGCTCTGACCAACTGAGCTAACGGCCCCCTTGCGAACACCAGGATTCTAGGAGGGCGGAGGAGGGCGCCGGATGAGCGGCTGCGCAGCCGCCGCACCGACAGCTTCAACGCACCGACAAGGCGTGCCCCACCAGGCGCGAGGTAATGTCCACGATCTGGATCATGCGGTCATAGGCCATGCGGGTGGGGCCGATGACGCCCAGGGTGCCCACCACCTGGCCATCGATCTCGTACGGGGCGGTCACCACCGACAGTTCCTCGAAAGGCACGACGCGGCTTTCGCCGCCGATATAGATCCGCACGCCCTCGGCGCGGCTGGAGACGTCCAGCAGCCGCATCAGCTCGGTCTTCTGCTCGAACACCTCGAACAGCTTGCGCAGCGAGTTCATGTCGTGGCCAAGGTCCTGCATGCCCAGCAGGTTGCGCTCGCCGCTGACCACCACCTGGTCCACCGACTCTTCCATGACTTCGGTGCCCGCCTGCACCGCCGCCTGCATGAGCACGCCGATCTCGCTGCGCAGCGCCTCGATCTCGGTCTTGAGCCGCTCGCGAACGGCCTCGATGGACAGGCCGGCGTAGTGGGCGTTCAGATGGTTGGCCGCCTCCACCAGTTCGGCCTGGGTATGGTCGCGGGCGGTGAAGACGACGCGGTTCTGCACATCGCCATCGGGGGCGACCAGGATCACCAGCACTCGGCGCTCACCCAGGCGCAGGAATTCGATGTGGTGAAAGACGCTGGCCTTGCGCGGGGCCGTGACCACGCCGACGAAGCTGGACAGGCTGGACAGCAGATGCGCCGCCTGCGCGATGACGCGCTGCGGCTGATCAGGGTGCAACTGCCCGCGGGCGGCGGCCAGGTCGGGTGAGGCTTGGTCCAGATCCACGGGCCGTGCCGTCAGCATGGTGTCGACGAACAAGCGGTAGCCGCGTGCGGTGGGGATGCGGCCGGCGCTGGTGTGGGGGCTGGCGATGAGGCCCAGCTCCTCCAGGTCGCTCATCACATTGCGGATGGTGGCAGGCGACAGGTCCAGTCCCGAGGCGCGGGACAAGGTGCGTGAGCCCACAGGCTGTCCCTCGGCGATGTAGCGCTCGACAAGGGCTTTCAGCAGCGTCTTGGCCCGTTGATCCAACATCCGCCTGATTGTAGTGAGCGCACCGATTTCCTGCGCCGCTGTTCCTGCGCCGCCCGCAGCCCGCCACCCTCTGGCGGCACCCCCGTCCGAGGGGGTCTATTCCCGGGGCCCTATGGTGTAATCAATTGCATCATGTCCTTGCGCTTTCGCCACGCGGCCGTCGTCGGTAAGTACCAGGCCCGCGGCATCCGGCCGGTGTTGGAAGAGGTTGCACACTTCCTGATCGAGCAGGGGCTGGACGTCTGTTTCGATCGTGAGACGGCTGCGGCCACTGGTGTCACCCACTACGAGGCGTTGAGCACGGCTGAGATCGGCGCGCGCTGCGATCTGGCGGTGGTGGTGGGCGGCGACGGCACCATGCTGGGCATCGCCCGCGAACTGGCCCGGCACAACCTGCCGCTGGTGGGCATCAACCAGGGCCGCCTGGGCTTCATCACCGACGTGCCGATCGACCGCTTCAAGGAATCCCTTGCGCCCATGCTGGCGGGCGACTACGAGGAAGAGCATCGCACCATGCTGGACGGCAGCGTCTGGCGCGACGGCGAGCGCATCTTCGAAGGCCTGTCGATGAACGATGTGGTGGTCAGCCGCGGCGCCACCGCCGGCATGGTCGAGCTGCGCGTGGACATCGACAGCGACTTCGTGGCCAACCTGCGGGCCGACGGCCTGATCATCGCCTCGCCCACCGGCTCCACGGCCTACGCGCTGTCGGCGGGCGGGCCCATCCTGCACCCGGGCATTGCCGGCTGGGTGCTGGTGCCCATCGCCTCGCACACGCTGTCCAACCGGCCCATCGTGCTGCCCGACCACGGCGAGGTGCGCATCGAGGTCGTGGCCGGGCGCGACGCCTCGGCCAACTTCGACATGCACAGCCTGACCAGCCTGCTGCATGGCGACCAGGTGCGCGTACGCCGCTCGGCGCACAAGGTGCGCTTCCTGCACCCGCGCGGCTGGAGTTACTACGCCACGTTGCGGCGCAAGCTGCGGTGGTACGAGGGCGTGGTGTAGTCATGCTCAAGCGCATTGCCCTGCAGGATTTCGTCATCGTCGACGCGCTCGATCTTGATTTCGGTGCGGGCTTTTCGGTGCTGACGGGCGAGACCGGTGCGGGCAAGTCCATCCTCATCGACGCCCTGCAGCTGGCCCTGGGCAGCCGCGGCGACGCCGGGTTGGTGCGCGAAGGTGCGGCGCGCGCGGAGATCGCGGCGGAGTTCGATCTGCCCACCGCGCTCATGGGCTGGATGCACGAAGCGGGCTTCGACGCTGCGGGCGAGACCTTGCTGCTGCGGCGCACCATCGACACCCAAGGCAAGAGCCGAGCCTGGATCAACGGCGGTAGCGCCACCGTGGGCCAGTTGCGTGAGGCCGGCGAACACCTGGTGGAGATCCACGGTCAGCATGCCTGGCAAAGCCTCACCCGGCCAGCCGCCGTGCGCGCGCTGCTTGATGGGCAGGCCGGGTTGGATCTTGCGCCCCTGGCTACAGCCTGGGGCCACTGGCGCCAGGCCCTGCAGGCGCTGGAGCAGGCGCGGCGCCAGCGCGACACGCTGGATCAGGAGCGCGAGCGCCTGCAGTGGCAGGTGAGCGAGCTGGAACGGCTGAACCCAGGCGAGCACGAATGGGCCGAACTGAACGCCGAGCACACCCGCCTGGCCCACGCCCAGGCGCTGCTGGAGGCCACGCGCAGCGCGCTCGACGCGGTGTCCGATGCCGAGCCGTCAGCAGACGTCCTGGTCGGCCGAGCCGCTGAGGCGCTGGAAGCCGTATCCCGCTACGACGCGGCCCTGAGCCAGGTGGCCGAGGTGCTGCGCTCGGCGCAGGTGCAGCTGCAGGACGCCGCGCATAGCTTGCAGGCCTACCTGGCGCACCAGGACCTGGACCCCCGCCGACTGGCAGAGCTGGACGAGCGCCTGTCCACCTGGCTGCAAGCGGCGCGGCGCCACCGCCGCCAGCCCGCAGAGCTGCCCGCCCTGATGCAGGGATGGCACGAAGAGTTGCGGGTGCTGGACGCCTCGGCCGATCTGGAGGCGCTGGAGCGCCACGCCGTGCAGGCCGAACAGGCTTGGCGGGCGCTGGCGTTGCAGGTCTCGCGCGCGCGCAGCGCCGCCGCGCCCCGACTTTCGGCTGCGGTCACGCAGGCCATGCAGCAGTTGGGCATGGAAGGCGGGCGCTTCGAGGTGGGCGTGACGCCGCTGGAAGAACCGCAGTCCTTCGGCCTGGAGCAGGTGGAATTCCTGGTGGCCGGCCACGCCGGGGTGAGCCCGCGGCCTTTGGCCAAGGTGGCCTCGGGCGGCGAACTCTCGCGCCTGGCCCTGGCGATTGCAGCCACCACTGCACGCCAGCGGCCCGCCGGCAGCGCGGTGGCCACGCTGATCTTCGACGAGATCGACGCAGGCGTGGGCGGGGCGGTGGGCGACAGCGTGGGCCGCCTGATGAAGCAGTTGGGCGCCGACGCCCAGGTGCTGGCTGTGACCCACCTGGCGCAGGTGGCGGCCTGCGCTGACGGGCACTTCCTGGTCTCCAAGACCAGCAGGGAAGGCCGCACCCTGACCGACGTGCAGCCCGTGGCCGGCGAAGCGCGGGTCAGCGAGATCGCCCGGATGCTGGGTGGCGAGCGCCTGGCCGGCACCAGCCGCGCCCATGCCCAGGCCCTGCTGGGCGCTTCGCGATGACGACGCCAGAGGTCGTGCTCATCACCGGCATCTCCGGCTCGGGCAAGTCTGTGGCACTGCATGCACTGGAAGACGCCGGCTACTTCTGCGTGGACAACCTGCCGCCCGAGCTGCTGATGGACTTCGTGCGGCTGGAACTGGACCGCTACAACCGGCGCCAGGTGGCCGTGGCAGTAGACGCCCGCACGGCTGGTTCGCTGCCCGCGCTGATCGACCTGATCGACAGGCTGCAGCGCAAGGGCACGAAGATCCGCTCCATCTTTCTGGACGCCAACACGCCTGCGCTCGTACGACGCTATTCCGAGACGCGGCGCCCGCATCCGCTGTCGATGACCGACCAGGCGCGCGACCAGGGCCACGCGCTGCTGGACGCCATCGAACAGGAGCGCGGGTTGCTGGAGGCCCTGCGCGAAGTCTCCACCGTGCTGGACACCAGCCAGCTGCGCCCGGCGCAGCTGCGCACCTGGGTGCGCGATCTGGTGGGCGCCACCACCGACAGCCTCACGCTGGTCTTCGAGTCCTTCGCCTTCAAGCACGGGGTGCCCCTGGACGCCGACTTCGTGTTCGACCTGCGCGTGCTGCCCAACCCGTTCTACGTCAAGGAGCTGCGCCCGCTCACCGGGCGCGACGCGGCCGTGGCCCGGTTCCTGGACGAGCAGCCCGAAGCCGGTGAACTGCTGACGCAGATCGAGACCTTTCTTCGCCGGTGGATCCCGGGCTTCGAGTCCGACCAGCGCAGCTACCTCACCGTGGCGCTGGGCTGCACCGGCGGCCAGCACCGCTCGGTCTACGGCGTGGAGCTGCTGGCCGGGCGCTTCAAGGACCGCGACGCCACGCTGGTGCGCCACCGAGAGCTGGACACCGGCGAATGACGCTGCCCGACCCGCTGCCACTGTTTCCGCTGCAGGCCGTGCTGTTCCCGGGCGGGCTGTTGCCGCTGAAGGTGTTCGAGGCCCGCTACCTCGACCTGATGGGCCACTGCATGCGCAGCGGAGAGCCCTTCGGCGTGGTGTGCATGAGCCGGGGTGCGGAGGCAGGCCACAACCCTGAAGGCGTGCACATCGAGCACGTGGGCGTGCTTGCGCGCATCGAGGATGTGGACGCCGAGCAGGCCGGCATCCTGAAGGTGCGCTGCACCGGAGGTTCGCGCTTTCGCCTGCGCGAGGCCCCGGTACAGCAACCCAACGGCCTGTGGGTGGCGCAGGCGGAGTTGATCGACGACGATGTGCCGCGCTTGCCAGAGCTGGCCATGCAGCCCACGGTGGAGGCGCTGCAGCAGGCCCTGGAAGCCCTGCTGGCCCAGGACGTCAAGCCCTTTGCCGAACCCCTGCAATGGCGGGACGCCGGCTGGGTGGCCAACCGCTGGTGTGAACTGCTGCCCATCACGCTGGCCGCCAAACAGCGTTTGATGGAGCTCGAAGACGCGGCGATGCGCCTGCAGTTGGTGGACGAGTTCCTGCGCAGCCGGCAGGTGCTCAACCGCTAGCCGCGCTGGCGCGGGGCACAGCGCCCTGCGCGCTGCACGGCCGTGCGCCCACCACGCTCACACGCCCATCAGCAGACGGCGAACGGGCGCAGGCAGGCCGAGCTGCAGGGCCTGGGCCTGCGTCACCCATCGGCCGGCCGGCAAGGCCGCTTCCAGCGCCTGCTGGGCCGCGGCCTGCAGGCCCGCCGGCCAGGTCCAGCGCAAGGGGCGCAGGGTCCAGTCGAAATGCGTCAACGCGTGCTCGATGCTCGGCAGCGCCTCGCCTTGCCCGGGCCATCCGGCCACACGGGGCTGCAAGTCCTCATCCGCCGGCCACTCCGGCAGGCTCCACAGCCCCGCCCAGACGCCCTGCTCAGGTCGCTGCACCAGCCACAACCGATCACGCTGCCGCAGCCACAGCAGGACATGCTCGCGCCGGCCCCGCTTCAAGCGTCGGGTCTTGACGGGAAAGTCCTGCGGCCGGCCCTGCGCACGGGCCACGCAGGTGTCCTGCAGGGGGCAGCGCTCGCAGGCCGGGCGGCGCAAAGTGCACACGCCGGCGCCCAGGTCCATCAGCCCTTGCGTGTAGGCCTCCACGCCCGTGTCCGGCAACAGCGCACGCGCCTGCTCCCACAGGCCCCGTTCCTGCGCCGGCAGGGCCAAGTCGCCGCCAAAGCCCAGGGCGCGGGTCAGCACCCGCTTGACGTTGCCGTCCAGGATGGCCGCGCGCTCGCCAAAGCAAAAGGCGGCGATCGCCGCCGCGGTGGAGGGGCCAATGCCTGGCAGCGCAGCCAGGGCCTGACTGGTGCCGGGAAAGTGCCCGCCATGGTCGGCCACCACCGCCTGTGCGCAGCGGTGCAGGTGCCGGGCGCGGCTGTAGTAACCCAGGCCGCTCCACAAGGCCAGCACCTCGTCCAGTGGGGCGGCGGCCAGGGACTGCACGTCCGGGAAGGATTGGAGGAAGCGGCCGTAGTAGCCCAGCACGGTGGCCACCTGGGTCTGCTGCAGCATCACCTCGGACAACCACACCCGGTACGCGTCCCGTGTGCCCTGCCAAGGCAGGCCATGCCGGCCGTGCACGCGCTGCCAGGCCACCACCCGAGCAGCCAGGTCAGCCCCCGCAGCGGCGGGCCTCAACGCTTCTGGCATGCCGGACAGAAGTAGGTGGCGCGCTGCCCCTGCACGATGCGGCGGATGGGCGTGGCGCAGCGCAGGCAAGGCTGGCCCTCGCGCCCGTACACAGCCGCTTCGGCCTGGAACTCGCCATTCATGCCGTGCGCATCGCGGAAGTCGCGCAGCGTGGTGCCGCCCATCGCCGTGGCGCGCGCCAGCGTGTCGCGTACGGCCTGCAGCAGCCGCGTCGCCCGGGGCCGGCTGATGCGGTCGGCGCGCGTGCGCGGGTCGATGCCGGACTGGAACAGCGCCTCGCAGGCATAGATGTTGCCCGCCCCCACCACGGCCTGGCCCGACAGCAGCACGTTCTTGATGGCGGTGCGGTGCGCGTGCAGGCGGGCGTGGAAGTTCAGCGGCGTCAGCGCCGGGTCGAAGGGCTCGGGGCCCAAGCGGGCCAGCAAGGCGGCTGCGGGCGCCTGGTCCAGCGCCTGCGACCACACCACCGCGCCGAAACGGCGCGGATCGTGCAGACGCAGCGTGCCCTGGCTGGTGACGAGATCGAAGTGATCGTGAGAGCCGGCAGGCGGCGGCGCCTGGCCGCTGGCGGCATGGAAACCCAGCGAACCAGACATCCCCAAGTGCAGCAGCAGGCCCCCAGCATCGTCAGGCCCCTGGCCTGGACGCGGGCCGAGGGCCATCCACAGGTATTTGCCACGCCGCGACACCGGCCCCACAGAGCGCCCGACCAACTGCGACGGAGGGCAACCCAAAGGCCAGCGCAGGGGCTTGCCCATGACAGCTGCCCGCACCACGGCACCGGCCAGCGGCGCCTCGATGCTGCGCCGCGTGACCTCAACTTCGGGCAATTCAGGCATTGGTAGATGTTGGCCCTGTTCAGGCCTTACGGTCAGTTACAGAACCAACAC
>JBAXYD010000082.1:0-14924 GCA_037127635.1 Betaproteobacteria bacterium | reverse complement strand
CTCTGAGGCCCCGCCGGCCGTGGAGCAGCTCGCCTGCGCGGCATGGGGCAAGGCCTCCCGCAGGGCCTGCAAGGCCGCGGGGCGGGCTGCGGGGAAGGACGACGGGTTGAATGGGGCCGCCTCCGGCAAGCGTTCAGTCGCCGCTCAATCGTTTCTCAGTCGTGCTTCACAGCCACGGTCTTGAGCACGGAGAAGCCGTACAGCGCCTCGAAGCCCTTCTCGCGTCCGTGCCCCGAATGCTTGACGCCGCCAAAGGGCAGCTCGATGCCGCCGCCGGCGCCGTAGTTGTTGACGAAGACCTGGCCGCATTGCAGCCTGCGCGCCATGCGCAGGGCGCGGCTGCCATCGCGGGTCCACACCCCAGCCACCAGGCCAAAGGGTGTGCCGTTGGCGATTGTCAGAGCCTCGCGCTCACCGTCGAAGGGGATGACGGCCTGCACCGGGCCAAAGATTTCCTCCTGCGCAATGCGGTGGCCCGGCGCTACGCCCGCCACCAGCGTGGGCGCCACCCAGCAGCCCCTGGGCGGCAGCCTGGCTGGCAGCGGCGCCTGGGCGGCGATGTGCAGCCCGCCATCACGCGCCGTCTCGCGCACCAAGTCCAGGTAGCCCTGCACGATCTCGCGCTGGCGCGCGGAGATGACCGGGCCGATGTCCAGGTCGTCCAGGGCCGGGCCCACGCGCAGCGCGCGGTAGCGCTCGGCCATGCGCGCCACCACCTCGCCGAACACGGCGCGCTCCACCAGGATGCGGCTGGCGGCCGAGCAGGTCTGGCCGGCGTTCTGGATGCCGGCGTTCACCAGGAACGGCAGCGCGGCATCCAGGTCGGCATCGGCAAACACGATCTGCGGGCTCTTGCCGCCGAGCTCCAGCGTCACAGGGATGGCGTTCTGCGCCGCGGCGGTCTGGATCAAGGTGCCCACCGCCACCGAGCCGGTGAAGGAGATATGGCGTACATCGCGGTGCGCCGACAGCGCCGCGCCCGCCTCCTCGCCCAAGCCCGGCACCACGTTCAGGGCGCCGGCGGGCAGACCGGCGGCGTCGGCGATGCGGGCAAAGGCCAGGGCGGTGAGGCAGGCTTCCTCCGCCGGCTTGAGCACGCAGGCGTTGCCCATGGCCAGGGCCGCGCCCACGCTGCGGCCGATGATCTGCATGGGGTAGTTCCACGGCACGATGTGCGCCGTCACACCATGCGGCTCGCGCAGGGTGAACGCGGTGTAGCCGTTGGCGAACGGAATCGTTTCTCCGTGCACCTTGTCGGCAGCACCCCCGTAGAACTCCAGGTAACGCGCCAGCGCCACGGCATCAGCCCGGCCCTGCTTGAGCGGCTTGCCCACGTCCAGCGCCTCGAGGCGGGCGAGCTCATCGGCCTGCTCCAGCACCAGCGCGCTCATCTTCAGCAGGAGGCGGCCGCGCTCGGTGGCGGTCAGCCGACCCCACACCCCCGCGCGGTCGCCTTCCACACCCCCCTCACCGTCCAGCGCCACCTGCGCGGCGCGCACGGCCGCGTCAATGTCGGCGGCGTTGCCGCGCGCGATGCGGGTGAGCTCGCTGCCGTCGGAAGGGTTCAGCAGGGGCAGGGTCTGCCCGCTGTCGCTGGCGCGCCAATGGCCGGCGATGAAGACCAAGGAGGCGTCGAAGGGGACAGCGTTCATGAGCAGGACGGTGCCAGGCAACCGAGACAGGATGAGGCATGATAGTTCTCGATGGGCGTCTTTCTCCTCAAGCGGTTTGCCACCTTCCTGGCCACTCTGGCCGTGGCCACGGTGCTGGTGTTCGGCGTGCTCGAGCTGCTGCCGGGCAACGCGGCCGAGATCATCCTGGGCGACACGGCCACGCCGGAGTCGCTGGCCGCGCTGCAGGCCAAGCTGGGCCTGGACCGGCCGCCCCTGCAGCGCTATACGGATTGGGTGGGCGGGCTGCTGCAAGGCCGCACGGCCCAGAGCATCAGCTACGACACGCCCACGGCCGAGCTGATCGCCGAGCGCATGCGCGTGACGCTGCCGTTGGCCGTGCTGGCCATGGCGCTGACGGTGGGGCTCGCGCTGGCCCTTGGCCTGTACGCCGCCTCGCGCCACAACGGCCTGGGCGACGTGGGCGTGATGGCGGCCAGCCAGGTGGGCATCGCCATCCCCAACTTCTGGTTCGCCATCCTGCTGATCCTGCTGTTCGCCGTGCAGCTGCAGTGGGTCAGTGCCGGGGGCTTTCCGGGCTGGACCGAGGACGACGGCGGCGGCCTGTGGGAGGGCCTGCGGGCCCTGATCCTGCCGTCGATCGCGCTGGCGCTGGTGCAGGCGGCCATCCTGACACGCGTCACGCGCTCGGCGGTGCTGGAAGTGATGCGCGAGGACTTCGTGCGCACCGCCCGTGCCAAGGGCCTGACGCGGCGCCAGGCGCTGTGGCGCCATGTGCTGCGCAACGCCATGATTCCGGTGCTGACCGTGATGGGCCTGCAGTTCGCCAACCTCATCACCGGCACCATCGTGGTGGAGAACGTCTTCGTGCTGCCGGGCGTGGGCCGGCTGATCTTCCAGGCCATCAGCAACCGCGACCTGGTGGTGGTGCGCGACGTGGTGATGCTGCTGGCCGGCGTGGTGGTGGTCGTCAACTTCGTCGTCGACGTGCTGTACGCACTGATCGACCCGCGCCTGCGCGGCAGCTGAAGGCCATGCAAGGGTTCTGGCACCGCGCGCTGCGCCACAAGAGCTTTGTGGCGGGGGGCCTGCTCACCACGCTGCTGGCCGCGATGGCGCTGCTGTCGCTGGTGTGGACGCCCTACCCGGTGGCCGAGATCGACATCCCCAGCAAGCTGCAGCCGCCATCGGCCGCGCACTGGCTGGGCACCGACAGCTTGGGCCGCGACATCGCCTCGCAGCTCCTGGTGGGGGCGCAGAACTCCATCGTCGTGGGCGTGATCGCCGTGGGCATTGGCCTGGGCTTCGGCGTGTTGCTGGGCTGCATCGCCTCGGCGCGGCGCGGCTGGGTGGAGGAGCTCATCATGCGCGGCAGCGACTTCGCCTTCGCCTTCCCCGCGCTGCTGCTGGCCATCATGCTCACGGCCATCTACGGCCCGGGCCTGGTGATGAGCATCGTGGCCATCGGCATCTTCAACATCCCGGTGTTCGCCCGCATCACGCGCGGCAGCGCCAACGCCGTGTGGGCGCGCGAGTTCGTGCTGGCCGCGCGCACGGCCGGCAAGGGCCCCGTGCGTATCACGCTGGACCACGTGCTGCCCAACATCGCCAGCGTGCTGATCGTGCAGGCCACCATCTCGTTTGCCACCGCCATCCTGGCCGAGGCGGCGCTGAGCTACCTGGGCCTGGGCACGCAGCCACCGCAACCCAGCTGGGGCCGCATGCTCAACGAGGCACAGACGCTGATGTTCCAGGCCCCGCTGCTGGCGGTGTACCCCGGCGTGGCCATCGTGCTCAGCGTGCTGGGGCTGAACCTGCTGGGCGACGGGCTGCGAGACCTGATGGACCCGAAGCTGGCGAGACGGCGGTGAGGCCGGCGGTCAGACCTCTGCTGGGCCAACCAGCCGCAGCGTGAGTACCGGGATCCCCACCACCCAAACGCTGGCGCTGACCGCTCTGGCGATGCTGGCCTTTGCCGGCAATTCGCTGCTGTGCCGGCTGGCGCTGCAGCACGCAGGCATCGACCCCGCGAGCTTCACCACCGTGCGGTTGACATCGAGCGCCGTGGTGCTCTGGGCCCTGGAGCGGTGGCGGGGCCAGCGCCCCGCGGGCGATTGGGGCTCGGCCGCCGCCCTGTTCGTCTACGCCGCGGCCTTCTCCTTTGCCTACCTCAGCCTGTCTGCCGGCACGGGTGCGCTGCTGCTGTTCGGCGCCGTGCAGGCCACGATGCTGGGCTGGGGCCTGTGGCACGGCCAGCGCCTGGGCCGGGGGCAGACGGCCGGGCTGGTGCTGGCAATGGCCGGGCTGGTGGCCCTGCTGCTGCCGGGGGTGACGGCGCCGCCGGCTGGCGGTGCGTTGCTGATGACGGCCGCGGGCGTGGCCTGGGGCGTGTACTCGCTGCGCGGGCGGGGCGCGGGCGATCCCACCGCCGTGACCGCAGGCAACTTCGTGCGGGCCTCCGCCCTTGCCGTGCCCTTGGCCCTGGCGGCCCTGCCCTGGGCTCGAGTGGACGTGGCGGGCCTGCTCTGGGCGCTGTGCTCCGGCGCCGTGACCTCCGGTCTGGGCTATGCCGTCTGGTACACCGCCCTGAAGGGCCTGCAGCCCACCAGCAGCGCCTCGGTGCAACTCAGCGTGCCCGTCCTCACCGCCCTGGGAGGCGTGGCCCTGCTCAGCGAACCCCTGACCCTGCGCCTGGCCCTGTGTTCGGCCGCCATCCTGGGCGGGATAGCGTGGGTCATCGCCGGGCAGCGCCGAAAGAGCTGAGACACAAAGAGCTGAAGCAGCTCGCCCTTCGGCATCAGCGCCCGGTGGTCACCGCAGAAGGGATCTGGGTCGCGCCGGTCCAGCCCGAGGGGTTCACTCCAACCTCTGCTCAACTTTCTTGCCAGACTCGGCGATTGAGGTAATCTTTTCGCAAGATTCTCCGGCTCAGAGCCTGTGAATTATTCCGGCGCGCCCGAGCGGGCGTCCCAGATGGTGTCGATCTAGGCGCAAAGCACAGCCGTAGCTTGGGCTACGGCGAGCATTTGCAACGACGAGTGACGCCGTTTGGGGCGTACGAGCGGGTGTTCGGGAATATTTCACAGGCTCTCGGGCAGATTCAGACGCACAGCATCTTCAACCGAGCCCACACCAGAGGCGCGCGCGCCGGTTCGGCCATCAGGCCTGGAAAGACGTTGACAAAGTCGGCATTCGACAGCAGGCGCCGAAAGATGCCCGCCACCGCTTCGCGCACCTCAATGGGCGCGTCAGCGATCTCACCCGACAGCTCCTCACGCCCATCGACGATGTTGAGCACGTCCTCCAGGTCGTGGCTGCTCAAGAAATCGCCATGGCCACGGCTGGCAAACGCCTCCAGCTTGGTCGCAACGAAGGCCACGGCGCTGACCAGCCGAATGCGGGCACCCTCGCCCAGATCCACGCGTTCGGCGGTTTCAACGGCATACGGATACCAGCGGTTGGTAAAGCCCAGCACCTCCGGCTGAACGGGCATCAGGTCGAAAGCCACCCCCAAGGCCGAGTGCAGCCACCGGCAGATGACATCGCTGCGAACATCTCGCTCAAAGCCGCGCTGGGCCACCTGGGCCTCGATCTCATGGAACCGGGCCCGGCTGGTGTTCACCACCGCGTCCACGTCGCGGGTGGCCCGCACGCTGTCCGCCAGCGGATCGGTCACCAGCAAGCCGGCCACGGCCCCGCCGACAAACACCACTTGCTCGCACAGGTCCCCCAGCGCCACGGCAATTCGGCGCAGATCGGGCAGGTTGGGGTCGTCGAGCCTCATGGCGTTGTGACGGCCGTGGTGGCAGCCAGGGCCGCGGTCAGGCGTTCAGCGGCGAGTTGCCGCTCCCGTGCCCGGCCGGCCCGCAAGGCGTCGAAGAGGGCCAGCAAGCGATACAGGGCGGGGTCGGCCAGGGCGGCTTGGGGCGCACTGCGGTACAACGGCGCGAGCGCAGGGCCTTTGACTGTTCCGGTGGGGTGGGCCCAGACGGGGGCCTCACCCGGCGCTGCCGTCACAAGTGACACCAGCGGTTCGGCACCAAAGGACGTGGGTACACCGCGCTTGACCGGCCCCAGCATGGCGGGCCACACAAAGCGGGCGCCATGCAGCACAAACTCCAGCAGGTGGGGCCGCACGGGCGACCATTCGCCCCGCGCTGGCGCAACGGCCAGACCACAGGTCACGGCGCGCTTAACGCTGGCGTGAACCTCGGACGAACTCAGGCCCAGTGCCTCAGCCAAGGCGGCGTAGGTCCAGTGTTGACCAGGGTGGGCTGCGGCCTTCAGCAACACCAGCAGGTCTTGCGGCTTGAGTTCCATGAGAAGACATATTCGTAATTCGCGAATAGCGAATATGACTCATTGGGCGGGTTTGCGCAAGAGGCCTGACTTCGGGCAGGCGTGGGCTGTTGCCTGGGTCAATTCTGAATGTCGCCTACCCCGCTACCCCCCAATCACCTGACTTCCCCCCACGCTTTTCCAGCAGGCGGATGTCGCCCATCACCATGCCGCGGTCCACGGCCTTGCACATGTCGTAGACGGTGAGCAGGCCGACCTGCACGGCGGTCAGCGCCTCCATCTCCACGCCGGTGCGGCCCAGCGTCTCCACCTGGGCGGTGCAGCGTACCTGTGACTGCGCCTCGTCCAGCTCAAAGTCCACCACCGCGCGGGTGATGGGCAGCGGGTGGCACAGCGGCACCAGGTCGGCCGTGCGCTTGGCGCCCTGGATGGCGGCGATGCGAGCGATGCCGATGACGTCGCCCTTCTTGGCGCGCCCCTGGGCCACCAGGGCAAAGGTCTCGGGCTTCATGCGGATGGTGCCGCTGGCGCGCGCCACGCGGTGGGTGACGTCCTTGGCCGCCACGTCGACCATGTGGGCCTGCCCCTGGGCGTCGAAGTGGGTCAATGGAGAAGTCGGCGATGAGGCCTGCGACGGTGCGGCCGGTGGTGCTGACTCCCGGGCGGGCTGGTGGTCGTTCATGGTGGCGGGGAACAAAGCAGTTGAGCGGTGGAGCGGTGAAGATGTGCACAGGACCAGGGCCTGGGACCGGAAGGGCACCTGCGCAACATCCGGGCAATGCGTCGGTGTCATCATAGGGCGGTGAAGAAAGCCCTCGCCGCCCTGCTCAGCGCCAGCATTGCGCTGTCCACACCCTGGGCGCAGGCCCAGGTGCGCCTGCCCTCGCTGGGAGACTCGGCCTCGGAAGACCTGCCCGTGGGCACCGAGCGCCGCCTGGGCGAGCAGATCATGCGCGAGATCAAGCGCGACCCTGCCTACCTGGACGATCCGGTGCTGCTGGACTACGTGCGTTCGCTTTGGGGGCCGCTGCTGCAGGCGGCCCGCGCCCGCGGCGACATCGGCCCGGAGATCGAGCAGGCCTTCTCCTGGAACCTCTTCCTGGTGCAAGACCGCAGCGTGAACGCCTTCGCCCTGCCCGGCGGCCACGTGGGCATACACCTGGGGCTGATCGCGGTCACCGCCACGCGCGACGAGTTGGCCGCCGTGCTCGCGCACGAGTTGTCGCACGTGAGCCAGCGCCACATCGCGCGCAGCATGGGCAGCGCCAGCCGCCAGGGTGCGCTGGGCATGGCCGCGATGCTGCTGGGCGTGTTGATCGCCGCGCGCAGCAGCAACCCTGACGCCGCCCAGGCGGCCATTGCCGGCAGTCAGGCGGCCATGATCCAGGGCCAGCTCAACTTCTCGCGCGACATGGAGCGCGAAGCCGACCGCATCGGCTACGGCGTGTTCCAGGACGCGGGGTTCGCAACGCCGGGCATGGCCACGATGTTCGAGAAGCTCGACCAAGCCAGCCGCCTGAACGACAGCGGCGGCTTCCCCTACCTGCGCAGCCACCCGCTGACCAGCGAACGCATGGCCGAGGCACGCTCACGTCTGACCGAGCAGACGCAGGCAACGGGCGAGCGCGGCATGCTGCACGCGCTGATGCAGGGCCGGTCGCGCGTCCTGATGGACCCCACGGTGGACAACTGGCGCCGGTTGCTGGCGCAGGCGCAGGCACAGGCGCAGGCGACGCTGCCCGCAGCAATCACGCCTTCGGCAACCACGCCTTTGGCAGCCGTACCCTCAGCGCGCACGCCCCCGGCCCCGCCCGCCGATCGGGCCGGCGCCCTGTACGCGGGCGCCTTGGCTGCGGCCCGCCTGGGCGACCACCGCACGGCCGCGCTGCTGAGCGACGAACTCGCGCGCGGGTTCGCCCTCGCCCCGACCACGCCGCAGGCCACTGCCGCCGCCGCGCTCGACACGCTGCGCAGCCAAAGAGCCAGCCAGATGCTCACCGCGGAACTGGCCCTGGCGCGGGGCGAGCCGCAAGCGGCATTGGCCGCCCTCACAGCGCTGACCGCATGGCCCCTGGTGCGGGATCTGCCCCCCGCCGCACCCGCTGCCACTGCCTCCGAAGTCTCCCGCGCCCCGGCTGGCGCTGCTGGCGCGCCCGCGCCACGCGCTGACGAGCGAACCCTGCTGATGCTGCGCAGCCAGACCGTCCTGGCCACCGCCCTCCAAGCCCGGGCACAAGGCCAACGCAGCCAGGATGGCGCGCTGCGCGAGGCCCTGGAGGCGCTGCAAACCTGGGTGGCGGAACACCGCCAGGACGCCGCCGCCTGGCTGCTGCTGGCCCAGGCCAGCGATGCGCTGGGCCTGCAGTTGCGCGCCCTGCGCGCCCAGGCCGAAGCGCGTGCGGCCGTGGGCGATCTCGGCGCAGCCGTGGACCGCCTGCGCGCAGCGCAGGCCCGCTCGCGCAGCGCAGCCGCCGGCGGCGACTTCATCGAGGCCTCGATCATCGACACCCGGCTGCGCGAACTGCAGGCCCAGCGGCGCCAGGAGGCGGCGGAAATGCGCGCGCAGCGCGGTCCCGGCGGGCCCCGCGAAGAGCCGGTGGATGACGAGCGTGACACCAGAAGCGCCCCACGGCGCAACGCCGGCAGCCCTTGAAGGCGCAGCGCGCGCCGCACTCGGGTGTGGCATTCGGGTTATCTCGGTGGGCCAGGGCTCTTCCCAGCAGCGTTGCGGGGCATTACCATGCGCCCCAGCGCTCTATGGGCCTCAAGCCCGGGCGTGCACCCTCTTCACCTTACCCCCTCAAGACTTCCGGAGAAATCGATGGCAACTGCAAAGAAGGTCGCTGCCAAGACGCCCGCCGCCAAGGCACCCGCCACGAAGGCTGCAGCCAAGCCCGCAGCCAAGGCCGCACCTGCCAAGAAGGCAGCACCTGCCACGAAGGCCCCCGCCGCCAAGAAGCGTACGCCCAGCGCCGCCTTCATGAAGCCGATGACCCCCAGCGCCGCCCTGGGCGCCGTGATCGGTGCCAAGGCCCTGCCGCGCACCGAGGTGACCCGCAAGGTGTGGGAATACATCAAGAAGAACGCGCTGCAGGACAAGAACGCCAAGACCATGATCAATGCCGACGCCAAGCTCAAAGCCGTGCTGGGCAAGGATCAGGTCTCGATGTTCGAGATGACCAAGATCATCAGCGGCCACCTGAAGTGATCGCCGGCGGGGCCGGGCTCGCGCCCGGTGCCGTCGCCAGCAGGCCTGCGCGCCTGCAAGCAAGACCCGCCGCGGCAGACGTCACGGCGGGTTTTTTGCTTTGTGGCACTGGCGGGCGGCGGCGCCGCCGGGCCGGACGTCAGCGAGCCGCCAGCCTGCGCTCCAGAAAGTCCAGCCGGTCCTGGCCCCAGAAGATCTCGCCCTCGACCAGGTAGCTGGGCGCGCCGAAGACACCGGCCTGCACCGCGCGCTGCGTATGGGCTTCGTAGCGCAGTTGCGCGGTCTGGCTGTGGCCGTCCTCTATGCGCGCCGCGGGCAGGCCACAGCGGGCCAGCAGGCCGGCCAGCGTGGCTTCATCGGAGATGTTCAGTTCCTCGGCCCAGCAGGCCGACAGCACAGCACCAGCCAGCGCCATGGCGGCATCGGATCCGTCGTGCTGGTCCACCGCGATGATGAGGCGCGCCGCATCGTCGCCCTGCACGGGAAAGAAGCGCGGGTTCAGGTGGATGGGCAACTCCAGCCAACGCGCAAAGCGCTCGAGTTCGAGCAGGCGATAGGCCTGGCGCTGCGGCGCCCGCTTGGCCAGTGGCAAGCCGCCCGAGACCGGGAACACCCGCCCGCCCAGATCGATGGGCAGGACGCGGACCTGCGCCCCGGCAGCGCGCGCGATGCGCTGGAAGCGGGCATGGCCCAGATAGGCCCAGGGCGACTGGGGAGCAAAGTAGTAGTCGATGGTGACGGACAAGAAGATCCTCCTCGTGAGCCGTGCAGGCTCGAATATCTAGGGCTGACGCCCGTTGCGGGTGTAGTTCACAGGCGCTCAGGCCAGCGGCCGGGCCGCGCCCAGCAGCGGCGCCAGGAAGCGCCCGGTATGGCTGGTCGCACAAGCCGCCACGGCCTCGGGCGTGCCCTCCACCAGCACCCGGCCGCCGCCAGCCCCGCCTTCTGGGCCCATGTCGATCAGCCAGTCGGCCGTCTTGATGACGTCCAGGTTGTGCTCGATGACGACGATGGTATTGCCCGCCTCGCACAGTTGGTGCAGCACGCGCAGCAGCAGACCGATGTCATGGAAATGCAGGCCGGTGGTGGGCTCGTCCAGGATGTACAGGGTGCGGCCGGTGTCACGCTTGCCCAGCTCCAGCCCCAGCTTGACGCGCTGCGCCTCGCCGCCCGACAGCGTGGTGGCGCTCTGCCCCAGGCGGATGTAGCCCAGGCCCACGTCCAACAGCGCTTGCAGCTTGCGCGCGATGGCAGGCACGGCGCTGAAGAAGGCGTGCGCGTCCTCCACCGTCATGTCCAGCACCTCGTGGATGTTGCGGCCCTTGTAGAGGATGTCCAGCGTCTCGCGGTTATAGCGCCGTCCGGCACAGGTGTCGCAAGGCACGTAGACGTCAGGCAGGAAATGCATCTCCACCTTCAGCACGCCATCGCCCTCGCAGGCCTCGCAGCGCCCGCCGCCTGCGGCGGCCGCCACGTTGAAGCTGAAGCGGCCCGCGCCATAGCCGCGCTCGCGCGCGGCCGGCACCTCGGCGAACAGCTCGCGGATGGGCGTGAACAGGCCGGTGTACGTGGCCGGGTTGCTGCGCGGCGTGCGGCCGATGGGGCTCTGGTCCACGTTGATGACCTTGTCGAAGGCCTCCAGGCCCTCAATGGCGTCATGCGGCGCGGGCTCGAGGTGGCTGCCGTAGAGCTTGCGCGCCACGGCGGCGTAGAGCGTGTCGTTGACCAAGGTGCTCTTGCCTGAGCCCGACACCCCGGTCACGCAGGTGAACAGGCCCACGGGAATCTCCACCGTCACGTTCTTCAGGTTGTGGCCGCGCGCGCCCTCGATGCGCAGGGCCTGCACGCCGTGGCCCACGGACGGCGCCCGCCGCGCGGCCGGCAGCTCGATGCGCAGCCGGTGGCCCAGGTAGGCGCCGGTCAACGAGGCCTCGTCGGCGGCCACCTGCGCAGGCGTACCCTGGGCCATGACACGCCCGCCGTGCACCCCGGCGCCCGGGCCCATGTCCACCACGTGGTCGGCCGCCCGGATCATGTCCTCGTCGTGCTCCACCACCAGCACCGAGTTGCCCAGGTCGCGCAGGTGCATCAAGGTGCCGATCAGGCGCTCGTTGTCGCGCTGGTGCAGCCCGATGCTGGGCTCGTCCAGCACGTACATCACCCCTGAAAGGCCCGAGCCGATCTGGCTGGCCAGGCGTATGCGCTGGGCCTCGCCGCCCGACAGCGTGTCGGCGCTCCGGTCCAGGCTCAGGTAGGTCAGGCCGACGTCGTTGAGGAATTTCAGGCGCGAGCGGATCTCGCGCACGATCTTGTCGGCGATCTGCGCCTTGGCGCCCGCCAGCTGCAGACCCTCGAAGTAGGCCAGGCAGTCGGCCAGGGTGGCGTGCTCCACCTCGTAGATCGGCTTGCCGGGCGCGGGTGCCGCCACAGGCGTTGCCAGCCCGGTGGCGGGCGCCGTGGTCGGGCTGGGGCTGGCGGGCGCCGGCTGCAGCAAGACATGGCGCGCCTCGCGCCGCAGCCGCGTGCCTTGGCAGGCGGTGCAGGGCTTGGCGGCCTGGTAGCGCGCCAGGTCCTCGCGCACCGCGGCCGAGTCGGTCTCGCGCAGGCGGCGCTGGAAGTTGGGAATGATCCCCTCGAAAGGGTGCGAGCGCTTGACCGCGCGCGTCTTGCCGCGCGCGCCCTCGGCCTCGTAGGTGAACTCGATGTCCTCCTGCCCCGACCCGTAGAGGATCACCTGGCGGGCGCGCTCGGGCAGGGCCTCGAAAGGCTTCTCCAGGTCCACCCCCAGGTGCCGGCCCACGCTCTCGAGCATGGAGTAGGTGTAGGGGTTGCGCCGGTCCCAGCCCTTGACCGCACCCGAGGCCAGACTCAGCGAAGGAAAGGCCACCACGCGCTCGGGATCCATCACCGTCATCTGCCCCAGGCCATCGCAGGTGGGGCAGGCGCCCACGGGCGAGTTGAAGGAGAACAGGCGCGGCTCCAGCTCGGGCAGCGAATAGCTGCACACCGGGCAGCCGAACTTGCTGCTGAACAGGTGTTCGGGCGCCGGCGCAGCTGCGCGCAGGGCAGCACCAGCCTCAGCCGGCCCCGTCATCTCCAGCGCGATGGCGCGGCCATCGGCGATGCGCAGCGCCGCCTCGAAGCTCTCGGCCAGGCGCTGCGCCACGGCCGGCGAGGTCTTCAGGCGGTCGATCACCACGTCGATGTCGTGCTTGTCGTTCTTCTTCAGCGCGGGCAGGGCCTCGGCCTCCACCACCTGGCCGTCGATGCGAAAGCGCACGTAGCCCTGCGCCTGCCAGCGCTCCAGTTCCTGCGCGAACTCGCCCTTGCGGTCGCGCGCCACGGGCGCCAGCACCATCAGCCGCGTGCCCTCGGGCAGGGCCAGGCAGGCGTCCACCATCTGGCTCACGCTCTGCGCCTGCAGCGCCAGGCCGTGGTCGGGGCAGAAGGGCGTGCCGGCGCGGGCGTAGAGCAGGCGCAGGTAGTCGTGGATCTCGGTGACGGTGCCGACCGTGGAGCGCGGGTTGTGCGAGGTGGCCTTCTGTTCGATGCTGATGGCCGGCGACAGGCCCTCGATCACGTCCACGTCGGGCTTGTCCATCAACTGCAGGAACTGGCGCGCGTAGGCCGACAGGCTCTCGACGTAGCGGCGCTGGCCCTCGGCGTACAGCGTGTCGAAGGCCAGGCTGGATTTGCCCGAGCCCGACAGCCCGGTGATCACCACCAGCGCGTGCTTGGGGATGTCCAGGTCGACGTTCTTCAGGTTGTGCGTGCGCGCACCGCGCACCCGCAGCATGGGCTGCTCGCCAGTCAGTCCGCGGTGGTCAGGAGTCAGGGGCATGGGCGATGGAGGACGGACGGGCAGGGCAACCAAGCATCATAGTCACCCTCGGCTCAAGGCGCACTCCGGGCGCGACACCCGGGTGCAGGGCCGCCCGTGTCTCTGGCCCGCAAGGCGGCACGGCCGTCCCCAGACGCCGGCCTTCAGATCCGCAAATCGATGAGGAACGGCCCGGGCTGTCGCAGGCTTTGCGCCAATAGGTCGGCGCAGGCTTCCAGCGTGTGGGCGGTGGCGGCCTCCACGCCCAGGCCACCTGCCAGGCGCACCCAGTCGATGTCGGGACGGCCCAGGTCCAGCATGCCCAGTGCCGTGGGCCCGGGCGTGGCGCCCACGCCCTCGTACTCGCCCAGCAGGATCTGGTAGCGCCCGTTGTTCAGCAGGATCGTGGTCACCGGCAGGCACTCGCGGGCCTGGGTCCACAGCGCCTGCACGGTGTACATCGCCGAGCCGTCGGCCTGCAGGTTGATGACGCGCCGGCCGCCGGGCACCGCCTGTCCAGCCAGCGCTGCCCCCGTGGCCAGCGGCATGCCGTCGCCAATGGCGCCACCCACCAGGTGCAGCCAGTCGTGCGGCGCCGCAGCCACCGTGAGGGGGTAGAAGCCGCGGCCGAAGGACACGCTCTCGTCGCAGACGATGCCTTGATCAGGCATGAGCGCGGCCACCGTGCGGGCCAGGCCCTCGGGTGTGGGTGCGCCCCGCCCGGGTTCAGGCAAGGGCCCCGTATCCGGCAGCGGCCGCTTGGGCGCGCCGAGTTCATCCACCAGGGCCTGCAAGGCCGCCAGGGCGTCCTGCTCGGGCCGGCTGAGCACGTGCAGCACGGCGTCCGCGCGGGCATGCCGTGAGGGCTTGCCGGGGTAGCCGAAGAAGCCCACAGGCTCACGCGCGTTGACAAGGATGATGTCGTCGTAGGGCGCCAGGGCCTGCACGGCCTGATCGGTGGGGTAGGGCACGCGCCGCAGCGGCAAGCGCCCACGCCCGCGCGCCACACGAGGCACGCCGTACTCGGCCATCAGGTCGGCACCGGTGGCATGCGCCAGCTGCCAGGCCAGGGCCTGGGCAGGCGCCAGCACCGCGGCACCGGACAGCAGCAACAGCACCCGCCGTCCGCCGCGCAGCACGCGGGCGGCGGCCTGCACGGCGTGCGGGTCGGGCACGGTAGCGGGCGGCACGGGCAGCACCTCGGCCACCCGCCCGCCTTCATCCCAGCAGGTGTCCGAGGGCAAGACCAGCGTGGCCACCTGGCCATTTGCGCTGCGTGCGGCCTGCACAGCCGCGGCGCCGTCGCGCGCCACCTCGGCAGCGTGCGTGCTGGTGCGCACCCAGGCGGAGACGGCACGGGCCAGGCCTTCGGTGTCGGCCGTGAGGGGTGCGTCCAGGGGCCGGTGCCAGGTGGCCTGGTCACCCACCAGGTTGACGATGCCACTGCGCGCGCGGCGGGCGTTGTGAAGGTTGGCCCAGCCGTTGGCCAGGCCCGGCCCGCAGTGCAGCAAGGTGCAGGCAGGGCGCCCGGCCACGCGGAAGTAGCCGTCGGCCATGCCGGTGACCACGTTCTCCTGCAGCCCCAGCACGCAGCGCAGGCCCGGTGTGGCGTCCAGCGCGGCCACGAAGTGCATCTCGCTGGTGCCCGGGTTGGCGAAGCAGGTGTCCACCCCCGCCTTGAGAAGGGTCTGCACAAGGCTATGGGCGCCGTTCATGGTTCCACCCCCTTCAGACCATGAGGCCCCTATGGACCGTAAATCGCTCAGCCCGGTCTGCGAGGCAGCCCCACAAACAGGGCAAGGCCCCGCAGTGGCCTGTGAAGCGCTGGGCTTCCCCGGCACGCATCAGCCACTGCATCACGCAGGCTCCAGGAAGCGCTCGGCCAGCCGCGTCCAGTAGGCGGCGCCCACCGTCAGCAGCTCGTCGTTGAAGTCGTAGCGCGGGTTGTGCAGCATCACGCTGTCGG
>JBAXYD010000081.1:0-15701 GCA_037127635.1 Betaproteobacteria bacterium | reverse complement strand
CCACCGCCTTCCACAACCACGTTCATTCCCCCCTGAACTAAAGATACAAGGAGACCGACCGATGAAGAACCTTTTTGCACGTCATGTCGCCGTGGCCGCCGCCACGAGCTGCCTGGCCTTGACGGCCCAGGCCCAGACCACTGTCAAGGACCCCTGGGCCCGTGCCACCGTGGCCCAGCAGAAGGCCAGCGGGGCCTTCATGCAGCTGCAGTCGGCCAAGGGCGGCAGGCTGCTGTCGGCCTCCTCGCCCGTGGCGGGTGTGGTGGAGATCCACGAGATGGCCATGGACGGCAACGTCATGAAGATGCGTGCGATGCCGTCGGTGGACCTTCCCGCCGGCAAGCCCGTGGATCTGAAGCCCGGCGGCTACCACGTCATGCTCATGGACCTGAAGAAGCAGCTGAACGCCGGCGACACCATTCCGATCACCTTGGTGGTGGAGTCGGCCGGTCAGCGCGAGACGCTGGAGGTGAAGGCGGCCGTGCGGCCGCTGAGCAGCCAAGGCGCCTCAGGCGACAAAGGCCATCACGGCCACAAGCACTGAGGGCGTCCACCCGATTCGGGCTGTACCCGGCCCCTGCTTGTCGGACACCCAGAGCTCTTGAAGTTTCCCCAGACCCCACGGCTTCGGCGCGTCTGTGAAGCGACGGTTCAGCGGCTCAGCGCTTTCAACGCCAGCTTGATGCCTTCGCTCACGGCCACGCCGGGGGGCAAGGCCTTCAGCGCGGCGTTCGCGTCACGCTCGTTGTAGCCCAGGGCGACAAGGGCCTGCGCGATGTCGGCTTGCGCGTCACTCGCGGCTGCAGCCGCCGGCAGTGCCAGGTCAGGCCCCAGCTTGCCCTTGAGCTCCAGCAGCAGCCGCTCGGCCGTCTTCTTGCCAATGCCGGGCACCTTCACCAGGCGGCCGGCTTCCTGGCGGCTCACGGCCTGGGACAGATCGGCCACGCTCAGGCCTGACAGGATGGACAGCGCCGTGCGCGGACCCACGCCGCTGATCTTCACCAGCTCGCGGAAGGTGGCGCGCTCTTCCGGCGTGAGAAAGCCGTAGAGCAGTTGGGCGTCCTCCCGCACGACGAAGTGGGTGAGCAGGGTGACGCGCTCGCCCAGCCCGGGCAGGTTGTAGAACGTGCTCATGGGCACGTCGACCTCGTAGCCCACGCCGCCCACGTCCACGAGGATCTGGGGCGGGGATTTCTCGGCCAATGTGCCGGTGATACGTCCGATCATGAGGCCGGATTGTGCTGCCGACCGTGGGGCGCTGTCCTCCAGATCCAAGGGGCTGGGCAGCCCGCCGGGATGTCGCCCGCCGGCCAAGCCCCACAATGAGGGCCAGATCCTTGAATCACTGGCCTGCTGTCTTGATCCTTCGCCACCAGTTTGACCCCCACGACAACCGCCGCTTGTCGCACCTGTGCGGCCCGATGGACGAACACCTGCGGGAGATCGAGGCCGCCATGGGCGTGCGCATCACGCGGCGCAACGAGCGGGTCAACATCGAGGGTCCGAAGGAAGCGGCCCGCCAGGTGCTGGACCTGATGATCTCCTTGCACGAGCGCGCCAGCCGGGCCTTGCCCCCGCAGTCCTTGCAACTGGCCCTGGCGGAGGCCCGCGCCCGGCTGGCGATGACGCAGGCCGCCGCCCGTGGGCGCGGCAAGGCCGCAGGGGCAGCGCCGGGCTTGCAGGCGCTCCAGGGGGCTGGCGGCGAGGACGACGCGACCGTCCCGCCCGAGGGCGTGGCGCCCACACCCGCGCCCGACCTGGTGCTGCACACCCGACGTCCGGACCTGCGCGGCCGCACGCCCAACCAGCTGCAGTACCTGCGGCAGGTGCTGGCCACCGACATCACCTTCGGCATCGGGCCGGCCGGCACGGGCAAGACCTTTCTGGCCGTGGCCTGTGCGGTGGACGCGTTGGAGCGCCAGGGCGTGCAGCGCATCGTGCTCACGCGGCCGGCGGTGGAGGCCGGGGAGCGCCTGGGCTTTCTGCCCGGTGACCTGGCGCAGAAAGTCGACCCCTACCTGCGCCCGCTGTACGACGCGCTGTACGACCTGATGGGGTATGACCGCGTCACGCGTGCCTTCGAGCGCGGGCAACTCGAGATCGCGCCACTGGCCTTCATGCGCGGCCGCACGCTCAATCAAGCCTTCGTCATCCTGGACGAGGCGCAGAACACCACGCGCGAGCAGATGAAGATGTTCCTCACCCGCATCGGCTTCGGCTCCAAGTGCGTGGTCACGGGGGATGTCAGCCAGATCGACCTGCCCAGCGGCGTGCCCAGCGGGCTGGTCGATGCCGCGGAGGTTCTCAAGGACGTCAAGGGCATCGCCTTCACCCGCTTCACGGCGGCTGACGTGGTGCGCCACCCGCTGGTCGCGCGCATCGTCGAGGCCTATGACGATGCGCAAGCGGGCCGTTCTGATCCTCCTGACCAGAGCGGCCGGGCACGGCGATGAGCCGCCGGTTGACCCCCTCGCTGCAGCTTTCGCTGCAGATGCCTGACGGCCGTCACCGGGCCCTGCTCGCGCGCCACCGGGTGGCGCGCTGGGTGCGCATCGCGCTGGCCTTGCCGGGCGAGATCGGGGTGCGCATCGTGGACGAAGACGAGGGCAGGCGCCTGAACCGCGAGTTCCGCGGCAAGGATTACGCCACCAACGTGCTGACCTTCAACTACGCCTACGAGCCCGTGGTGGCCGCCGACCTGGTGTTGTGCGCTCCCGTCGTGGAGCGTGAGGCGCAGGCGGCGGGCATGCCCCTGGAGGCCCACTACGCCCACTTGCTGGTACACGGCACCTTGCATGCACAAGGCCATGACCACGAGACCGCGGCCGAAGCGCAGCTGATGGAAGGCCGCGAGAGCGAGCTGCTGCCGCTGCTGGGCTTTGCGGACCCGTGGCGCAGGGGCTGAGCCGGCGGCTCAGCGGTGCGAAAGCGCCGCTGCGACGGCTGCTGCGGGCGTGGACCCGCCTTTCGCCTCAGGCCGCCCTCAACTTGCGCGCGGCATCCAGAGCGAAGTAGGTCAGCACGCCGTCGGCGCCAGCCCGTTTGAAGGCCAGCAGCGACTCCATCATCACGGCGTCATGGTCCAGCCAGCCGTTGGCCGCCGCGGCCTTGAGCATCGCGTACTCGCCACTGACCTGGTAGGCAAATGTCGGGACGTGAAACTCGTCCTTCACACGGCGCACGATGTCCAGGTAGGGCATGCCGGGCTTGACCATCACCATGTCGGCGCCTTCGGCGATGTCCAGCGCCACCTCGCGCAGGGCTTCGTCGGTGTTGCCGGGGTCCATCTGGTAGACCTTCTTGTCGGCCTTGCCCAGGTTGCCGGCCGAGCCCACGGCGTCGCGGAAGGGGCCGTAGAAGGCGCTGGCGTACTTGGCGCTGTAGGCCATGATGCGCGTGTGGATGAGTCCCGCGCCTTCCAGCACACTGCGGATGGCACCGATGCGCCCGTCCATCATGTCGCTGGGCGCCACGATGTCCACGCCGGCCTGGGCTTGCACCAGCGCCTGCCGGGTCAGCATGTCCACGGTGGCATCGTTCAGGATGTAGCCGGTGTCGTCCAGCAGCCCATCCTGGCCATGGCTGGTGAAGGGGTCCAGCGCCACGTCGGTCAGCAATGCCAGGGAAGGAAAACGCGCCTTCAACTCGCGCACCGCCCGCGGCACCAGTCCGTCCGGGTTGGTGGCTTCGCGTCCGTCGGGGGTCTTCAACGACGGGTCGATCACCGGAAATAGCGCCATCACGGGCACGCCCAAATGCACGCAGGCTTCGGCCACCGGCAGCAGGCGGTCCACGCTCAGGCGCTGCACGCCCGGCATGCTCGCCACTTCCTGGGTTTGCCCGTAACCGTCCAGCACGAACACCGGCAGGATCAGGTCTTCCGCAGCCAGTCGGTGCTCGCGCACGAGGGCGCGTGTGGCGGCATCGCGGCGCAGGCGGCGGGGTCGGTTGGCCGGAAAAGGGGCAAAGGGTCGGTTCACGGGCTTGCCTTGCTATGCTAAATTTGACGGTGGATGATAGACCGTTAGGCCTGTCGTCCCCTGCTTTTCCTCCCTGAGCAGGTGCTTCAGCGCCTTGACAGCGATGAGGCTTTCAAGCCCCGGCCTGATGGCCGGGGCTTTTTTTCGGCGCTTCATAATCCGGTTCCATGGGCAGCAGTTACCTCTGGGTCAAGGCTTTGCACATCGTGTTCGTGGCCAGCTGGTTTGCGGGCCTGTTCTACCTTCCCCGGTTCTTCGTGAACCTGGCGATGGTGCCCGCTGAAAGCGTGGCAGAGCGCGAGCGCCTGCTGCTCATGGCGCGCAAGCTTGTGCGTTTCTCTTCCATCCTGATGTGGCCTGCCCTGGCGCTGGGGCTCCTGTTGTGGCTGTTCTATGGCGTGGGCCTGGGGGCGGGGCAGGGCTGGATGCATGCCAAGCTGGCGCTGGTGGTGCTGGTCATCGGCTATCACCACGCCTGCCGGTCTTTGCTGCGTGGGTTCGAGCAGGGCACCAACCGTCGCGGCCATCGCTGGTTTCGAGTGTTCAATGAAGTGTCGGTGCTGGCCTTTGCGGCCATCGTCATGTTGGTGGTGGTCAAGCCTTTCTGACGTCCGACTGATCCACCATGCTCCGGCAGCGCAGTACCGCCCTCCCGTTGGCGCTGGTATACGCGCTCCTGGTGGTCTACGCCAGCCTGTACCCGTTCAGTGGATGGCGCTGGCCGGCCGGGGCCAGCTGGTCGGAGTTGCTCTGGTTGACATGGCCCCCCTGGCGCAACCGCTTCGATGAACTGTCCAACTTCGTGGGCTATGTGCCGCTGGGGGCGCTGCTGGCCTTGGGGTGGGCGCGCGCGGGAGTGCCGTCGGTGCTGGGGGCACTGGCAGCGCTGTGCCTGCCGGCCCTGTTGTCGTACACCATGGAATGCACGCAGCACTTCGTTCCCCGGCGGGTGCCTTCGGGGCGCGACTGGGCCCTGAACGCGGGTGGCGCAGCGATGGGCGTGTGCCTTGCCCTGGCGGTGGTGTGGCTGGGGTGGGTGACCCGCTGGAGGCAGTGGCGCATGCGCTGGTTCGAGCCCCAGGCGAGTCCGGTATTGGTGCTGTTGCTGCTGTGGCCGGTGGCACTGCTTTTTCCAACTCCGATTCCCCTGGGCCTGGGCCAGGTGTTCGATGAGATCGCGTTCTGGCTCCCCGACATCCTGGCTGACACACCCTGGGCTGATACGGTGGCAACGCCGGTGGCTCAACTTGGTGTGCTGCGCCCCGTCATATCCCCCTGGCTGGAGAGCACCGCGGTCGCGGCCGGATTGATGGCGCCCTGCATGTTGGCGTTTGCCGTGCTGCGTCCCGGTTGGCGGCGCCTGTTCGTGGCTGTCTTCGTCGTGGTGCTGGCGCTGGGTACCACGGCACTGTCGACGGCCTTGAACTTCGGACCGGTGCACGCCTGGGCCTGGGTGACCCCGGCCGTCAGTCGGGGCCTGGCGATGGGCGGCCTGCTGATTCTGGTCCTGTCCCGACTGAAGCCGAGCCTGGCAGCGGGCCTGGGCCTGATGGCCTTGGCGATCACGGTCGTCCTGGGGGCCTCGGCCCCCGCAGACCCCTACTTTGCCGCCAGCCTCCAGCTCTGGGAGCAAGGTCAGTTCATCCGGTTCCACGGCATGTCCCAGTGGGTGGGCTGGCTCTGGCCCTATGCGGCGATGGCCTGGTTGATGGCCCGCCTGGCCGGTACCCGCCAAGACCGATGAGGCGCCGTGCGAGGGGTCGTCCCTAGAATCCAGGCTTGATCATCCTTGCACGCTTGGGTGGCGCCTGACTGGCCGCCGCCCGTTGTGCACCCCTGAAGTTCATGAGCTACTACCAGCGCCACATTTTTTTCTGCCTGAACGACCGCAAGAACGGGGAAGCCGCCTGCGCGCAACACGCCGCCCAGGCCGCCTTCGACCACTGCAAGGCGCTTGTCAAGGAGGCCGGGCTGACCGGTCCTGGCGCCGTGCGCGTCAACAAGGCCGGCTGTCTGGACCGTTGTGCTGGCGGGCCCGTGGCCGTCGTCTATCCCGAGGCGGTCTGGTACACCTACGTCGACCAGCAGGACATCGAGGAGATCGTGCGGGTGCACCTGAAGGGCGGCGAGGTGGTGGAGCGTCTGGTGCTGCCGCCTGACGTGGGCCGCTGATGAATGCCCACACCCGGCAGGTGATCCTGCAGGGGCCCGCCGGTGCGCTGCAGTGCGCTGTCGACGAGCCCGCTGACCCCCCCAGGGGGTTGGCCTTGGTGTGTCATCCCCATCCGCTGCACGGGGGCACCTTGGACAACAAGGTCGTTCAGACCCTGGCGCGCGCTTTCGTCCACCTGGGACTGCGTGTCGTGCGGTTCAACTTCCGTGGTGTTGGCGGCTCCCACGGGGCCTGGGACGAAGGGCGTGGAGAAATCGACGATGCCCTGGCCGCGGTGCAGGGCTTTCGCGAGCCCGCCCAGCCGCTGGTCCTGGCCGGCTTCAGCTTTGGTGCCTATGTCGCCTCGCAGGTGGCGTTGCGCCTGAACGGTGCTGATGCCGTGGGGCGCGTGGTCCTCGTGGGGCCGGCCGTGCAGAGCTTCGCCGTGGCACCCGTACCGCAGGACAGTCTCGTGATCCACGGCGAGGCCGATGAAGTTGTCAGCCTGTCCAGCGTGCTGGACTGGGCCCGCCCCCATGTCATTCCGGTCACCGTCGTGCCAGGTGCCGGCCACTTCTTCCACGGCCAACTGCCCTTGCTCAAGAGTCTGGTGCTGCGAGCGGGCGGGCTGGCTGCACCGTGAACCCATGAAAAATCTGATCTCCCTGCTGCTGGCCCTCGCATTCGCCGCAGTTGCCCAGGCGCAAACACCGCAACCGCCGGAGTTGGCCGCACGTCAGTACATCCTGATGGATCTGGCCAGCAGCCAGGTGCTGGCCGAGCGCGAGGCGGATGTGCCTGCGGACCCCGCCAGCCTGACCAAGCTGATGACCGCCTATCTGGTCTTCGACGCGATCAAGGCTCGCAAGCTCAGCCTGGAGCAGCCGATTCCGGTGTCCGTACGTGCCTGGTCGGAGCGCAAGGGCGGTGGATCGCTGATGTTCATCGACACCACGATGAAGCCGACGGTCGATGAACTGCTCAAGGGCATGATCGTACAAAGCGGCAACGATGCATCCGTGGCGCTGGCCGAGGCCGTGGGGGGCTCGCTCGACAACTTCGTCACCATGATGAACCGCCAGGCCCAGGCCTGGGGGTTGAAGAACACGAGTTTTCGAAATGTGACGGGTCTCACCGAAGCCAGCCACCACAGCACGGCGCGTGACATCGCCGTGATCGCCGGCAAGGTCATCGCCGACCACCCGAGCTTCTACCCCTACTACTCGATCAAGCAGTTCAGCTTCAACAACATCAAGCAGGACAACCGCAACATGCTGCTCGGCCGCGACGCATCGGTCGACGGCATGAAGACGGGCTATACCGAGGCGGCCGGCTACTGCCTGGTGGCCAGTGCCCAGCGGGACATGCCCAACGGCAAGCGCCGGCTGCTGTCGGTTGTGATGGGGACGTCGTCGCGAGAGGCCCGGGCCAGCGAGAGCCAGAAGTTGCTGAACTGGGGCTGGCAGGCCTGGGACGCCGTGCGGCTGTTCGATGCCGGCAAGCCGGTGGCCACCGTGCCTGTATGGAAAGGCAAGGCCGCCGAGGTGAAGCTGGGTGCGCCCGGCGGCGCCGTGTTCGTGACCGTGCCCAAGGGCACGGGTGCGCAGATGAAGACCTTGATCCAGCGCAGCGATCCGCTGGTGGCTCCGCTGGCGGCCGGGCAGAAAGTCGGCACCATCCAGGTGACCACGGCTGCGGGCACGCCCGTGGCCTCGCTGCCTCTGGTGGTCCAGGAGCCTGTGGAACTTGCCGGGCTGTTGGGGCGGGCCTGGGACTCCATCAGGCTGTGGATCAAGTGACCGCAGACTGCAACGAAGACTGAACCCCCCGAAGGCTCCATCCCATGCCCGCACTGCCCGATACCCTGTGCTACCTCAACGGTGTGTACACGCCCCTGAACGAAGCCAAGGTCAGCGTCATGGACCGTGGCTTCATATTTGGCGACGGGATCTATGAGGTCGTGCCCGTCTATGGTCGGCGCCTGTTCCGCTTCGACGCTCACATGGCGCGCCTGGAGCGCAGCCTGGGGAAGATGCGCATCGCCAACCCGTTCACCCGCGCGCAGTGGCTCGAACGTGTGCGACCCCTGGTGGCTGCGGTGTTCGACAAGGCCGCCGCCGAGGACCAGTTGGTCTACATCCAGATCACGCGCGGAGTGGCGTCCCGAGACCACGTGATGCCACCGGGCCTTGAGCCGACCGTCTTCATGATGGCCAACCCGATGAAGCCCGTCACGCCCGAGCAGCGGCATCAGGGCGTGGCCTGCGTGACGGCGAGCGATTTCCGCTGGGAGCGCGGTGACATCAAGAGCACCTCCTTGTTGGGCAATGTCTTCGCCCGGCAGATCTCGGCCGATGCCGGGGCGGTGGAGACCATCATGTTCCGCGATGGATTCCTGACCGAGGCGGCAGCCTGCAATGTCTGGATCGTCAAGGAGGGCGCCTTGCTCGGCGTGCCCAAGTCCCCCCATGTCCTGGAGGGGATACGTTTTGACCTGCTGCGTGAACTGTGTGAGAGCACCGGTGTGCCTTATCACCTGCGCCCCATCACCGAGAACGAGGTGCTGACTGCCGACGAGGTGTTGCTGACCTCTGCGACCAAGGAGGTCCTGGCCGTCACCAAGGTGGACGGCGAAGGCGTCGGCCACGGCGCCTTGGGCGGCCGCCCAGGGCCGGTGTATGCACGCCTCTACGAGGCTTACCAGCAGGCCAAGGCCGAGCAATGCATCTGATGCGCTGCGCCCACTGACGCCCGGCAGGATCACCACCATGCGCAACACTCCGTCCGAGCAAAGCCTGATCGAGTATCCGAGTGCGTTTCCCATCAAGGTGATGGGTGCGCAGGTGGAGGGCTTCGTCGAAGCCGTCATCGCGGTGGCCCGCCGCTTCGACCCGGGCTTTGACGCCCGCACGGTGGAGCGCCGGGAAAGCAGTGGCGGCAAGTACCTGGGCGTCACCATCACCGTGACCGCGCACAGTCGCGAGCAACTCGACGAGCTCTACCGCACCTTGTCCACGCACCCCATGGTCCGGGTGGTGCTGTAGGCCCTTGTCATGCAGGTGCGATGGCTGGGTCGCCAGCCTTACGCTGGTATGGAGGCGCGCATGCGCTCCTTCACGGAAGGGCGCGTGCCCGACACACCAGACGAGCTCTGGATCGTCGAGCACGATCCGGTGTTCACTCAAGGCATAGGCGGGCGAGCCGAGCATGTGCTGATGCCGGGGGACATCCCGGTCGTGCGCACGCAGCGTGGGGGTCAGGTCACCTTTCATGGCCCAGGCCAGGTGGTGGCGTATCCGCTGGTGGATCTCCGGCGCCTGGGCATCTTCGTCAAGGAGTACGTGTATCGCCTGGAGGCGGCCGTGCTGCAGGTGCTGGACGCCTACGGGGTGACGGGTCACCGGATCCGTACCGCCCCGGGCATCTATGTTCGCCTGGCCGACCCCTTCGATCATGCCCCCTTGCCTCTCGTGGACCCGGGGGCCCATCCCTTTGAGGGACTGGGAAAGATTGCGGCCCTGGGGGTCAAGGTCACGCGGCATTGCGCCTATCACGGACTGGCGGTGAACGTCGACATGGAACTGGAGCCTTTTGGCCGCATCAACCCTTGTGGCTATGCAGGGTTGCGCACCGTGGACCTTCGCAGCCTGGGAGTCTCGGCACGGCCCTCCGAGGTGTCCCTGCGATTGGCGCAGCGCCTGGAGACCCTGCTTTCGGCCTGAGGACCGGCCGACCCGATACCATCTCCCCTGCTGCATGTCCTGACCCAGCGTCTGCGGTGTACTTCCTCGCGATGCTGTCCTTGCCCACCATGACCGAATCCCAAGCCTCTGCACCCGACGCATCCGACGCACCTGCGGTCCAGGCGGCCTACGACGCCACCGCCAAGCAGAAGTCCCAGGCCAAGACCTCGCGCATTCCCATCAAGGTGGTGCCGGCAGAGGTGCTGAAGAAGCCGGAGTGGATCCGCGTCAAGGCCGGCTCGCCCAGCACACGCTTCTACGAGATCAAACAGATCCTGCGCGAGCACAAGCTGCACACGGTGTGCGAGGAGGCCTCGTGCCCCAACATCGGCGAGTGCTTCGGCAAGGGCACGGCCACTTTCATGATCATGGGGGACAAGTGCACGCGCCGTTGCCCTTTCTGCGATGTCGGCCACGGCCGGCCGGACCCGCTGGACGCTGACGAGCCCGTCAACCTCGCGCGCACCATTGCGGCCTTGCGCCTGAAGTACGTGGTCATCACCAGCGTTGACCGAGACGACCTGCGCGACGGGGGCGCGGCCCACTTCGTCGAGTGCATCCGCAAGACGCGCGAACTCTCGCCCGAGACCCGCATCGAGATCCTGGTGCCCGACTTCCGCGGCCGCGACGATCGGGCCCTGGGCATTCTGCGCGAGGCTCCGCCCGATGTGATGAACCACAACCTCGAGACCATCCCGCGCCTTTACAAGGAAGCGCGGCCGGGCTCGGACTACCTGTTCAGCCTGAACCTGCTGAAGAAGTTCAAGCTGGCCGTACCGGGTGTGCCTACCAAGAGCGGCCTCATGGTCGGTCTCGGCGAGACCGACGAGGAAATCCTGCAGACCATGCGTGACATGCGCGAACACCAGATCGACATGCTCACCATCGGTCAATACCTGGCGCCCAGTGGTCACCACCTGCCGGTGCGGCGTTACGTGCACCCTGACACCTTCCGCATGTTCGAGCGTGAGGCCGCCGCCATGGGCTTCACCCACGCCGCCGTGGGAGCCATGGTGCGTTCCAGCTACCACGCCGACCAGCAGGCCCATGCGGCTGGCGTGGCCGACGTGCTGGCCTGACGGAGCTCGGGCCTTGCATCGACTGCTGCGCATGCTTGGCGCCATCATGCCGTTGGCAACCCTGGCTGCCTGTGCGCCGTCCCTGGACTGGCGCGAGGTGCGGCTGGGTGCAGCTGAATCGGTGGCCTTGTTTCCCTGCAAGCCGGCCTCCCATGCCCGAGAGCTCGCGCTGGCAGGGCAGCAGGTCAAGCTCACCCTGCACGCCTGCCAGGCGGGTGAAGCCACCTGGGGGCTGGCCTGGGCTGATGTGGGCGACCCTGGCCGCGTGGCCGACGCCTTGAATGCCTTGCAAGAGGGCGCCCGGCTCAATCTGAGCGCTGCGAAGGCACAGGCTCGCGCATACAGCGTGAAGGGGCAAACGCCGCACCCGGGCAGCGGTCGATGGAACCTTGAAGGCCGCTACCCGGACGGCAGGCCCGTGTCAGGCCAGGTGGCCGTCTTTTCTCGTGGCACGGTTGTCTTCCAGGCCACGGTGCTGGGTGTCTCGCAGGCCTCGGAGGCTGCGGACACCTACTTCAACGCGTTGAGGTTCGGGCCTTGATTTCCTGAGTCCTCGATGTCAACCCGTCAGGCTTCACCGGCGCTTGCCGTCAGGATCTTCCTGGCGTTTGCCTTTGCGTATTTCTTCTCTGCCTTGCTGCGGGCGGTGACCGCTACGCTGGCGCCCTCCTTCAGTGCTGAGCTGGGGCTCAAGGCAGCGGATCTGGGGCTGCTGGCGGGCGCCTACTTCCTCGGCTTCTCAGCGTTGCAACTGCCGTTGGGCCAGGCTCTGGACCGGCTGGGTCCGAAACGGGTCTTGCTGTGTCTGACGACGCTGGCCGTGCTGGGGTGTGGGGCCTTCGCCCTTGCGCAAAGTCTGCCCGGTCTGATCCTGGCGCGGGTCTTGACGGGCATGGGGCTGGCCGCCGGCCTCATGGCACCGCTGACCTGCTTTCGCCTGCGCTTCTCCCAGGCCGCTCAGTTTCGCTCCAACTCCTGGATGTTGATGTCGGGCTCTCTGGGCATGCTCGCCTCCACGCTGCCGGTGCAGTGGCTGCTGCCGCTGTGGGGCTGGCGGGGGCTGTTCTGGGTGCTGGGAGCGGGCCTCCTGGTGGCGATGGCGCTGATGCTGTGGTGGGTGCCGCCAGACCCTGAACCTTCGAAGAATCAGCCGCATCCATCGGAGCCCCGCCAAGGCTACCGGGATGTGTTCCTGCATCCAGTGTTCCTGCGCAGTGCGCCCGTAGGCTTCTTCACCTATGGCGGCATGATCGCCGTGCAGACGCTGTGGGCCGGGCCCTGGATGACCCGTCTGGCCGGGTTCACTCCCGAGCAGGCCGCAGGAGGCTTGTTTGTCATCAACCTGTGCATGCTGGTGGCCTTCCTGCTGTGGGGCGTCTGCATGCCGCGCCTGGCCCGCAGGGGCTTGCAGGCGCACCAGATCATGGTCTGGGGTTTGCCGCTTCACCTCATGGTCCTGGCCTGGATCCTGCTGGATCCGCAACCTGCCACAGCGGCGTTGTGGTCGCTGTGGTGCGTGAGTTGCACCTTCGTCTCCTTGAGCCAGCCGGCGGTGGGCCAGGCTTTTCCTGCCGCGCTGGTGGGCCGCGCACTCTCAGCCTTCAACCTGGTGATCTTCTTGGGTGTTTTCTGCATCCAATGGGGCATCGGTCTGTCGGTTGACGCACTGCGCCAGGCAGGCCTGAGCGAGCCCGCCGCCTTCAGGCTGTCATTCGCGATCTTTGGGGCCTGTTCCATGCTGTCGTACTTCTGGTACCTTCGTCCTCTCATGCGAGGTCGGATTCCCCAGTCGGCAGCTCAAGCCTGAACCTCGTTCCTTGTCCATGATCCAACTCGTCGTGCTCGCCCATGCCCCGCTGGCCTCGTCCCTGGCGAGCGTGGCCGCGCATGCCTTCCCCGACTGCGCCTCGACCTTGCGCTGTGTGGACGTCCTGCCGTCAGACGGCCCGGAGGAGATCGAGCGCAGGCTGCGTGAAGCCGTTGGCCAGGCACAGGCCTTGGTCCTGTGCGATGTCTTTGGGGCAACGCCTTGCAACGCGGCCTTGCGTGTGGCCGATGGGGTGCGCGTCCGTGTCGTGGCGGGTGTGAACGTGCCCATGCTGTGGCGTGTGCTGTGTTACGCCACCGAACCGCTGGACCGTCTGGTGAACAGAGCGGTGGACGGTGCGGTGCAAGGCGTCGTCCAGGTCAGCAGCATCAGACCGCAGAATCAGTCTGTCCCGGCGGGTCCGAATGATCACCTCCAGCATCATCATCAGCAATAAGCTCGGCCTTCATGCCCGTGCTTCAGCGAAGCTGACCAAGCTCGCGGGCACCTTTCGTTGTGACGTCCACCTCGCGCGCGCCGGCCGGCGCATCAATGCCAAGAGCATCATGGGCGTCATGATGCTGGCCGCTGGTTTGGGCTCCGAAGTCGTCATCGAGACCGACGGCCCTGACGAGGAGCAGGCCATGACAGCCTTGCGCGAACTGATCGACTCCAAGTTTGGGGAGGGGCAATGAAGCCGGCTCATTTGGTGGCCTGAGACTGCCTGCGAGCCGGGCTCCATTGCGGCATCGGGCCGTAGCGCCTCCCTCCATGCCTGCAAAGGCTGCGCTACATTCAGCGGCATGAGCATCCAGGTGTTTGGCGTGCCGGTATCCCGGGGTGTCGCCATCGGGCGGGCAGTGCTGGTGGCCTCCAGTCGCGTCGACGTGGCGCACTATTTTGTCGCGCCCCAGGAACTTGGGTCCGAGGTTCAGCGCTTGAAAGCCGCGCGCGATGCGGTGGCCGAGGAACTGTCCTGCCTGCAGCGTGAACTGCCTGAGGACGCACCGGCCGAACTGTCTGCGTTGCTGGACGTGCACCTGATGCTGCTGCACGATGATGCCCTGGCAGGGGCCACCAAGGATTGGATTCTGGAGCGGCACTACAACGCCGAATGGGCGTTGTCGGCGCAACTTGAGGTGCTTGCTCGCCAGTTCGACGAGATGGAGGATGCCTACCTGCGCGAGCGCAAGGCCGACCTTGAACAGGTGGTGGAGCGCCTGCTCAAGGCATTGGCGGCCAGTTCTGCTGCGGCGCAAACAGAAGTGACTGTTCCGCGTGATTTCGCGGGTGAAGACCCGCTGGTGCTGGTGGCCAGCGACATTGCGCCTGCGGACATGCTGCAGTTCAAGAGCAGCATCTTCACCGGATTCATCACCGACGTGGGTGGCAGGACTTCACACACTGCCATCGTTGCGCGCAGTCTAGACATTCCGGCCGTGGTCGGCGCGCGCGAAGCCAGCCGCATAATCCGGCAGGACGATTGGGTCGTGATCGATGGCGATGCGGGCGTTGCCGTGGTCAACCCTTCCTCGATCGTGCTTGAGGAGTATCGCTTCCGCCAGCGCCAGAGCGATCTTGAGCGAGCGCGGCTGGACCGCCTGCGCCATACCCCGGCCGTCACATTGGACGGCCACTGCGTTGAACTGCTGGCCAATATCGAATTGCCGGGTGATGCTCATGGCGCCCTTGCTGCGGGCGCCGTAGGCGTGGGACTGTTCCGTACTGAATTTCTCTTCATGAACCGTGACGGAGATCTGCCAGGAGAGGAAGAGCAGTTCCGCGCTTACCTGGCGGCCGTCACCGCCATGCAGGGGCTCCCGGTCACGATCAGGACCGTGGACGTAGGGGCTGACAAGCCACTTGACCAGATGAGTGCGCAGGAACTCAGGCATGAGCACACGTTGAACCCTGCACTGGGATTGAGGGCCATTCGCTGGAGCCTGTCAGAGCCCGACATGTTTCATCAGCAGTTGCGTGCCATCTTGCGGGCCAGTGCGTTTGGCAAGGTCCGCATCCTGATCCCGATGGTGGCGCACGTGGCTGAAATCCGCGCCTGCGCGCTCGCCATGCAGCGCGCCCGCGCCGAACTGGACCGCATGGGTCTTGCCTATGGCGCAGCGGAGGTCGGCGCCATGATCGAGGTGCCAGCCGCCGCCATAGGCATCGACATGATCTTGCGGCACTTCGACTTCGTGTCCCTGGGGACGAATGACCTCATCCAATACACCCTGGCGATCGATCGTGCAGACGAAGCCGTGGCGCACCTGTACGACGCCTGGCATCCCTCGGTCCTGAGCCTGATCGAGAGGACCATCACTCGGGCGAATGCGGCCAAACGTTACGTGAGTGTGTGCGGGGAAATGGCCGGCGACCCAGCGTTCACGGAGGTGCTGCTGGCGATGGGGCTGCGCAGCTTCTCCATGCACCCCGCCCAGATAGCGACCATCAAGCAGAAAATCCTCAGGACTGACACCACCCGCTGGGTGCGCAGGCTGCCTGACATCCTGGCAGCAGAGGACCCTCAAACGCAGGCCTTCCCCGCCTAAGCGACGAAGACTTCGCGACGAGTTCTGGGGCAACATCGGGGGTAGGCCTTGGGGGACTCGACTCCCACGAAATCTTTTTGTGCCGGGGCTTGCGCGGCGGGCTATCAGCCCCCTATACTGCCGGGCTCGCTGATTGACAGACGGCGCGGACTTCGAAGCAAGCCGCCAAGGATGTCGATCAGATCAAGCAAAGACCAAGCGGTTGACACGGGTTTAAAAAACGTGACAGAATCGTCGTTTTCGCTGATAACGAAGCGAGCGCCGAAAGGCGAGTTCTTTAACAACATACAGCCGATAAGCGTGGGCGTTTGAAGGCAAGTGCCAAGACAACAGGTTTCGGCCTGAAGTCACAAACGCTCACGGATGAAGAAGTGAAGTTCACTTCAATTCC
>JBAXYD010000080.1:0-16089 GCA_037127635.1 Betaproteobacteria bacterium | reverse complement strand
GGCGCGCTGAAGTGCTGTTCATCTGTTCCCTCTCCCAGCCTGGTGTGCCCCGGAATCGTGGTTCCGTCGTGGGCCGGCTCTCGCATGCTCGAAAGTCCGGCCTCTGCACAGGCTGCCCGCCTCTTTCGGTGTTCGGTCTGGGCACTGTGGCGTCTTCAAGGCGTTCCTGCTGGCTCCTTGCTCGTAGAAGAGCGTACCGGCTTCACGTGGTTGAGCAAGCCCAGGGGCCTTTGACATGGCAGATCTGGGCCGGGCGGATCCCGGCGCATTGGGCGCGCATACGCTCAAGAGAAAACGTTGCTGCCGGACCCAAGAAGCCGTTCGCACTGAGCCTGTCGAAGTGCACGCGGGGCTTCGACGGGCTCAGCCCGAACGGTTCTTTCGTGAACGCCAGGCGCGGTCATGGGCCTGGGATGCTCACAATGCGTCAACCCGTTGACCGAGGCTCAGACATGAAGATCGCCGCCCTGCAGATGGTGTCCACCCCCGACCTCGGTCGCAACCTGGAGGCGGCAGGGCGCCTGATTGCCCAGGCGGCTGACGCAGGTGCAGCGCTGGCTGCCTTGCCCGAGTATTTCTGCCTCCTGGGGCGGCGCGACACCGACAAGCTGGCGCTGGCCGAAGTGCCGGGCCAGGGTCCCATCCAACAGTTCCTGTCGGACGCTGCCCGCCGGCACGGCCTGTGGATCGTGGGTGGGACGCTGCCGATGGCCGTACCAGGGCGGCCTGACCAGGTGCGCAACACCTGCCTGGCGTTCGGGCCCGACGGTACGGTGCGGGCACGCTACGACAAGATCCACCTGTTCGCCTTCGACAACGGCCGGGAGCATTACGACGAGGCCCGGGTGCTGGAGCGTGGCGACGAACCTGTGGCCTTCACTGCCGCTGGCCACCGGGTGGGCTTGAGCGTGTGCTACGACCTGCGCTTTCCCGAGCTGTACCGGGCCCTGGCCTTCGCGCCGGGGCAGCCGCCTTGCGACTTGATCTGCGTGCCCGCAGCCTTCACCCACACGACCGGCCAGGCCCACTGGGAGTTGCTGCTGCGCGCCCGCGCCGTGGAGAACCAGTGCTACGTGATCGCCCCGGCCCAGGGCGGGACGCACGAGAACGGCCGCCGGACCTGGGGCCACAGCATGATCGTCGGCCCCTGGGGCGAGGTGCTGGCGTGCCGGGAGGAAGGTGAAGGGGTGGTGCTGGCCGAACTGGACAGCGCGCGCCTGGCCGAGGTGCGGCAGCAACTCCCGGCACTTCAGCATCGACGCCTGTAGACCAAGAGCACCGCAGGGTGCCTAATCTGCCTGATGATCAGCGCGCTGCGGCACCCGCCCCGCTTCGCGCAGGTGCCGGTACACCGTCGTGCGCGAGATGCCCAGGGTGCGCGAGGTGCGGCTGACGCTGTGGCCGCAGCGGTCGAAGGCCTGGAGCACGGTCTGCGTGGCCGCTCGCTGCAGCGAGGTGGCCGCACCAGCCTTCGCCACCTCCGTCCCGTGCGCCCTGTTCGGCAGCACGGTCTCGACCAGGTGCCGATCCAGGTGCACAACGGATTCGTCACTGCCTGCTTCCACCAGCAGCCTTGTCAGCACGCTGCGCAACTCCCGGAAGTTACCTGGCCAGTCGTGTTCGCACAGGAGCTCCAAAGCCTCGGGGCTGAGCCTGGCAGCAGGGTCGAGTTGATCGAGCACGAAATGCACGGCCTCGGCAAGGTCGGTTCGCTGCCGCAAGGGCGGCAGGCGGACCTCCACCACATTGAGGCGGTACAGCAAGTCGTGACGGAATCGTTTGGCGGTCACCGCCTGGGGAAGGTCTACATGGCTGGCGGCCAGCAGCTGCACGTCCACCACCCGCTGCCGGGTGCCACCGACGGGTCTGACGCAGCGGTCGTCCAGGAAGCGCAGAAGAGACGCTTGCAGCCCCAGCGGCAGCTCGGCGATCTCGTCCAGCAACAGCGTGCCGCCATGCGCCGACGCGATCAGGCCCGGGCTGCCTTCGCGGCGCGCGCCCGTGAAAGCGCCCGCTTCGTAGCCGAAGAGCTCGGCCTCAATCAACTCGGCCGGCAACGCCCCGCAGTTCACACCCACGAAGGCGCCCTTGCGTCCGCTGAACTCGTGGGCATGGCGGGCGATCACCTCCTTGCCCGTGCCAGTCTCGCCTTGAATGAGGACGGGCACGCCCATGCGCACGGCGCGGCGGACCGTGCTGCAGGCCTTCTCGACCACGGGGTCGTCAGCAAGAAAGGCCGGGCGCTGCGCTGCCGCCGTGGCCTTGCCGGTCGCCCGAGGCGGGAACACAGCCCGGGCCGTCTGCCAAGCTCCGGCGGCCGCAGATGCATTGCCAAGCGCATTGCCAAGCCTCGGGCCCGGATGCGGCGCTTTGCCCATGACTGCGAAGCCGCCGCCCATGGGCAGCCGAAGCGCTGATGAAGGACGGTGGACCGGCCGGGTCACCAGTGTGCTGCCCATGGCATCGCGCAGACGCACTTCGGTGTCCTGGCTCAATCGGGCCAGGAGTCGCTCGAAGGGTTGCTCGAACAGTTGCTCGAAGGCGGCACCTCGGCCCACCGCCAGCCCGGACAGCAGACTCCTCGCACGGGCGTTGAGGGCGCTGAGCCGCCCTTCTGCGTCAAAGGCGAGCATCCCGGCCGACAGCGTGCCCAGGAATTCGGCTCGCGGGTGTATCGCCAGGACGGTGTGGCCGGCCATCTGGTGCAACAACAGCCCGTTTTCGATGTGGGTGGCTGCCATCTGCACCAGCGCCAGGGTGTGACGCTGGCGCGACTCGAAGTACGAGGAGGCGTCAAGCACCCCCACCAGGTCGCCTTGGGCGTCGCGTATCGGGGCGGCGGTGCACGAAATGCCGCCCAGGTCGTGGAAGTAGTGTTCCGTGCCGGTCACCGCCACGGACTGCCCCACGGTCAGCGCCGTGCCCAGACCGTTGGTGCCCGCGCGGCATTCGTCCCACAGGCTGCCGGGGACGATGCCGGCGCCCGAACCGCTCATGGAAAAGCGGTTGTCCGCGTACAGATCCAGGATCATCCCTTCGTGGTCAGCGAAGGCCAGCAGGAAGTTGGAGCCCGCAATCTGCTGCGACAGGGTTTCCAGCTCAGCCCGGGCCAGGCGGCGCACGACCTCGGCGCGCTCCTGGCGCAGCGCCAACTCGGTGCCGCTGACCACCTCGATTTGCGGCGTCTTCCAGGGGTCCAGCCCGGCCTCCAGGCAGCGCGCCCAGCTGTCGAGGATCAGGCCGCCGGGCAGGGCTTCGCCGGGCTTGGTGCCGGCACGGGCAGCGAGGGCCCGGGCGTGCTCGGGCCGCATGGCTTGATTGCGTTCCACCGTCATCTCCTTTGCGTCGGACACTGGTGGCCCGATCGTTTGCAACCCGACACCTGCTGCGGAATTGGAAATCAGGGTAAGCAGTTCCTAAAGACCCCTTGGATTACTCCAGAGAATTCGGCAGAAGATTGACCAGTTTCTGTACAGCATGCAATTGACGTTTGTCCTGAATCAGCACAAACCCTTGGGGGCGGGTGTCGCCGCCTGCGGGTGGCTTGATGGACCTGTGCCCAGGTTTTCCCCAATTGGCACATGCCTTGCGCCTGCTCGCCCTGCAGGCCGCGAGAGCAGTGCAATTTGCGGTTTCCTGTCAACCTGTAAAACGTCTTACTGAGGAGATCACCGATGTCCCTGAACCTTCGTCCCCTGCGAGTGGCTGCGGCCGCAGCGCTGGCCTGCGCATTAGCACTGCCGGCGGTCGCCCAGCAAAACCTCGAGAAGCTCAAACAGATGAAGGTCGCCACCACCGACCTGAACATCCCGACGGTGCCGCAGACCGGTCGCAACGCTGATGCGATCCGCGCCAACCTGAAGAACATCAAGATGCCCCCGGGCTTCAAGATCGATCTGTACGCGATCGTTCCGGATGCCCGCCACATGGCTGTGGCGCCCAGCACCAACATGTTGTTCGTCGGCACCCGCAAGACCACCGTCTGGGCCGTGACTGACCGCAACAGCGATGGCGTGGCCGACGAGGTGAAGTCCTTTGCGCCCTCGCTGAAGTTCACGAACCCCAATGGCGTGTGCTGGACCCGTGACGGCTTCCTGATCGTGGCCGAGCACAACCGCGTGCTGAACTTCCCCGCGGCCGAGTTCTTCTACGAAGGCCCGGACGTGGCGGTGATCGAGGTCGTGCCCCAGGGCAAGCTCATCCCCGTAGAAGAGGAGAGCTACAACCACGGCGCGCGCACCTGTCGCGTGGACGACAAGGGCCAGTTGTACATCACGCTGGGCCAGCCTTTCAACGTTCAGCCCAAGGAGAAGGTGGCCCTGTACGAGAAGCTGGGCATCGGCGGCATGGTCCGCCTGAACGCCTTCGACGGCAGCAAGCGTGAGGTCGTGGCGGTGGGCGTGCGCAACTCTGTGGGCATGGACATCAACCCCAAGGACAAGACCGTCTGGTTCACCGACAACCAGACCGACGGCATGGGTGACGAGACGCCCCCGGGAGAGCTCAACCGCATCACCAAGGCCGGTGGCGAGCACTTCGGCTACCCGTTCATCCACGGCAACAACGTGCAGATCGCCGGCACCGACGCCGCGCCGGACTTGAAGGGTATGGCGCCCCCTGCCCAGTGGACCAAGCCGCAGGTCGAGTTCCCGGCCCACCAGGCGCAGTTGGGCATGACCTTCTCGGGCGGCAACATGTTCCCGGAGAAGTACCGCAACGGCATCTTCGTGGCGTCCCACGGCTCCTGGAACCGGACCAAGCCCTCCGGCGCCCTGATCAACTTCGTGTCGCTCAAGGCTGATGGCACTGCCGACAAGAGCGAGGTATTTGCCGAAGGCTGGCTGGACGCCAACGGCCTGTACCGCGGCCGCCCGGTGGACGTGGCCATGATGAAGGATGGCTCGATGTTGATCAGTGACGACTTCGCCGGTGCCATCTACCGCGTGACCTACAGCGCCCCCTGAGCGCTGTTCGAGACGGGCGCTCCCTGAGCGCTCTGAAACCTGGGGCCCTGGCTGTCACGGGCCCCAGCACTTCCCGCACGGGCGGGCCCCAGGGCCCTGCCCGTGTCCGTTCCCCCTGAACCATGAACCTTGCGAAGATGCGTAGACCTCAGCTGGGCCTGCTTGCGGCCGTCATCTTGTCCCTGTCTGCCAGCCCCCTGCTCGCCCGTGACGTCGAGGCCGGGCGCGCCAAGTCGCAGATGTGTGGCGTGTGTCATGGCCCCCTGGGCATCTCTACCGCACCTGATGCGCCGCACCTGGCCGGCCAGCCTGCCATCTACACGGCGGCGCAGCTCAAGGCCTACCGCAGCGGCGCGCGCAAGCACGAAGTCATGGCCGTCATGGCCCGTATGCTCAGCGATGACGACATCTCCAACCTCGCCGCCTGGTATGCAGCTCTCCAAATCGAAGTCCAGCCGCCGCGTTGAACGGCCGTGGGGCCGCCAGGCCCCGGTGGTTCTGGCGACCTTCACTTCCTTTTCAGCCCTCTTCAGCCCATCACTGCGGGCCCAGGCCCCAGTGCCCGAGGCCGAGACCGAGAAAGTGGTCATCAGCGCCAGCGGTGTGGAGCGGCGCTTGTTCGACACCCCCTACGCCGTGGGCGTGGTGGACGCGCAGGCGCTGCGCGCCGCCGGCCCGATGGTGAACCTGTCAGAGGCGCTGGGGCGCGTGCCGGGGCTGGTGGTGTCCAACCGCAGCAACTACGCACAAGACCTGCAGATCAACTCGCGCGGCTTTGGCGCGCGGGCTGGTTTCGGTGTGCGGGGCATGCGCCTGTACGCCGACGGCATTCCGGCCAGCGGCCCGGACGGGCAGGGCCAGGTGTCCCACTTCGACCTGGCCGGTGCGCAGCGCGTCGAGGTGCTGCGCGGGCCGTTCACGGCGCTGTATGGCAGCAGCTCGGGTGGTGTGATCTCTCTGGTGAGTGCCGCACCCAAGGAGCGGCGCTGGTCGGTCGATGGCGACATCGGCGCTGACGGCCTGCGCCAGCTTCGGCTGGGCGTGGAGGCGCCGCTGGACGGCGGCTTCAGCGTGCGCGCCCAGGTCAGCCGCTTCGAGACCGATGGTTTTCGTCCCCAGTCCTCCGCCACGCGCAGCCTGGGCAACCTGCGCCTGGGCTGGGAGGGCGCGCGCGACCGGGTGGTCGTGGTGGTCAACGCCCTCGATCAACCCGCCCTGGACCCGCTGGGCCTGACCCGCGCCCAGTTCGAGCAGAACCCCGACCAGACCACCCCGCAGGCCCTGCCGCAGGCGGCCCTTGGGCAGGCCGATCGGTTCAACACCCGCAAGCTCACGCGCCAGGACCAGGCCGGCCTGAACTGGCGCCACCGCTTCGACGGCCAGGGCGCCCTGAGCGAAGGCCAGTTCAGCCTCTATCAGGGTCGCCGTTCGGTCACCCAATGGCAGGCGATTCCCGTGAGCACCCAGTTCAATGCCGCCAACCCTGCGCTCACCGAGCGCCAGCCGGGGGGTGTGATCGATTTCGATAGAGGCTACTGGGGTGCCGACGCCCGGTTGAACTGGCGCTGGACCCTGCCGTCAGAGCGCGAGGTCCGCCTGACCGCGGGCGTGTCGATGGACGACAGCGACGAAGACCGCCGCGGGTACGAGAACTTCATCGGCACGGGCGCGGCGCAGGTGCTGGGCGTGACGGGCAAGCTGCGCCGGGATGAGCGCAACCGTGCTTCCACGCGCGACGTCTACGCCCAAGGTGAAATGGACCTGGCGCCGGCCTGGACGGCGGTGCTGGGCCTGCGCGACGGCCGGGTGCGGTTCCGCTCCGAAGACCGCTACGTCGTGGGCGGAAACGCAGACGACTCTGGCGCGCTGAGCTACGACTACACCAATCCGGTGGCCGCCTTGCAGTGGCGCGTGGCTCCCGCCTTGCAGCTCTACCTGAGTGCCGGCCGCGGCTTCGAGTCGCCCACCTTGGGTGAACTGGCCTACCGGCCGGATGGCCAGCCGGGCTTCAACACGGCGCTGAAGGCGCAGACGAGCCGGCAGGTGGAGGCCGGGGTGAAGTGGCGGCCGGCCGGCGGTGCGGTGGCGCTTGACGCCGCGCTGTTCGAGGCGCGTACCGATGACGAGATCGGCATTGCCACCAACCGCGGCGGCCGCTCCACCTTCCGCAACGTCGGGCGCACGCAGCGTCAGGGCGGCGAGGTCGATCTGCGCTGGCGCATCGCGCCGCAGTGGCGCGCCCAGGTCGCCCTCACGGCCTTGGACGCCACCTACGTGGACGGCTTCTTCGTCTGCCGCAGCCTGCCTTGCCTCAATCCCGACTTGCCCGTGCCGGCGGGCAACCGCATCGCGGGCACGCTGGCGCGCTCGGGCTTTGCGGAGCTGGCGTGGCGGCCGCGCCCCGCTGTCGAGATCGGCCTGGAGTTGAAAGGCCAGGGCCGACTGCCCGTGAACGACGTCAACAGCGACTTCGCCGGCGGCTTCGGCCTGCTGGCCCTGCGCGCGCAGTGGCGCCTGGACCTGGGCGCGGGCAGGCTGGACCTGCTGGCGCGCATCGACAACCTGGCCGACCGTCGCGTGGCCGGCAGCGTCATCGTCAACGAGGGCAACTCGCGCTTCTTCGAACCCGCGCCGGGCCGCGCCGCCCTGCTGTCAGCTCGGTGGTCGGCGCCGTTCTGAGCGTCTGATCTTCTGCCGGCCCTGGCAGGCCTTGCCCCGTGGTCAGGCCTGCCAGGGATTGATGAGGCGTACGCCCAGACCTTCAAAGTCTCGGGTGTTGCGCGTGACCAGGCTCAGATCGTGCTGCAAGGCCGTGGCGGCCAGCAGGCCGTCGATCACGGGCAGGGATCGCCCGGAAGCGGCTTGCACGCGGCCCCAGCGGTCGGCCACCGCCTCATCAATGTCCAGCAGGCGGCCCACAAAGTAGTGGCGCAACTCCACCTCCAGCCAGTCGGTCAAAGTCTGGCGGAAGGCCGGGTCGGCCACGCCTTCGATGCCTTTGCGAATCTCGCCCAGGCTCAGGACGGACAAGTACAGCGATTGGCGCGGGCGCGCCTGCATCCACGCAACCACCTGCGCGCTCGGCTCCCGGCGCCGCAGTTCGGACAGGACGTTGGTGTCGATCAGGTAGCTCAAAACCTGAGCTCTCGCGGCAGACTGCCCGGGCCGCGGTCACGCTCCAGATCGACATCCTCGCGCCCTGCCAGTGGAGAGGCGCGCATGAAGTCCACCAAGGACTGTTCATTCCCAGAGAGTTGATCAAACAACTTGCGAGAGACCACCACCGCCACGGACTGCCCGTGCAGCGTGATCTCCTGTGGCCCCTCTTGTGCCGCGTGCTTGACCAGTTCGGAAAACCGCGCCTTGGCCGTTTGCATTTGCCAGCTTTGCATGACGAACTCCCCGGGGCTGGAAAAATCTGACCTGACAGGTCTGAAGTGTACCTATCCGGTGCTGAATCCATAAGCGTCAATCCATCAGCCCTTGCCTCAGCGCTTCCCTCAGCGCCGCCCGAACATCATCTGCCGCGCCAGCACCCGCTTCAGGGGCGGCAGGGCTTGCAGCAGGCTCAGGCCCAGGCCGCGGGCTGCTGCCACGCCGGGCCATTGCCAGGTGAAGCTGCGGGCCAGGAAGTCGGTGGTGGCGATGGTGCTCCAGCGGTCGGGCGCGCGTTGCCACTCCACCTTGCGCAGCGCGCGGTCCACGTCGGGCTCGAAGCGCAGGGCCTGCACCAGAGAGAACGCGTCGCGCAGCCCCAGGTTCAGGCCCTGGCCGGCCACGGGGTGCAAGGTTTGCGCGGCATTGCCGATGCGCACCTGCCGGCCCGCCACCAGGGTGCGCTCGGCGTTCAGCCCCAGTGCAAAGCGTTTGAGCGCGGACAAGGCCACCACTTGCCCGGCCTGGCCCGGCAGCAGGGTGTTGAGCACGGCGATACGCTGTGCGTCGTTCAGGGTTTCGACGGGGTCGTCAGTGGCCGAGGCGCACCACACCAGCGCGTAGCGCTGGCGCTGCGGGAGTGCAGCGGCGGGTTCGCCCGTTCCTGGAGGTGCTGACCGCCGGGCTCTGTCCTGAGGGTCAGGCCCCAGCGGCAGCAAGGCCACCGGCCCCTGGCGCGTGAAGCGTTCGAAGGCCGTGCCCGCGGCGGCGCCCTCCAGCGTGGCCGTGCCCACCCAGGCGTTTTGTTGGTAGTCGTGGGTCAGCGCCTTGCGCGCCTGTTCGGCAAACACCCCGCCTTCGGCCACCACCGCCAGGTCAAAGGTCTCGGCGATGCCGGCATCCACCTCCACCGCGTCCGTCCTACCAGATACCGATGCACCAGATGCTGATGAATCAGAGCCAGATGAAATAGAGGCAGATGCACCCGAAGCGCCCTGCACCGCCTTCAGCCCAGCCACCGGCACGCCGAAGCGGGACTGCAACCGTCCCCCTGAAGCCGCCACGGCCTCGCTCCAGGCCGTCTGCAAGGCGCTGACCAGCGGCCCGTAGGCGATGACGGCGCCCAGCATGGGCACGCCTTGGTCGGTGGCGCTCAGGCGCACGGTGCCGCCGCCGCCGTCCAGCGACGGCGGCACCTGCGAGACGTGCACCGCTTCGATGGGAGTGGCGTGAGCCCCAGGCCAGGCCCCCAGCCTTTGCAGCAGTTGCACGCTGCCCAGGGCCAGCGCCAGGGTGCGGGGGTCGGCCGACACATCGCGCTCCAGCGGGCGGGCGTCGAACAGGGCGATGTGCGCCTTCGGCAGCGCGCGCGCCGCCTGCAGCCCCAGGGCCAGGCCCACGGGGCCGGCGCCAATGACGGCGATGCGCAGGGGAGGGGAGGTGTCCATCAGGCCGGGAAGATAACCCAGCGGGAGGCTTGCGGAGTTCAGGAAGTCCTTGGCCGTCTTTCTGGAGGGTTGCAAGGAAAAGGACATCGAGCCGCGCCGCCACTTTTACACGTCAATCTTGGTATCGCGATACCGCTGCAGGATCAGCTCGAATGCTGTGCAGCAAGACAGCCAGTGCTCTGGCTCACAAAGTAGACTGCGCGTGAGGTTTGGTACCAGGAGAAGCCGTGAAGTCGATGTACGTTCATTCAGACCCGGAGATCATGGGCGGAACTCCGGTCTTTGTGGGCACACGGGTCCCCGTGAGGATTCTTTTCGAGCACCTTGAAGCTGGCGATCCTCTTGAAGTGTTTCTTGAGGACTTCCCTTCTGTCAGCCGAGGCCTCGCGGTGCAGGTTCTCGAAGACGCAAGAGCCGCGCTTGTCGAAGATGCGCATCCTGCTTGACGAATCCGTGCCGGAGAAGCTCGGAAAGCTCCTCGTAGGTCATTCGTACAGCACGGTTCAGCGACAAGGTTGGACCAGTGTCTACAGGGACTCCCCAAACCGCTCGATATGGCCCCATTCGCTCGCCGGGCGTCGCGCCCATGAGCGTTACCTGCTTGGGCTGCCGCCTACCTGACCTGTGGTGCGATCTGCGCGAAGACACGCCGAAACGTGGCCACCTCCGGTGATGCGCTTCGCTGCCAGCGGTTTCCACCTGTCTGCCGCTCCTTCTCACAATCCCATACCGCCGACTCGGCCGTGGAGATGCTGGCTGCGGCCAATGACGGCGGCATCAACTTCTTCAACAACGCCGAGGGCTACGCCGGCGGGCGCAGTGAGGAGATCAGGGGCCACAACCGCGATCTGCGGCCTGTATGGCCGAAACCTACCTCATCACCATGGGCAAGCTCGTATTCACGGGCGGTTCTTCAAGAGCCTGCAAGAAGCGCCAAACTGACGGCATGACGGTCGCCACCTGTCGCCGTAGTGAACATGTGGCCCGGATCGTGTCGACGAAGCCAGTAAACATCGACATGTCAGGTTGACGTGTCGCCCGCAGCGACATAAGCTTCCAATGTGTCGCCAAAATAGAATTTTTGCATCATGACGGACATCGATCGCCCGTGGCGCCCTGAGCTGCCGCACAACCAGCTGCCCGCGCTGCCCCCGGCGCGCGAGCTGGAAAGCCGTTCCGTGCTCAAGGCCTGCATCGAGGCCCGAGCAGCCCTGGCCGAGCTGAAGCAGGCCGCCGAGCTGATCCCCAACCAGGCGATGCTCATCAACACCATCCCGCTGCTGGAAGCCAAGGACAGCTCGGAGATCGAGAACATCGTCACCACCACCGACCAGCTCTTCCGGTATGCGCAGGGCCAGGAGAACGCCGACCCGGCCACCAAGGAAGCGCTGCGCTACCGCACCGCGCTGCAGCGCGGCTACGAGTCACTGAAATACCGGCCCCTGTGCACTGCCACCGCCGTGGAGGTCTGCCGCACCCTGAAGGGCGTGGACATGGACATCCGGCGCACACCGGGCACGCAGCTCATCAATGACCGCACGGGCGAGGTGATCTACACCCCGCCCGAAGGCGAAGCACGCCTGCGTGACATGCTGGCCGACTGGGAGCGATTTCTGCACCAACAGACCGAGCTGGACCCGCTGGTCCGCATGGCCGTGGGCCACTACCAGTTTGAGGCCATCCACCCCTTCACCGATGGCAACGGGCGCACCGGCCGCGTCATCAACATCCTCTACCTGATCCAAGTTGAGCTGCTGAACCTGCCCATCCTGTACCTGAGCCGCCACGTCATCGAACACAAGGCCGACTACTACAGCCTGCTGCTGGGCGTGACGCGGGACCAGGCCTGGGAGCCCTGGCTGCAATTCATGCTGCAGGCCGTGGCCGAAACCTCCAAATGGACCACCGGAAAGATCGCCGCCATTCGCAAGCTTGCCGAGCACACCACCGAGCATGTGCGCGAACGGCTCCCCAAGATCTACACCCGCGAACTGGTGGACGTGATCTTCGAGCAGCCGTACTGCCGCATCAGCAACCTGGTGGACAAGGGCATCGCACAGCGCCAGGCCGCCTCTCGCTACCTGCATGACCTGGCTGAACTGGGTGTGCTGCGCGCAATGCCTCTCGGCAAAGAGAAGCTGTTCATCCATCCCAAACTGATGCAACTGCTCAGCCGAGACGTCAACCAGTTCCAGCCATACGCCTGAAAGAGTCGCCGATGAGCACCCCCAATGACAACAAGCGCCAGCAGTTGATCAGCAAGCTGAAGGAGCTGTTCCAGCTCCACCAGCCCGACCATGTTCTTCTCGCGCGACTGGCTGTCCGCAACCATCGATGAGTTCGTCGCTGCCTTGGACGCGTACATCCGCTGGTACAACGACGCGCGGATCAAGATCTCACTCGGCTTCCGCGGTCCCGTCGGGCACCGAAGGCGCCTGGGGATTGCTGCTTAACCAGTCCAAGGGCGATTTCAAGTCCGAAGGACAAGCCGCCTCCCTGAGCTGATCAGGCATTCCTCGCACAGGTGCAAACTTGACGCATCAACGGGAACAACCTGGCCCGGTGAAGAGCACCCGAACATGCCTCCATGCCGATGGTGCACGGCGGCAGCGCGGCGATCATCTCGTGTAGCTTGGCGCGCGGCACGCTCGGGCGGACCAGTTCGGGCTTGCCAGCCGGGTTAACCCCGTGCACCGCAAACACGTTCTTGGCGAGATCGATGCCGACGAATACGATAGCCATGGACTTCCCCTTCCGGGTGTGTTGATGAGAGTTCGCACTTCCCATCGTGGGACTTTGTGGCCGGTTGCCGCTTTGCGGCTGACTCGGGACGGGGAAGTCCCTTTCAGTCGTTAGACCCCACGCGCTACCGTCCAGAAGCACTCGCAATCCTCTCGGCAGATGAAGGTTCTCGTGAACAACGCTCAGCTCTACTTTGACGTGGAGGGAGCTGGCTTGCGTCCGCAAGGCGAGGCCATGATCCAGAAGCCGACACTGCTCCTGCTGCATGGCGGCCCGGGAGCAGACCACTCCCTGTACAAGCCCGCATTTTCTGCGCTTGCCGACATTGCCCAAGTGGTCTACCTGGACCATCGAGGAAATGGAAGGAGTGACCGTACCAGCGAAGAGTCGTGGACGCTCGCCCAATGGGCCGACGACGTCCACGCCTTCTGCAACAGCTTGGACATCCAAAGGCCCATCGTCTATGGCGCTTCCTTCGGAGGCATGGTGGCAATGGCATATGCCACACGCTACCCCACACATCCTGGAGCACTTGCCCTCGTCAGCACGTCCGCACAGGCTGCCTCGCACGCAGACGCCAAGGTTTCCATGTTCGCCAGGCTAGGCGGCCCACGGGCAGGCAACCTCGCGCGGCAAAGATTCATCGAAGGTGACACAAGCCCCGAAGTTCTCAGAGCCTGGCTCGAGGTTGCTCTGCCTCTCTACACCAGAACGAAGACCAACCCCGAGGTAGCCAAACGCATTGTGTTCAACCCTGCGGTCACCGCCTGGTTCAATCGGCTCGGGGGAGAAGGGCGAGTCTTTGATCTCTTGCCTGCGCTCGAGCGCATCCAGTGCCCAACACTTGTACTCGGCGGTGAGTTGGATCCCATGCTGCCCATCGAGTGTCAACGCGATATTGCGGCCGCCATTCGGCCGGATCTTCTTCGCTATCGCGAGTTTGCGGCGTGTGGCCACGGCGTTGTTCCCGATGCACCGACGGAGGCCATTGCGCTGCTTCGCGAGTTCATTCAATCCTGCGTACTGCGCCATAAGCCGAGTGAGGTGTAACCCCGCCATCGAGCGTACGACCAGTGGGGCCTAACCCCACTAACCCCACTAACCCCGCTACAGGGATTCACCTTTCGGTCAACGATGCCAAGTGAATCACGCATCGGTTCCGACCGGCCTTGGCAGCGCGCAAAGACAACACCGACAAGGAACAGGCCGCACATCGACAGACGGGCTTGTGCCGGCCTTGGCCGAGGCCCCAGATACGAACCGCTCGGCGGTACCCCATTCGCTCGCCGGCCGTTTCACCCTTGAGGGTGACCGGGTTGGGCTGCCGCCGGTCTGACCTGTGGTGCCGTCTGCGCGAAGACACGCCGCCACGCGTCCAACGCCCGTGATGCGCTACGCTGACGGCGTCTTCCACTTGTCAGCCTGACCCCCCTCACCATGCAATATCGCCGTCTCGGCCGTGCCGGCCTGCGCGTCAGCGCCTTGTCTCTGGGTTCCTGGGTGACGTATCACAACCAGGTGGGCACCGACTCGGCCGTGGAGATGATGGCCGCGGCTTTTGACGGCGGCATCAACTTCTTCGACAACGCTGAGGGATACGCCGGCGGGCGCAGCGAGGAGATCATGGGCCAGGCCCTCAAGCGCCTGGGCTGGCCGCGGCTGAACTACATCGTCTCCACCAAGTTCTTCTGGGGGCTGGACCGCGCGGGCGAGGCTGTCAACCGCCGCGACACGCTCAACCGCAAGTACCTGATGCAGGCCATCGACGGCTCGCTCAAGCGCTTCGGCCTGGAGCATGTGGACCTGGTCTACTGCCACCGCCCGGACCCGCACACGCCCATCGAAGAGACGGTGTGGGCCATGAGCGACATGATCCGCCAGGGCAAGGCGCTGTACTGGGGCACCAGCGAGTGGAGCGCGGGCGACATCCGCGCGGCCTGGGAGATTGCCGAGCGCCACCACCTGCACAAGCCCGTGGTGGAGCAGCCGCAGTACCACCTGTTCCACCGCAAGCGCGTGGAGCAGGAGTACGCCCGGCTGTACGAGGACATCGGCCTGGGGCTGACCACCTGGAGCCCCCTGGCTTCGGGCCTGCTGACAGGCAAGTACCGCGACGGCGTGCCGCCCGGCAGCCGCGCGACGGTGGAGAGCTACACCTTCCTGCGTGACGGCCTGACGCACCCGGCGCGCAACGCGGCGGTGGCCAAGCTGTCGGAGGTGGCGGCCGAACTGGGCGTGACCACGGCCCAGCTGGCCATCGGCTGGGCGGCGCGCAACCCGCGTGTGAGCAGCGTCATCACCGGGGCCTCCAGCGTGGACCAGCTGCGCTCCAACCTGGGTGCGCTGGACGCCAGCGCGCGCCTCACGCCTGCGCTGCTGGCGCGCATCGACGAGATCACGGCCGGCCTGGCGGACTGACCCGCCTGACGGGCGTTCAGTCGCCTTGCAGGCGGGCCAGCCGTTCGGGGGTGCCCACGTCGGTCCAGGCGCCGTCCCAACGGGTGCCGCCCAGCCGGCGTTGAGCGATGGCTGATTCCAGCAGCGGCCGCAGCGGCAGGCGTTGCCCCACGGGCACGGCCTGGAACATCGCGCGGTGGAACAGGCCCACGCTGGCCCAGGTCAGGCGTGGGCCGTCGGTGTCGGTGCCCAGCAGGCCGTCTTCGCCCAGGCTGAAATCGCCGCGCGGGTGGTGCGGCGCGTTGGGCACCATCCACAGGTGGGCGAGGTTCGTGCCGTCGATCACCGCCTGTGCCGGGGTGGGTTCGAAGGCAAAGCCGGGAATGAACACATCGCCCGAGACCACCCAGAAGGCTTCGCCCAGCCGCGGCAGGGCCTTGGCGATGCCGCCGGCCGTTTCCAATGCGCCGCCGTGGTCTTGCCCTTCCCGGGACCAGTGCAGCCGCACCCCCCAGCGCGAGCCGTCGCCCAGCGCCGGTTCGAACTGCTCTTCCAGCCAGGCCGTGTTCACCACCACCTCGCGCACGCCGGCCGTGGCCAGGGCTTGCAGGTGCCACTCGATCAGCCGCTGGCCGCGCACCTGCAGCAGGGGCTTGGGGGTGTGGTCGGTCAGCGGGCGCATGCGCTCGCCGCGGCCGGCTGCCAGGATCAGGGCATGGCGGATCATGGCGGGCGAGTTTAGGGGGCCGCGGGCGTTCGAATCCCTGTGCCCGCACCCATCGTGGTTGTGCAGGCTTGCGTCAGGGTCGGCAGATAAACTTTGGCCCTGCTTCAGGGAGCGTCTGTGGCCTGCATCAAGGGCTGCCTGGTGTCCGCCTTCCCGGCGGGCAGGTCTGCGGACCCTCCCACCCCTTTGGCCTCTTCCCGTCTTCCCCGCCCATGACTTCACAAGACACCTCCGCGATGGCCAATGCCATCCGCGCCCTGGCGATGGACGCCGTCCAGCAGGCCAACTCCGGCCACCCCGGTGCCCCCATGGGCATGGCCGATATCGCGGTGGCCTTGTGGGGCCGGCACCTCAGGCACCACCCCGGCAACCCGCACTGGGCCGACCGCGACCGCTTCGTGCTCAGCAACGGCCACGGCTCCATGCTGATCTACGC
>JBAXYD010000079.1:0-16916 GCA_037127635.1 Betaproteobacteria bacterium | reverse complement strand
AGTGCAGGGTGGTGCAGCCGTGGTGGAATCCGGGCAAGACCATGGCACTCCTCGACACCGACCGCGAACTCACGCGCGACTCCTACTACGTGCACTCGGCGCCGGCCTGGGCGCCCTCACCCCCCTTGCAAGGGGAGGTGGACTGTGACGTGGCCGTGGTGGGCGCCGGCCTGGCGGGGCTGTCCGCGGCGCTGGAGCTGGCCTCGCGTGGGTTGAGCGTCACGGTGTTGGAAGCGCAGCACGTGGGTTTCGGTGCCAGCGGGCGCAACGGCGGCCAAGCCATCCACGGGCTGGCCTGCGACATATCGGTGATCGAGGCCCAGCTGGGCCGGGACGACGCCCGCCGCGTTTTCGACATGTCCATCGAGGCGCTGGACCTCATGCGCCAGCGCATCGCCGCCCAGGCCATCGATTGCGAGTGGCAGGACGGCTTCCTGAGCGTGGCCACCTCGCCGCGCAAGGCCCAGGCGCTGGCCGGCTGGGCGCAGCACATGGCGCAGGCCTATGGCTATCCCATGACCGTGGCGGCGCGTGACGAGGTACGCCGCTGGATCGACAGCCCGCGCTACCACGGTGTCGTGCATGACCCGCGTTCCGGGCACCTGCATCCGCTGAAGTACACCCAGGGCCTGGCGCGTGCGGCCCTGGCGGCCGGTGTGCGCCTGTTTGAGGCCACGCCCGTCACCGCCCTGGAGCAGGGCCCCACCGTGGCGCTGCGCACGCCTCAGGGCAGGGTGCGGGCGCGGCAGGTGCTGCTGGCCGGCAATGTATATCTGAAGGGCCTGGCGCCCACACTGGCGCCGCGCATCATGCCCGTGGGCACCTACATCGTCTGCACCGAGCCGCTGGACCCGCACCTGCTGCTCGGCCTCATCCCCTCACGCTCGGCCGTGTGCGACACCAACGTGGTGCTGGACTACTTCCGCCCTACGGCCGACCAGCGCATGCTGTACGGAGGACGCGTGAGCTACAGCACGGCCACGCCGCGCGACATGGCGAACTCGCTTCGCCAGCGCATGGTGGCCACCTTCCCGCCACTGGCCGACGCGCGCGTCGAGCATGCCTGGGGCGGCTTTGTGGACATCACCATGAACCGCGCACCTGACTTCGGCCGCTTGCCGCCGACATCACCCGGTCACGGCGCGAACATCTACTACCTGCAGGGCTTCTCGGGTCACGGGCTGGCGCTGACGGGCCTGGCCGGCCAGTTGGTGGCCCAGGCCATGACGGGAGACGCCTCGCGCTTTGATGTCTTTGCGCGGCTGCGCCATCGGGCCTTTCCCGGTGGACCGCTGCTGAGAATGCCCGCCCTGGTGCTGGGCATGGCCTGGTACCGTCTGCGGGATCTTCTGGGGTGATCACATGGTGTCCAAGGAACGTTGCAGAACATTCGGTGAGATGGAGCAGTGGCTGGACCGCCACCGCGTGACGGAGGTCGAGTGCCTGGTGCCCGACCTCACGGGCGTGGCGCGCGGCAAGATCCTGCCGCGTGAGAAGTTCACGGAAGACCGCGGCATGCGCCTGCCCGAGGCCATCGTGGCCATGGGCGTGACGGGCGAGTTTCCCGAAGAGGGACCCTACTACGACGTCATCCACCCCACCGACCGCGACATGCACCTGCAGCCCGACCCTCGCAGCGTGCGCCTGGTGCCCTGGGCCGTGGACCCCACCGCCCAGGTCATCCACGACTGCTACGACCGGGACGGCAAGCTCGTGCCCTTCGCCCCGCGCTCCGTGCTGCGCCGCGTGTGCGACCTGTACGCCGGGCGCGGCTGGCAGCCCATCGTCGCGCCCGAGCTGGAGTTCTACCTTGTGGCGCGCAACACCGACCCGGACGTGCCGCTCAAGCCCCCGGTGGGCCGCAGCGGACGCAGCGAGACCTCGCGCCAGGCCTACTCCATCGACGCCGTCAACGAGTTCGACCCGCTGTTCGAGGACGTCTACGCCTACTGCGAGAAGATGGAGCTCAACGTGGACACCCTCATCCACGAACTGGGCGCCGGGCAGATGGAGATCAACTTCTTCCACGACCACCCACTGGGCCTGGCCGACGAGGTGTTCTTCTTCAAGCGCACGGTGCGCGAGGCCGCGCTGCGTCATGACATGTTCGCCACCTTCATGGCCAAGCCCATCGCCGGCGAGCCCGGCAGCGCCATGCATGTGCACCAGAGCGTGGTGGACGCCGTCACCGGCCACAACATCTTCAGCCGTGAGGACGGCCAGGCCAGCGACGAGTTCCGCTGGTACATCGGCGGTCTGCAGCGCTACATCCCCGCAGCCATGGCGCTGTTCGCGCCCTACGTCAACAGCTACCGGCGCCTGGCGCGCTTCACTGCCGCGCCCATCAACATCCAGTGGGGCACCGACAACCGCACGGTGGGCATCCGCAGCCCGGTGGCGTCCCCCTCGGCGCGGCGCATCGAGAACCGCGTCATCGGAGCCGATGCCAACCCTTACGTAGCCCTCGCCGCCACCCTGGCCTGCGGCTGGCTGGGCATCCAGCAGCGCATCGAGCCCTCTGCCGAATGCCAGGGCGACGCCTACCTGGGCGACTACCAGCTGCCGCGCAGCCTGGGTGAGGCGCTGGGGCTGCTGCGCGCCGAGAAAGACCTGGCCGAGGTGCTGGGGCAGCCCTTCGTCACGGTGTACACCGAGGTCAAGGAGATCGAGTACGCCGAGTTCATGAAGGTGATCTCGCCCTGGGAACGCGAACACCTGCTGCTGCACGTCTGAGAGGCCCCGGCATGACACCCCCCTCCACACTGGCCTCCACGCCCGCCGCCATGGCCCCCGCCGCCCCGGGCGCCGTCACCGCTGGCGGCACCTCCAGCCGCACCACCGCGCAGTGGCAGCAGGCCGACGCGGCGCATTTCCTGCACCCCTTCACCGATTTCCAGGGCCTGGCCCGCAAGGGCGCGCGCATCATCACCCGCGCCGACAACATCTACCTGTGGGACAGCGAGGGCCAGCGCATCCTGGACGCGATGAGCGGCCTGTGGTGCGTGAACGTGGGCTACGGCCAGCAGGCGCTGGTGCAGGCCGCCACGCGGCAGATGCAGGAGCTGCCCTTTTACAACGCCTTCTTCCAGACGGCCACCATGCCGGCCATCGAACTTGCCGAGCTGCTGGCCGAGGTGGCGCCGCCGGGCTTCGAGCATGTGTTCTTCAGCGGCTCGGGCTCCGAGGGCAACGACACCATCGTGCGCATGGTGCGCCGCTACTGGGACGTGCTGGGCCAGCCCCAGCGCCAGGTCATCATCAGCCGCCACAACGCTTACCACGGCTCCACCATGGCCGGCGCCTCGCTGGGCGGCATGGCCGGCATGCACGCGCAAGGCGGGCTGCCCATTCCCGGCATCACCCACATCCAGCAGCCCTGCTGGTGGACGCAGGGCCGTCCGCTGGGCCTGGAGCCCGAAGCCTTCGGCCTGCAGGCCGCTCAGTGGCTGGAGCAGCGCATCCTGGAGCTAGGCCCGGAGAACGTGGCCGCCTTCATCGGCGAGCCCATACAGGGCGCAGGCGGCGTGATCATCCCTCCGGCCAGCTACTGGCCCGAGATCCAGCGCATCTGTGAGCGCTACGGCATCCTGCTGGTGAGCGACGAGGTGATCTGTGGCTTCGGCCGCACAGGTCACTGGTTCGGCTGCGAGACCTTCGGCTTCACACCCGACCTGATGACCTTTGCCAAGGGCGTGACCAGCGGCTACGTGCCGCTGGGCGGCGTGATGGTGGGCGAGCGTGTGGCGCGGGTGCTGATCGAGCAGGGCGGGGAATTCGCCCACGGGTACACCTATTCCGGCCACCCCGTAGCCTGCGCCGTGGGCCTGGCCAACGTGCGGCTGATCCAGCAACTGGGCATGGTGGCCCATGTGCACGACGACGTGGGCCCCTACCTGGCGCAGCGGTATGCCGAGGTGCAGCACCACCCGCTGGTGGGCCAGGCCCAGACCTGCGGCCTGATGGGCGCGCTGGTACTGGTGCAGGACAAGGCGCGGGGCACCGCTTTCCCCGAGGAGCACGAGGTCGGCATGGTGTGCCGCAAGCACTGTTTTGCCAACGGCCTGGTGATGCGCGCCGTGGGCGACCGCATGATCATCGCCCCGCCGTTGGTGATCACCCGCGCGCAAATCGACGAGATGATCGAGCTGATCCACCGCTGCCTGGACCTGACGCTGCAGGAGGTGCGGGGCAAGGGGTGGATGGTGGGCTGACGGGCTGAGGGACTGCGGGGCTGGGTTGCGCCGCAGATCAGCCCGGCGGCGGGAACCGCGCGCGCAGCGCAGCCAGCGTCTTGTCCAGTTCCAAGGGCTTGACCCAGTACTGCTCAAAGCCCGCCGCGCCCGCCTCGTGGATGTGGTCGGTGAGCGCGTTGGCCGAGACCATGACCGCCGGCACGTGGCTCAACACCGCATGCGCGCGCAGTTGCGCCAGCAAGGCCACGCCATCCGTGTCGGGCAGGTGCATGTCGAGCAGCAGCAGGTCCGGAGGGTCGGCCAGCGCCAGGGCCTGACCTTCGGCGCCCGACTCCGCCATGGACAGGCGCAGATGCGGCAGGCGCTCGACGATGGCGGCCATCAGCAACTGGTTGACCGGGTTGTCCTCGATGTAGACCAGGTGCGGTGTCCGCACTGCGGCAGCATGGGCCGGCACTGGCGAGAGGGCGGCAGGCGCCGGCGTGAAGCTGGCCGCATCAACCGCCTCAACCTCCGCCGCCACCGCCGCATCAAGCACCGCCTCGCGGACTGCAGCGCTCGCAGCCTTGCCCGTCTCCTCCATGGCCAGCGGCAGCTCGAAAGCGAAGCAGGTCCCCTGCCCGGGTGTGCTGGTCACGCGCAGCTCGCCGCCCATCAGCGCCACCAGCGACTGCGTGATGACGAGCCCCAACCCGCTGCCCTGGGTGCGCGTGCGCTCTGCACCGAGCCGGTTGAAGGGCTCAAAGAGATGGCTGACCTGCTCCGCACTCATGCCGGGGCCGGTGTCCTGCACCGCGATCTGCACCCGGCCGCCTGCGGTCTCGGCCGCCAGGGTCACCCGTCCGCCGTCACGGTTGTACTTGATCGCGTTGCTGACCAGGTTGTTCAGGCACTGCAACAGCTTGGGGCGGTCGGCCAAGACCTGCCGCCCCTGCGCCAGCTCACTGCGCACTTCGATGCAGATGCCGCGCGGCTCGGCCATCAGCCGCAGCATGTCGGCACTTTCCTGCAGCACAGCGTCCAGCGGCACGGCACCAAGCTGCAGCGTCATCGACCCCGCCTCGACGCGCTCGATGTCCAGCACCTCGTCGATGAGGGACAGCAGGCTGTGCGCGGCGGCCTCGATGTGCGAGACATGCTCGCGTTGGCGGGTATTGACCTGCAGCTGCGGATCGGTGGACAGCAGTTGCGCAAAGCCGAGCACCGCATTCAGGGGTGTGCGCATCTCGTGGCTCACGCGGGCGAGGAACGCACTCTTGGTCTGACTCGCGCGCACCGCCAGCTCGCGCTCACGCAAGGATTGTTCGAGGGCGCGGCGCTCGCTGACGTCATGCAGGTAGCCGTGCCACAGCACAGCACCTCCCGGGCGCGCCTCGGCGCTGGCCTGGGCTTCCACCCACCGTGGCTCTTCGCTGTCTGCACCGGCCACACGGAACTCCAGGCGCCAGGGAGCCAGTTGCTCGGCCGAGTGGGCCAGGCTGTCCATCAGACGTGGCCGGTCTTGCGCATGCACCTGGGCCAGGGCCGGGGCGGCCGACTCGCGGGCGTGCGCCGGAGTGAGGCCAAAGAGAGCCTGCAGGCCCCGGCTGGCAAAGGGAAAGCTTAGGTGGCCGTCGAGGCCACGCAGCAACTGGAACAGCACCCCCGGAACCTGCTCGGCGCTGGCGCGGGCGCCCAGCAGTTCGTCTTCCAGCCGCTTGCGGTCTCGCATCGGCATCAACGCCGCGTGCACCTGCGCGCCGCCCTCGCAGAGCTCGCGCACAAAATTGGCCAGGACGGGCAGGTCGGCGCCGTCGGCGCAACGCAGGCTCAGCACGCGCTCGGCCACCTCGCCGCGCAGACGCAGTCCGGGCAGCACCGCACTCTGGAACAGGATGCGCGAAGCCGGGCTCAACAAGTCGCCAAAGCGCTCGGGCATGGGCGCGTCGGGCGCCAGGCCCAGCACCTGCCGCAAGGGCACATTGGCCCAGCGCAGCCGGCCGCCGTCATCGAAGGACAGCAGCGGGCAAGGCAAGCGCGACGCCTCCACGTCCTTGGGCAGACCCCAGGCCATGGAGCTCAGGGCCGCGCGCTGGCCAGGTAGTCGTTCAGGAGCGCCACCGTCTCCTCGGGCTCGCTCATGTGCGGGCAGTGGCCTGTGGCACGCATCTCGCGCAAAGTGCTGCCGGGCATGCAGGCCTGCATGTAACGCCCCACCGACACGGGGGCGAGCGCGTCGTCGGCGCACTGCAGGATCAGCGTGGGTGCCGAGACCCGCGGAAGGCTCTCGCGGTGGTCGGCCAGGAAGATCGCGCGGGCCCAGCGCCGGGCGATGTCAGCGTCCATGCGGCAGAAGTTCTGGGCGAGTTCTTGGCCGAGGTCCGGCCGGTCGTCGTTCTTCATGATCACCGGCGCCATCGCCTCGGCCCAGCCGATGTAGTTGTGGTCCATCATGTCGAGCAGGCCGACGATGTCGGTGTGCTCGAACCCGCCCACATAGGCCGGCGGCTGGTTGATGTAACAGGGCGAGGGCCCGATCATGACCAAGCGCGAAAACAGGCCCGGGTCCGCCACCGAGGCCAGCGCACCGATCATGCTGCTGGCCGAATGGCCCACAAACACCGGTGCCTCCAGGCCCAGAGCGGTGCAGATCTGGGCGAGGTCCTGGGCATAGCCCTCCAGGTTGGCGTGCCGCTGGGGGTCGTAGGCGCTGAGGTCGGAGCCGCCCGAGCCGACGAAGTCGAACAACACCAGGCGGTAGCGGGACTGCAGCAACGGCACCATGAAGCGCCACACCGTCTGGTCGCAACCAAAACCGTGGGCCAGCACCAGGGTCTGCGAGCCCTCTCCCACGACGTTGACTTGATGGCGGCGCACAACGGCGTCGCGGACGGGGCTGGTGTTCATAGGGTCATTCTCCGCGAGACCTGCTGGGCAAGCCAAGCCCTGACCACGGCACCCCCTAGACTTCGGCCTCCTGGCATGTGCCGCCCTGTGGAGAGTCCGCCCCGTGAAATTCAAGATGCCCCGCAATTCCCTCTTCGCGGTGCTGTTGCGCGCACCCTGGTGGGTGAGCCTGGCCATCGCTGCCGTGCTGTCGCTCGTGCTGGCCGCGTTGCTGCCGGACGAATACCGCGTCGTGGGCGCGCTCAGCACCTTCCCCTTCGTGGTGATTGCGGCCCTGGCGGCGTGGCGCCAGGCGCAGTTGCCCAGCGCCGCCGAGGTGGCGCGCACGCAGGAGAGCGTGGCGGCCATGACCTGGGGCGCCTTCTCCTCGCGCCTGGAGGAAGCCTTCCGCAACGACGGCTTCGAGGTGCAGCACGGCAAGACGGCGCCCGTGGACTTTGAGCTCTCGCGCGGCGGCCGGCGCATGCTGGTCAGCGCCCGGCGCTGGAAGTCGGCGCAGACGGGTGTGGAGCCGCTGCGCGCCTTGCAGGCCGCCCGACAGGCGGCCGATGCGAGTGACGCCCTGCTCATCTGCATGGGCGGCCTCACCGACACCGCGCGCCCCTACGCAGCGCAGCACGGCATCAAGCTCTGGCAGGCTGCAGAGATCGCCCAGGCCCTGCGCCCCGGCCGCAAAGGCCTGCCCCAATGAAGCGCAAGCACCCCAAGGCCGAGCTCACCCCGAAGCCGCGCGAGGAAGCGCTGCCGCCCGAGGTGCGCCCGGGCCAGTCGGTGGAGCTGCTCAAGCAGCTGCACATCCTCACGCGCGACGCCAAGCTCAACCAGGACTCGCGGCGCAAGCTCAAGCAGGTCTATCACCTGTTCCAGTTCATCGAAGGCCTGCTTCAGGAGCTGCCGCCACCCAGTGCTGACAACCCTTCAGGCCCGCTGGTGGCTGACCATGGCGCAGGCAAGTCCTACCTCGGCTTCATCACCTACGACCTGTACCTGAAGGCGCTGGGCCGCGGCACGATCTACGGCATCGAGACGCGCAGCGAGCTGGTGGAGTCTTCCCGCGCGCTGGCGCAGCGCCTGGGCTTCGAGCGCATGAAGTTCCTGAACCTGCGCGTGGCGGAGTCCACCGGGTTGGAGGCGTTGCCGGCGCGGTTCGACATGGTCACCGCGCTGCACGCCTGCGACACCGCCACCGACGACGCCATCCACTTCGGCCTGCAGAAGCAGGCGCGCTTCATGGTGCTGGTGCCCTGCTGCCAGGCCGAGCTGGCCGCCGGCCTGCGCCTGAACAAGGCGCTGCAGCTGTCACGCACGCCGCTGGCCGAGCTGTGGCGTCACCCGCTGCACACGCGCGAGCTCGGCAGCCAGCTCACCAACGTGCTGCGCTGTCTGTACTTGGAGTCCCAGGGCTACGCCGTCACCGTCACCGAGCTGGTGGGCTGGGAGCACAGCATGAAGAACGAGCTGATCCTGGCGCGCTTCACCGGGCAGCGCAAGCACAGCGCCGGCCAGCGCCTGAAGGCGCTGCTGCAGGAGTTCGCGCTGGAGCCGCTGTTGGCCACGCGCTACCCGGCGCTGGCGGGGTTGCCGGCGGCGCCAACTGATGCGGCACCCGCAGCGCCGGATTCGCAAGATACGGAGCCGGCGACGTGACCTCGCCCGCGGTGCCCCAGGTCCAGCAAGAACCTTCCTACGCCTGGGTGGTGGTGTGGGCCTGCTTCGGCAGCCTGGCGGTGATCTTCGGCGTCGCGTACTCGTTCGCCGCCTTCTTCGAATCCTTCGCGCGCGAGTTCGATGCGCAGCGGGCCGATGTGTCGCTGGTGTTCGGGCTGTGTGGCCTGATCTACTTTGTGCTGGGCGTGGGCGGCGGCATGCTGGCTGACCGCTTCGGCCCGCGTGTCACCTGCGTCAGCGGCATGGTGCTGATCGCCACCGGCCTGCTGGGCACCAGCCTGTCGGGCTCGATGGGGGCGGTGTACCTCAGCTACGGCGTGTGCATCGGTCTGGGCATTGCGCTCGTCTACACGCCGGCCATCGGCTGCGTGCAGCCCTGGTTCACACGCCGGCGAGGCCTGGCCTCGGGCATCGCCAGCGCGGGCATCGGTGCCGGCACGCTGGTGGTGCCGCTGGTGGCGTCGGCCCTCATTGCCGCCCTGCCCTGGCGTGACGCCATGCGGCTCATGGCGCTGGGCGTGCTGGTGCTGGGCGCGGGCTGTGCGTGGCTGATGCGGCGTGCGCCCGTGGCCTCGGCCACGCCTGTGGGCGCCGGTGTTGCGGGTGGGCCAGTGGGCTCGCTTGCGGCCGTCAACTCCCCGCCGGGCCTCACGCTGCGCGAGACGCTGCGCCAGCGCTCCTTCTGGTGGCTGTACGCCGCCACCGTGCTAGCCGCCCCCACGATGTTCGTGCCCTTTGCGCACGTGTCGGCCGCCGCGCGCGATGCCGGCATCGACAACGCCGCCGCCGTGGGCCTGGTGGGCTTGATCGGCATCGGCAGCCTGGTGGGGCGCTTTGCGATGGGGGCCGTGGCCGACCGGCTGGGCCGCGGCCTGACCCTGGTGCTCATGCAGGGCTCGATGGGCGCGTCCTACCTGCTGTGGGGCGCAGCCGACGGTTATGCCGCGTTTGCGGTGTTTGCGCTGTGGTTCGGGCTGAGCTATGGCGGCATCGTCTCGCTGCTGCCCGCGCTGTGCATGGACCTGTTCGGCGCGCGTGCGCTGGCCAGTGTCATCGGCACACTTTACAGCGGCGCGGCGCTGGGCAACCTGCTGGGCCCGGTGCTGGCGGGCCGGGCTTTCGACCAGCTCGGCGGCTACGGGCTGGTCATCGGCGTGGGCATGGCCCTGTCGGTGTTGGCCACGGTGGCCTCGGCGCGCGTGGTCACCCTGCGGGCGGGAGCGGGCGGACGCGGCTGAGCGGCGTACGCTGGCGAACTCCCCCTGGAGTCCGCGCCCGTACGCCGCCAGCCAGCGGGCTGCGTCAGAAGAACGCCATCGTGCGCACCTCGATGCTCTCGCGCTTCATCGCACCGGGCGGCGTGGTGGGGTCTTCGAAGGCCGTGTGGCCCATGAAGCGGGCGCGGCCATCGGTCTCGGAGTCAAAGGTCTTGAGCAGCAGGGCCTGGCTGGCCTGCATCAGGGGAAAGTAGACCCAGCGGTGCCGAGGCGAGTGCCGCATGACGTAGATCTCGCCCGTGCGCTCGCGGTACTTCAGTTCCATCCTGAGCATGTCCTGCTCGTCGTGGGTGGTGGCGTCACACATCGCCAGGGGCAACTCCTCCACCTGCCGGTACAGGGGCTTCCACACGTTGAAAAACGCCACGCGCCGGGCGAGCAGGGCGTCTGCCTCCTCGGGCAACAGGTCACGCACCCGCTGCGGGCCGCTCTTGACCGTGTAGTCGCTGTGCACCAGCATGACCGCCGGGCGCTGCACCACGGTCTGCGCCTTCAGATCGGCGGGCATGCGCTTGCGGATCGTGTGGTCGAACACGACCACGCGCCTGGCGCCGCTGTGGCGCTTCACGAAGTCGATGATCTGAGGGTAGAAGACGGACTTGAGCTCATCGTCGTCATCAAAGGCTTCGAAGCGGGCGTCGAACTCGTGCAACTCGAAACCTTCGCGGTCTGCGCTGAAGCGGCCCGCCTGGGGCCAGCCGTCCTCGATGGTCATCTCCCGGACATCGGTGCCCGGAGGATTGAGCTTCACCGTCGAATCGGGCTCATAGAAGTAGTAGTCCGGCGGAGTGCCGTTGTCGACGGTGTAGTTCAGCGTCGCACACACTGAACGGGGCTGTGTCATGGGGTGTCTCCGATGGCCAGTCCGGCCTGCGGCAGCTTCTTGCGCCTGTGCCGCAGGCCGGGTCGTCGCCTTGGCTCAGGCCGCAGGCGGGGTGGTGGTGAAGCCCTGGTAGACCGTGGTCTTCTTCCAGCAGGGCAGTTGTTCGACGCTGCCCGTCAACCAGCGCACGAGGTTCTGATGCCCGGCCAGGGGCAACTGCTGCCAGCCGTGCAGGTGCATGGGCGCTGCCAGGGCGATGTCGGCGATGGTGGGGCCTGGGCCGGCCACCCAGTCGCGCCCGGCCAGGCGCCCGTCCAAGATGCCGGCGAGCTTGTGGAACTGGGCCTCCTGGGCCTGCAGCACCGAGGCATCGGCACTGCCGCCCAGCAAGGGCTTGACGCAGTTCTCCACCAGGAACACGTAGCAGCTGGGGAACCAGCTGGAGGACTCCCAAAGCAGCCAGCGGTTGACGTCGGCGCGGGCCTGCAGGTCGCGCGGGTAGGCCGCGTCGTTGCCGCGCTTGTCAGCGGCGTATTGCAGGATGGCGTTGGACTCCCAGAGCACGAAGTCGCCGTCCACCATCGCCGGGACGGAGGCGTTGGGGTTGAGGGCCGTGTAGGCCGGCTCCTTCTGTTGGCCAGTGAAGTAATCGACGTGAACCAGTTCATAGGGTTCGCCGATCAGGTCCAGCCCCGCAAGCACCTTGCGACAGTTGACGGTGATCGGGTCGGCATAGATCTTGAGCATGCTTGTCTCCTGGCCGCTTCCTGCGGCGCCGTGTTGGGGGAAAACCTCTCATCGCAGCAGGCCCGGGCTTCTGGCGGCCCGATCCGACACTGCCACGACCGGCGCAGTCTATGGATTGACGGCCCCGGAAGCACCTGCTCGAATGCAAACCGTTTGTGTCCAGAAAGGAAACAATGGCGCTGTCGACCGACATGCTGGAAGCGTTCATCAAGGTGGCCGAGAGGCTGTCGGTCAGTGCTGCGGCGAACGACCTCGATCTGGGCAAGGCCGTGGTCAGTAAGCGTGTGGCGCAGCTCGAGTCGCGGCTGAAGGTCACGCTTTTCAGCCGCAGCACCCGCAAGATCGCGCTCACTCCGGCAGGGGAGGCCTATCTGGACTTCGCGCGCCGGGCCCTGCGCGAAGTGGAAGCGGCGGCCGAGCGCCTGCGGGAACTGCGCAGCGAGCTCAGCGGGCGCATCCGCGTCAGCGCCACGGTGTCCTGGGGGCAGCGCGTGCTGGCGCTGCATCTGCCGGAGTTCGTGCGCCTGCACCCGGCGGTGGAATTGGAGCTGAACCTGTCGGACCGGCTGGTCGACCTGGCCGTCGAGCGTACCGACCTGGCACTGCGCTGGACAGCCGCCGCCGCCCCTCCGGGCCTGGTGGTCGAGTCGGCGGCCACCGTGCGCTGGCGGGTCGTGGCCGCGCCGGGCTACCTGGCCCAGGCGGGCACGCCGCGCAAGCCCTCGGATCTGGCCGCTCACGAATGCCTGTCGTACTGGCGGGAGACCTCGGACGACACCTGGGTGCTGGCCGACGCGCGCGACCAACGGCACACCGTGCAAGTGGGCGCGCGCTTTCATGCCAACGATGTGGAGGCCGTGACAGCGGCCGCGCTCGCGGGCCTGGGCCTGGCCCTGTTGCCGGACTACCTGTGCGAGCCGGCCCTGGCAGACGGCCGCCTGGTGCAGGTGCTCGAACGCTGGACCCCCATCACGCGCTTCGGCACCCAGGTCACGCTGCTGGCCACCCCCGAGCGCCTGAGCATCGCGCGCATCCGCGCCCTGGCCACCTTCCTGCAGCAGCGCCTGCAAGGCGCGGCTTCAACGCCGCGCGCCCGCTGATGGTGGTGAGGCGCTCTGCCCTCGCCCCGGTTCGGCGTTTTCTCGTGAGCCCCCAAGGGCCGGGAGGTGCCCGGCCCGGCCCCCCGCGGGGGCGCTAGAAAACTTGGGAGCGGCCCTGCGTTTTCTCGTGAGCCCTTCACAGGCCCTGATCGACGCCCAACACCTCATCGAGAAACGCCGCCACCACCGCGCCCACCGCGGCATCGCGGCCCTGGGCATCGAGCGCGCGGCGGTCGGCGGCATAGAAGTGGCCCGCGCCCGGCACGGTCCAGGCCTGTGACATCACGCCCACCCGGCCGAAGTGCTCGTGCAGCCGGCCCGCCTGGCGGGCGATGTAATCCAGATCGTGCTCGCCAGTGATGAACAGAGCCGGTGGCAGCGGCTGGCCCGGCACCACCAGGCGCACAAGGTCGTCGTCGGCCATGAAGCCCGACAGGCTCACCACGGCGGCCACGGGGGACCGCTCGCCATAGGCGCAGCCCAGCGCGGTGCGGGCACCGGCTGAAAACCCACCCACCGCGATGCGCGCCGCATCCAGGCCCAGCGCGTGGGCGTTGGCCTTCAGGAAGGCCACGCTTTGCGCCATGTCGTCGGCCGCAGCCTCCATGCCGGCCCACACCATCTCGGCGGTGGCCGGCGGCAGACCCAGCAGCTGGCGCACATGCGCCACGCGCGACAGGGGGATGCCCTGGGGGTTGCCGATCACTGGTGTGACCCCGGGGTCCGGGTCTTCCTGCACCAGGCGGTAGTCGATGGACGCGGTCACGTAGCCGCGGCGTGCCAGGGCGGCGCAATAGGTCGACACCGGCGTGTTGCGCTGGCCTGCCTGCTCGAACTCGTCCTGGCGCTTGTCGCCGCGGTGAAACGCGCCGCCAAAGGCCATCACCAGGGCTGGTCGGCGGTCTCCCGGCTGGCAGTCGGCGGGCTGGTACAGGTCCAAGGTGAGCGCACGCTCTTGCGGCCGGGTATGGATCTGGACCCGCGCCGCGCCGTAGACCCGGTCCCGGGTGATCCGCAGCGCCTGAGATGGGTCTGTCTTCATGCTCCGGCCTTCGTCAATGGCACAGGCCTGCTCTTCACTGCGCTCACTCCGGTTGGATACCGGCCTTGCGTACCACCTCGGCCCACTGGGCCACCTCACGCCGCATCTGGGCCGTCCACTGTGCCGGCGTCAGCGCGGGCTCGATGGGCACCGAGCCGCCGTTGACGATGCGGTCGCGAATGTCCGGTCGGGCCAGGGCTTTGGCGAAGGCGGCGTTCAGCCGGGCCAGCGTAGCCGCTGGCGTAGCCGCCGGGGCGAAGGCGCCGTGCCAGCCCACGCCATCGAAGGCGATGCCCGACTCCATCAGCGTGGGCTTGTCGGCCAGGGCCGGCAGGCGGCTGGGCCCGGTGACGGCCAGGGCCTTCAGGCGCCCCTGCTTGACCAGCGGTGTCATGGACACGGCGTCCAGCAAGCCTACCGTCACCTGGCCGGACAGGATGTCGGGCAAGGCCAGCATGCCGCCTTTGTAGGGGATGTGTGTCATCTGCACCCGCCCGAGCTGGTTGATGCTCTCGCCCACCAGGTGCGCCGGCGTGGAGTTGCCGAACGAGGCGAAGTTCACCTTGTCGCCGTCACGCCGCGCCAGCGCCAGCAGATCGGCCACGCTGTTCAACGGGCTGTCCGGCCGGGTCACCACCAGCAGCGGCACGATGGCGATCTGGGCCACCCCGACGAAGTCTTTCACCGGGTCGTAGCCGGGCGACTTGAACACCGAGGGCGCGATGACGAAAGCGCCGGCCGTGACCAGCAGGGTGTGGCCATCCGGTGCGCTGCGCGCCACCTCGGCGGCGCCCAGAGCGCCGCCGGCCCCGGCGCGGTTCTCCACGATCACGGCTTGGCCCAGATCGTCCCGCAAGGGTTCGGCCAGCACGCGCGCCATGATGTCGGTGCCCCCGCCGGGCGGGTAGGGCACCACCAGACGGATGGGCTTGGTGGGGAAGGCCTGTGCAGCCGCACTGGCCGCTGCCAGACAGAGCAGCCCTGGGGCCAAGGCACGGAACAAGGCACGGATTGGAGCGGGCAGGCGCACGGACAGGCCTTTCAGGCGAGGTTTCGACCCCTGCATTCTGAAGGCTCGAAGCACTTTGGCCCACCGGACTGGAAGTGGTTTCGAGTGTGGGCTACCAACTCGCCCCGAACTGCCGCCGCAGCTCTTCGATCTCCGGTTCTCCCAACGGCAACGGGCCGGGCTGGCACATCAGCCACAGGCGGGCGGTTTCTTCCAACTCCTCCAGCACCGCGCTGGCCTGCGCCGGGCTGTCGTGCCAGACCTTGGGGCCCAGGCGGTCCAGCATCACGGCGCGGATGGGCGTGCCGCGTTCGGCCATGGCGCTGATGCGCTGGGCCACGAGCTCGGCCACGCGCGGGTCGCCCGGGCGGTGGTAGGGGATCAGCGGCACATGGCCCACCTTCATCACGAAGTAGGGCGTGATGGGCGGCAGGATGTCGTCGTCGCTCCACACGCCCTGCAGCGTCAACGCCACCAGGTGCGTGCTGTGGGTGTGGATGACGCAGCGCGCCTGCGGTGCGGCCTCGTAGATGCGGCGGTGCAAGGTCAGCGTCTTGCTGGCACGGTCGCCCGCGGTCTGCACGCCCTGCGCATCCAGCCGCGCCAGGCGTGCCGGGTCCAGCGTGCCCAGGCAGGCGTCGGTGGGGGTGATCAGGTAGCCGTCGTCCAGGCGCACGCTGATGTTGCCGGCGGTGGCGTGCACGTAGCCGCGCTCGAACAGGCTGCGGCCGACGCGGCAGATCTCGTCGCGCAGCTGGGCCTCTTCGCCGCTCATCGCAGCACCTCGAAGGCCCGGGTGAAGAAGTCTGTGCCGCCGAAGTTGCCGGACTTCAGCGCCAGGTGCAGGCCCTGCGGGCGGGTGGGCGGGGTGGCGTGGCACCAGGGCACGCCGGGGTCGATCTGCGGGCCGATGCGCAGGGTGTTCACGCCCAGGGCCTGCACGCAGGCCCCTGAGGTCTCGCCCCCGGCCACGAGCAACTGCCCCACACCAGCCGCGACCAGGCCTTGGGCCACGCGCGCCAGGGCCTGCTCCACCAGCGCCCCGGCGCGTTCCACGCCCAGTTGCGCCTGCGCCGCCTTCACCGCTTCGGGCGCTGCCGTGGCAAAGACCAGCACAGGCCCGGTGCTCAGGCGCGGCGCGGCCCAGGCCAGCGCCTGGCCCGCCACGTCCTCGCCGGCGGCCAGGCGCAGCGGGTCCACGGCGAAGGCGCGGTCCGCGCCAGTGGGCGAGCGTGCGATGAAGTCCGCCACCTGCGCGTTGGTGGCGGCCGAGCAACTGCCGCTGACCACCGCGCAGGTGCCGCTGGCCGGGGGCAGCGCCGCCGCTTCAGGCCGGGGCGCCAGGCCGTGCAAGGCCGGAATGCCGATGGCCAGACCCGAGCCCGCCACCACCAGGGCCAGGTTGTGTGCGGCCTGCGCCAGCACCTGCAGATCGGCGTTGCCCACGGCATCGGCCACCGCGAAGGCCACGCCCTGCGCGCGCAGCGCGGCGATGCGTTCGCGTACGGCCGGCACGCCCTGCGCCACCGTGCGGTGTTCGATCAGGCCGCAGCGCCCCCCGTCCGACAACTGGGCCTGCATCACCCGAACCAGGTTGGCGTCGGTCATGGGCGTGAGCGGGTGGTGCCGCATGGGGCTGTCGGACAGGAGCACATCGCCCACGAACAGGTGGCCCTTGAAGACGGTGCGTCCGTTCTCGGGGAAGGCGGGCGTGACGATGGCGAAGTTGGTGACCTGGGGTTCTGCTGCCGGCCCGGCTTTTGGCCCTGCACTTGACCCCGCACCCGTCCCCGCACCCGACCCTGCCGACGTTGACGCAGCCGCAGCCTCGGCGCCCAGATGCGCCATCAAGGCCTGTGCCACCGGGCCGATGTTGCCGCGGGGTGTGGAGTCGAAGGTGGAGCACACCTTGAAGTAGATTTGCTGCGCCCCGCCCGCCCGCAACCAGCGGCAGGCGGCCAGCGATTGCGCCACGGCCTCGTCCACCGGCGCCGTGCGCGACTTCAGCGCCACCACCACGGCGTCCACCTCGTCCAGCCCCGCCTCTGCGGCGGGCGTGGTGGGCACGCCGATGGTCTGCACCACGCGCATGCCGGCGCGCACCAGGTTGTTGGCGAGGTCGGTGGCGCCGGTGAAATCGTCTGCGATGCAGCCAAGAATCATCAAGGATC
>JBAXYD010000078.1:0-17965 GCA_037127635.1 Betaproteobacteria bacterium | reverse complement strand
GCCGGCCCGGATGCGTCAGTTCGTGCATCGCCGTAGGGGGGGTGAATTGGTACCGCGTCACCCAGCCTTGAAGTCGAGGGGTAACTTGGCCTTGGACCAGCGAGACCTCACTCAAGCGCTCGCAGACCAAGCGGATCCGGAAGCCAACACCGTTCGGTGCTACGCATAGGAAGTCCGTCGGACCGCGGCCATCTGGCGGCATGGTCGGAAGCTGGCTGACCATCGTGCCTGGCGCAAAATGCCAGAACTGCTCGAGATCTAACTCGCGCGGGGCGACGGCTACGATTTCGTCGTGAACGACCAGCGTGCGGATCTCTTGCAGGAAAACTGCGTTTCGCGTGTGGCGGACGCCGTCGGAAATCCGGTGACTCCCGCCGAGATGCAGTAGCGCGTCGGTGGCGAGACCGCCGACATCCTCTTCGGCTACGCCATAGCTGAAGCCGGACTGGCCTCGGCACACGACAGTGTTGTGGGCACGCGGATGGGTGAAGTACTCACGCTGCGGATCCGAGTACTTGTAGGGGCCGCCTGAATCTACCAATAGCAACTGGCCTTCGACGAATAGCTGGAGGTTCAGATGATCGTGGTGCCCATGCGAATGAATCGGCGGGCCAGCCTTCAAGAACATCGCCCATCCTGCCTCTCCGCCATGCGCGAGCAGGTAGCCACTCCGCGGATACGTCACCACGTCCGGTGCTTGTCCCGCAGTAGTGATGGTCCCAGCGCGCAGGCAGCGGATCGCTTCCTTGGTTGAGTCCGAGCCGTAGCCAGCCGCCACGTAGCGCTCGAGGATCTCCCAGACCGGCACCGACCATCCGTGCCAGTCCAACCATGTGTCACCAACTGCGGGCACGCTTCCGTCGGGCCAGCGCATCAAAAACGCGAAGTCCACTAGTCGTGTCATCAGGGGACGAAGATTCCGAACCCGGCCGTTTTCATCATCCAGCCCGAAGAAATCCGCGTAGTGCATGACTTCTCCGACGAGCTCCAGCGCGATGTACTGATATTCGAGTGCCTGCTCGCGCGTAACGCCTTCGCTCGTGTCGATCATTTCGTCTAGGAGCGCAAAGAGCCGCAGGTCGGCATCCGACTTGTACTCAAGAGGCAGGTCGAGCTCGGGCACTGCGGCCATCATGTTGAGCAACGCGAAGCAGTGGAATACGCCGTGGTTGTTGCCGATGAACTCGGGGCGGCGCAGGAAAGCGTGCAGCGCTCGCGCGTGCAGAGACATCGTCGAGCGGAAAGCCGCCGTCCACACCGCGTCATCCGAGAAGAACTGCCGGTACAGGTAGACGAGACAGGTCGAACGGTAGGCGATCGCATGATCGTCCCATGCCATGTCAGTTGGGTCGGCCATGTAGGTGGGCCCATGAGCCGCCATCCAGTCGAGCGTACATCGTCGTACGTACTCGAGTTGCTCGGCCTCGCCATTTGTCTCGGCTATCGCCGCCGGCACATAGAGCCAAGTCAGGCAGTGGTACCAGAGCTTCCAGGTGTTGTTCGAGAATGGATCTTCACGCCAAGTCTGCCCTTCTGGAACAGACCACTCGGAAAACCCATGGAAGGTCACTGCCCGCGAGCGAAGCCACGCCTCCTTCTTGGCCTCAGTCACTGCTCCCCGCATTGGGGTCCAGAGTTTCGACACGTCCTGCATGCTAACCTTCAAAGTATGAACTGGAGGTAGCCGTGCCGAGGACGGAAACCGCGCTTGGTGACAACCCCGGCCCAGACGTAGGACTCGTACTCGGCGAACAGATCTGTCGCCGAGCGACGCGCGACGTCCTCCTCGAAGTAGCGGCGCATTCGCGCGAAGTTGACACGCGCCTGATCGCGCAGTCGAGGGCTCTTGAACGGCTGCTCATCTATCGCAAGCGCAATAGCATCATGCGCCAAACGGATCCGCTGCTCGGCACCCGCTGCAGACTCGCCCTTGTCTCTGAGGGTGAGCGTATCGTAGCCGATCGACTTGAACAATAGCCCGTATAGCGATAGAGGCCGATGGTAGATATTGAAGGGCCCGGTTACCTCTGCCCACGAACCCGGCTCAATAAGCGTGAGCCCGAAGACGAATTTGTGATGCTCCTTGAGGATCGCATGGTAAGAACGGTTGTTCGGGATCTCCAGGTAGATCGCAGTTCCTTCGTGCGCGATGTCGTCTAGACGCCTGAACAGATAGTCTATGTCGTGGATGTGCTCGAAGACGTCGTTGATGATGATCAGGTCGAACTTGACGCCGCCCGGCAGCGCATCCCGGTCAAGGAAATTCCCTTGGTATATCGGAATGTTGTGCGGCTCGCCCTCGATGTTGATCTGGCTGAGCTCAAATAGCTGCGAGTCGTACTCGATCCCCATCGCCGTGGCGCCTTGTTCGGCGAGAGCGAGCAAGAGTCCGCCGTAGCCCGAGCCGACGTCTAGGCATCGCATCCCAGCGACGGCACTGCCGAGCAGTTCACATAGTGTCTTTACGCATTCGCGGCCGCGATCGCGATTACCGAGGGCATACCTACGATACGCCGCGCGCTGCTCCTCAGTAACGCTCTCAGCGAACCCGGCTAAGTACCGCTCGTATGCTGTTTCAAACTCATTTTTCATCTGATACCCCGGTGATTGACACGAGGCCTACCGGTTTCACATCCACCGGCTGTGGGGGCCGGTATGTATAGTCGATCGACAACAATCCGCCTTGTGCATATGACGCCAACCAGCGAGCGGAAGCAGCCTCCCAGTGGAGCTCTTCGCGCGCAACGGACTGGCACTGCGGCGCGTCAACATTGCGCGATGCTGCGGAACGCACGGCGAACTCGACAACGCGCCGCAGCAACTCTGGCGGTAGCGAGCGCTTAGAGATTCCGAAGAGTGATAGGGCGTCGAGCACGAAACCAACATCCCGATCACTGGCAAGACGGCTGTAGTCTCCGATGGCGTCGGTCATCAATACCGGGAGTCCGGCGGCGAGGTACTCGCCGAACTTGGTCGGAGAAGAGACAAAATTCACCGGGTCTGGCCGCCGGATCAGCACACCAACGTCGCAGTCCCGCAGCCTCAGTGGCACGTCGTCATGCGGGACCTCAAGCATCACCATGGCTTCGACGGGCAGCCGGGCGGCTGTGCAGTATTCGATCGCCTTGTCTTGGTCTGACTTGGGCACCAACAGAAGTAAGCGGCAACGCCCGTCCTCGCGGTGCAGCGCCGCAAACAGCTCGATCATCTCCGCACCGCACTGCCAATCAGCCATCGTGCCGGCATAGCCAAAGACAAGAGAGCCAGGAGGAAAAAGCGTGCGCCGCTTCGGTTCGGCAGGTTGGACAAACCGGCGGTCAGAGACACAGCAGGGAACGATCACCTGCGCAGGCAAGATTTCGCCGTATTTGCGGCGGTAGTGCGTGCCCATCGCTTCCGAGACAAATACGTTCAGATCGCTGGCCGCTAGCAGCTGCCGTTCAGCTTTCTCAAGGGAGGCAATCCGCGCCTCGTGGGCGCCACCCATGCGCGCCTCCTCAGGGACGACACCGTGCCAGTCAATGGAAAACACAGTGGACGGTCTCGCGGCCTTGACTGCTAAAGCGACACGGGCGCAATACAGCGCCTCTGCGTGAACAACATCGATGTCGAATTGCTCGACGATGTCAATGAGTTGGGCCGCGATGCCCTGAAAGGACTCAGGCGTGGCGTTCATCCTGAAAAAGTCTTCAACTTCAATCAGATGCGGCTCACAACCCATCTCAGTAAATTCGTCGCTATGCGCCGCCCGAGTTGGGTTCTGCTCATCGGAGGATGAGCCCGCTTTAGGGCGAGGTAAGAGACAGGCGAGGTGAACCTTGCACCCCTGCTGGGTCAACGCTTGGATCTCCTGCTCGACGCGAATTCGATAACCAGACCGAGAGCCTTCAGGGATGTAGGCCACGATCAGAAAGTTCGGCCGGCGCCTTGCTTCCTGTACAAGCCCTGCCGAGACACGACCACGCCGTTTGAAGCGGACCTCCTGCGCAATGATGCCGATAAGGGCAGAACATGTCGGCTCATTGTCGAACCGCTCTTGAGCAAAGCGCCGTGCATAGTCCGACTCGGCCATAAAGGTTTCGAGTTGACTGTTCCGCAAGATCATTCCCGCGAGCGATTCGATGGAGCCCGCAACATATCTTGGCGGGTAAATTCGCCCAGCACCTTCCCAGTCGCGGATGGCCGGGACGCAACCGCTCGCCATACCTTCGGCGACCGCCTGGTGTGAGCCCTCGAAGTCGCTGACAGAGAGGATATGGCCGATGCCCTGATACCACCCCGCCATGTCGGAGCCATGGGGATCGAACACGACTGAGCCAGCCTTCCGTAAACCCGCAAGTTCGTCAAAGATGCGCGTGTACCAAGCCATCTCCTCGGTTCGATTCGCCATCCATGCGTAATCAGTTGGCAGCGCCCCTTTGACTCGCAGGCTATAGCGCGCATCTGTCTCGCGCAGGCGTCGAAGAACGGCAACCGCCAAATCGAGTCTTTTGCGTGCCGGCACAACACCGACCAAGCCGAGCGTGAAGCGGCTGTCTGGGGACTTCGGTAGCGCGTAGGCGGTTCTTGCAGGTATCGGGTTGTAGACCAGTGCCGTTTTGCCCGCTAGCACCGGGAACTCAGCACGCATCCAGTCGTAAACGTGCTGCGTGATCAGTATCAGCCGGTCGACCTTCTTCCAATCGGTACGCCAAATGAAGTCGGTCCGGTCCCGTGCCTGTACTTCTTGCAGGTGAAGGCGAACGATCAACACCTGGTGAGGCCGCTTCCGCTCAGAGAACCAAACAGCGTTACCGAGTGCCCATTCGCAGAAGATCACATCCGCCCAAGCAAGCGCAGCCTCCGCCGCTTGCGGATCATTCATATGATGACCCTTGTGTTCAAGGATCTTCACGGTGTAGGCGGGCGTGGCCTCCATCTGCCGTATCAGCGGCGTGATGAACTTGAGGTCATGTCCGCAAAACAGGAGCTTGATGTTCGACGAGAAGGGCATGGGTTAGTTCAGCTGCAATCCGTGGTAGCTAGGCGCGGCCATGGCTTCAGAGAGAAAACCGAGCGGCGTGCGCGACCGCACGGGCATGCCGTCGTCGACCCTCTCAGCCATGAAGCTGAAAAGAGCCTTGGCTAGCCACGGACTAGATGCGCGAAGCGCGATAGAGCATGGGTCGGCGCTGGCCGTGGTCATGCCAATTGAGCGCACCTCCTCAAATGTCAAGTGACTGAGATCGACCCGGGCTTGGGCGAAATCAATCCCAGACGCCTCATCTGGTTCGGTGCCCTCTACCGCGATCTGTGCGTCAAGCAGGTAAGAAGAGCCGTAGTGCCCGCCACCGATGAGAACGACGACGGCGCTCGGGTGACGGTTCCTCAGATAGGACGGCAGGTTTGGGGCCGGAATTGCCACGACCGGGGCATTAGTGCTCTTCAGCGTTTCGGCAAAGCGTTTCACCGAGTCATCCGAACCAAAGCTGCCAATGACGATGATGGCTGCTGGCGCCTGTATCTGCTCAATGAGCATCCGAACGAGCCTCTTGGGATCACCGGTTGGACGCACCAGCGCAACGACTTCGCGGCGCAGTGGCGGGCACGAGGACAGTCCAATCGTTCGGGCGATCGTCGCCAACCGGTGACCATAGGTATGTTCTGCAAATACAGCTCGTGTGCCCCTGACGGAAGCTTGTAACCACCGGCCTGCGTCGCGCATCAAGCTATCAAGAGCCTCAAGAGCCTCCTGCTCGCTCTCGACCGTGGGCACGAGTCCCTTGAAGATCCGATCGACACCGAGAGACTCTGTCGAGACCACCGGGGTGCCGCACGCGAGCAGTTCGAAGACACGCCGCGAAAACATCGTGGGCGAATCTGAAACTGAGTTCACGTTCAGCCCAACGCGATACCGGCGATAGGCCTGCAGCATCTCGCTGTAGGAAAGAGAGCCACGTATGAAGGGCTGCAGGTCTGAGGGGAACGCGAACCGCTCACTGTCCTTCCCTGTTATGCCGTGCATACGGTCAAAGATGTCGAGCCCGAAGCGGGAAGACACCCGGAGCAGGGTGTCCATCGCCCGGCGCCGCGGCTCGAAGTCATCTGCGTAATAGGTACCCGCGAAGCTCGTCGCATCAAGCCGTGGTTGAGTCAGGTTCGGGTTATGGATCTTCGGCTGCGCTGCAAAAGGGAGCGCCGCAACGACACGAGCCCCGCCTACTTTTTGCCGATATCGCTCGATGCAGTTCTCGTCAGTGGTGAAGATGTAGTCGAAGTCTGCTGCCCGGTCGATGAAACGTTCGAAATTGGGCGGGTCCTCCTTGTTCCAGAACACTGTCGGGACATCAAACTTACGTGCCCAGCGCAGGAGGTCTCGAACCTCGTCGCCCGGAGGTTTAGCAAAGCTCGCAACGCGGTGCAGCCAGCTGTCTTGATTGCCATGCCATGCTGACTCGACCAATACAAAGTCGATCTGGCTGCCGAGCAGCTCGCGCCTCCAGGCTCCTGGCGTGATGGGGACCAAGTCACACTCGGGTTCGAAACACGCGTGTGAGAAAGCATCCAAGATGGATGCGACCCGAGGCTTGCGACGCTCAGGTGAGGGCGCCATTTCAAACGGTAGACAAGCAAGCACTGGGGTGCCCGAGGCCCTTGCGTGCGCTGCTTGGTTATCCCGGTTGTCGTGCCAGATGAGCTCGATGCGGTTCGAAACCAGTACCCGTTCATCCCCTTTCGTGCTGAAGGAACGCAGCCCAATTCGAGCCCGGGCGGTACCTCGGCACGGCACTACTTCAAACCGGCGATCAGTTGCATCCGCTGCCGGATAAAGGTACTGGTACCAGCCAACCAAAGCTGAGCGAGTGAAACCCACATATGGCCCTTCGATCAGTTGGCCCGAAGCATCAAGGTACTCGACCGACAGAACCGCCTTTTTCCGTTCAGCTTTGCCGATCCCGACGTAGCGGATGTCGAACGAAAGCTGTATGTAATCGGCCTCGGTCATTGACAGTTCGAACCAAGTCGGCTCTGCCTCTAAAGCGACTAGGTCGTCTGCGACAGACGGCATCAGCACCTGGCTCCCGGGCGTGCAACTTGGCGATACCAGGGGTGCTGGTTCATGCGCAGCTGGCCTGCCCGTTTCCAGCACTGCTGCCAACTGCGCAGTAGATTCGACCCAGGTCGCCTGCCTCAGCGCCTCAAGGTTCATAGCGACTCGGTCCACAGAACCGCCGGGTACGCTGAGGAGGTTGCGAATCTGCTCGCACATTGAGGGCACAGACCCAGCCTGGAAGTACGCCGAGCCGGGCAGTCTCCTGCCAAGGTCCTTTAGCGCGCCAACGTCGGACAAGAGGACGGGACGCGAATAAGCCGCGGCCTCGTAAGGCTTGACGGGCGATACAAGATCCGCAACAGCCACCGGACGGCGCGGTATGACGACGAGGTCGATCGCCGCATATAAATCCGGCAGTTCGGAAGTCGGGCGGCGGCCTGTGAGGATCAGGTGATCGGCAATTCCGAGCGAGGCGGCCAATTCGCGAAATTTCGCACTCGCCGGGCACTGCACCTGACCTTCACCTACGCCCAGAGGGTTAGATGAACCGACCAGCATCAGATCGATATCAAGCCCTTCTACCCGAAGCCTCGCGCACGCACCAATAAGGTCCTCGAGGCCCTCGTAGGGGCTGAATGAACCAACGTAGCCGACGAGGTGCCGCGCCTTACTGCCCACTCTGGCCTTGGCCGCCGGGCTTTGGAGTCTTGAAGGCTGCGCACCGCTATGTGCGTTAGGAATGAGGGCAATTCGCCCAGGATCAACACCTCGACGCTCTAGCTCTCGGCGCATCGGTTCGTTCAAAGTGTAGACATGGTCAGCTGAGCCGGCCAGCAGCGTCTCCATCTCTACCGCTCTGCGGAAAGCAGGGGTGTCTGCGTAGCCAGGCTCATTTGATGCACGGGTGATCTCCCAGAATCCACGAACTTCATAGTAGAAGGGAAGCTTCAGTCGACGCGAGGCAATAATTGCAGGGGCGGCGTTCTCCCAGTTCGACGCGGCCATCACAGCACTGGGCTTAAAGAGTCGCAACACCTCATATAGGGCAAGAGCAGAAGCCTTGAAATACTCTTCCTGCTGCATGCCTGATGCAGAAGGCTGCTCCAAGTGCAGGTATCGCACACCGTCTATAAGATGGTGATTGGGGTAAGAATTTTCCGCAAAGCCCGGCAGATCCCATGGCCTCCCCGGTCGCGACACTACGACGACTGAGTGCCCTCTTTCAACAAGCGCCGTAGCTACTCCATGCGTCCGTACTGCATAACCGTTTGTTGAAAACGGAAAAGAATGACTAACCAAATAAGCAAGGCGGCCTGGTACTCGCCACGATGTAATTTTTTGTACGTCCAAGTGCGCAAATGCCGCCACATCAAGAGCGGAGATATAGTCAAGTCTTTCTGATTTTTCCATTTAATTGGCCGTCACTAAATATCAATACTTATTCGGTAGATTTATAATAATTTATTTTCCTAAATAAAATGAAATATTTATAAATAATGATTGAGCTTGGTTCTACGATCTCGCAACCCAACTGCATCAATAATACAAAGCTGAAGAGAGTCAATTTCAAACATTTTCTCGAACTGCCTATGCTTAACAAGCACACACATGATGTCTGCACAGACTATCGCGTCTTCTAGTGATACGAGAGATATGTTCGGAGCCGCCAACGTAGCAGGTAAGATTTCAATATTTGGCTCAACGGCAAGGATCTGACACTGCAGTTTAGCGACTTCCGAAGTAATCTCGACGGCTGGGCTCTCACGCAGGTCATCAATATCCGGCTTGAACGCCAAGCCAAGACACGCCACCTTCACATCGGCCATTGTGGCGCCGGGCCGCGCCGCCAATACATCGGCAATAGCCGCGTTTACCTTTTGCAATACCCATTCCGGCTTGTAGTCATTAACTTCCCGGGCCGCTCTGATGATCCGCGCCTCATCGGGGGCACTGTCCACAATAAACCAAGGGTCCACAGCAATGCAGTGCCCGCCCACGCCTGCACCAGGCTGCAAGATGTTCACGCGAGGGTGCCTGTTGGCCAAGCGAATCAAATCCCACACGTTGATGCTGAGCTTGTCGCAGATGATGGAAAGCTCGTTGGCAAAGGCAATGTTCACATCGCGAAAGCTGTTTTCCGTCAGCTTGCACATTTCCGCCGTGCGGGCGTTGGTCTGGAAGAGCTCACCCTGCACAAAGGTCTTGTAGAGCGCAATGGCCATATCACTGGCACGCTGGGTCATGCCGCCAATGACGCGGTCATTGCTCACCAGCTCGTGCACCACCTTGCCGGGTAACACGCGCTCAGGGCAATAGGCCACCTGAACGTCGGCTGCCTCACCGGCCTGTTGCGGAAAGGTCAGGTCTGGCCGGGCATCGGCCAGCCACTGGGCCATCTGCTCGGTGGTGCCCACCGGTGAGGTGGACTCCAGCACCACAAGGTTGCCCTTGGCGAGCACGGGCGCGATGGACCTCGCCGCGGCTTCTACATAGCTGACATCGGGTTTGTGCCCGTCCTTGAACGGGGTGGGCACGGCAATGAGGAAGGCGTCTGCCGGCTCAGGCTTCAAGGTGGCACGCAAGTGCCCTTCACTGACGGCAGCGCGCACCAGCATGTCCAACTCGGGCTCCACGATGTGGATGCGCCCTTGGTTGATGGTGTTGACTGCGTGCTCATTGACGTCCACGCCAATCACCTTCTTCTTGCGGGAGGCAAACATCGTGGCCGTGGGCAGGCCGATGTAGCCCAGGCCGATCATGGAAATGGTGTTGAACATGAAGGTCAGTCTTGTCAGTGAGAAGTGTTCAGCGCAGCCACGATGCGGGCTGCCGCTTGGCCATCACCATAGGGGTTGAGGGCGCGGGCCATGTGGTCATAGGCAGCGGGGTCATCCAGCAGCTGCTGGCATTCGCCGACGATCTTGTCAGCATCAGTGCCCACCAGGCGCACGGTGCCGGCGTCAACCGCCTCGGGGCGCTCGGTGGTATCGCGCATCACCAGCACCGGCTTGCCGAGGGAGGGCGCCTCTTCTTGAACGCCGCCCGAATCGGTCACGATCAGATGAGAACGGGTCATCAAGTAGACGAAGGGCATATAGTCTTGCGGCTCGATCAGGTGCACGTTGGGCGCCTGGCCCAAGATGCGGCGCACCGGCTCTTGCACGGCAGGATTGAGGTGCACAGGGTAGAGGATCTGCACATCAGGCCGCTGGCTCAGGCGCGCCAGGGCTGAACAGATGCGCTCGAAACCATCACCAAAGTTTTCACGCCGGTGGCCGGTGACGAGGATCAACCGCTTTTCAGGGTGCAGAAAGCTGAATCGCTCGTCGAAATGGCGGCGCAGGGCTTGGTCGGCCTGCAGGCGCTCGGCCACTTGTTGTAAGGCGTCGATGACGGTATTGCCCGTGACGTGGATGGCGCCGTCTTTGATGCCTTCACTCAGCAGGCTTTGGCGCGCGCGCTGGGTGGGCACAAAGTGCAGCGTGGCAATGCGCCCGACAATGCTGCGGTTCATCTCCTCCGGCCAGGGGGCATACATGTTGCCGGTGCGCAGCCCGGCTTCCACATGGCCCACGGGCACCTTCTCGTAGAAGGCCGCCAGGCTAGCGGCCATGGTGGTGGTGGTGTCGCCATGAACCAGCAGCAGGTCATAGCGTTGCGCCTTGAGCACGCTGCGCAGCCCCAACAGGATGTTGGCCGTGATGTCCGTCAAGTCTTGCCCGGGCTTCATGATGTTCAAGTCATGGTCGGGCTGGATGTTGAAGAGGTGCAGCACCTGGTCCAGCATCTGGCGGTGCTGGGCGGTGACGCAAACCTGGCTTTCAATGCCCGGCGCGGCGCGCAAGGCGTTGACCACTGGGGCCATCTTGATGGCTTCAGGGCGGGTGCCGAAGACGGTGAGGATTTTCAATGAGTGACTCGCTGATGAATAAGGCCCGAGTACTGCAAAACCAATTGCTCACTGGTGAATGCAATGCTCCGCCTTGACTTTATATACCTCGAGAGCGCGACAGAAAAATCTAAGTTTTTCTTAGAATCGAAGTCTCTAATAATCCTTCCGATTTTTTCAACAATCAAATCAATTGGCTCATCAAAACCTTGAGATCCAAAACCACCAAAGTTCGCCCACTCAGCTTTCAGTAAAGTAGACCAATCATCGATCAAAAAGCTACCCTCGCGGCCTGAGGCTACAACAGGGAGCCCGGCGCCAAGAGCTTCAAGCGCAGAACGACCCGCAGCAATAGCGATGGCAGACCGCCTCAAAGCAGAAGCAAGTTCACTTCTTGACAACCATCCCAAGAATTCAACACTATTTGAACCAGATCCGAATAAATCCACGGATTCAGCCTTCAGTTCATGCAGGAGCGATCCGTCACCAGCCACAATCCATCTGAACCCAGTCAACAACCCTTCAGACTGCATACGCCAAAGGTTTTTCATTATATCAATAGCAGATTTCTTGTCTGGATCGACTCTGCCACTGTAAATACCAATGAATTCTTCCCGATGACTTAAATTAATCTGAGATTCCAGGTCAAATAATTCAATATCAAGCCCATTTGGTATAATGGAAATTTGCGATTTGTGAACAACGTTGTGAGAATAAAAAATCTCAGCTATATGATTTGAAACGCACACTATCCGATCAACCAAAACCATCGAATCAGATACATTATCATCCCACCTTCCATGAATGGTGTAAATCAATGGAATATTTAGGATTTTTTTGAGTTCAAAAGCCAGGGACTTACTTTTTCCTGGGTGGGCGTGAATAATGTCAAATGGGCCGCGCTTGGCGATATGCCTCACCAATTCAGGATCTTCAAAGTCAGTGGGGATAACCTGATAATGCTCGGATTCTATTTCATCCGAAAATCTAGACTTTGGGCAAACGAGGACGGCTTCTCCACCGGCAGATCGCACTGCGCGCATGGAATCCCGCACATACTCATGTAGGCCTCCTCCACTTAGGTTCTGAAACCAACAAATAATCAAGATCCGCTTACCAGACAATAGTCCCGTCGGAGACGGCATTGAAAACTTCTGAAATTCGCTAACAAAAGGTAGATTGCCAAGGCTCCTAGAACGATTCACGACTTGGCTTTGGATTTCGACTGGATCAGGCATACCGGCCGGTAAACGTACATATTGAGTCAACGACTGCCACTCGTGCCCCACCCGCGCCTGCGTAGCCAGGGCCAGATCGGTGTTGGGAGTGCCGATGGCGATGCTGTCATGAAAATGCTTCAACGCGCGCGGCACCTGGCCGGCGGCGGCGGCCACGCGGGCCAGGGTGTTGTGGGCGCCGGCAATCAGCACCTGGGCCACCAGCTTCTTGCTGCAGCCCCAGTCTTGCGCCAGGCGCGTGAACTGCCGAGCCGCGGCGGTGTCGCCCATCTGCTGGTGGCCGGCGGCGGCCAGCAGGGCGAGCTTGGCGCGCTCAGGGTGGTGCTGCAGCGTGTCACGCGTCAGTGCGGCCAGGGTGGGCCAGTCACCAAACTGCCACTGGGTGCGGGCGCGCTCCAGCAGCGCTTCGTCGTAGGGGACGGCGGGGGTGGGGTTGGCGGTGTTGGGGGTGGTGGCTTCCAACACTGTGGCGTCTTGGCCGCCGCCCCCCAGGCCCTGCAACCGCGGGGTGACAGTAGCGGCGGCGGGCGCGCTGCCTTGCAGGCGGCCCCACCAGTGGCGCAGGCGGGTGTAGAGGGTGGGGGGCATGGGGGGGTGGGCTGATCTGAGTTGTTGATCGTTGTGCGGTGTTCTTGGGCTAGCGCGCGGCCTCGATCAGTTCAATGTCTTTTTGAGCAGCTCATTGACGAGTTGCGCCATGTCCACCCACGGGCCATCATCACGGTTTCTGACCAAGCTTCAACATCATCTGGTTCGCCTCTCGGGCGATGTCTTCCACGCTCATCTGCGGCAGGCCGCTCCTGCGCCATTGCGTGTAGTTGAACCGGTCACGGGAAAGGGCAGCCACAAAGCGCTCGGCTTCTACAAGGCCAAGGGTGGAGATCAATGCCTGCATGCCTGTCATGCGGATCTCGGCTTCAGTTTTCATACCAGTCTTCCAAAATGGCCAAGGCTTCAGCAGGCAAGTAGGCCGCCAGTGAGCTGTGTTTTCGCAGTTTGCTGAGCAGGCGATCATCCGTGGTCACGAACATGTCTGCCTTACCTGCCACCGCACTGGCAGCATGCAGGGCGTCATAGCTTCCAACTCCAAACGCCACCAGTTGCGCCGCTTGGGACTGTACTGAGTCGTCGGCCCGGATGATGCTGCAAGCAAGTTCGCGCCACTTGAAGATCGCATACTGATGCTCAGGGTACGGATTGCGGCTGCACTCGAAGTCGAGAACGGCTGACCACAAAAGTAGGCAATTCCCCGCTTTGACATGCTGCTGAATTTCGAGCTTGGCTGCAGTTTCAAGCTTGATGCGTGTTTGCTCCTGATCGTCATACGGACGATTGAAGCAACACATATCAAGGTAGAGGGTTTTCAAAGGTCACCGCTGTGAATGAGAAGCCGAGCAATGGTGACCACAGTGCGACTGTCAGGCATTCTTGAGGTCGGATTGGAGCTCTTCGTCATCCAGGTCGATCATGGGGACGCCGTATTGACTCAACTGCAGAAGAAATTCAACTCGCTCGACGCCAACTATTTGCGCTGCCATGCCCGACGAGATCTTTCCCATTTCATAGAGTTTCGAGGCCATGGCCATTTTGGCTTGATGGCTGAACTCCGCAGGTGAGCACTGCAAGATGTCAGGCAGCTGTGGCGGGGTGTCGACGGTGATTACCATGGTGATGGATGGTGTTATCGGTGGTGTTCAAAACCCATTCAGTCAGCGAGCGAGTCGGTCTTGGGGTCGTAAGAAAGTCTCGGACTAGGCATCGAAGCCGCTGCTAAATGCAACGTGCGCTGGTTTGGCTTGGCGAAGGTGGGCATGCGGCTGTGCCGGTGAGTCATCAGGAAAGCACCTGCCGGGCAAGTGCTATTCCGATCATCGAGAAGTTTGCCGAATTGGCAGCAAGTTTAAGTGGACTTGTGGTCTTCTGGCTCAAGCAATTGTTGCGCCTGCGGGCCGTTTGAGGGGTGGTTGCAACAGCTTGTTGCTGCGGTTACAGCGGGGTGGCAGACGGCTGGGCGGTTGTGACGCGAGCGTGCGCCCTGGAGATCAATGCCCGATGAATACCGCCTCGATGGACGGGGCGTCGAGCACACGGTCGGCCCACTGCTCCACTTGGCTGGCATCGGCGGCCTGCAGGCGGGCGGTGGCCCATTGGGGCACCTGATTAGAAACGTGCCTGAGCAGGCTCGTCCAGTGAGCCACTGAGCCCGTAACCTGAGCTCTCCTGAAGATGGAGAGCCCCGATGTCCAGCCACCAGATCCATTTCCAGCCCGGCATGTCGATTCCTGAGTTTCTGACCCACTTTGGCACCGAAGCGCAGTGTGCCGAGGCGATTCGCCAGTCGCGTTGGCCGGGCGGGTTTCGTTGCCCGCGTTGCGCCGGCGCGCAGCACTACGTTGTCGGTCACGGTGCCCGCAAGTTGTTCCAGTGCGGTGCGTGCCGCCACCAGACCTCGCTGACTGCGGGCACCCTGATGGAGCACACCAAGCTGCCGCTGACGACCTGGTTCCTGGCGATCCATCTCATCAGCCAGGCCAAGACCGGCATCTCGGCACTGGCCCTCAAGCGCGATCTGGGGGTGAGCTACTCCACCGCCTGGCTGCTGCACCACAAGATCAACACCGCCATGGCGCACCAGGAGGCAGCGCACCGGTTGGATGGCTTCGTGCAGTTGGATGACGCCTACCTCGGAGGAGAGCGCTCTGGTGGCAAAGTCGGCCGGGGCTCGGAGAACAAGGTGCCCTTCGTGGCGGCGGTGTCGTTGAACGCGGCCGGCCAGCCAATGCGCTTGAAGCTCGATCTGGTCAAGGGCTTCACGTGCGAATCCATCTCTAGGTGGGCCAAGGCCAGCCTGCTGCCCGCCACGGTTGTCACCAGCGACGGGCTGGCATGCTTTGCTGCCGTCACTGATGCAGGCTGTGTCCACTCGCCCAGGGTGGTGGGGGCCCTCAAGCCGCGTCATCTGCCCGAGTTCAAGTGGATCAACACCATGCTGGGCAATCTCAAGACCACGCTGGCTGGAGCCTTCAAGGCACTGAAGTTCCGCAAGTACGCCCAAACCTATCTCGCAGCCTTTGCCTACCGATTCAACCAACGCTTCGATCTGCGCGGCCTCATCGCAACCCTGATCGTGGACGTGGCAAGGACCCGGCCGGTCAAGGAAAAAGTCATCAGAGACAGGCATGCTGAGGCACGTTTCTAATCAGGATCGGTCAAACGGATCTGGCTGTGCGGCTATCAAAACCCACTTGAAACCTCACCGGCACCCCCACCTGATTCAACTGAAACGTCGCCCGCGCGGCTTTCACCAGGCGGTCGGCGTTGGGTGTGCCGGTGTCGATGGCGGCCTCAAAGTGCTTCATCGCCTCTTGCTCCTGCCCCAGGATGGCATTGGCCCGGGCCAGTGAGTTGTGCATGCCAGAGATGAGGATCTGCCGCACCAGGCGGGGGCTGCAGCCCCAGTCCAGCGCCTGGCGGGTCAGCGTCTTGGCCTCTTCAGCGCGGCCCAGCTGCTGCTGCCCGGCGGCGGCCATCAGGGCCAGCTTGGCGCGGTCTGGGTGGTGCTGGATGTGCTCTTGCGTGATGGCGGCCAGGCTCTCCCAGTCGCCAAACTGCCATTGGGTGCGGGCGCGGTCCAGCAGGGCCTCGTCGTAGGGGACGGGGGGCGTGGGGTTGGCATCGGCGGCAGCATCGGCACCCGCTGCCGGGCCTTGCAGCTGGGCGGGGGTTTGTGCTGCGGTGGTTGCGCCGGGTGAGGGGCCGCCTTGCAGGCGGGCCCACCAGTGGCGCAGGCGGGTGAAGAGGGTGGGGGGCATGGGGGGGGTGGGCGTTGAGCGTTCGCTGTGCGGCGGTCTTGGGCTAGCGCGCGGGCTTGATCAGTTCAATGTGCCCCGGAAGAAGGCAGTCTTGGCGGGCATGGCGGTGTGGTTGGCGGGGGGCGGGGTTCAACGTCATGGGGTTCGCGGCACGGGCGGTGTCTTGCGCGCTCATTTCAGCCTTGCCGCAGGGCTTCGCGCTCGGCGTCGTTGATCATGTCCACGTTGTGCAGGTGCTCCACCATGGCCGACGGGCTGATGCCTACCCGCTGGGCGAGTGCGCGCAGGGCTGAGTTGGACAATTCGCCCGACCAGTGAGGCCGAATGGCAGCAGGTGGCGCGAGAAACATCGGCGCAAAGGCGTTGGCCCGCTTTTCGGTGCGCGGAGCCGACCATGGGCCACTCAGGTGGGACAACTTGCGTGCACGCGTACGGTCGTGAAGGATGTGGCACAGCTCATGCGCCAGCGTGAAGCGGCGGCCGGGCTCATTCTGGTTGAAGACGCTGTGAGTGTTGACAAGTATGGCCGGCGCGTAGCCAGCGCCGGCGACGGCCACACCACGGATGGATGGGGTTTCAAGAGGGGCGTAAACCACGCTGATGCCCAAGCGGTCCAGAACGTTCTCCATGTCAACCGGGACGTGACCTTCGGGCAAGCCTAGCGCTTCTCGGCACTGATCAGCCAGGCGGTAACCCTCTTCGAACGGCGGCAGCCAGGGGTCGGTCTCTGCGGCGCTGACCAGTTCGGCCAGCTCAGGCGTGTCGGCGCCGCCAGCACGGCTGGCCATGAAGGTGAACAGGCTGTTTACATCGGCCTGGATCAGGTTGACATGGGTGCCGCCGAACATCAGGACAGCTGAGTCGAGCGACTCGATGACAGGCTCCCCGCGGGCCAGGGTGCTTTGGCTGCAGGCGTGGGCAGCCGAGCGCGCGCGCTCCAACATGGCCTGCATGCGCTGGCCTACATGCGCTTGCTCAAGCTGGGTGAGAGCCGTGGAGCGCAGGGCCTCAAGACGCGCTGCAAGCGCGGCCACCACTTGGCGGTCAGCCGCGGTGACGGGGGGCGCGGTTTCAACAGCCCACTGCAGAAACGCCCACAAGGGGCTGGCTACGGCCTGCACGGGCAGCAAGGCACTGCCCGCGGCCAGCGCCAGTGAAAAGCTTTCGGGCGCGTAGTCAGGCTGGGTGGGCAACCATGAGACTTCAATGTCGTCAGCCACTCTGCGCAAAAAGATGTCTGGATAAGCCGCGCTGGCGTCACAGGCCCGCAGCGCATGCCGTGTCCACCATGCGTGCACCGCTTCGTACGGGGTGCTGTCTGCCAGTTCTACCCCATGCAGCGCTCGGTGCAGTGCCTGGCCAGCGGCCATGGCGGCAGGCTGGCCGTACTTGTCTTGCCAGGGGTACCCTTCTTCATGCAAGAGCCATACCCACTGGGTGATCAACCAATCAATCAGAGGCGACAGGTACCAGGAAAGTGCGTCTCGGGTCTGACCGTGGATGCGGTGAGCGGTAAGAACCTGGCCGCAAACGGTGATGCGGAATTCACCGGTGGACCAACCCTCAACCAACGGAAGCCTCTCGCGCGGCTCGGCATCCGCAGACCAGCGGGCAGCGATCTCGAACTTCGCGGGGTCACCGAAAGTGACAAGCGGTGTGGTCATGCTTGATCCGTGCCCAGGGCCCAGTGCAAATCGGTGGCGCTTCGTCTCCAATGCGTGCGGATGTCGCGGCGCGTGATTCTGGCCTCCAGCAGCCATTGACGCAGGATAGCGGGCGGCACGCTCTCCCAGGGCACGGGATACCCGTGCCAAGTGCCATCGCCGGTGGGCTTCGCTTCGAAGGCAATTCCGCGTGCCGTGGCATAGCGACGGGTGCTGGTGGCCGTCTGGGCCTGCTCGAACAACCGATGTGCGATGGTGGCGTGCCATGGATGCGAAGGTACCAATTCACCCCCCCTACGGCGATGCACGAACTGACGCATCCGGGCCGG
>JBAXYD010000077.1:0-18028 GCA_037127635.1 Betaproteobacteria bacterium | reverse complement strand
GCCGCGATGCTGCCGATGCGATGGCGGGATTGCTTCGCCTGGAGCGCATGACCCGCCCTTGAGGTGCCATCGCCAGCGCCTGCGACTCTGCTCACCAGCACGTCCCCCCGTCGGTGGCGTTGAGGGACGTCATGGACGCCAGCCCCCTTGACGGGCCAGACTGGGCTCCCAACGCAAGAGGAGACTTCCATGCAAACCAATGTCGGCGGCATCGACCGCATCCTGCGCGCGGTGATCGGCCTGGCCCTGATCGCCCTCACCTTGGCCGGCACCATCGGTGTCTGGGGCTGGGTCGGCGTGGTGCCGCTGGTGACGGCCGCGCTCGGCTTCTGCCCGCTGTACACGGTACTGGGCTTCAGCAGCTGCTCGATGAACAAGACCTGAGGGCGCGTGAACGGCGAACGGATGCCCAGCCCGAGGGCAACCGAGCGCCTATGATCACAGATGCTGAAGGGCCCTGATATAGCCCGAGAATCTCGGGCCAAGTGAGCGCACGCTCACTTGATGGCTGCTGCGCGCAATGCTCGCGCCACGAACCACACCCCCACGGCCGCCACCGCCACGCTCACCAGCAGCGGGAGGCCGATGTCCATCGCGGCAAGCGGCTCGCCTTTGAGCACGCGGCCCATCAGCGTGATCTGGCCGAGCGCCGGCACCCACAGGTGCCAGGCGGCCTCACCTCCAGGGTTGAAAACCGAGACGAGCGGCAACATCGAGACCGCCAGCAGCACCACGGTCGCGTTGGCCTGCGCCTCCTTGAAGCTCTTGCAGCGGATGGCAATGGCCATCAGCACGGCCGACAAGGCACCAGCCAGCGGCAACAACAAGGCCAGGAAGCTGGCCGCATCCAAGGGGCCGAAGCGGAACATCGCCGACAAGCTCTCGTTGCGCAGCAACCACTGCCCAGGCAGAAAACTCAGGCAACTCAGCACCGCAATCAGCATCCCCACGGCCGAGACGGCAGCCCACTTGCCCACCGTCAACGCCAGCGGGCTGGCCGGATTCATCAGCAGCGGCTCCAGCGAACCCCGCTCGCGCTCACCCGCCGTCGTATCCAGGGCCGCATTCAGCGCGCCGTAGAGCACGGCCATCAGCACGAAAAACGGCAGCATGAAGGACAGTTGCGCGCCCCGTGTGGCCGGGCTGGCCAGGTCAAACTCCTGCACCTCCACCGCCTGCAGCAGGGCGGGCGACACCCCGCGCACCAGCAGCCGCAGCGCCGCCTGCTCCTGGTTGTAGCCGCGCAGCAGCCCCGCAACACGACCCACGCCGCCCTGCGCGCGCTGGTTGGCGCTGTGGCTCACGACTTCCAGCACGGGCGCGTCGCCGGCGCGCACCTTCTGCTCGAAGTCGTCCGGCACCACCAGTACCGGGTCCTGCAGCCGGCTTTCCTTGAGTTGCTCCTCGTAGTCGGACGGCGCCTCCTTGACGGTGTAGGTCTGGCGCTCCAGGTAATTGCGAAGCCCCGGAGCGTGCGCAATGCCGACCACCAGCACCTCGCGCGCCTCGGCACGTTTCTCGAATGACGACGCCAGCGTGGAGATCAGCACCAGCACCAGCGGCCCCATGGCCACCGAGCTCAGCAGCACCATGACCAGCGTGCGCCGGTCGCGCAGCGCGTCCAACAGCTCCTTGCGAAAGACGGACCAGGCCTGGCCCCATGCGGCTGTGCTCACAGGTCCACCTTTCGTGCGGCGCGCTCAGGGATGAGCGCCTGCGCGCGGCCCGGCGCGCTCATGAATGGGCTCCGCTGCCCAGCGCGGCCACGGACTCCGGGCCGAACGCCAAGGCCACGAAGGTCTCCTCGAAGTCGGCCTGGCCGGTGCGCGCCGACAACTCGGCCACCGTGCCCTGCGCCACCGTGCGCCCGTGCGCGACCACCACCACCTGGTCGCACAGTCGCTCCACCTCTTGCATGATGTGGGTGGAGAAGATGATGCACTTGCCCTGCTCATCGCGCAGGCGCTTGAGCGACTCTCGCAGCGCGCGCGTGGCCAGCACGTCCAGCCCGTTGGTGGGTTCGTCCAGGATGATGTTGGGCGGGTCGTGGATCAGCGCGCGCGCCAGCGAGGTCTTCATGCGCTCGCCCTGGCTGAAGCCCTCGGTCCGGCGGTCCAGCAGCGGCCGCATGTCCAGCATGTTGGCGAGCTGCTCCACGCGTGCATCGGCCACCTCGGCCGGCACCCCGTGCAGCCGGGCGAAGTACAGGATGTTCTCGCGCGCACTCAGCCGGGTGTACAGGCCGCGCGCGTCCGACAGCACGCCCATGCGCGCCAGGGCCTGCTGCGGCTGCGCGGCCACGTCGATGCCGTCCACCGTGATGCGGCCGGTATCGGGCTTGAGCAAGGCGGCCACCATGCGCAGGGTGGTGGTCTTGCCGGCGCCGTTGGGGCCGAGCAGACCGGTGATGCGGCCGTTGGCCGCGGTGAAGCTCACGCCATCGACCGCCTGCACGGTGCGCGCCTTGCGTCCGCGTCCCTGGACGAAGCGGCGCGACAGGTCCTGCACTTCGATCATGACCGGGCCCCCTGGCTTGGCGGGACGGCGGCTCCGGGTGCCGGGACGGGCACAGCGCCCGGGGCCACGAACGCCGGTGGCCGGGGCATCTTCTCGGCACACCCGCCTTCCACCTGCAGCGCAGCCGCACCATCGGGCGCATCGATGAAACGAAAGACCACGTCGCGCAGGCAGCCCTGCAGCATCAGGCCGTGACCCGCGTGGGGTACCACCAGGTGGCGGGCCTGCGGGCCGAGGGCCTGGGCCACACGCTGGCCGTGGCGGGGAGGCGTCACCGGGTCCAGGCCGCCTGACAGGACCAGCACGGGTGCCGGCGCGGGCGGCACCTGGTAGAACGCCGGCGGCACCGCGCCCTGCGGCCAACCGTCACACACGCGGCGGTACATGTCGGCAAAGTCATTGGCAAAGTCCGGACCGGGTCGGTCCGAAAACGCACCGGCTTGCAAGCGCGGAAAGTCCTCGGCGCAGATCACAGAGAAGTGCATGCCCTCTGCCAGGCGCAAGGGGCTGCCACGGCCACCGGCCATCGCCGAGGTCAGGCCGACCAGCGGCGTGAAGCGGCCCTGCGCGGCTTCCTCGATGGCCAGGGGCAGTGCAGAAGCGATCAGCGGCGCGTACAGCGGGGGGCGCACCAGGCCCGTCACCAGTTCGCGCGTCAGCGTCAGGCGCTCCTCGCGCCCCGTCACCGGGTGGGCCACGCTGACCTCGCGCGGCAGGCTCTTGAGCAGCGCTGCCCAGCGCTCGCGCAGTTGCGGATGGGCCTTCGCGCAGGCCGGCTCGGCCTGGCAGGCGGCGAACAGTGCGTCCAGCGCCGCCTGCGCATCAGTGGAGAAGGAGGCCGGCAGCACCATGTCCGGCGGCGCCACGCCGTCGATCACCACACGCCGCACCGCCTGCGGAAACTGGCGCAGGTACTCCAAGGCGGCACGCGTACCGTAGGACCCACCCACCAGGTTCACCAAGGGCGCGCCCAGCGCCTGGCGCACGGCCTCGGCGTCGGCCATCGCCACCGTGGTGGTGTACTGGCGCAAGTCGCCATGCGGCAACTTCTGCAAGGCCGCGCGGCATTCGCGCAGTCGCTGCGCCTGTGCGGCGGGGTCGGCCATCTCACGCAGGGACTGGGTGAGCGGCTGTTCCGGGCATTGCAGCGGTGCGCTGCGCCCGGTGCCGCGCTGATCGATCAGCACCACGTCGCGGCGGTTGGACAAGCGCGCCAGCGGCCGCGCCAGCGTGCCGGCCAGGGCGATGGCGCTTTGCCCCGGCCCGCCGGCGAAGAAGAACACCGGGTCTTCCTTCTTGTGGCGCGCCAGGGCGGGCAGCACCGCGAAATGCACCCCTATCTGCGGGCCTTGGGGTTGCGACGGATCGAGAGGACGCTGGACCACACCGCAACGGGCCTCGTGCTCAAGGCCCTTCAGGCGGCAGGGGATCAGCAATGCCTTGGGGACGGTGGCTTGCGCAAGGACCACGGCCGAAGCCGCGGCAGGGCTGGTGGCAGCCCCAGCAGCCTGCGGCTGGGCCTGGGCCTGCATGGCCCAAGGTGCCCAGACACTGGCCACGACCAGCCAGGTGCCGGCGGCCCAGCCCACCACACCGCGACGGCGGGAGCTTGCACTGTCACGCGGCCGTGCCGCCCAGGATTTGCATCTCATGATGGTGATTGTCAACAACGCCGCCCGGGGGGCCCAGCGAACGAGACGAATGGCCGCGCCAGACGCATGAACGCGCAGCCCGGCGACACAGACGGCACCGCGCGCCACAGACCGGCAGCATTGGTCAACGCCGCTGGTGCACCCCAGCAGGTGCGGCGGATCGGTGCGCGCACCCTCAGCCCAGCATCGCCTTCAACACCCCGCTGTCGTGCAGCTTCTTCAAGTCGTCGAAGCCGCCCACCAGCACGCCCTTGACGAACACCATCGGAAAGGTGGGCCAGCCGGTCCACAACTTGAGCGCGTTGCGACGCCGCCAATCGCTCAAGTAGCCGCCGTATTCCAGGTACTGGTACGTAATGCCGGCCGCGTCCAGCAGGCGCCGGGCCTTGGCGGGGTAGGGATTGGCGCGCATGCCCACCACCACCAGCGGGTGCGCCGCCACCGCGGCCCGCACTTCCTCCACGGTGGCAAGTTCATGGTTGGCCACCCGCTCGCGGATGGCCGGGTGGAGGTGAGCTTCGTCGAGGATGTGGCGCGGCATGGCAAGTTCCTGCCTCAGGGGAAGTGAGGTCTGGCGCAAGCCTATCTCATCAGCGGCGCATGCCAATTGCCGCGAGGGCGCTGTCGTGTTTGTGGTGCCCTGCGCCAAGAACAAGCAACGGGCCGACGACACCGGTGACCTGAACATCCACAGCAAGGGCGGCAACGTTGACGATACCCAACTTTCTTCCAATCTGAGCGCCGCACAGTTGAGAAGATGCCCAAGCCGCCCGTTGCTGACCCGCCCGCCTCCAGCGGTACGCAGGTTTCGCCGGCAGTGCAGGGCAGGCGGGCCGGCAGCGTCGCAGGCAGCCCTGCTTGGGCTGACGCGGGGTGGTGGGCGCTGGTGCTGGGCGCGGCACTGCTGGTGGGGATGACGGGCTTCATCCGGCAGCACTTCGGGCCGGTCACGACCGATCAGGTCAGCTATCACCTGTCGCATGGTGGCGTCGAGTGGGCAGACCCGAAGATCCTGGTGCGCGCTATGCGGTGGGCGCTCGGGGCCCTCGCGCTGGGTCTGCTTGTGGTCTGGGCCGTGCGGCGGCGGCGCTCCCTCGTGCGCCGCTCCGCGCTGGCGCTGCTGCTGGGCACGGCGGGATGGTCGCTGTGGGCGACGGTGGCCACCCCCTGCCCCACCCATACGGACCATGACCCCCTGCTCGGCTACGTCGATCCAGCACTGCAGCAATTCAAGCGGGCCGGGCCGACGCCAGACCTGTTGATCGTCTTCGTGGAGTCCCTCGAGGAGGCCTACGCCGACCGCTCCGCCTTCGATGAAGTCCTGGTGCCCTCCCTGGCGGGCCTGCGCGCCCAGCATGTGGACTTCGGCGACTTGCGCCAGCTCAGCGGCGCGTCCTGGACCATGGCCGGGATGTTCGCCACGCTGTGCGGCTTGCCTCTGCAGAGCGTGGGCCTGAACACCGCCAAGGGCACCGAATTCGCCAGCCGCTTCTTCGGTGGCGGCCACTGCCTGACCGATGTGCTGCAGGCCCAGGGCTGGGATACCGCCTTCTATGGCGCGGCCTCCCTGGACTTCGCTGGCAAGGGGCGCTTCCTGGCCGAACACGGCGTGCGCCACCGCTTCGGCCGCCAGGAGTGGCAGGCTGCGGGTCTGGCTGCGCCCAGCAGCGGGTGGGGCCTGCGCGACAGCACGATGCTGGACGCGGCCTGGCAGCACATGAGCCGCCCGGGGCTGCCTGAGCGCCCCCGCGCCCATATCGTGCTCACCGTGGACACCCATGGCCCGCAGGGCGTGGTGGATGCAGCCTGCCGGCCCGACCTCGCGGCACAGACCGACCCGGACCCGGCCGAGGTGATGCGCGCCGCGCTGCGCTGCAGCGACCAGGCGGTCGCCAACCTGGTGGAGCGCTTTGTGCGCAAGGCCACGGGCCGGCCCAAGGTGGCCCTGGTCATGGGGGACCACCTCTCGACGCCGCACCCCTTGTCCGGGCCGCTGCAGGAGATGGCCACGCACCAGCCCCGCAACGTGTTCCACCTGCTCGCACGCTGGGACGCCAGCGGGCAACGCATGGCCAGCGCCGCAGCCGACTCCCCACGCATCTTCACGCATCTGGACCTCCTGCCCACGCTGGCGGAGGCCCTCGGCCTGCGCTGGCAGCCGCAGCCGCACCGTCTGGGTCTGGGGGTGTCGCTGTTGAGCAATGAGCCCCTGCCCACACGGGCCGAACAGTGGGGCCCACAGGCGCTGGACGGGCAGCTGAACTGCCCTTCGCCGGTGTTTCGAGCCGTGTGGACGCGACCCAGGCCGAACCCGGTCGCGAACGCGGCCACAGCCGCCAGGGCAGGCCCCGCGCCGGGCAGCTGAAGGCCGGCTCCAGAAGCCCCGACGAATGTCTGGCTCAGGGCTTCAGGTACTGCCGCAGGAAGCCTTCCATCGCCTCGTAGAACTCGAAGCGGTTCTCCTCGTTGGCGAAGCCATGGCCTTCGTTGTCCTTGACCATGTACTGCACCTGCACGCCGCGCTTGCGCAGGGCCTCGACGATCTGGTCGCTCTCGGCCTTGTTCACGCGCGGGTCGCGCGCGCCCTGCGCCACGAACAGCGGGGTGCGGATGCGATCGGCCTGGAACACCGGTGACGTGGCACGCATGCGGGCCTCGTCCTTCGGGTCCTTGGGGTTGCCCACCATCTCGTACATCTGCTGGCGGAAGGGCTCCCAGTAGGGCGGGATGGTGTTCATGAACGTGAACAGGTTGCTCACGCCCACATAGTTCACCGCCGCGGCGTACAGCTCTGGCGCCTTGGTGATGCCCGCAAGAGTGGCGTAACCGCCATAGCTGCCGCCGTAGATGCCCACACGCTGGGGGTCGGCGATGCCCTGGTCCACCAGCCACTTCACGCCGTCGGTGATGTCGTCCTGCATGGCCAGGCCCCACTGCTTGAAGCTGGCCTCCCAGAACTGGCGGCCAAAGCCCGTGGAGCCGCGGAAGTTCATCTGCAACACGCAGTAGCCCCGGTTGGCCAGCCACTGCACCTCGGGGTTGAAACCCCAGCTGTCACGCGCCCAAGGGCCGCCGTGCGGGTTGACGACGCACGGCAGGTTCTTGGGCGCGCGCCCCACGGGCAGCGTCAGGTAGCCCGGGATCTCCAGCCCGTCGCGCGCCGCATAGCGCACCGGCTTCATGGGGACCATGTGGGCCTCGGGCAGCCAGGGCGTCAGATCGCCCAGCTTGGTCAGCCCATCGGTCTTGGCGTCAAACAGATAGCGCGCGCCCTGTGTGCGGTCGTTGTAGGCCGCCACCACGAACTTGTCCTCGTACCGGGTCTGCGCCTGCAGCATGACCTCGTAGCCCGGCAGACGGGCTTGCAGCTTGTCGTACAGGGCGCGCGTCTGCGCGTCGAAGACCTGGCGTTCGGCCTTGTCCACCTCAAACGACGCCTGGGTCAGCACCTGGCGCTTGCGCGACCAGACAACCCCGGACACATCCACCTTCGGGTGACCGAAGAGCACCTCTTCGGCTTCCGGCCTGGCGGGGTCGATCAGCACCAGCGCCGCCTTGTCTCGGCCCCGGTTGCTGAGGGCGTGGAACCGGCGATTCTGCGCGTCGAAGAACTGCGGGCTCACGCTTGTGCGGAAGTCCGTGGTGATCAACGGCTTGAAGGCGTCGGTCTCCTTGTCGCGGTACAGGATGACGTTGTTGACGCCATCGTTGGCCACGCCCATGCGCAAGCGGCCCGCGTGGTCGGTCACCCAGGCCACCACGTTACCGGGGTTGGTGGCCACCGGGGTCTCTGCGCCGGTCTTGACGTTCAGACGGTAGACATCCATGGCCTGACGGTCGCGCTTGTTGTGCGCCACCAGCAGGTGCAGCGGGTCATCCGGCAAATCGTCCACGATCTCGGCGCGCACGCCCTCGTAGGGCGTGAGGTCTCGCGCCTTCGCCGAGGCCACATCCACGGCCACCACATGGAAGTTCTCGTCACCGCCAAAGTCCTTGGTGTAGACGACGGTGTCACTGCCCTTCCAGAAGTAGCCGTCCACGTCGCGCGCCGTCTCCTGCGTCACCTGGCGCGGCTCACCCGTGAGCCGGCTGCCCTCCAGCGCCTGAACAAACAGGTTGTCGCGCCGGCCGGCAGCGCCGGCCAGCGTCACGGGCTGCTTGAAGCTCAGCCAGCGTCCGTCATCACTCAGGCGGAAGGCGGAGCGCTCCGGGCTGCGGAAGAACTCCCGCACCGGGTAGACGGGTGGCGCCGTGGTGGGCGCGGCCGCCGTCGCATTCTGCGGCTGCGCTTGGCTCGGCACCGGCAGCAGCAGGGCCGTGGCCATGGCCAGGCCCACCAGGGCGGTGGACAGGGCGAAAGTGGATCCGAGGGCCGCGGCAGACGCAGAAGTTGGGCGGGGTTCGGGGGCGGCGCAGCCGGTGACGACGGGGCGTGAGGAGAGCTTCATGGGCTATGCGGGCGCGCAGCGTGGCGCGCAGAAGTGGTCATCAAGGGCCGCAGTGTGGCGCCACGCCCCTGTCCTTTTCGAGCCCCGTGCGACCAGCTGCGCAAGCAGGCGATGAACGGCGGCGCCGGCCGTTGGACGGCGCCCGAGCCCAGTCAACCTGCCGTCTTGAGCTTCAGCACACCCTCGCAAGTGGCGCGCTGGCCGTCGGCCGCATCCACCCCGGCGCACACGCCGTCGAGCTGGCGCTTCAGGCGCTGCAGCGCGGCAGCCTTGCTGCCGTCCTTGTTCCACTCGTTGAGTTTGCTGCCCACACGCTGAAGTGAGCGTGCGCTTCGCTCGTGGAAGGCGCCCTTGTCCTTGGCGGCTTCGCTGAAGAGCTGGGCCGCCGTCTTCTCGATGCGCACGGCGTCGGCCGGGGCCAGTTCCACCAGGGCGCTGAAGTAACCCGAACCCCACTGCAGCCGCGTGGCCGGGCCCTCGCTGCGGTCAAAGGCCTGCTGGTACCAATGCAGGGCTTCCTCGTTGCGCCCGAGCTTGCGCGCGTTTCCGCCCAGCTGGCTCATCAGGTAATACGGGGAGTGGCTCTTGGCCAGATTGGCCTTGAGCAAGGCATCGCTGTCGGCCCACAGGCCGGCCTGGCCGAGCAGCCAGCCGGCGGTGGTGATGACGGCCTGCCGTTCGTAGCCGTCGGTGATCTCGCGGTCCAGGCGCGCCGCGCTGTCGCGCACCTCGCGCACCAGCGCCTCGGGCAGCTTGGGCTGCACCACGTCCTTGCCCTGGCCCAGCCGGCCCAGGCGCACCCGGGCCACCAGGGCGGACAGCCGGTCCGCGCGTGACAACGCGGGTTCGGCCTGCAGCTTCACCAGCGCCGCCTCGTAGCGGCCCACCAGGGCGGCGCGTTCGGCGGACTCCTCGGCAGTCAACACCTGCACGATGTCGGAGGCCTCGTTGGCCAGCACGTCCATATGGGTGCGCGTGAGTGCGACGTCGCCCAACACACGCTGCACCAGCTCGCGCTGCGCGGCCTCGGGCTTCAGTCCCTTGCCGTCGTCGCTGGCAGCCAGCGCCTTGAGCCACAGCCGGGTGCTGGTCTCACCGTCGCGCACACCCGCGGCGGCGGCCTCGCTGCGCCGCGCCAGCTCGGCCAGCATCGCCGGCCGCTCTTTGGCGGGCACCAGTTGGCCCTCGTCCACTTCCCAACCGTGGAAGGCGAGCATGCGCCATTCGTTGGCGGACAGGGCCTTGCCGGCGCGCGCATCGGCCAGCACCGCCTTCAGCGGCCGCCCCCCCGACAACCCGGCCTGCAGCACCGCCATGATCTGCGGCGCGTCGGCGTCACCTGGCAGGCGCGAGATCTCCGCGCCCTCCGCTGTCATCAGGATGACGGTGGGATAGCCGCGCACCTTGAAGCGCGCGCCCAGTTTCTGCGCGCCCGGCCGGTCGCCGTCCACGTGCACAGCCACAAAGTTCTTGGCCTGGGCGGCGAAGTCCTGGCGGTTGAAGAGGGTGGCCTTGAGCTGGTTGCATGGCGGGCACCAGGTGGCACCCCAGTACAGCAGCACGGGCTTTTTCTCGGCACGGGCCTGGGCGAAGGCGCGGTCGATGTCGGCGTCCACCGCCGCGGGCACCCAGGCCACGTTGGTGGAGGGCAGGCCCGGTGCGGCCTGGGCCGCAGACAAGGCCAGCGCCAACGCCAGGGCCAGCAGGGCGTGACGGGCTCGGGGCCAGGGTGAAGGGCTGGACTTCATGAGATCAACTCCGCAGGGTGCGACTCAGCATGCAAGCCACATCCGGATTGTGAAGCGCAAGGCCCCGGTCTGCCCGTGGCCGAAGTGGCATATCCTGCGGGCTGTTCGCCACCCGACGAGATCACCCCATGATGGACTTGCTCACCAGCCCCGAAGCCTGGATCGCCTTCGCCACCCTGACCGCCCTGGAGCTGGTGCTGGGCATCGACAACATCATCTTCATCTCCATCCTGGTGGACAAGCTGCCCAAGGCGCAGCAGGAGATGGCGCGCCGCGTGGGCCTGTTCATGGCCATGTTCATGCGCATCGGCTTGCTGCTGGTGCTGGCCTGGATCGTGGGGCTGGTGGAGCCGCTGTTCACGCTGCTGGGGCAGGCCATTTCGGGCCGCGACCTCATCCTCATCCTGGGCGGGCTGTTCCTGGTGTGGAAAAGCACCACCGAGATCCACGGCTCGATGGAAGGCGAGGAAGGCCACGCCGCAGGTGCCGTCAAGGCGACGCTGACGGCCGTGCTGCTGCAGATCATGATCATCGACCTGGTGTTCTCGCTGGACTCCATCATCACCGCCGTGGGCATGGTGGATGACGTGCGCGTCATGATCGCAGCTGTCATCTCCTCCGTGGCCTTGATGATGGTGTTTGCCGGGCCCATCGGGCGCTTCGTCTCAGCGCACCCGACGATCAAGGTGCTGGCGCTGTCCTTCCTCGTCGTGGTGGGGGTGGTGCTGATCGCCGAGGGCTTCGACCACCACGTACCCAAGGGCTACGTGTACTTCGCCATGGCCTTCTCCCTGGGCGTGGAGATGCTCAACATCCGCATGCGCAAGCGAAGCACGAAGGTCGTGCAGCTGCACAGCCCGTACGAGAGCGGGCAGGACGCCCAGGCTCAGAACAAGTCCTGAGGGCTGTCGTCAGACGGGGGCTCGGCGCTGGCGCGTGCCAGCGCCATCCAGGTGGCAAAGGCCATGCGGTGCGGCCGCCGGGGGGCGGGACGCAGCACCTCCAGTGCGGGCCCGGCCGCGCCGCGCACTGCCGGGACTTCCAGGTGCGCCACCATCACCCCGCACTCCTGCGGAACCTCCTCGGGCTCTGCAATGCCCGCCTTCAGCACGTACCAGCACTGGCTGGACAGGGCGAGATAGGCGGCGCGCTTGTCGGGGTGGCGCAGGTCCGCCAGCAGGTCGGCACGGCGCACCTTGATCTCGTGCACGATGGGCTCCACCAGATCTTCGCGAGTGGTGTGGCGGATGGAAAAGACGTCGGGCACCGCCATGGCCCAGCGCGCTGCCGGCGGCGGGGCTCCGTCCGCCGGCGAGGGATCGTCGCGATCTGCACCCAGACCGGCGCCCAGACTGACGCCCAGATCGGCCTCAAGATCGACGCTGAGGTCCCCCATGAGGTCAGCGAGCGCAGCGGCGGCCTCGCCCCCACGCGCCTGCGGACCTTTGCCCGCGCCCGGCAGCGCTGCGCGCAGCGCGAGCCCGCGCCACACCACGCGCCCGGCGCGCTGCATGTCCAGTGCCACGCGGCCCACCAGCTGCTCGTGGGCGTCCAAGGCCGCGCGGTTGCGCTGCAGCGTCTGCGCCAGCACCTGCAGGCCGGCGTCGGTGACGCGCAGGGTCTCACGCCCGCTGGCGTCCTGGCGCCGCTCCAGCAGGCCGGCTGCCAGCAACTCCACCTCGATCAGGTCCTGGTAGGGCCAGCCGGCCGAACGCCAGACCTCGCGCAGGCGCCGGCGGTGGGTGACGGGCAGGTGAAAGACGGGCGGCGGCATGTACCCAAGGGTAGCGCGACTCGCGCGCCCGTGGCGCACAGGGCCCGCAACGGGCCATCGGGCCGCGCGCGGCAGGTGCCGGCCCGCCGACATGGGCAGCCGGTGCGTTGAACGGCATGTTCAAACCCGCACGATGCACGCATGCGCCATCAGCGCGATGATCGCCCCATGGACACCCTCACCTCCCACCCCTTCGTCTGTCGGCGCCCGCGCCGCGTCGAGCGCCTCGTGGCCGGCCAGCCCACCAGCGACGGCGACGGCGTCAAGCTCGTTCGCGTGCTCACGCAGAACCTGCAACGCCGGCTCGACCCCTTCCTCATGCTCGATGCCTTTGGCAGTGAGAGCCGCGACGACTACATCGGCGGCTTCCCGGACCACCCGCACCGCGGCTTCGAGACCGTGACCTACATGCTGGAAGGGCGCATGCGGCACCGCGACTCCGCAGGCAACGAGGGCCTGCTGACCAACGGCGCCGTGCAGTGGATGACCGCCGGCCGCGGCGTCATCCACAGCGAGATGCCCGAGCAGGAAGACGGCCGCATGGAAGGCTTCCAGCTTTGGCTGAACCTGCCGGCGCGCGACAAGATGTGCGCGCCCTGGTACAGGGACATCCCGTCAGCGGAGATTCCCGAGGTGCAGGCAGAAGGCGTGCGCGTGCGCGTCATCGCCGGCCAGGCCCTGGGCGTGCAAGGCGCCATGCAGCGCGAGGCCACCGCGCCCACCTACCTGGACCTGCATCTGGCCCCCGGGGCACGCTTCGACCAAGCACTGCCGCCGGCGCACAACGCCTTCGTCTACGTGTACCGCGGTGCGCTGACGGTGGCCGACACCGAGGTGCCGCGCCAGCGCATGGCCTTGCTGGCCAACACGCCGGGCAGCGACGGCGTGGTGCTGACGGCAGGCCCGGACGGGGCCCAGGCCGTGCTCATCGCCGGCCAGCCACTGAACGAACCCATCGCCCAGTACGGCCCGTTCGTGATGAACACAAACCAGGAAATCCACCAAGCCGTGGAAGACTTCCGGGCCGGGCGGCTGGCGTGACTTGCCCCCGCGGCGGCGCCGGCGGCGCAAGCCCGCCGCCCGCGGTCGACCGCGGCTGCCGCGTCACGCCTTGACGCTCACCTGGGCCCGGGCCAGCAGGCCAGCGCTCGGCTCGCTGGTGGCCAGGGCATCCACGCCAGCCAGCGTGGCCAGGGACACCACCGCGGCGCAGGCCAGGGACAGCAGGCGGGCCGCGAGGGGCAGGCGGAATTGATCGTGGTTCATGGTGGGCTCCTTCAGTGCAATGTGGCGGGCGACTCGTGGTCGATGGATGCACTGTAGGAAGGGCCCGGCACGGCCACCAGCGCCTTGCGACCAACGGGCTGGCGGCGCGGATGGTCTGCGCGCCAGCCCGATGGGCTGCTGCTACCGCAGGTCGGGCAGGGGCGGAAGGGGTAGACGACGGGGCGTTGCGCGCGTGACTGCGCGTGCTCAGGCCTTGTGAAGTCTTTCGGCGCGCACGAGCAGGTAAGCCGGGATATTCACAGGCTCTCAGCCAAAAGGCCGCACACCGATCAGCGCGCCATGCAGCCACATCGCAAACACCGCCCACGCTGCCAGGCCCGCGCCCACCGTGAGCAGGTTGCCCTGCAGCGTGCCCGCCGGGTAGAGGGTGCCCGCGGCGCGATCCCGCGCGCGGGCAGCGCGAAAGCACAGGACCGCCCACACCAGAAACCCACCGAACAGCAGCAGGTCGGCCAGCGTGTGATTGGCCAGCAGGTGCGCCAGCGCCCAGACCTTTACCCCCGCCACCATGGGGTGGCCGACGCGGGCCTTCACGCTGTTGCGCGGCACATAGGCCGCCGCCAGCAGGATGAACGCCAGCACGGTCAGCAGCGAGCCCAGGTGCCGCAAGCCGATGACGGGTGTCCACAGCGGCACCGGCGCCTGCCGGGCCAGGCCGTAACCCCACACCAGCAGCACCAGGCCCACCAGCGAGGCCAGCGTGTACGCCCCCTTCCAGCCTTTCTCACCCAGCCGGGTCAGTTGCGCCGTGCGCCAGCCTTCGGCGAAAACGCGCGTCGAATGGACGCCCAGAAAGATCACGAGGCCGAGGATCAGCAGGGTCATGAAGTGCTCCACGCGGGAAGGGGAAGGGGAAGTGCCCGCAAGCAGATTCTCGCGCCAGGTTGAATGCCCGCAATGCCCGCCATACCCCCAAGAACTGCGGGGCTGATGCCGACCATGCCCGCCCGGCCCCGGGCGGCCCCCTGAGGGCTCGGGTGGCCGGCCCGGCTATGCTTCACCCATGGTCCCGGAACCCGCCCCCCGCAGCTTCCGCTTCCACTGGGAAGACTTCAGCCCCGGCACGGTGCGCGAGTTCGGCGCCACCGAGGTGACCCGCGCGGCCACTCTGGCGTTCGCAGCACAGTTCGACCCGCAGCCCTTTCACCTCGACGACGCGGCGGCCGAGGCCTCGCTGTTCGGCCGCCTGTCAGCCAGCGGTTGGCACACCGCAGCCATGGCCATGCGCATGATGTGCGATGACCACCTGCTCGACACCGCCAGCCTGGGCTCGCCGGGCATCGACCAGCTGCGCTGGCTCAAGCCCGTGTACCCTGGCGACACCCTCAGCATGCGTCTTGAGGTCCTGGAGGCGCGGACCATGACCAGCCGCCCGGAGGTGGGGCTGGTCAAGTCGCGCTGGACGGTGCTGAACCAGCACGCCGAGCCCGTGATGGCCATGGAGGGGTGGGGGATGATGCGCAAGCGCCCCCGCGCCCCGGGCTGAGAGCCTGTGAAATTTTCCCGCACACCCGCTCGTACGCCCCAAACGGCGTCACTCGTCGTTGCAAATGCTCGCCGTAGCCCAAGCTACGGCTGTGCTTTGCGCCTAGATCGACACCATCTGGGACGCCCGCTCGGGCGCGCCGGAATAATTCACAGGCTCTGAGTCAGTTCAAAGCCGTTCGAACACTGCGGCAATACCCTGACCGCCCCCGATGCACATGGTCACCAGCGCGTAGCGTCCGCCAGTGCGGTGGAGTTCGTAGACGGCCTTGGTGGCGATGAAGGCGCCCGAGCAGCCGATAGGGTGGCCCAGCGCGATGGCGCCGCCATTGGGGTTGGTCTTGGCCATGTCCAGGCCCAGGCCGCGCGAGACGGCGATCGCCTGCGCCGCGAAGGCCTCGTTGGACTCGATCACGTCCATCTGGTCCAGCGTCACGCCGCCCTTCTTCAACGCGAGCTTGGAGGCCGGAATCGGCCCCTCGCCCATGATGTCGTTGGGCACGCCGGCCACGGCGTAGGACACCAGCCGCGCCATCGGCTTGTAGCCGTCCTTGGCCGCGGTGGCGGCGTCACCCAGCACGAAGAAAGCGGCGCCATCGTTGATGCCCGAGGCGTTGCCGGCGGTGACCGTGCCGTCCTTCTTGAAGGCGGGCTTGAGCTTGGCGAGGGACTCCATTGTCGTGCCGGCCTTGACGTACTCGTCGGTGTCGAAGACGACCTCGCCCTTCTTGGTCTGCTTGACGATGGGGACGATCTGGCTCTTGAAGCGGCCTTCGGCGATGGCGGCCGCGGCGCGGCGCTGGCTCTCCACGGCCAGGGCGTCCTGCTCCTCGCGCGTGATGGTCCACTTGGCCGACAGGTTCTCGGCCGTGATGCCCATGTGGCCCACGCCGAACGGGTCGGTCAAGGTGGCCACCATGGTGTCGATCAGCTTGGTGTCGCCCATGCGCGCACCCGTGCGCATGGCGGTGGAAAGGTAGCCGCCGCGGCTCATCACCTCCACGCCGCCGCCCACGCCGTAGTCGCAGTCGCCCAGCAGGATGTTCTGCGCCGTGGTGACGATGCCCTGCAGGCCGGAAGAGCACAGGCGGTTGACCGACATGGCCACGCTGTCCATGGGCAGGCCGGCCTGGATGGCGGCCACGCGCGCCACGTAGGGGAAGCGGCTCTCGGTGGGGATGGTGTTGCCGACGGTCACGTAATTGATGACCTTCGGGTCCACACCCGAGCGCTCCACTGCGGCCTTCATCACCGTGCCGGCCAGCTCCGCCGGCTCGATGTCTGACAGGGAACCACCGAAAGAACCGATCGCCGAGCGCACCGCACCCAGCACCACCACGTCACGCGTTGTCATGTTGTGTCTCCTTAGAAAACCTAGAGTAAACCCTGATTAAACACGACCGCGCTGGCAGCGGGCTTACGAGGGGGCATTGACTCGCTTCGGGACTGGCGCCGGCCGCTTAAACCGAGCGAGTGATGCCCCCGTCGATACGGATGTTCTGTCCCGTGATGTAGGACGAAGCGTCCGAGGCCAGGAAGGCGATGAGGCGGCCCACTTCCTCGGGCGTGCCGTAGCGCCCCATGGGAATGCGAGCGCGGCGCTCGGGCTTCTCCGGCAGGCTGCTGATGAAGCCTGGCAGCACGTTGTTCATGCGCAGGCCGTCCGCGGCGTACTGGTCCGCCCACAGCTTGGTGAAGGCCGCCAGGCCGGCGCGGAAGACGCCGGATGTCGGGAATGCCGCTTCGGGCTCGAACACGGCGTAGGTGGAGACGTTGACGACCGCCCCCACGCCCTGGCGCTGCATCACCGGGGTGACCAGCCGCGCCATGCGCACCACGTTGAGCAGGTAGAACTCCATGCCGCGCTGCCAGTCCTCGTCGGTCATCTCCAGCAACCCGCCCTTGGGGCCATGCCCGGCACTGTTGACCACCGCGTCAATGCGGCCCCAGCGCTGCAGCGCCACGTCCACCAGGCGCTGCAGGTCCTCGGCGCGCAGGTTGGAGCCGGTGACGCCCACGCCACCCAGCTCCTCGGCCAGCGCGGCGCCGCGGCCGGAGGACGACAGGATGGCCACCTGCCAGCCTTCGCTGGCCAGCTGCCGTGCGGCAGCCGCGCCGATGCCGCTGCCGGCGGCGGTGAGCAAGGCGATGCGGGAGGTATCGGTCATGTCGGTGTCGGTTCGAGCCGTGGAGCAAGCGCAGGCCGCAAGGGTAATGCGTCAGCAGCCCGGCAGGGAAGCCCTGCCGGAAGGCCGACAGCACAAAGGCCCGCAGCAACACGCAAAGACAAGGCGACAATCTCTCCCCTTGCCCCTGTTCCAACCTTGTTCCGCGCAAGCCGAAACCAAGAAAGCGCTGCGAGCCGATGTCCATCGAGAATGATCCCGCCCAGACCGAATCGGCCCCAGCGCCCACAGGCCCGGCCTTGGCCGAGGAACCGCACGCTGCGGACGCAAGCGGCGTCACGGACAACCCGGCCGCCGTACCTGCTGAATCTGCGGGACCTGCGATGCCAGGCGAGTCAGCGGCCGGCAGCGTACAAGCGGTGGCCATGGAGGCAGCCTCTCACGAAAAGCCGGCTACCGTTGCATCCGTAACGGCTGCAACGGCCGCAGCGACTGAGCCACCTACAGCCACCATGACACCAGGCGAGGGGCCTGGGCTCGATGCGGCGCAAGCCGGTGAGAGTGCACCGGCCGCATCGGCGGGCACGACCGAGCCGGTCACGCCCGCCAAGCCCGAGCCTTCGCCCGCCCAGTGCGCGGCACGCCTGGCAGAGTTGTTCCCGGCGCTGTTCGGGCCCGACGCCCCACCCAAGCCGATCAAGCTGCGCATCCAGGCCGACCTCCAGCAGCGTGCGCCGGGCCAGTTCACCCGCAAGGCGCTGTCAGTCGTGCTGCACCGGCATACCACCACCACGCCGTACCTGAAAGCGTTGGTGGCCGCGCCCACGCGCTTTGATCTCGACGGCCAGCCTGCGGGCGAGATCGCCGAAGAGCACCGCCAGGCCGCGCGCGAGGAGGTCGAGCGGCGCCGCGCCATCGTGGCCGCGCGCCGGGCCGCCGAGGCGCAGGCCCGTGGCCCCGATCACCAATTGCCCGCGCACCGGCAGTTCCG
>JBAXYD010000076.1:0-18638 GCA_037127635.1 Betaproteobacteria bacterium | reverse complement strand
CACCCGTTCGCCCCAAGCTCACAACCGTTCGCCCCGAGCTCACAACCGTTCGCCCTGAGCCTGTCGAAGGGCTCGACGGATCTCCGCCCCCGCCGTCACTTCAAGTCCTGAACGGCCTTGACCAGGCGCTTCATGTCGGGCGTGGTCATGAACTTGTCGTACACCGGGCCCATCACGGCCTGGAACGAGGCCTTGTCCACCTCCACGATCTGCGCACCCTGGGCCTTCACGTTGGCCAGCGACTTCGCTTCCTGCTCGTCCCACTTCTGCCGCTGGAAGGCCACTGAGGCCTTGGCCGCGGCGCGGACCATGTCCTGTTCGGCCTTGGGCAGCTTGTCCCACACCACCTTGGACATCACCAGGATCTCTGGTGCCATGGAATGCTCGGTGCGCGAGTAGATCTTCACCGCTTCCGCGTGCTTGGCAGTGTCGAACGAGGGGATGTTGTTCTCCGCCGCATCGATCAGGCCGGTCTTCAGCGCTGTGTAGACCTCGCCATAGGGCATGGGCGTGGCGTTGGCGCCCATCGCGCCCACCAGGGCAACCCACAGGTCAGACTGCTGCACGCGGATTTTCAGGCCCTTGGCGTCGGCCACGGTGCGGATGGGCTTCTTGGCGTAGATGGAGCGCGCGCCGCTGTCGTAGAAGGCCAGGCCCACGTAGCCCGCCGATTCGCAGCTCTTGAGGATCTCGTCACCCACCGCGCCGTCCAGCGCCTTGCGCATGTGTTCCACCGAGCGGAACAGGAAGGGCATGGTCGGCACCTGCGTCATCGGGCACACGCCGTTCATCGGGCCCACATTCACGCGGGTGAAGTCCAGCGCGCCGATCTTGACTTGGTCGATGGTCTCCTTTTCACTGCCCAGGGCCGACTTGTTGAAGACCTTGATGCGGTGCTTGCCGCCGCTGGCCTTCTCCAGTTGCTCGCTCATGAACTTCACCGCCACCACGGTGGGGTAGTCGTCGGCGTTGTGCGTGTCGGCCGAGCGGAATTCGACGGCCCAGGTGCTGCCGGCAAAGGAGGCGAGGGCGGCCAGGGCCATGGCGGCCAGGGGCTTGGGCAGAGGGCTGCGGGTCTTCATGGAAGGGTCTCCAGTGCGGGTGGTGGTGGTAATGGTGGCGGCGGTGGTGGGACGCTCGGGCCAAGACAGCGGGTCAGAACGGCCCCATCTTGACGAAGCCGCCGCCTTGGTACAAAGCGGCAGGGTCTTTGAGGTCGATGTGGGGCTGGCGGGCCTCCACCGCCGCGCGGAAGGGCTCGGAGGAATCCTGCGGCCGAAAGCCCACATGCCGGGCGGGCGTGTTGTCCCACCAGGTCAGCCGGTTGTCGCTCATGCCGTAGACCACGGTGTGGCCCACGGCCGGCGCGGTGAGCGCCGACACCACCAGCCGCTCCAGGTCGTCGTAACTCAGCCAAGTGGCCAGCATGCGGCGGTCACGGGGCTCGGGGAAGGACGAGCCGATGCGCAGGCTCACCGTCTCGATGCCCCAGCGGTCAAAGTAGAGCTGCGCCAGGTTCTCGCCAAAGGCCTTGCTCAGGCCGTAGTAGCCGTCCGGGCGCACCGGCTCGCGCGGCGAGACGGTCTCGTCCTGCCGCCGAAAGCCCGTCACGTGGTTGGAGCTGGCGAAGACGATGCGCCGCGCGCCGTGCAGCCGTGCACCTTCGTAGAGGTGGAACAGTCCGGAGATGTTCGGGCCGACGATCTCCTCGAAGGCCCGCTCGGTGGAGATGCCCCCCAGGTGCACCACGGCGTCCACACCTTCCAGCATTGAGAGCACTGCGGCCTTGTCTTCCAAGCGGCAGGGGAGCAGTTCCTCACCCGCTGCGGCTTCGCCCAGGTTGGCGATGTCGCTCAGCCGCAGCACGTCGCAGCAGGCTTTCAGCCGCGGCCGCAGAACACGCCCCAGCCCTCCGGCGGCCCCTGTGAGCAGCAGGCGGGAAAAGCGCAGGGGGGTGGTGGCAGCGGTGTCGTTCATGGATCGCAGAGGAAGAAGCGGCGCCGAGCGTACTGCCGATAAAGCCCTGTCAGTGAGAGGGAAAGTCCCGGGGGCTGCGGCGGTGAAGGTAACGACCGCCTCCCACTGTCCGGGCTTTAGGATGCGGCCATGTCGCACGTTCCCGAAGTGGCCATGTCCACTGCCTCCACGCCCGTCGTCGTCTCGCTGCGCGCCATCCCCGTGGCCGGCCGTGACGGCATGCTGCTGAACCTGTCCGGCGCACACGGCCCGTTCTTCACCCGCAACCTGCTGATCCTGACCGACAGCGCCGGGCGCACCGGCATTGGCGAGGTGCCGGGCGGCCAGAAGATCACCCAGACCCTGCAGGACGCGGCGGTGCTCGTGGTGGGCCAGCCCCTGGGCCGCTGGCAGGCGGTGTTGCGCGCCGTGCGCGAGCGCTTTGCCGACCGCGACAGCGGCGGTCGCGGGCAGCAGACCTTTGACCTGCGCACCACCATCCACGCCTGCGCGGCGCTGGAGTCGGCGTTGTTGGACCTGCTGGGCCAGCACCTGGGGGTGCCCGTGGCTGCGCTGCTGGGTGAGGGGCAGCAACGCGACGCGGTGGAAATGCTGGGCTACCTCTTCTTCGTGGGCGACCGCACCCGAACCGATCTGCCCTACCTCAACCCCGCTGACGAGCCCGAGGAAGCCGAGGAGCGTGACACCTGGAAGCGCGTGCGCCACGAGCAGGCCATCACGCCGGAGGCCATCGTGCGCCAGGCCGAGGCCGCGCACGCCCGCTACGGCTTCAACGACTTCAAACTCAAGGGTGGTGTGCTTCGGGGCGAAGAGGAGGTGCAGGCCATTCGCGCCCTGCACGAGCGCTTCCCCCAGGCCCGCATCACGCTGGACCCGAACGGCGGCTGGCTGCTCAAGGACGCCGTGCGCCTGTTGCGCGATCTCCACGGTGTGCTGGCCTATGCCGAGGACCCCTGCGGCCCCGAGGAAGGTTTCTCCGGCCGCGAGGTGATGGCCGAGTTCAAGCGCGCCACCGGCCTGCCCACGGCCACCAACATGGTGGCCACCGACTGGCGCCAGATGGTGCACTCGCTGGTGCTGCAGTCGGTGGACATCCCGCTGGCCGATCCGCATTTCTGGACGCTTTCCGGCTCGGTGCGCGTGGCGCAGACCTGCCGGGACTTCGGCCTGACCTGGGGCTCGCACTCCAACAACCACTTCGATGTCTCGCTGGCCATGTTCACGCACGTCGCGGCGGCTGCCCCAGGCAGGGTCACCGCGATCGACACCCACTGGATCTGGCAGGACGGCCAGCGCCTGACCCAGGCGCCGCTGCAGATTCAGGGCGGCCTGGTGCGCGTGCCCGATAAGGCAGGCCTTGGCGTCGAGCTGGACATGGCCGAAGTGGACAAGGCCCACGCCCTGTACCTGCAGCACGGCCTGGGTGCGCGCGACGACGCCCTGGCCATGCAGCACCTCATCCCAGGCTGGCGCTTTGACCCCAAGCGGCCCTGCCTGGTGCGCTGACCGCTGCCCTGTGCGCCATGCGTTGAGCGCGCCACCGACCTGCCCTTACCCCTCACCCAAGGACTCCCCATGAAAGACAACCGCCTGCGCACCCTGTGGAAGCAAGACCGTGCCGTGGTCAATGGCTGGCTTGCCATTCCAGACAGCTTTTCCGCCGAGGTGATGGCGCGTCAGGGCTGGGACAGCCTGACCGTGGACCTGCAGCACGGCGTGGTGGATTACCAGAAGATGGTGACCATGCTGCAGGCCATCTCCACCACCGACACCCTGCCCGTGGTGCGGGTGCCGTGGCTGGAGCCCGGCATCATCATGAAGAGCCTGGACGCCGGCGCGCAGGCCCTCATCTGCCCCATGGTCAACACCCGGGAGGAGGCGCAGAAGTTCGTGGCCTGGACCTCCTACGCCCCGCGCGGCACCCGCAGTTTCGGCCCGGTGCGCGCCGGCCTTGTGCTGGGCGCCGACTACCCCGAGGCCGCCAACGACCACATCGTGCGCTTTGCCATGATCGAGACGGCGCAGGCTCTGGACAACCTGGACGCCATCCTGTCGGTGGAGGGGCTGGATGCCATCTACATCGGCCCGTCGGACCTGTCGCTGTCGCTGGGCTGCAAGCCCACCATGGATGACGTGGAGCCCAAGGCGGCCCAAGCCTTCGAGCACATCCTGGCCCGGGCCCAGGCGCACGGCGTCGTGGCCGGCATCCACAACGCCGGGCCGAAAGCAGCTCGGGCCCGCATCGAGCGGGGCTTTCGCTTCGTGACCGTGGGCTCGGATGCCCGCATGCTCATCAGCGGCTCGCAGGAGCTGCTCGGGGCGATGCGCGCGTGAGCCTGGAGGCGACGCAGCGCCTGGCGCTGCGGGGGGGCCATGAGATCGGCCCGCTGGAGCGTGGGGCTCTGGCCGAAGTGTGCGTGTGGGACTGGGCCTCGTCGCCGCTGGCGAAGCGGCGCCAGGCCGTGGCACGCGATCTGCATGAGCGGCTGTTTGCCTGGCTCAACCTGGCCGATGAACGCGATCTGGTGGAAACCCGGGTCGCTGGCATGGCGCAGTGTTTCAGGCGTTAACCTGCGGCCTGTCATGCACCGCCTCGAGCTCGAACACATCAGCAAGCAGTACCCGGCCGTCAAGGCGAATGACCGGGTGAGCCTGCGCGTCCAGCCCGGCGAAATCCACGCGGTGCTGGGGGAGAACGGTGCGGGCAAGAGCACGCTGATGAAGATCATCTATGGCGCGGTGCAGCCTGATGAAGGCACGGTGCGCTGGAACGGCGAGCCTGTGCAGGTGGCCAATCCGGCGGTTGCCCGGGCCCTGGGCATCAGCATGGTCTACCAGCACTTCAGCCTGTTCGAAACGCTGACCGTGGCGGAGAACGTGTGGCTGGGCCTGGACCGGGCCTGGGCGCTGGCCGACGTGGCCCGGCGCATCGGCGAGGTAGCGCATACCTACGGACTGGACATCGACGCCGCGCAACCGGTGCACGCGCTGTCGGTGGGCGAGCGCCAGCGCGTTGAAATCGTGCGCGCCCTGCTCACCGACCCCAAGCTGCTGATCCTGGACGAGCCCACCTCGGTGCTGACACCCCAGGCCGTGGACAAGCTCTTTGCGACGCTGCGCGAACTGGCCCGGCGCGGGTGCTCCATCCTGTACATCAGCCACAAGCTGGACGAGATCCGTGCGCTGTGCCATCGCTGCACGGTGCTGCGCGGCGGGCGTGTCACAGGTGAGGTGGACCCGACCCAGGAGACCAACGCCAGCCTGTCGCGCCTGATGATCGGCGCCGAGCCCCCGCCGCTGCAGCACCGAGCGGCGCAGCCCGGCGCGGTGGCACTGGCGGTCAAGGGGCTGGACCTGAAGGGGCAGGGCGTCGCGCTTCAGGACATCCATCTCGAGGTGCGGGCGGGCGAGATCGTCGGGATTGCCGGGGTCTCAGGCAACGGCCAGCAGCCCTTGATGGCGTTGCTGTCGGGCGAGGACGGCCGGGCCCGGCGCTCTTCGGTGGAACTGCATGGTGTGCCCGTGGGCGGCACCAGCCCGGCCACGCGCCGCGCCCTCGGGCTGCACTTCGTGCCCGAAGAGCGCCTGGGCCGCGGCGCCGTGCCGGCCATGAGCCTGGCGCACAACACGCTGCTCACGCGCAGCGAAGCTGTGGGGCGCGGCGGGTGGCTGCGCCTGGCGGCGCTGCAGCAGCAGGCCGCCGGGCTGATAGAGCGTTTTCGCGTCAAGGCTGGAGGGCCTGGGGCGTTGGCCCAGTCGCTGTCGGGCGGCAACCTGCAGAAGTTCATCGTCGGGCGCGAGATCGACGCCCGCCCGCAGGTGCTCATCGTCTCCCAGCCCACCTGGGGCGTGGACGTGGGTGCGGCCGGGCAGATTCGCGCCGAGCTGCTGGCGCTGCGCGACGCCGGATGCGCATTGCTGGTGGTCAGCGAGGACCTGGACGAGCTGTTTGCGTTGTCTGACCGCCTGCACGTCATCGCCGGTGGCCGGCTGTCGCCCTCGGTGCCGATCGCGCAGGCCACCGTGGAGCAGATCGGTTTGTGGATGTCGGGCTTGTGGTCGGGCGCGCCCGACGCGCCACCGTTGGCAGGCACGGCCACGGCGGGCCTTGTGGCAGAGGTGGCGCCGTGATCCGCCTGGAGCGCCGTATCCAGCCCTCGCGAGCGATGACGCTGGCCTCTCCGCTGATCGCCCTGGTATTGACGGCCCTGATCGCGGCCGTTCTGTTCGTCGCCCTGGGCAAGGACCCGGTCAAGGGCCTGTCCATGTTCTTCTACGAGCCGCTGAACGGCCTGCGGCCCTTCACCGAGGTCATGCTCAAGGCCACGCCGCTGATCCTGTGCGCGCTGGGTCTGTCGGTATCGTTTCGCAGCAATGTCTGGAACATCGGTGCCGAAGGCCAGTTCGTGCTGGGGGCCATCGTGGGCGGTGGCGTAGCCTTGTGGATGAGCAATGCCGGCTGGACGGGGCCGCGTGGTGTGTACGCGCCGCTGGTGCTGCTGGGCGGTGTGGTGGGCGGCATGGCATGGGCGGGCCTGACGGCGTTGCTGAGAGACCGCTTCAACGCCAACGAAATCCTGGTCAGCCTGATGCTGGTGTACGTGGCGCAGCAACTGCTGAACTACCTGGTCTTCGGGCCGTGGAAGGACCCCCAGGGCTTCAACTTTCCGCAGACGCGCACCTTCGACGCCAGCACCTGGCTGCCGGCGCTGGCCAGCGGCATGCGGCTGCACTGGGGGTTCGTGCTCGCGCTGGTGGCGGTGGCGGTGTTCTGGCTGTTCATGTTCCGCTCCTGGCGCGGCTACCAGTTGCAGGTGGGCGGCCTGGCGCCCGACGCCGCGCGCTACGCAGGCTTTTCTTCGCGCGGCGCCCTGTGGACCACGCTGCTGCTGTCCGGCGGCATGGCCGGGCTGGCCGGGGCGATGGAGGTGGCTGGTCCGGTGCGTCAACTTACGCCCTATCTGTCCACTGGCTACGGTTTCACCGCCATCATCGTGGCCTTCGTGGGGCGGCTGCACCCGGTGGGGGTGATGTTCGCGGGCGTGCTGCTGTCCATGCTGCTGATCGGCGGTGAGCTGGCGCAGTCGCGCGTCGGCCTGCCCAACGCCCTGACAGGGGTGTTCCAGGGCCTGCTGCTGTTCCTGTTGCTGGCCTGTGACACCCTGGTGAACTACCGGCTGCGCTGGCGCACGGGTGGCAACCGCGCCGTGGCGGCTGCAGCCGGGCCGCCTGCCACGGGCGCGGGGGGGCGCACATGAACGAACTTGCGCTGCTGCTGGCGGCTGCCGTGGCTTCCGGCACGCCGGTGGCTCTGGCGGGCCTGGGCCTGCTGCTCAACGAGAAGGCCGGTGTCTTGAACCTGGGTGCCGAGGGCTTGATGCTGATGGCCGCCGTGGCGGGCTTTGCCACCGCGCTGGCCACGGGCAGCGACGTGGCGGCCTTTGCTGCTGGTGCCCTGGCCGGCGCCGCAGCCGCGGCCGCGTTCGGCTGGCTGGTCATCTGGTTGAACACCAACCAGTACGCCACGGGCCTGGCCCTGGCCCTGTTCGGCGCCGGGCTGTCGGCCTTCGTCGGCCTGGGCCTGGTGGGCAAGAAGCTGGCCGATCGCGAGGCCTTCGAGGTGCCTTTTCTGGCCGACCTGCCCTTCGTTGGCACGGCCTTCTTCCGCCAGCACCCCATGGCCTGGGTGACGCTGGCGCTGGTGCTGGGCGTGGCCTGGTTCCTGTACCGCACCCGTGCCGGCCTGGTGCTGCGTGCGGTGGGTGAGAGCCCGGAGTCTGCGCACGCCCTGGGTTACCCCGTGCGGCGCATCCGCCTGGCGGCCGTGGTGGCTGGCGGCGCGCTGTGTGGCGTGGCCGGGGCGTTCTTGTCGGTGGTGTACGCACCCATGTGGGTGGAGGGCCTGGTGGCGGGCCGTGGCTGGATCGCGCTGGCGCTGACCACCTTCGCCACCTGGCGCCCGGCGCGGGTGCTGCTGGGCGCCTACCTGTTTGGTGGCGTGACGATGCTGCAGTTCCACCTGCAAGGGCAGGGCGTGGAGATCGCCAGCCAGCTGCTGGCGATGCTGCCTTACCTGGCCACCATCGTGGTGCTGGCGCTCATCAGCCGCAATCCGTTGTGGATTCGCATCAACATGCCGGCTTCCTTGGGCCGCCCGTTCCATCCCGGATCCTGAACAAGCCCTGCGGGCTTGCAGGCTGTTCCAAGCGATTCATAATTTAGAGTCTTTTCATGGGTTCAGCGCCCATGGTCTTGAACTTCCGTTCGGGCTGAGCCTGTCGAAGCCCTTCGACAAGCTCAGGGCGAACGGATCAAATGAACCAACTTGGCTCAATGACTTGTGGGCTGCTTTGGGGGGGCTTGTGGCCACCTTGCGCGCACACTGTTTGCGGCCTGTGTTTTTCCTCCTTCCTCAACCCTTACCCCGGAGCCTCATCCATGACCGATCTGTTCAAACGCCGCCTCGTCCAGTGGGCCGGCGTGTCCGCCCTCGCTGCCTCCGCCCTTATGGTGGGCTGCGGCAAGAAGGAAGAGCCCAAGAAGGCCGAGGCGCCGGCGGCTGCCGCTGCCAAGCCCGAGCCCATCAAGGCCGCCTGGATCTATGTCGGCCCCGTGGGCGACGCTGGCTGGTCTTTTGCGCACGACCTGGGCCGCAAGGCCGTGGAGGCCAAGTTCGGTGATGGCATCAAGACCACCATCGTCGAGAAGGTGCCTGAGGGCGCTGACGCCGAGCGCGTGATCCGCGACCTGGCCACCCAGGGCAACAAGATCATCTTCGCCACGTCCTTCGGCTACATGGACGCCATGCTGAAGGTGGCCGGCGAGTTCCCAGACGTGAAGTTCGAGCACGCCACCGGCTACAAGACCGCGCCGAATCTGCGCATCTATGACGCCAGCTTCTATCACGACACCTACATGGCCGGCGTCATCGCGGGCAAGATGACCAAGACCAACACCCTGGGCTTCGTCGGTTCTTTCCCCATTCCTGAGGTGTTGCGCAACATCAACGCCTTCACGCTGGGCGCGCAGAGCGTCAACCCCAAGATCAAGACCAAGGTCGTGTGGGTGAACACCTGGTTCGACCCGCCCAAGGAGAGCGAGGCCGCGCAAAGCCTGATCAACCAGCAGGCCGACGTGCTGCTGCAGAACACTGATTCCACCGCCGTGCTGCAGACGGCTGAGAAGAACGGCAAGTACGCCTTCGGCTGGGACAGCGACATGAGCGCCTTCGGCCCGAAGGCGCACCTGGCTTCGGCCATCGCCAACTGGGGCCCTTACTACATCAAGGCCATCGAGGAACTCAAGGCCGGCACCTGGAAGACCGAGCGCACCGTCTGGGGCGTCAAGGAAGGCCTGAACGACCTGGTCAAGATTGCCGACGTGGTGCCTGAAGACGCCAAGAAGCGCGTGGAGGAGATCAAGGCCGGCCTCAAGGGCGATACCTTCGAGGTCTTCACCGGCCCGATCGTCGACAACACCGGCAAGGAGCGTCTGGCCAAGGACGCCAAGGCTGACCAAGCCTGGAAGGACAAGATCGACTTCTACGTCAAGGGCGTGGAAGGCAAGGTGCCGAGCGGCAAGTAAGCCGCTGCGCCTTCGGGCGATCTGACGCCGCCGTGTGCCCTGGGCCCGGCGGCGTTTTCCATGGAGCGGTGACGCCTGGTTTCAAGTTTGGGCCTCAAGATTTTGCTTCGAGGGGTGACTTCAGTGGGAGAGTTCCGTGGGTGACTTCCGTGGGTGAGCAGGCCTGGTGGTGGCCGGTGGCGCTGGACGGCGACGGCGCCAGCGCACCGCAGGCCTTGCAACTGCTGGGGCAGCCCTTGGTGCTGTGGCGCACCGCCCAGGGTGAGCCCGTGCTGCTGGCCGACCGCTGCCCGCACCGCGGTGCCCGTCTGTCCCTGGGCCGCCTGGCGCAGGGCCGCCTGCAGTGCCCGTACCACGGCTGGCAGTTCGATGCCCTGGGCGCCTGCGCCGTGGTGCCGGCCACGCCCGGTTTCATCCCCCCGGCCTCCAGCGCGGCCCAGCGGTTTGGGGTGCGGCAGTCGCATGGGCTGCTGTGGTGCGATCTGTCGGGTCACGCAGCACACGAGCCGCCTGAACTGTCCCATCTGCCGGCGCGCCGTCTGGTCTACGGCCCGTTCGATGTGGCCACCAGCGCCCCGCGAGCGGTGGAGAACTTCCTGGATACCTCGCACTTCGCTTTCGTGCACGAAGGTTGGCTGGGCGACGCCGCCCACCCGGAGGTGCCGCCCTATGAGGTGACCCACACCGAGGACGGGCGGCCCGTCATCGAGCACTACCGCGCCTGGCAGCCGCGCGCCAGCGCCAGCGCCACCGAGGGCGCGTGGGTGGACTACCGCTACGAGGTCTTGAACCCCTATGCGGCCCTGCTGACCAAGCGCGGCGAAGCCGGCGGGCCGCAGGACAGCTATGTCATCTGGGCCTGCCCGCTGACGCCCGATTCCTGCCGGCTTTGGTTTGCGCAGTACACCACCGACACCGAGACCCCGGCCGAGACCCTGCGCGACTTCCAGGTGGCCATCTTTGCCCAGGACCAGCCTGTGCTGGAAAGCCAGCAACCCAAGGCGCTGCCGCTGTCCGGCGGCGAGGCCATGGGCGCGGCCGACCGCCTGAGCGCCGCCTACCGCCGCTACCTCAAGGCCCAGGGCATCGGTTTCGGTACCTGCTGACGCGGGTTTCGCTCACCCAGCCTGGCCGCCCCGTCACCCCGCCCCGTCACCCCGCCCCATCACCCCGCCCGCTTGGCCAGCAGCGCCGATCCTGCCCCAAAGGCGTAGGCATCCATCGCCAGATCCCCATAGGTCAGGCTGGCGTGGATGCGCAACGCTCCACCAGCCCCGGCCCCGGCCCCGGCCGCCACGAACCACGGCAGCAGGTGTTCGTCGGTGGGGTGCATCAACTCGGCATGGGGCGCCTGGCGGCGGTAGTCCAGCAAGGCGGGCAGATCGCCGGCCTCGGCGCGCTGGGCAAACCACTGCCGAAACGCGGTGCTCTCGGGAGTGGCAGGCTGGTCGATGTCACTCAGGCCACCAGCAAACACGCGCTGCAGGTTGTGCGTGAGGCTGCCGCTGCCCAGGATCAGTACGCCTTCGTGGGCCAGCGGGGCCAGCGCCTGACCGAGGGCGTACATCTGCGCTGGGGACCACTGCGGCGGCCAGGCCAGGGGCAGCACGGGGATGTCGGCCTGTGGAAACAGATAGCGCAGCGGTGTCCAGATGCCGTGGTCCAGGCCGCCCTCATCCAGCACATTGCAGGGCAGGCCGGCTTCGCGCAGCAGCGCCTGCGCCTGGTGTGCCAACGCGGGCGCGCCCGGCGCGTCGTAGCGCAGCGTGCGCAAGCGCGGGTCGAAGCCGCCGAAATCGTAGACCGCCTGGTGGCGGGCGCTGGCCAGCAGCACCGGTTCGCGCGTGAGGCTGTGGGCCGACACCGCCAGCACGGCCCGGGGCCGCCCGAACGCCTGTTCGATGGCCGGGCCCAGGCGCTGCATGAAAGCCCCCGCCTCGCGGGGCTCCAGCGCCGTCATGGGCGAGCCGTGGGAGATGAACAGGCTGGGCATGGGGGAAACGGTGACCATGCCTGGAATTAGAACCGCCCGCAGAAGCTGGCGGTTTCAGCCTGAGTGAACGGCAGGTTCAGGGCGCCAGCCCTGCGGGCCGGGCCGGGGTCAGCCCTTCAGCCCTTCGGCCCACTCAGCCCTTGAGCAACTGCAGCACCTGCTGCGGTAGGGCGTTGGCTTGCGCCAGCATGGCGGTGCCGGCCTGCTGCAGGATCTGGGCGCGCGACAGGGCAGCGGTTTCCTTGGCGAAGTCGGCGTCCATCAAACGCCCCCGGGCGGTCACGAAGTTCTCGCTCATGGTGTCGATGTTGGAGAGCAGCGCTTCCAAGCGGTTTTGCTTGGCGCCCAGTTCAGAGCGGCCCACGTTGATCTGCTCCAGCGCGCCGTCAATGACGCTCAGTGCAGCCCGGGAGCCCTCGGCGGTATAAAGGTCCACCGTGCCGATTGACTTGAACGGGGTGTCGCCGCTGGCCGAATCGAATACGTTACCGACTGCAGATGCCCCGGTTCCGGTCGTTTCTGCTCCAGTCCATTTGATGGCGCCGTTGGTGCTGCTCAACTCCACCGTGCCGGTGATCCGGGTGGAGTTGGATCCGCCTGAAGTGAGCGTTTGTGCGGTAAGGTTGTCATCCTTGGGGCCTTTAACCGTGACTGACGCGGCCGGAGTCGCAGAACTGGTGAAATCGAGCATCGTGATGTCCGACCCGTCGGAGGATGTCAGCAAGATGCCGTCCTTGGCTGGTGGGAAGGCAAAGGTGGCAGTCACGCCGGCGCCGGCGCCGTTGATTTCGTTGATCAGCGCAGTCATGTCCCCGGTGGTTTTCAGCTCCGCCGACACGGCCTTGCCATTGAGCGTCATCGACACCGTACCCGCGGCAGTCAGGCCTGTCAGCGTGGCTGAATTGGCTGCCTCAGCCCGCACGCCGCTAGGGCCCGCGTTATCGTTGATGAGCTTGGCGATATCTGCCGCTGTCGTTTCCGCCGACCAGCTGATGGATTGGCTCTTCCCTCCGGCCGTTTCCAAGATCAGACCACTCTGTGCTGTCACCAGGCTGGTTGGTACGCTCGTGGCGGCTGTGGCCGCCTTGCCCATGGCTGTACCGGACAGATCCAGCTTGGCCAGACCCAGCGCGCTGATCCGCGTGTCGGTCACCGAGTCGATCGTCAGCTGCTGCCCTTGGTTGGCCCCCACCTGGAAGGTCTGTGCCGTGAAACTGCCGTCCAGCAACTTCACGCCGTTGAATTCGGTGTCTCTGCTCAGCCGTTGCACCTCGGAGATCAACTCCTGGGCTTCGTTGTTGAGCGCGACGCGGTCGCTGGCGGAGTAGCTTGCGTTCGCTGACTGCACAGCCAACTCGCGGATGCGTTGCAGCACCGAAGACACATTGCCCAAGGCACCCTCGGCGGTCTGCACCACAGAGACCGCGTCGTTGGTGTTGCGTGAAGCCACGTTCAAGCCGCGCACCTGGGTGGTCATTCGTTCGGCAGACGCCAGACCGGCGGCGTCGTCCTTGGCGCTGTTGATGCGCAGGCCTGAGGACAGCCGGCTCATCGCGTTGGCGATGTCCGACTGGCTGCGGTTGAGATACCGCTGCGCGCTCAGCGCGGCGATGTTGGTGTTGATTGTCTGTGCCACGGTGTTTCCTTTCCTGGGGTTGTTACGGGACGTTTTTTGAGTCCTTACTCACTTGCGTCCCTCGCCCGGTCAGTGACCATTGGGACCAGGGGCTCGACGCCAGTGTCAAAGACTTGAGGCCTGGGCATAAGCGGAAAAAGAGGGTCAAAAACCGCCTTATTCGTTTCTCGGTGCCCTCAAGTTGTCCCCGCACCGGACGAGCGTGCGGCGCTGAGGTACCTTCTGCCCATGGCCCCCTTGAACCGACCCGTCTCCCGCGCCCAGGCCCGTTCCGTGCAGCCGCCCCGCCTCTGGCGCCTGGCTGTCCGCCAGACCTGGCGCGATTTCCAGGCCGGTGAGTTGCGCCTGCTGGCCCTGGCCGTGGTGCTGGCCGTGGCCGCGCTCACCGCCGTGGCCTTCTTTGCCGACCGGCTGAACGCCGGTCTGGCGCGCGATGCCCGTCAGCTGCTGGGCGGCGACGCCGTGCTGGCCAGCGACCAGCCGGCCCCGCCCGGGCTGGCGCAGCAGGCGCAGGCCCTGGGCCTGCAGACGGCCACCAGCGCCGGCTTTCCCAGCATGGGGCGCGCGCCTGAGGCCCGGGGCGGCACTTCGCGGCTGGTGGCCGTGAAGGCGGTGAGCCCGAACTACCCCTTGCGCGGCCAGTTGCAGGTCAAGACTGCACCCGACGGCGTGGTGCAGCCCGCCGCGGGCGGCCCGCCCCGCGGCACGGTGTGGGTGGATGAGGCAGTGCTGGAATCTCTGGGCCTGGCCATGGGCGACACGCTGCTGCTGGGTGAGGCGGCTTTCAGAATTGAGCGCCTCATCGTGGTGGAGCCTGACCGGGGGGCCGGGTTCCTGAGTTTTGCCCCCCGCGTCATGCTCAACGAGGCCGATCTGCCCGCCACTGGCCTGGTGCAGCCGGCCAGTCGCATCACCTGGCGCCTGGCGGTGGCGGGGCCGGATGCCGCAGTCAAGGCCTTCACCCAGCGGGTGGAAGAGCAGATCCGCGCCGAGGCGCTGCGCGGCCTGCGGCTGGATTCCTTTGAAAGCGGCCGCCCCGAGATGCGCCAGACGCTGGACCGGGCCGACAAGTTCCTGCGCCTGGTGGCCTTGCTGGCAGCGCTGCTGGCTGCCGTGGCGGTGGCCATCGGCGCGCGTGATTTCGCCCAGCGCCACCTGGACGACTGCGCCATGCTGCGGGTGCTGGGCCTGCCGCAGCGGCGCATCGCCGGCGCCTACGCCATCGAGTTTGCGCTGGTAGGCCTGATGGCCAGTGCCGTGGGCATTGCCCTGGGCTGGGCGGTGCACCACGCCTTTGTGTGGCTGCTGGCCGGGCTGGTCAGTGCGTCGCTGCCGCCGGCCGGCATCGCACCGGCGCTGTTCGGCCTGGGAGTGGGCATGACGCTGCTGCTGGCCTTCGGCCTGCCGCCCGTGCTGCAGCTTTCGCGTGTGCCGCCCTTGCGCGTCATCCGGCGTGACCTGGGCCTGCCGCGCGCCACCTCCTTGTCAGTGCTCTTGGTGGGCGTGCTGGGCTTTGCCGTGCTGCTGATGGGCGCGGCGGCCGACCCGCTGCTCGGGGGCATTGCCGTGGGTGGGTTCGCGCTGGCAGTGGGCCTGTTCGCCGGCCTGGCCTGGGCGGCGGTGAGCCTGCTCAAGCGGCTGGTGCCCGAAGCCGGCGCACCGCGCTGGCTGCTGCTGGCCACGCGGCAGGTGACGGCGCGGCCGGCCTATGCCGTGCTGCAGGTGTCGGCGCTGGCCGTGGGGCTGCTGGCCCTGGTGCTGCTGGTGCTGCTGCGCACCGACCTGATCGGCAGTTGGCGCCGCGCCACCCCGCCGGATGCACCCGACCGCTTCGTCATCAACATCCAGCCTGACCAGACGGCGGCCTTCCGCCAGGCCTTGGCGCAGGCCGGCGTGCAGCGCTACGACTGGTACCCCATGATCCGCGGCCGGCTGGTGACGCTCAACGGCCAGCCGGTGCAGACGCAGACCTTCGTGGGCGAGCGCGCGCAACGCCTGGTCGAGCGCGAATTCAACCTCAGCCATGCGGCCACGCTGCCCGGTGGCAACCCGGTGGTGGCCGGGCGCTGGACGCCCGAAGAAGCCGATGGCCTGAGCGTGGAGGAGGGCCTGGCCAAGACCCTGGAGCTGAAGCTGGGCGACCGGCTGGGCTTCGACATCGCCGGCCAGCCGTATGAAGGCCGCATCACCAGCCTGCGCAAGGTGGACTGGGGCTCCATGCGGGTGAACTTCTTTGTGTTGTTCCCGCGCTCGGCCATGCCGGCGGAGCTGCCGGTCACCTGGATCAGCGCGTTTCGCGCCCCGCCGCAGCGCGGCTTCGACAGCGCGCTCAGCCGGGCCTTTCCCAACGTCACCAATGTCGACGTCTCGGCCTCCATTGCGCAAGTGCAGCGCGTGCTGGACCAGGTGATCCGGGCCGTGGAGTTCCTGTTCAGCTTCACGCTGGCCACCGGCCTGGTGGTGCTGTTTGCCGCCGTTACCGCCACACGCGAGGCGCGTGCGCGCGAATATGCTTTGATGCGCGCCATGGGGGCCAGCCGGCGCCTGCTCGCCACGGTGCAGCGGGCCGAATTGCTGGGCGTGGGCGCGCTGGCCGGGTTTCTGGCCTCGCTGGTGGCCGTTGCGGTGGGCTGGCTGCTGGCCTTGTATGCCTTCGAGTTCAGCTGGAACCCCACCCCCTGGGTGCCACTGGCCGGCACCGTGGCCGGTGCGCTGCTGGCCTGGGGGGCCGGCTGGTGGGGCCTGCGCGGCGTGCTGCGCCGGCCGGTGGTGGAGTCCCTGCGCAGCAGTGCGGCGCTGTAAGAGCGCAAGCCGAGGCGGTGCGGGGGCTCGGCGATACTTCAAGCCGTGAACCCTGAACCTTTGCCAGATGCCGGGCCTGCGGCGAGCGCTGCCGCCCAGGCCCTTGGGGCGGCGCCGTATGACACCCCTCAGGGGGTACGGCTGGAGCGCTTGCCGCTGCCCCAGCGCCGGCTGCGCATCCTGCACCTGGAGGACTCCGAGGACGACCACGCCCTGACCGTGCTGCAACTCAGACGGTCCGGCCTTCAGGCCGAGTTCAAGCGCGTGGACGACCTGCAGGCCTTCGAGGCCGCGCTGGCCGAACCCTGGGACGCCATTATCTCGGACTACAACCTGCCCGGATTCACCGGGCTGGACGCCTTGGCGCTGTTTCGCAGCACGGGCCTCGTTCTGCCCTTTATCCTGGTTTCAGGCGAGATTGGCGAGGCGATGGCGGTGGAAGCCATGCGCAGCGGTGCCAGCGACTATCTGCTCAAGCAGAACCTGGCGCGCCTGGCGCCGGCGCTGGAGCGTGCCATCGAGGCCAGCGAGACACGGCGCGCCCGCCTGAAGGCGGACCGCGATCTGGCCGACTCGCGCCAGCGCCTGTCGGAGCTGGCCCAGCATCTGCAGACCAGCATCGAAACCGAGCGCAGTGCCATCTCGCGCGAGATCCACGACGACGTGGGCGGCTCTCTCACCGCGCTGAAGTTCGACCTCGCCTGGATGGCACGGCGCGTGAAGGAGCCTGAATTGGTGCAGCGCGTGGCCTCGGCCATGGACACCGTGACCCACGCCATCGAGGCCAGCCAGCGCATCATGCACAACTTGCGGCCCGCCATTCTGGAACAGGGCCTGGTGGCGGCGCTGCAATGGATGACCCGCAGTTTCGAGCAGCGCCACGGCATCACCACCGTCTTTCGCACCAGCCACGAGGCGTTGCCCGCGCTGCCGCCGGGCGTGCCGCTGGTGGCCTACCGCACCGTCCAGGAGGCGCTGACCAACGTCAGCAAGCACGCGCAGGCCTCACGCGTCACCGTGGACCTGTCGCTGTCGCACGGTGTGCTGTCGCTTGAGATCGTGGACAACGGCCGCGGCCTGGACGAGGGTGCCTTGGCCAAGGCACGCAGCTTCGGCATCCGGGGCCTGCACGAGCGTGCCGGCACCGTGGGCGGCTGGATCGATCTGTCCAGCAGCCCGGCAGGCACCATGCTCATGCTGTCGGTTCCGCTGGACCTGGCCGTGCGGGCAGAGCAGGCGGCGCAGGCAGAAGGCACCCCCACTGGCGCATGCCCTGGTGACAACGAGTCCTGGGGCTGAGGCAAGGAGGCGACGATGATCGAGGTGATCCTGTGCGACGACCATGCGCTGATCAGGCGCGGCATCCGCGACACGCTTTCGGACGCCACTGACATCCGCGTGGTGGGCGAGGCCTCGGAATACGGCGAGCTTCGCGCCTTGATGAGAGGCCAGCGCTGCGACGTGCTGGTGCTGGACATCAACCTGCCCGGGCGCAGCGGTCTGGACGTGCTGCAGGTGCTCAAGGACGAGGGGAACGCTGTGCGCGTGCTCATCGTCAGCATGTACCCGCAAGACCAGTACGCCATCCGCGCCTTGCGCGCCGGTGCTTCGGGCTATGTGCACAAGGGCGGCGATCCGCAGGAACTGGTTCAGGCCGTGCGCACCGTGTCGCAGGGGCGCAAGTACGTCACACCCGAGATCGCGCAGATGCTGGTGGAAAGTCTTACCGCGCCGCCGTCGGAGTCGGCGCACGAGCGCTTGTCAGACCGGGAGTTGCAGACCCTTGTGATGATCGCCTCGGGCAAGCGCCTGTCGGACATCGCCGAAGAACTGATGTTGTCGCCCAAGACCGTCTCGGTCTACCGGGCCCGTGTGCTGGAAAAGCTGAGCCTGGCCAACAACGCCGAGCTGACTGTTTACGCGATCAGGAGTGGGTTGGTAGGGTAGGGTGGGTCGCTGTGAAGAACAGGACGATGCGGTGCCCTTGATGCGTCAGAGTCCTCCCCCCCAGCAGCCAGAAACCGAATTGATCACAAGAAGGCTGTCTTCTCTCGCTCTTCCTTCTTTCGGTGGGACGCTCTAATTAAGCGTGGGTCGACTTTATAGGTATTTACCCTGGTTTTTGGGTGCATTCATCAATTTGCTCTCAAGTCCAGGCAAGTGCTGCCGAAAATGCCGACATGACGTCTCCGGTCTAAAGGGCAAGGTGCCTTGGCTCAGGGATAAGGTATTGCCATCTTGAAAATTGGCTGCCGCAAGGTTGGGGGCGATCGAAATGATCGGATGAGCCCAATCTGCGCTGACGATTCAAGTGGCCGGTTAACCGAGAGAGATAGGACATCACCATGGCTACGTTTGTTCCTTATCTGTCCAGTACGCAGATCGCTGCGCTGACCAGTGCTTCCATTTCCAGCTTTTCAACAGAGGATTGGGCAGCGTTTTCGAGCACGCAGATCGCCTATCTGACGACCTCTCAGATCCAGTACATATCAACTGCGGGAGTTCGTGCGATCACAACAGCGGCCCTGGCGGCCATGGAGTCGGCGGACCTGCAGGCGCTGAGCACGGCGCAGATGCAGGCGCTGACCACAGCGCAGGTGGCGGGGCTGACGACGGCGCAGGTGCAGAACCTGGAGACGGCGGACC
>JBAXYD010000075.1:0-19457 GCA_037127635.1 Betaproteobacteria bacterium | reverse complement strand
ATGACGGCCGCGAGGCCTGGTTCGGCATCGAGGAAGGAGGCGCCTGGCGCAGCCGCGACCTGGGCGACACCTGGCAGCGCGTGGACCATGAGCAGAGCAGCATCGCCAGCCCCGACATCCACGCCATCAGCATCCTGCCGGCCAGTGCGGCCCACCCCAAGACCCACCTGGTGCTCACGGTGAACTCGGTCTACACCAGCACCGATGGCGGCGCCAGCTGGGCGGGCGAGGCCTCACGGCCGCGCTTTGACGGCATGTACTACACGCGCACCGTGCAGCCGGTGCTGGACGAACCCGACACGTTGCTGATCGCCATCGGCGACGCCACCCCGGGCACGCGCAGCCGCATCTACCGGTCTGCAGACCGCGGCCGCACCTGGGCTCCGGCGATCCAGCACACAGCCCCCAACTCCACCTTCTGGGCCTTCGGCGTGCACGCGGCCGACTCCCGCCTGGTCTTTGCCGGCACCAAGTACGGCCACCTGTTCCGCTCCATGGACGGTGGGCGCAGCTGGTTCAAGGAGTGGCGCGACTTCAGCGAGATCACCGCCGTGGCCTGGACGCCCTTCGTCGCGCCGGTGACGGCGCATGCGCAGTCGATCGCCTGAACGCAGTGAACGGCCTTAAAGCGTGCAAGCCATGAGCGCCCTGTCGGCCAACCTTCCCGAGCCTGCTGCGCCAGACGCGAACAGTTCAGTCACCGCGCCGCGCATCGTCCCCCGCATCCGCCGCACCCACATCGCCCTGTTCGTCAAGGACCCCTACGCCAGCGCACCTTGGTACGAGGACGTGCTGGGCATGCAGGTGACGGCACGCGGGCCGCAGTGGGTGTTCCTGTCCTTCAGCACCAAGCACCACGACATCGCCTTGATCCGCGCTGAGCCCGGCGCCGATGGTCAGCACAGCCGCGGCACCGTCAACCTGCAGCACTACGGCCTGGAGATCGAAGGCGGCCTGGACGAGCTGCGCCGCCTGTACGGCATGCTGCTGGCCAAGGGCGTGCCGGTGGTCAAGACCACCGACCATGCCGTGGGCATCGGCGTGTACTTCACCGACCCTGATGGTCACCGCTTCGAGTTCTTTTGCGAGACCGTGCAGGACGATGCCGAAGGCAAGCGCCTGCTCGGCCTGCATGGCGCACCCAGCAACCCCATCGACCTGCAGCCGCTGTGATGCGCCTTGCGGTACCGAACTGAATTCACGAGGCCCCGATCCATGAAGACCCCCAACTTCGGCCCGTACCACATCCGCAAGTGGTTTCTCCAGGTGGACGACACCCTGGCCACCGAGTCCGGCGCGCTGGCTGACGGCGTGCCGCTGCGTAAGATCGTCATCGCGGCGGCGCTGCACAACCCTTTTGCCGGCCGCTTCGAGGCCGACCTGTCGTCCTTCATCACACCATCACCGCTGCTGGGCGAGGAGTTCGGCCGGCGCATCCGCGAGGCCGCTGCCGGCCAGCCCATCGAGAGCTACGGCAAGGCCTGCCTGGTGGGTGTGGACGGCGAGTACGAGCACGGCAATGCCCTGCTCACCAACCCCGCCGCCAACCCAGTGCGCGCGGCGCTGGGAGGAGGCAAGGCCTGGGTGCCGTCCTCTGGCAAACGCGGCGGGCCGGGCACGCCCATTGACGTGCCGCTGGCGCACAAGGATGCGCTGTACGTGCGCTCGCACTACGACACCGTGACGGTGACATTCCCCGACGCGCCCAACCGCGACGAGCTGATCGTGATCTGGGCCTTTGCCACGCGCGGGCGCCTGCAGGCCCGACTGGGCGGCTTGAAGGCCAGCGAGATTCGCGGCGAGGACGGCTTGGTGTGAGGTTCCTTCCATGACCCGCCGAACCGAGCACACACTGCAGGTGGACGGCCTGTCCATCGCCGTCACCGAGTGGGGCGAGCCGAACGTACCCGACGCGCCGGCGGTGGTGATGCTGCACGGCATCCGCGGCTACGCCGAGACCTTTGTGCACGTGGCGCAGGCGCTGCAACCGCAGCGGCGCGTCATCGCCTTCGACCAGCGCGGCCGGGGCCGCAGCGACTGGGATCCGCAGCGCCGCTACGTCACCGCCACCTACGTGGCCGACCTGCTGGCGGTGGCCGACCAGCTGGGCCTGGCGCGCTTTGACCTGCTGGGCCACTCCATGGGCGGCATCAACGCCATCGTCTTCTCCAGCACCTACCCGACGCGCGTGAGGCGCCTGCTGATCGAGGATGCCGGGCCCGGCGCCTTCGAACACTCACCAGGTGCGGGCCGCATCAAGCGGGAGCTGGAACAGACGCCCGCGGGCTTTGAGAGCTGGGAGGCCGCCAGCGCCTACATGCGCGCCTTGCGGCCCAGCGTGCCCGAGGCCGCGCGCCAGCAGCGCCTGCAGGAGATGCTGCGCCCGCTCCGCGCCGAAGAAGGAACCGGCTTCATCTGGCGTTACGACCTCGCCGGCATCGCCGCCGTGCGCCTGAACCCCGACCCCGCGCAGGTGGTGGATCTCGCCCCGCATGTGCGCGCCCTGGCCTGCCCCACCCTGGTGGTGCGCGGCGGCCGCTCCGACTACCTGCAGCCGGCCATGGCGCAGGCCATGGCCGAGGCCAACCCGCGCCTGCGCTGGATGGAGATTGCCGACGCCGGGCACTATGTGCACGACGACCAGCCTGAGGTCTTTCACCGGGTGGCGCGCGAGTTCCTGCTGGAAGAGGCCGCCGACGCTGGCGCACCCTCTGGTTCAACCGAGGCCGACGCTGCCCCTGGCGCAGGCCGTGCCGCAGCAGGGTCGGGCGCCGCATCATGACCCAGACCCTGGGCATGCCGCAGGTCCCGGTGCTGATCGTGGGCGCCGGGCCGGTGGGCGCGACCATCGCCAACCTGCTGGGCACTTATGGCGTGCCGGCTCTGGTCATCGACCGCAGTCCCGAGATCCTGGATTACCCGCGTGCCGTGGGGCTGGACGACGAGGCGATGCGCACCTTCCAGGCTGCCGGTGTGGCGCAGGCCCTGTTGAAGGACATGATCCAGAACGTGCCGCTGCGCATGTACTCTGCGCGCAAGCAGTGCTTTGCCGAGATCCTGCCTTCCACGCGCGAGTTCGGCTGGTGCCGGCGCAACCTGTTCTCGCAGCCGCTGGGCGAGCAGGCGCTGCGCGCGGGGCTGGCGCGATTCCCCAGCGTGACATTGGAGCTGGGCACCGAGCTGGTGGCCCTTGTGCAGGACACCCGGGGCGTGAGCGCCACGCTGCGCGCGGCCGAGGGCGGCGAGCGCACGGTGCGCGCCAGCTTCGTGGTGGGCGCCGACGGCGGCCGCAGCGCGGTGCGCGAGAGCTTGCTGCGCATCCCCTTCGACGGCAAGACCCACCCGCGCAAGTGGGTCGTCATCGAGTGCGACCAGGACCCGCTGGATGCGCCCTACACCGCCTTGCACTGCGAGCCCAAGCGCCCCTACGTCTGCCTGCGCCTGCCCTACGGCCTGCGCCGCTGGGAGTTCATGTTGTTTCCGGGTGAGGACGGCGAGCAGATGCTGGCGCCGGCCAAGGTGCGTGAATTGCTGGGCCGGCATGTGGCCGACCCCTCGCGCTTGAACGTCATCCGGGCGCGTGTCTACACCCACAACTCCCGCGTGGCGCGCTCCTTCGTACAGGGCCGTGTGGCGCTGGCGGGCGACGCCGCCCACATCACGCCGCCCTGGATCGGCCAGGGCCTGAACGCGGGCCTGCGCGACGCCTTCAACCTGGCCTGGAAGTTGGCCTGGATTCACCAGGGGCGGCTGCGGCCCGAAGCGCTGGCCAGCTACCACGACGAGCGCCAGCGCCACGCCCAGGCCATGATCGAGCTGGCTGACCTGTTTGGTGCTGCCCTGTCGGTGACCAACCCGGTGCTGGCCTGGCTGCGCGACCGCTTCATGCTCGCGGTGAAGGACCTGCCCAGCGTGCGCGACTACGTGTTGCAGATGAAGTTCAAGCCCATGCCGCGCATCACCCAGGGCGTGATCCAGAAGGCGCACAGCGCCCGCCTGGACGACCGGGTGGGCCGCATGTTCGTGCAGCCTCCGGTGGAGCGTCTGGACGGCAGCGTGGTCAAGCTCGACGAGGTGCTGGGCACCGGCTTTGCGCTGCTGAGCTGGCAGCAGGACCTGCACGCCACGCTGCCGCCAGACCTGCGGAGTCGGCTCCAGCAGTTGGGTTGCCGCAGCGTGGCAGCCTCCCGCAGCCGCAGCCTGCAGGCCCTGCAGATGAAGGCCGCGCCGCCCACGGGGGCTGCGCTGGTGGAGGATGTGGAGAACGGCCTGCACCTGTGGTTCAACGCCTGCGGCGCCGACTGGGTGCTGATCCGCCCCGACCGCATGGTCGCGGCGCTCGGCTCGGCCCAGACGCTGGTGCGTGACCTGTCGGCGTTCTGCGCCCAGTGGGTGCCGCCGGCCGAGGCTGGGTCCGCCCCCGGCGATCGGCCCGCAACCTCTGCACACCCACCCACGCCGTCAGCCACACCGTCATCCACGCCCACGTTGGCCGCTGCTTGACCTCGGCACCGCAAGCTCGCTAACGTCCCCTTGCCTTCCCCCCACCTTCACGCCACCTTCCCGCTCCGTTCTCACCCGCTCACCCGCCCCTGTCTCACTCTTGAGGAGATCGCTCATGAAGCCTTTCGCTGCCCTTTCAGCTCTGACCTCCGTCTTCGGCTGCGCCCTCACGCTGTGCGTGGCCAGCATGGCCCCGGTGCCCGCCGCCGCCCAGGCCTGGCCCAGCGCGGACACGCGCATCATCGTGCCCTACCCTCCCGGGGCCGAGCCCGACGTGCTGGCGCGCGACGTGGCCCAGCGCCTGAGCGCGGCCTCGGGCAAGAACGTCATCGTGGAGAACCGCCCCGGCGCCAACTCCATCATCGGCACCGAGGTGGTGGCCAAGGCGCCGGGTGACGGCAACACCCTGCTCATGGTGGACCGTCTGGCGGTGGTGACCAATCCGCTGCTCTACAGCAAGCTGCCCTACGACACCGCGTCTCAGATCAAGCCCGTGACCGACATGGCCGGTGTGCGCCTGTTCGTGGTGGTGAACCCCACGTTCCAGGCTCGGACCTGGCGTGACTTCGTGGCCTACGCCAAGGCCAACCCCAAGAAGGTGGATGTGGCGATCGCCGGCAACGGCCACGTCAACCACATCGGCATGGAAATGGCGGCGCAGTCCGAGGGCATCAGCCTGAACTACATCCCCTACAACGGCATGGCCCCCGCCATGAACGGCGTGCTCAGCGGTGAGGTACAGGCCATCATGACGGGGGGCCTGTCCGCGCAGCGCTTGACCCAGAGCAAGCCCGTGGCCGTGCTGGCCGTGGGCGACGAGCGGCGTGCGGCCTATCTGCCGGACGTGCCTACCATCGTGGAGGCCGGGGGCAAGGCTGGCAGCATCCCGTCCACGGTGTTCTCCTTCTTCGCGCCAGGCCGCACGCCGGACGCGCTGGTGGAGCGCATCAGCCAGGCCCTGGTGGCGGTGGCCACGCCCGAGTTCAAGAAGGTCTATGAAGCCCGGGGCCTGACCATGTTCACCAGCTCGCCCAAGACCATGGCCGCGGAGATGAAGGAAGACGGCCAACGTTTCGAGCGCGTCATCAAGACGCTGGGTATCAAGCTGGACTAAGAGCCTGTGAAATATCCCCGCACACCCGCTCGTACGCCCCAAACGGCGTCACTCGTCGTTGCAAATGCTCGCAGTAGCCCGAGCTACGGCTGTGCTTTGCGCCTAGATCGACACCCTTTGGGCCGCCCGCTCGGACGCGCCGGAATAATTCACAGGCTCTGAGGGTCGGCATTGATGTCACAGCGGATTGTGGTGTTCGGCGCCGGCGCCATCGGCGGCGTCGTGGCGTGGCGCCTGGCGCGGGCTGGTGCCAACGTGAGTCTGGTGGGGCGGGGTGCGGCCCTGGCCGCGATCGGGGCACAAGGCTTGCGCTTGTCCGTGGGCGAGCTCGATGAGCGCCTGAAGGTGCCGGTGGTCGACCTCGGCGCCGGTCTGGGCCGCGAGCCACCTTGTGAAGTGCTGCTGCTGGCCGTCAAGGCCCAGGACCTGCCCGGCGCCCTGGCGGCTGCGGCGCCGCTGATTTCCCCGCACACCACCGTCGTGCCGCTGGTCAATGGGCTGCCCTGGTGGCTGTTCCACGGGGTCAAGGGGCCCCATGCCGGCCCGATAGAAGGTGTCGATCCGGGGGGGCGTCTTTGGCAGTCCCTGCCAGCCTGCCAGGTGCTCGGTGCGGTCGTGCACCTGGGCGCAGAGGTGGTGGCGCCGGGCTGGATCCGGCAAGCGGGCGATGGCCGCCTGACCCTGGGCGAACTCGACGGCAGCCTCAGCCCACGCGCCACGGCACTGGCGGCGCTGTTGGAAGCTGGCGGGCTGCCCACGCAGGTGCACCCGTCCATCCGCGACGAAGTCTGGTCCAAGCTGGTGGGCAATGGGTCCTCCAACCCGCTGTCGGTGGTCAGCGGTGCCACCTTGGATCGGCTCTTTGCCGAGCCCGGACTGCGGGCCTTGGTGGAGACGGTCATGCTCGAGATCATGGCTCTGGGCGCTGGCCTGGGCGTTCGCTTCCCCATGGATGTGCAGGCGCGCATCGCCGTGGGTCAACGCCTGGGCGCCTTTCGCACGTCCATGTTGCAGGATTTCGACCTCGGCCGGCCGCTGGAACTCGGCGCCATCGCCGACGCTCCGCTGGAGCTGGCCGAGCGTCTGCGCGTGCCCATGCCCACGACCCGCCTCGTGCGCGACCTGGCCCGTGCCGCAGAGTGCAGCAGGGATCTGCGCTGGCGCCCCCCAACTTTGACGAGAAGCCCCATGACACCACCAGCTGAGGCCGCAACGGCCGACGCCTACGACGCCTGCAACGCCGGGGTCGCGCCGCCGGCCGGCATCCCGCAAGACGAATGGGCGCGGCGCATCGAGCTCGCCGGGCTGTACCGCGTAGTGCACCGCCTGGGCTGGTGCGACCTGATCTTCAACCACATCACCGCCCGCGTGCCCGGGCCGGCGCGGCACTTCCTCATCAATCCCTTCGGCCTGCGCTACGACGAGGTGACGGCCTCCAACCTGGTGCTGATCGATCTGGATGGGCGCCCTGCGCGCCCCACGCCCTGGCCCGTCAACGCGGCGGGTTTCGTGGTGCACGGCGCCGTGCACCGCCACCGCGACGACGCCCATGTCGTGCTGCACACCCACACACGCGAGGGCATGGCCGTGGCCTGCAAGGCCGAGGGCCTGTCGCACGACAGCTTCTACGGCGCCATGCTGACCGACGAGGTGGCCTACCACCCGTTCGAGGGCGTCTCGGTGCATGAAGGCGAGATGGAGCGCCTGGCGGCCAGCCTCGGCCAGCGCCACATGATGATTCTGCGCAACCACGGGCTGCTGACCTGCGGGCCCGATGTGCCCACGGGTTTCTTTGCGATGTGGCTGCTGCAGCGGGCTTGCGAGACGCAGTGCGACGCCCAGGCGCTGACCGGGCCGCCCGAGATCTTGTCTGCGACAGTACGCGAGCGCACGCGGCAGGACCGCAAGCGCTCGCGCATCGACCCCCGTGTGGCGCGCACCGTGCTTGCCGCGCTGCGCCGCGAGGTCGACGCCGGCTTGACCGTAACCACCGACTACCGGCGCTGAGCGCCTTCCTGCCAAGGCCCGCCATGGCTGCCCATTCTTCGAACGAACCCGGCCCGGTCCAGGTGCGCCACGGGCGCAAGGTCCGCAACGTGCTGTTCGTCATGTGCGACCAGCTGCGCGCCGACCACCTGGGCTGCTACGGCGGCTCGGGCGCGCTGACCACGCCGCACATCGACCGCCTGGCGGCGCAGGGCGCGCGCTTTGACCGCGCCTACGTCACCTCGGCGGTGTGCGGGCCCTCGCGCACTTCGTTCTACACCGGCCGCTACCCGGTGTCGCACCGGGTCACCTGGAACCGTGTGCCACTGCCGTTGGACGAGCTGAGCCTGGGGGACTACCTGGCCCCCGCAGGTTTGGAGTGCTCGCTGCTGGGCAAGACCCACGTGGTGCCCCACCGCGCCGCGCTGCAGGAGCGAGGCTTGGAGCTGGGCGATGCCGCGGCGCGCACCCGCTTCCTCGAAGGGGGCTTCACGCCCGTGGAGCGCTATGACGGCCACTTTGAGATGGCGGCCGACAGCCCCTATCGCGCCCACCTGTTGGCACGCGGTTATACGAGCGAGCGGCCGTGGACCGACCACGTGATCGGCAGCGTCGGCCCGGACGGCCAGCCGGCCAACGGCTGGCTGCTGCGCAACGCCGGCCTGCCGGCCCGCGTGCGCGAGGAGGATTCCGAGACCGCCTACCTCACCAGTCGCGCCATCGATTTCATCCGCACTCGCGGCGAGCAGCCCTGGGTGCTGCACCTGTCCTACATCAAGCCGCACTGGCCCTACAAAGCCCCGGCGCCTTACCACGCCCTCTACAGCGCCGATGAGGTGGCCCCGCCCGTGCACGGCCAGGCCGAGCGCCAGAACCCGCACCCCGTGCATGCCGCCTACCAGCGGCTGGAGGAGTCGCAAAGCTTTGCGCGTGACGAGGTCTGGCGCACCGTGCGGCCGGTGTACGCGGGGCTGGTCAAGCAGATCGACGACCAGATGGGCCGGCTCATGGCCGCGCTCAGCGAACTCGGGCGCCTGGACGACACCCTGATCGTCTTCACCGCCGACCACGGCGACTTTCTGGGTGACCACTGGCTGGGCGAGAAGGAGTACTTCTTCGAGCCCGTGCAGCGCGTGCCCTTCATCGTGTGCGACCCGTCGGCCGCGCCAGGCCAGGTGCGGCAGGACTTTGTGGAGTGCATCGACGTCGTGCCCACGGTGCTGGAGGCCCTGGGCCTGCCGCTGCCTGAGCACCGGCTGGAGGGCCGATCCCTGCTGCCGCTGCTGCGCGGCCAGGTGCCGGCCCTGGGCCGCGAGGCGGTGTTCGGCTCGCTGGACTACGCCTACCGCGAGGCTCGGCACTTCCTAGGCCGTCAGCCACATGAGTGCACCGGCTGGATGGTGCGCGACGAGCGCCACAAGCTGATCGTCTGGGAGGGCTATGCCCCGCAACTTTTCGACTTGCGGGACGACCCACAGGAACTGCGGGACCTGGGCGGCGATGCGGCGCACGAGTCCGTGCGCCGGCGGCTCAAGGATCAGCTGCTGGAGTGGATGCTGCAGCGCCGGCGCCGTGCCACCGAGACCACGGCGCAAGTGCAGGACCGCACCCATGCGCACGAGCGCATGATCAACATCCTCATCGGGCGCTGGTGAGGCCGTCGGCTGCCGGTCCGTCGCCAGAGGTCTCCGCAACGCAACCGATGGTCCAGTGGGCCGCCGCGCGGCCTATCCCGCAAATGCCACGATCTGCCCTGCCGGCAATGCGCCGCTGCGCCGGCCGAGTTCGCGCCCGTGGTCCAGCTTCACCAGGGTGGGGATGCTGCGGATGCCAAAGCGTGAAGAGGTGAGCGGGTTGTCGTCGCTGTTGACCTTGACCAGCAGGGCGCGGCCCTTGAGTTGGGCGGCGGCCTGCTCGAAGGCCGGGGCCATCATGCGGCAAGGCCCGCACCACGGCGCCCAGAAGTCCACCACCACCGGCAGGTCGGTCTTGCCGACCACGGCCTCGAAGTTGGCGTCGGTCAGCTCCACCGGCTTGCCCGCCAGCAGGGCCTGCCCGCAGCGGCCGCAGGTCGGATCTTCGCTCAGCCGGTTGGCGGGCACGCGGTTGGTGGCGCCGCAGTGGGCGCAGGCGATGTGCAGGGCGTCGATGGTCATGTTCTGGTGATGGGTCCACCCGCCGGCATTTCAAGGGCCCGGAGGGTCGCAGCCGGCGAGAGCACTCAAGAGCAGGTGAGAACAGGTGAGAGCAGGCAAGAGCAGGCAAGAGCAGACCTGGGCCCGCGACAGCCGGCCAAAGGGCCGGCGCGGCCCGCCACGGGCATGAGGGCTTTCCCACGGGTCCCCTGGCGGCACAAGCGGCCGCCGCCCCGCAGCGCCTGCCCATAATGACCAGATGACCCTGACGAGCCCCCGCGCCCCGGCGCTCGCTGCCCTGCACCGCCTGCTCGCCGTCACGTTGCTGGGCTTTGCCTCGGGCTTGCCCCTGGCGTTGACCGGGCAGGCGATGCAGGCCTGGTTGACGGCCGACGGCATCGACCTGGCCACCATCGGCTTCCTGAGCCTGGTGGGCCTGCCCTACACCTTCAAGTTCCTCTGGGCGCCGCTGATGGACCGCTTCGACTTGCCCGGTCTGGGCCGGCGTCGTGGCTGGCTGGTGCTGACGCAACTGGCGCTGGCCGGCGCGCTGCTGGCACTGTCGCTTGCGTCTCCGAAGGACGGCATCCGTCTCTTCGCGCTGCTGGCCGTGACCGTGGCCTTCGTGTCGGCCTCGCAGGACGTGGTCATCGACGCCTGGCGCACCGACGTGCTGCCGCCGGCCGAGCGCGGCCTGGGGGCCTCGCTCAACGTGATGGGCTACCGGCTGGCGATGATCGTCTCGGGCGGCTTGGCCCTCATCTGGACCGACGCTGCGCAAGGCGGCGGCTGGGACTGGCCCGCGGTCTACCGCCTGATGGCGCTGCTGATGGTGGGCGCGGCGGTGGCGTCGGCGCTGCTGCTGCCGCCCTTGCCCAAGCTGCCGCCGGCGCCGACCGAGCCCGGTACCGCCCCAGCCGCACCGTCCCCCGCCGCCCGTCAGGACCTTATCGGCTTTGCCGCCGTGCTTGCCGCAGTGGCCCTGGGCGTGGTGGTAAGTGACCACTTCGCCAAGCCTGTCTCCCAGGCGCTGATCGGCGGCTGGCTCAAGACCACCGCCTTGCCGCCCGCCTTGCAGGGCCGCTGGGTGGACCTCATGGCGCTGCTGCTGGGCATCGGCTTCACCCTGCCGCTGGCGGCCTGGGCCGCGCGGCGCGCGCGCTTCGTCACCTTGCTGGCCGGCTTGCGCAACTACTTCAGCCTGCCCGGTGCGGCGGCCTTTCTGCTGTTCATCGTGCTCTACAAGCTGGGCGACGCTTTCGCGGGCTCTTTGATGATGCCCTTCCTGCTCAAGGGCATGGCCTTCGCGCCGGCAGAGGTGGGCGTCGTGAACAAGGTGATCGGCCTGTGGCTGACCATCGGCGGGGCACTGCTGGGTGGGCTGCTGATGATCAGGCTGGGCCTGTGGCGCGCGCTGCTGGCCTTTGGTGTGCTGCAGATGGCCAGCAACCTGGGTTTCTGGTGGCTGGCCGTTGGCGGCAAGGGCGCGCTGCCGGGCCTGCTGATCCCGGCCTTCGACTGGGGCTTCGTCAAGCTGGCCACGGCCACGCCGGTGGACGGCGGCCTGCTGATGGTGATCGCCTTCGAGAACATCTCTGGCGGCATGGGCACGGCGGCCTTCGTCGCCTTCCTGATGAGCCTGTGCAACCAGCGCTTCACCGCCACGCAGTTTGCGCTGCTTTCGGCTTTTGCCTCGGTGGGCCGCGTCTGGGTGGGCCCGCTGGCCGGCGTGCTGGCCGAAACCATCGGCTGGCCGGTGTTCTTCATCGCCAGCACGGTGGCGGCGCTGCCGGCGCTGGTGATGCTGTGGTGGATGCGCGCCACGGTGCGCGCGCTGGAGGTGCCCTCGGGGCCGGCGCTGGCGGACGACTGAGGGCCCTGTGCTGGCCCGGCATGGGCCTTGCTGAAGCTTTCTCGGAAGTTACAGCCGAGGATCAAGATGAATTGCAAGTGTGTCCGCTTTCTGCACCAGGAAGGAGCCTTGTCGCCGACCAAGAGCGCTCACGTCCCGGCGCTTCTGCTGCGGGTTGAGCCGTGCACTGTTTCGGCATAGCTCGCAAGCACCAAGTTGGTGTGGTTCTGAGCGATGCACCATGAGAGTGCTCGTGCTTTATTGCCACCCGGTGGAAACCAGCCTGGCCGCCGCCCTGCACCAGGAGGTTGTGCAAGGCCTGAAGGCTGCCGGACATGAGGTTGATGATTGCGACTTGTACGCCGAGGGCTTCAACCCGGTGATGTCGCGCCAGGAGCGGCTGGGTTACCACGACGTGCCTGCCAACCAGGAGCCCCTGCGCGATCACATCGACCGGCTGCGCCGCGCGGAGGCGATCGTGCTGTGCTTTCCCACCTGGTGCTTCGGCCTGCCGGCCATGCTCAAGGGCTGGTTCGACCGCCTGCTCATGCCGGGCGTGGCCTTCGACCTGAGCGACCCGGCGAACGTCAAGCCCATGCTCACCAACATCCGGCGCATCTCGGCCGTGGTCACCTACGGCCGCCCGCGCTGGATGGCCTGGTACATGGGTGACCCGCCGCGCAAGATGGTCACGCGCTACCTGCGCCGCCTGACCGCCGTGCGGGCCCGGGTGGATTACCACGCGATGTACCACCTGAACGTGGCCACACCGTCGCAGCTCACGGCCTTCAAGGCGCGCGTGGGTCGGGCCATGGCGCAGTTCGCCTGACACGCCAGAACCGCAACCGCAACCGCAACTTCCACCCGGTCACCACCGTCACCGCCCCTGGACCTCCCCATGATGCACGGCTACATCCCGCCCGAGCGCTTCCTGCCCTACCTGAGCTGGACCGAGATCGATGAACTCGCTGACAAGGCGAACACGGTCATCGTGCTGCCCGTGGGGGCCATCGAGCAGCACGGGCCCCACCTGCCTTGCGCGGTGGACAGCGTCATCTCCGCCGGCGTGCTCGGCAAGGCATTGGAGAAGCTGCCCGCCGCGGTGCGTGCCTTCGGTCTGGCGCCCATCACCTACGGCAAGTCCGACGAGCACCTGCACTTCCCTGGCACGATGACGTTGACCGGCCCGACCCTGCTGGCGGTGGTGATCGAGATCGGTGAGTCGGTGTACCGCGCAGGGTTTCGCAAGCTGCTGCTGGCCAACGGGCATGGCGGGCAGCCGCAGGTGCTGGAGATGGCCGCCCGCGAGCTGCGCCTGCGTCATGGGGATTTCGTGATCGTGCCTTTCCATGTCTCGCGCCTGCCCAATGCCTCGGGCCGTTTCATCAGCGACACGGAGAAGAAGCTCGCCATGCACGCCGGGCACTCCGAGACCGCGCTGATGATGGCGCTGGCCCCGCACACCGTGCGCATGGACCGGGCCGTCGCCAACTTCCCGCCGCCCTTTCCGTCCAAGCTGCTGTCGCCCGACGGCCGCCCGGCCTGCGCCTGGACGGCGCGCGACTTCGGGCCCAGCGGCGTCATCGGCGACCCGATGGGCGCCACACCCGAGCAGGGTGCGGAGATCCTGGACACCCTGAGCGACAGCTGGGTGCAGGCCATCACCGACCTGTTCCACATGCAATGGATGGTGCGTGATGCACCATCCTGGGGCAGCGGCCACCAACAGGGCCACATCGAGACCGCGTTCCAGGCGCAGTAGTGCGATCCCCCGTCTTTCCCGCTCTCGTCCACCCCTCCATCCGTCCTCCATCCCCCCTCCATCTCTCCATCTTTCGAAAGAGGTTTCCCATGTCAAGTCCCGCTCTGCGCAGCCTGCCCGTGTTCCGCACCGTCATCCGCACGCTGACCGCCACCGCGGTGCTGGCCGTGGCCGCCGGGGCCCAGGCGCAGGAGAAGTTCACCTACATGACCAACTGGTACGCGCAGGCCGAACACGGCGGCTTCTACCAAGCTGTGGCCACAGGCATCTACAAGAAGTACGGTCTTGACGTGACCATCCGCATGGGCGGCCCGCAGGTCAACATCATGCAGCTCATGGCCGCCGGGCAGACCGACTGCGTCATGGGTTCCAGCGACATCCAGATGATGGTGGCACGCGCGGGGGGCGTTCCGGTGGTCACGCTGGCCGCGGTGTTCCAGAAAGACCCGCAGGTGCTGATCTCTCACGAGAACGTCAAGAGCTTCGAGGAGATGCGCGACAAGACCATCCTGATCGCGCCATCCGCGCAGCGCGGCTACTGGTTGTGGCTCAAGAGCCGCTTCGGCCTGAAGGACGAGCAGACCCGCCCCTACACCTTCAACATCCAGCCCTTCGTGGCCGACCGGAACACCGTGCAGCAGGGTTACCTCACGTCCGAGCCCTTCGCCATCCAGAAGGCTGGGGTGAAGGCCAACACCCACCTGTTCGCTGACCATGGCTGGGCGTCTTACGCCACCACCATCTCCTGCATGGAGCAGACGGTGAAGTCCCGCGGCAAGTCGGTAGACGCCTTCGTGAAGGCCTCGATGGAAGGCTGGAAGAGCTTCCTGGAGAATCCTGCGCCGGCCATCCCGCTCATCAAGAAGGACAATCCCAACATGACGGACGAGCAGATCGCCTACTCGGTGGGCAAGCTCAAGGAGATGGGGATAGTCACCTCCGGAGATGCGCGAACCAGTGGCATTGGCGCGATCAGCGAGACCCGCATGAAGCAGAACCTGGCCTTCCTGCTGGACAACAAGCTCGTCGAGCCTGGCAAGGTCAAGCTTGAGGAGGCCTACAACCTGGACTCCGTCAAGAGCGCGAAGGTTCTGCCGTGACCCAGGCGGCGCAGCCGGTGGGGCCTGACGAGGCCATGGCCGTCGAGGTTCTGTCGGCGCACAAGACCTATCCCGACGGCACTGTCGCGCTGCAGCCGGTGGATCTGGCCATCCGCGAGGGCGAGTTCGTCACCTTGCTGGGGCCTTCGGGCTGCGGCAAGAGCACCTTGCTGAAGATGGTGGCCGGGCTGTTGGAGCCCAGCGACGGCCGTTTGCTGCTGTGGCGCAAGCCCGTGGCGCGGCTGGACGAGGCTGGGCGCAAGCTGGCTTTCGTCTTCCAGGCCCCGACGCTGATGCCTTGGGCCAGCGTGGCCGCCAACGTCCGGCTGCCCCTGGACCTGGCCGGCGTGCCCCGGGCGCAGGCCGAGCCCCGCGTGGCCGAGGCCCTGCAGTTGGTGGGGCTGGAGAAGTTCGCGCAAGCCCTGCCGCGGGCCTTGTCCGGCGGCATGCAGATGCGGGTTTCCATCGCGCGCAGCCTGGTGGTGCAGCCCGACTTGTTGCTGATGGACGAGCCCTTTGGCGCGCTGGATGAGATCACGCGCCACAAGCTGGACGCGGAACTGCTGTCGCTGTGGGCGCAGCGCAAGCTCACGGTGGTGTTCGTCACGCACTCCATTCACGAGGCGGTGTTCCTGTCCAACCGTGTGGTGATGATGGCCGCCCGGCCCGGGCGCATCATCGAAGAGTTCCACATCGACGAGCCCTACCCCCGCAAGCCCGAATTCATGGTCAGCGCGCGCTTTGCCGAGATTGCGCGGCGCCTGCAGGACAGTCTTCTGCGCGCCAGCCACACATCTCAAGAGGAGGCCTCGGCATGAGCGTGGACAAGCGCACGGCGGTGCCGAGCTCGAGAGGACGCCGCTACGACAAGGTGCTTTACCCGCTGCTGGTGGCCGTGCTGCTGCTGGGCGCCTGGCAGGGCGCGGTCACCGGCTTCAAGCTTCCGCCCTATCTGGTGCCTTCACCGCTGCTGATGATGCAGACGCTGGTCACCGATTGGCAGGTGCTGGGTGGGGCCCTGCTGTTCACGCTCAAGATCACCTTGCTGTCCTTCGGCGTGGCAGTGCTGCTGGGCACTTTGGTGTCTTTTCTGTTCGTTCAGAGCCGCACCCTGGAGACAGCGCTGTTTCCCTACGCCGTGCTGCTGCAGGTCACGCCCATCGTGGCGGTGGCGCCGCTGATCATCATCTGGGTGAAGAACCCCACGGCCTCGCTGGTGATCTGCGCGGCGCTGGTGGCGCTGTTTCCCATCATTTCCAACACCACGCTTGGGTTGCGCAGCGTGGACCCGGATCTGCAGAGCTACTTCGAGATGAACCGCGCCAGCCGGCTGCAGGTGCTGCTGCGTCTGCGCGTGCCCAGTGCCTTGCCGTACTTCTTCGGCGGGCTGCGCATATCCAGCGGTCTCGCCCTGATCGGTGCGGTGGTGGCCGAGTTCGTGGCCGGCACGGGGGGCAACAGCACAGGACTGGCCTACCAGATCCTGTTTGCCGGCTACCAGCTCAACATCCCCCGCATGTTCGCGGCCCTGCTGCTGATCTCCCTCACAGGCGTGGCGCTGTTCGTGCTCATGGCCTGGCTGTCGCGCGTGGCGCTGGGCGGCTGGCATGCCAGCGAGCTGTCGCGCGATTGAACACACCGCCCGGCCTGTGCCGGGCCCGAACCCCCGACAGGACCTTCATGAACGCCCCTGCCCAACCCCTGGAACAACTGCTCCACGCCCTGCCCGATCTGGACTGGGTGACCGACGAGCCTCGAGTGGCCCGGCTGTCCCAGGACTTCTCCTGGTTCAGTCCCGTGCTCAAGCGCCAACTCGCTGGCAAGACCGCCGAGGCCGCCGTGCGGCCGCGCACGCAGGACGAGATCGTGAGGCTGGTGGCGGCTTGCGCGCAGCAACGCGTGCCCATCACCATCCGTGGCACCGGCACGGGCAACTACGGCCAGGCCGTGCCCCTGCATGGCGGTGTGGTGCTGGACATGAGTGGCTACAAGGGGTTTGTCTGGGCGCGTGATGGCGCTGGGCGCGCCCAAGCCGGCATCCGCTTGTCGGAGTTCGAGAAGGAGACGCGCGCGGCCTGCGGCATGGAGCTGCGCTGCATGCCGTCTACCTACCGCAGCGCCACCCTGGGTGGCCTGTACGGGGGCGGCTTCGGCGGCGTGGGCTCGATCAACCACGGGCCCCTGGCTGCCCGCGGCAACGTGCTGGGCGTCAAGGCCATCACCATCGAGCCGGAACCGCAGATCGTGGAATTGCGCGGCGCCGAGGCCCTGCTGATGCACCACATGTGGGGCACCAACGGCCTGGTGCTGGAGATCGAGCTGGCGCTGGCCCCCGCGCACGACTGGCTGGAGTCCATCGTGGTCTTCCGCGACTTCGATGCCGCGCTGGGCTTTGGTGACGCGCTGGCGCATGCGCCGGGCATCGTCAAGCGCGAGGTGGCCTTGCTGGCTGACCCGATTCCCGGTTACCTGCGCCCCCTGGCCGAGCATCTGCCCGCGGGCTGCCATGCCTTGATCCTGGCCCTGGCCCCCAGCAGCGAAGCCGCGATGCTGGAGCTGGTGGCGCAGTGGAGTGGCGAGGTCACCTACCGCAAGGACGCCGCCGAGATTGCGCGCACCAACCGCACCTTGTTGGAGTACACCTGGAACCACACCACCTTGGTGGCGATGCGCAACGAGAAAGACCTTACCTACCTGCAGTGCGCGTACACGGCCGGCCAACACGTGGAGCAGGTCCGCAAGCTGCACGAGATGCTGCATCCGGAGGTGCAGCTGCACGCCGAGTTCATCCGCAACCTGGACGGTCGCATGACCTGCACCGCCCTGCCCATCGTGCGCTTCACCACTGAAGAACGGCTGCAGGCCATCATGCAGACCTTCCGTGATCACGGCGTGCGCATCAACGACCCCCATGTGCACATCGTGGAGGACGGCAAGGCCGGTGGCCCGCTGCCCGCAGGCGTGCTGGAGATGAAAAAGCGCTTCGACCCCCTGGGCCTGCTCAACCCCGGCAAGGTGCGTGCCTGGATGGACGGAGTGCCCGCGTGAGCGACCAGGGCCGGCCCCTGGCGAACTACGCTGCCTCGCGCCGCGTGGGCGAGTTCGTCTTTCTCAGCGGCGTGGTGGCCGTGGACCCGGCCCGGCGCGCGGTGCTGCAGTCCTACGAGGACCTGCCCGCGCCGGCGCGTGAGGCCCTGCGTGGCCTGGGCTTCGACACCGGGCAGCTGTCGGTGGACGTGTTCGAGGCGCCTGCGGTGGTGCAGAGCTGGCTGGTGCTGGAGCGCATCCGGCAGCTCGCGCAGGAGCATGGGGTTGGCATGGCGCAGGCGTTCAAGCTCGTGCAGTACTTCCGCGACCTGCGGCACTATCCGCTGTACAACCGTGTGCGCGGTCTGTTCTACCCCGCGGAGCCCCCGGTCAGTACGGTGGTGGAAGTCTCTCGCTTCCTGCCGGGGGACGAGGTGCTCATCGAGGTGGAAGCCACGCTGCACATTCCCTGAGCCCAACGCATGAGCAGGCGGTGGTGCGCTGACGTGCCCGTCAGCTGCCTCGCCCGCTGCCTGCCCCGACCCCGCCTGCCCCTGCCCCCCAACCTGGAGAACCCTCCCCGATGCTGGTGACGCAACAGAAAGTCCTGCGGCGCTTCTGGTACGCGCTCATGCCCATGGCGCATCTGGACGACGGCCCCAAGCCGTTTCGCCTGCTGGGCACGGACCTCGTGCTGTGGAAGCAGGCTGACGGCAGCCCCGTTGCCCTGGCCGACCGTTGCTGCCACCGCACGGCCAAGCTGTCGCGCGGCTTCGTGGAAAACGGCCAGATCGTCTGCGGGTACCACGGGTGGACCTACGACTGCAGCGGGGCCTGCGTGCGCATCCCTCAGCAGCCGGATATGCAGATCCCTGCGGGCGCCCGCGTGCCGTCCTACCGCGCGCAGGAGAAGTACGGTTATGTGTGGGTGGCGCTGGAGGAACCCCTGCGCCCCATCCCCCACTTCCCCGAGGACGGCCAGCCGGGTTACCGGCGCATCTTCCAGTTCCACGAGGAGTGGAAGACCTCGCCGCTGCGCATGATGGAGAACTCCTTCGACAACGCGCACTTCTCCTACGTGCACAAGGCCAACTTCGGGATCCTGGAGAACCCCAAGCCCGCGCCCTACGAGTTCCGCGAGACCGACTACGGCTTCGAGGCCGAGACCCTGGTGCCCATCCGCAACCCGGCCGCCGGCCACCGCGTCACCGGCACCACCGAGCCCATCACGCACCGCCACCTCGTCAACCGCTACTACCTGCCGTTCAGCCGCCGCTTCGGCTGCCACTACCCGGCCAGCGGGCGGGACCACATCATCTACAACTGCGCTACGCCCATGGAGGACGGCCGCATGATGCTGGTGCAGTGGCTCTACCGCAACGACACCGAGGCGCAGTGCTCCACCCAGGAGCTGATCGACTGGGACGCCGCCATCACGGCCGAGGACCGCGACATCCTCGAGGCCACCGACTTTGATGCCTGCATCGACACCAACCGCCGCATGGAGTTCCACATGACCTCTGACAAACCCGGACTCGTGATCCGCCGCCAACTGATGGACCTGCTCACCGCCCATGGCGAGGTGGAGGTGCACCGCGGCAACGTGGGCACGCCAGCCGCCCAGCCTGCCCCCGCTCATGCAGCGGCCCAGGCCGCAGGGAGCGCCGTATGAACCTGCTGCTGCGCAACGCCACCGCCATCCTCACCGGCCTGCAGGGCTCCGCGGCGCGGGCCTCCGGCCCGGACCTGCGCGTGCGCGACGGACGTATCGCTGCCATCGGCGCGCTCACGCCTGAGCCCGGCGAGCGGCAGATCGACGCCTCCGGCTGTGCCCTCTACCCGGCCTGGGTGAACACGCACCACCACCTGTTCCAGTCCCTGCTGAAGGGCGACCCCGTGGGCCTGAACGCCACGCTGTCGCCGTGGCTGCTGGCCACGCCCATGCGGCTGCGGCCCTTGATGACCGAGCAGGACTTCC
>JBAXYD010000074.1:0-19461 GCA_037127635.1 Betaproteobacteria bacterium | reverse complement strand
CGTATCCTTGCCACTAGGCTGGCAACATAAAACATTACGTCTACACCCTCTCAGTCGAGCACGGGGAGCACCTCGGTCTTCAGGGCGCCGCGCGCCTGCTCGAAGTCAGGCAGAACCGAGCGCACCACGTCCCAGAATGCGCCGGAATGGTTCATCTCGCGCAGATGGGCCAGTTCGTGCGCCACCACATAGTCGATTACCGGGACAGCGAAGTGCACCAGACGCCAATTCAGGCGGATGGAGCCGTCCGCCCGGGCACTGCCCCAGCGCGTGGAGGCCGAACTCAGCGACAGGCGGCGCACCTGCACACCCAGGCGCCGGGAAAACTCAGCGCAGCGTTCCTCGAACACCCGCCGCGCCTGGCGCTGCAACCAGCTCTGCACGGCGTCGCGCAACTGGGCCGGGGCAGCGCCATGGGGCAGGCCCACATGAAGCGTCAGGCCGGGCACGCCCGGCAGCGACGCCACGTCGCTGTGCAGCACGGCGCCCGTCACCCGTGGATCGACGATCACGATCACGGTATCGCCCAGGAAGGGGATGGTCGTGCCATCCCTCCAATCCACACGGGCCTGCGCCAGGCGTCGGGCTCGCTCTTGTTGCTCGTGCAGCTTGCGCAGGATCCAGCGCGCCTTCTCGCGCAGGGCCGCCTCCACCTCGACCACCCCCACCCAGCGGGGCGCGCTCACGGTCAGGCCCTCTGGCCCGATGACGAAACCGATGCTGCGGCGCCGCGCACGCCGGAACTCAAACGAGACGCGGTGCCCGCCCAGCAGCATCTCGCGGTCCGCCCGCGGGTGGGCAAAACAGGCGGGCGACAGCCGTTCCGGGGCTTCCGCCGGCGCAAGGCCGCGGCCGACCGCTGGCCAAGCCTGTGGGCCACGCGCCCCCACTGCGCTGAGGCCAGCGTCACCGGCGCAGGCTGCGGGGACATCAGGCGACAGGTCGCTTGGCGGCGAGATCGGCGCTGCAGGCGCTGTGGGAACGCTGGCCACCGTGGAGGAAAACGCCTCGGGTGCCGGCTCGCCAAACAGCGAGAGTTGCTGGGCGTGCTCTGCAAGGCGCCGGTTCGGCATCGCGTCAGCCCCCTGTGCGTGAGCCTTGGTGCGGCCCGGAGCCTGCGCCAGGCCCGTAGGCCTCGGGGTCCAGGCGGCGCATCTCGGCCTCGATCCAGGCCTCGACCTGTGTCATCAGTTCATCGGGTTTTCGGCCCACACTGGTGATCGGTGCGCCAATCGATACCGGCACCACCCCGGGGCGCAAGAGAAAACTCTTGCGTGGCCAACAGCGCGCCGAGGCCACGGCAATGGGCACGATGGGCACTCCCGCGGCAATGGCCAGCCGGGAGGCCCCCGACTTGTAGCTCTCCTGTCCGCCCCGGGGAGCGCGCGTGCCTTCCGGGAACATGATCACCCAGGTGCCCTCCGAAAACAGCCGGGAACCCTGTTCGGCCACCTTGTTCCAGGCTTCGGTGCGGCGGCTGCGGTCGATGTGCACCATGTCCAGCCGGCCCATGGCCCAGCCGAAGAACGGGACCTTGAGCAACTCCTTCTTGAACACATAGGCCAGCGGGTGCGGCATCAGCGTGGGAAAGAAGAAGGTCTCCCAGGTGGACTGGTGCTTGGGCGCCAACAGCACGGCCGAGGTGGTCTGCGCGGCCGTGGGCACATGCTCCAGACCCGACACCTGCGCACGCACGCCGCAGATCATGCGTGCGCCCCAGATAGCCAGCCGCAGCCAACCCACCGCCGCCCAGTACAGCCGGGGGCCACGCCAGAACAGGGACAGCAACAACACCCCCACGGCCCAGGGGATCACGGTGACGATGAGAAATCCCAGATACAGGGCAGAGCGCAGGGCCCAGAACGCACGCATCAGCGCAGGCCCTCCGCCTGGGCCGTGCCCCGCGGGTCGCGCGCGATCACGTGTTCGGCCATGGAGGCCAGGTCGGCGTGCACCCGAACGCTGGGGACTTGCTGGCGAATGTGGGCGATCTGCGCCTCGTCCAGGCGGGCCGCCCGCCCAGTGCGCACCAGATGCGGCTCGCAGCCGGCAGCCTGCGCCGCCTGCAGGTCACGCAAGGTGTCGGCGGCCACGGGCACGTGCTGCAGATCGATGCCGTAGCGGCGCCCGATGTCTCGCATCATCCCGGGCAGGGGCTTGCGGCACTCGCAGTGTTCGTCGGGCGTGTGGGGGCAGAAGAACACCGCGTCCAGCCGCGCGCCCTGCGCCTGCATGAGCTTGTTCATGTGGGCATGGATCAGGTTGACCGAGGCCATGTCGATCATGCCGCGGCCGATGCCCGCCTGGTTGGTGGCCACCACGGCGTGCCAGCCGGCATGGTTCAGGCGGGAAACAGCCTCCAAGGCCCCCGGCAAGGGCACCCATTCCGACGGTGCCTTGACATGGTCGTCCCGGTACTCGTTGAGGATGCCGTCGCGGCCAAGGATGATCAGCTTCACACGCGGATTATCGGGGCCGCAGCCGCCAATCCGCCATACCCGTCAAGCCGCCAGACGCGACAGGTCCGCCAACTGGTTCATGGCGCCGTGAAGGGCGCGCAACAGGGCCAGCCGGTTGGCGCGCAGCGCCGGGTCTTCGGCATTGACCATCACCGTGTCGAAAAAGGCGTCCACCGGGGCCTTGAGCGCGGCCAGCGCCTGCAGCGAGGCGGTGAGGTCACCCGCAGCCAGCGCCGCGTACGCCTGTGGTTCCACCTGCGCAAGCGCCGCCCACAGGTCCTTCTCGGCAGGCTCCACCAGCCGCACGGCCTGCACCTCCACCTGCGGCGCGTCGTCGGACTTCTTCAGGATGTTGCTCACCCGCTTGTTGGCCGCGGCCAGCGCCGGCGCCTCGGGCAGCCCGGCAAAGGCGCGCACCGCCGCCAGGCGGTGCGGCAGCCCGGCCCATTGCGCCGGCCTGAGCGCGAGCACGGCATCCACCTCGTGCGCGCTGTAGCCCTGCTCGCGCAGCCAGCCCGCCAGACGGTCGTCCAGGAAGCGGAGCACCTCGGCCTGCGCCGCACCGTGCCCAGCCGGGAAGGCGCGGAACGCCGCCTCCACCAACTGCGTCACCGACAAGGGCAGCGCGCGCTCCACCAGCATGCGCACCACGCCCAGCGCGTGGCGCCGCAGCGCGAAGGGGTCCTTGTCGCCCGTGGGCAGCTGGCCGATGCCGAACAGGCCGGCCAGCGTCTCGAGCTTGTCCGCCAGCGCCACCACCAGCCCGACCTCGCCGCGCGGCAACATGTCGCCGGCAAAGCGCGGCTTGTAATGGTCCTCGATGCCGTCGGCCACCGCCTCGCGCAGACCGTCATGGCGCGCGTAGTACGCACCCATCACGCCCTGCAGCTCCGGGAACTCGCCCACCATGTCGGTCAGCAGGTCGGCCTTGGCCAGCGTGGCAGCCTCGTCGGCCAGGTCGGCCAGGCTCAAGCCCCCCAGCTGCTGGCCGATGCCGCGGGCGATGGTGCGCACGCGCTCAACTCGCTCACCCTGCGTGCCCAACTTGCCGTGATACACCACCTTGGCCAGGCCCGGCACGCGTGAGGCCAGGGTGCGCTTGCGGTCCTGATCAAAGAAGAACTTGGCATCGGCCAGACGCGGGCGCACCACGCGTTCGTTGCCGCCGATGACGCGCGACGGGTCGGCCGGTCGGATGTTGCTGACGATCAAGAAACGGTGGGTCAGCCGGCCGTTGGCATCCAGCAAGGGGAAGTACTTCTGGTTGGCCTTCATCGTCAGGATGAGGCATTCCTGCGGCACGGCCAGGAACTCGGGCTCGAAACTGCACAGCAGGACGTTGGGCCGCTCCACCAGCGCCGTCACCTCGTCCAGCAAGGCCTCGTCCTCGATGGGCTGCAAGCCCTCGCGGGCAGCCGCTTCGGCCAGCTGGCGCACGATCTCGGCGCGCCGAGCGGCAAACGAGGGGATCACCGCCCCTTGGTCCCGCAGAGTCTGCTCGTAGCCATCGGCGTGTGCGATCTCCACTATCTCGGCCAGCGCCTCGAAGCGGTGGCCGCGGGTCTGGCGGCCAGATTCGAGACCCAGCACCGACACCGGCACCACCGCGTCACCGTGCAAGGCCACCAGGCCATGCGCCGGGCGCACGAAATGCACGCTGCGCCAGCCGTCGGCCAGCTGGTACTGCATCACCTTCGGAATCGGCAGGCGGGCCAGCGCTTCCTCCAGCGCGCGCTGCAGGCCGGCAGCCAGCGTCACCCCGGGTTGCACCACGTCCAGAAACAGCGCCTCGGCCTTGCCGTCGGGGGCGCGGCGCAGGGTCGGCACCACTGCGACGTCCGCGCCCAGGGCGGCCAGCTTCTTCAGCAGCGCCGGCGTGGGCGCGCCGCTGGCGTCCAGCGCCACCGCCACGGGCATCAGCTTCTGGGACACCGGCTTGTCGGGCGCCACGCTTTGCACCTCGGTGAGATGCGCCGCCAGCCGACGGGGGGAGGCGAAGGCGCTGAGTACCGACTGCGGTGAGGCCAGAGCCTGCACCTTCAGGCTATCCGCCAGGGCCTGGGCAAAAGCCTCGCCCAGCTTCTTCAGCGCCTTGGGCGGGAGCTCTTCGACGAAGAGCTCAACGAGCAGGTTTTGCAACGGACAAGCAGGCGTTGGCGGGGAGGGGGTAGTCGCACTCATGCTCAGGCCGCCTTCTTGTCTTGGGCTGCGAGTTGCGCCAGCACTTCGTCGGCCCAGGCACGCGGCGCCATGGGAAAGCCCAGGCGGGCGCGGCTGTCCAGGTAGCTCTGCGCCACGCCGCGCGCCAGGTTGCGGATGCGCCCGATGTAGGCCGCGCGCTCGGTCACGCTGATGGCCCCGCGAGCGTCCAGCAGGTTGAAGGAGTGCGCCGACTTCAGCACCTGCTCATAGGCCGGCAGGGCCAGTTGTTGCTCCATCAGGTGGCGCGCCATCTTCTCGTGCGCACCGAAGGCCCGGAGGAGGAAGTCCACATCGCTGTGCTCGAAGTTGTAGGCGCTCTGCTCCACCTCGTTCTGGTGGTAGACGTCCCGGTAGTGCAGGCGGGCGGCCGGCTCTCCGCTGCGCCCCGCGCCACCCTCGGTCCACACCAGGTCGTAGACGTTGTCCACTTCCTGCAGGTACATGGCCAGGCGCTCCAGGCCGTAGGTGATCTCGCCCGTGATGGGCTTGCAGTCGATGCCGCCCACCTGCTGGAAGTAGGTGAACTGCGTCACCTCCATGCCGTTGAGCCAGACCTCCCAGCCCAGGCCCCAGGCGCCGAGCGTCGGGTTCTCCCAGTCGTCCTCGACGAAGCGGATGTCGTTGCTCTTGAGGTCAAAGCCCAGCGCCTGCAGCGAGCCCAGGTACAGCTCCAGGATATCGGCCGGCGCTGGCTTGAGCACCACCTGGTACTGGTAATAGTGCTGCAGCCGATTGGGGTTGTCGCCGTAGCGTCCGTCCTTGGGCCGGCGGCTGGGCTGCACATAGGCCGCCTTCCATGGTTCCGGGCCCAGCGCGCGCAAGAAGGTGGCCGTGTGGCTGGTACCCGCCCCCACCTCCATGTCGTAGGGCTGCAGCAGCGCGCAGCCCTGCGCGTCCCAGTAGGACTGCAGTTTCAGGATGATTTGCTGGAAGGTCAGCATGGCAACGGCCGGTGACAGGCCCCGGCAGGGCCTGGAGGATGGCGAAAACCCTCAATTTTAGAGGCCGGCCCGGGCGCGGCGCCAGGCCGCCGCCCAGGCCAGCGTCACCAGCGCCAGCCCGACCAGCGGCCACAACCCCCAACGGCCGGCCCACCAGGCAAACGGTGTGGTGCCGAGGCGGCCCTCGTAGGCGCCTTCCAGCGCCCCGCGCACGAAGGGCTCCAGACGGTGTGTGACGCGGGCCTGGTGGTCGATGATGGCGGTGACGCCCGTGTTGGTGGAGCGCAGCATAGGCCGCTGCAATTCCAGCGTTCGCATACGCGAGATGTTCAGGTGCTGCGGCAGCGCAATGGTGTTGCCGAACCAGCCGATATTGCTCAGGTTGACCAACACTGTAGGCGCGCGTGCGGGATCGCCAAAGCGCACCGCCAGTTCCTCGCCGAACAGGTCTTCGTAGCAGATGTTGGGCGCCACGCGCTGCCCGCCTGCAGGGAGCGAGGGGGCGTCCAGCGGGCCGCGCGAGAAATCCCCCAGCGGGATGTTCATCAGATTGGTGAACCAGCGAAAGCCCGTGGGAATGAACTCGCCAAAGGGCACCAGATGCACCTTGTCGTAGCGGTAAGGTCCTGGCTGGCGGGCTGAGGTGGCAGCAAACAGCCCCACGGCCGAATTGGTGTAACCCGTCTCGAAACTGCCCAGCGGCAACCCGAGCAACGCCACTTGGGCCGATCCGGCAAACCGCTGCACCACGCCCTCCCACCAGCCGGGCGCCAGCGTTGCCAGTTGCTCGGGCAGCAAGGGCACGGCGGTCTCCGGGGCCACCACCAGTGCGCCTCGGGCCTGGGCCAGGGCATCGGCAAGCCAGGCCAGGGTCTCGGGCAGTCGGTCGCCGGAGAACTTCTCGTCCTGCGGCACGGCGGTCTGCAGCAGGGTGACCGTCTGCAAACCCGCCGACCGGGTGAACTCCACCGTTCCGGTCAGCGCCGGCGTAGCAAAGACCGCTGCGGCGGCCACACACAGGGACGCCGCCCGCCAAGTCGGGTGCGACGCCTGCGTACACGACACGCCCAGCAAGGCGCCCGCCAGCGCCATGAGGGCACCCAGGCCATACACGCCCACCCAGGGAGCCCAGGCCGCCAGCGGGCCATCGATCTGGGTGTAGCCGCTGGCCGCCCAGGGAAAGCCCGTGAAGATGAAAGCGCGCGCCCACTCTGCCAACAGCCAGCAAGCGGCGAATGCCAGGGCATCCAGGCCCGGCCGGCCTGAGCGCAGGCGGACCCACAGCGCACAGGCCAGCGCCAAGTACAGCGCCAACGCCAGCGCCAGCAGCACCACCGCCAGCCCTGCCAACCAGGCCGGCAATCCGCCGTAGCGGTGCATGCTGATGAACAGCCACCACACCGCGGCCAGCAACCAAGACGCACCAAACACCAGACCCAGCCCGGCGGCCCGGCGGGCACTGGCGTGTTGCAGACGCCACACCAGGGCAGCCACGGCCAGCGGGGGCAGCCACCACAGCCCGGTGTGCACGCAGGCCAGGGTCTGCGCGGCACCCAGGGCGGCCAACAGTACGGCCTCCCACCCGCGCTGGGCGGGGGTCTGGGCGCCGGCCATCAGACAGATGGTGTCGGGAGCGCTGAACCGTCGGGGCCCCGGGACTTGCCGCTGCCCTCGGACGCCGCCACCCGCGAGGCCCTGAACCATCGCACGGCACCGCCGCGCGTGAGCATCACCGAGAAGTGCAGGCCCTGAATATCCACCGCCTCGCCACGCCGGGGCACACGGCCCAACTGGTCGGCCACCAAGCCGCCGATGGTGTCGAATTGCTCTTCCGGCAAGTGCACACCAAAAGCCTGGTTCACTGCGGACACATTGGCGTCGCCCGCCACGCGGTGGGTGCCGTCGGCCAGGCTCACGATGCCGCTGTGGGCATCTTGTTCGTCGAACTCGTCCTCGATCTCGCCGACGATTTCCTCCAGCACATCCTCGATGGTGATCAGGCCGGCGGTGCTGCCGAACTCGTCAATCACGATGGCCAGATGGTTGCGGTTGGAGCGGAAGTCACGCAGCAACTCGTTCAGGCCTTTGCTCTCGGGCACGAACACTGCCGGGCGCAGCAGGGTGCGCAGGCTCAACTCGGGGGCACGCTGCACCTTCAGCAGGTCCTTGGCTAACAGGATGCCGATGATGTCATCGCGCGCCCGGTCGTACACCGGAAAGCGGGAGTGGCCGGTGTCGATGACCAGCCCCAGCAACTCGTCATAGGGCGCGTTGATGTCCAGCAGGTCCATGCGCGGTGCGGCCACCATCACGTCCCCTGCCGTCATGTCCGCCATGCGGATGACGCCTTCCAGCATGGACCGGGACTCAGGCCCGATCAGTTCGCGCGCCTCGGCATCGGCCAACGTCTCGATCAACTCGGCGCGGGAATCCGGACCGGGAGAGATGAACTCGACCAGGCGATCGAGGATGCTGCGCTTGTCTTGGTGCTTGTCCGCCAGGCGTTGCTGCGACGCACGGGCGGACCGCCCGGAATGGGGTTCTGACACGACGGTGCCGAAAGTGACGACAAGGCGGAGAATAACGCACCGTCCTTGGCGCCCCACCTGCCGCCCCCTTGACGGCCGTCACGGCTTGAACGACAGTCCGCGGCCCCCAAAACCCTAACCCGACGACGCGAGCGCGCACAGCCCATGTCCCTGATCCCCGCCACCATCCTCACCGGCTTCCTGGGTGCCGGCAAGACCACGCTCCTCAAGCGCGTGTTGACCGAAGCCCATGGCCAGAAGATCGCCATCATTGAAAACGAATTCGGCGAAGAAAACATCGACACGGACATCCTGTCGGTAAACACCGAAGAGCAGATCATCCAGATGAGCAATGGCTGCGTCTGCTGCACCATCCGCGAGGACCTGCGCAGCACGCTGGCAGATCTGGCCGAGAAGCGCCGCAAAGGCGAACTGAGTTTCGACCGCGTGGTCATCGAGACCACCGGGCTGGCCGACCCCGGGCCGGTGGCCCAGACCTTCTTCATGGACGACGAAGTGGCCGGCAGTTACCTGCTGGACTCCATCCTCACCTTGGTGGATGCCGTGCACGCCGACACCCAGCTCGACACCCGTCAGGAAGCGCGGCGTCAGGTCGGGTTTGCCGACCAGATCTTCATCAGCAAGACCGACCTCGTGGACCAGGCATCGGTGGATGCGTTGACCCACCGGCTCAAGCACATGAACCCACGTGCCCCGCAGAAGGCCGTGCACTTCGGCGAGGTTGCGCTGGCCGAGGTCTTCGACCTGAAGGGCTTCAACCTCAACGCCAAGCTCGACATCGACCCGGACTTCCTCAAGGCCGATGACGACCACGGGCACCATCATGCGCATGATCACGACCACGGTCACGACCATGAACACGGTGAACATTGCGACCACCCCTACCACCACGCCCACGATGACGACGTCAAATCCTTCGTATTTCGCTCCGACCGCGCCTTCAACCCGGCCAAGTTGGAAGACTTCCTGGGCGCCATCGTGCAGGTCTACGGGCCCAAGATGCTGCGCTACAAGGGCGTGCTCCACATGAAGGGCAGCGACCGCAAGGTCGTCTTTCAGGGGGTACACCAGTTGATGGGCAGTGACCTGGGCCCCAAGTGGGCACCTGGCGAGAAGAAGCAGAGCAAGATGGTCTTCATCGGCATCGATCTGCCGCGAGACGTGCTGATGCAAGGGCTTGATCAGTGCCTGTCCTGACCCCAGGAACACGCCGCCGCAGGTGCCGGCAACCTCCTGCATGCAGGTTCCCGGGTGGTGGCACAATCCGCGCGCCCGAAAACCCGAGCAAATGGCCCGGCTATCCGCTCCCCGGGCACGCGCCCTGCAGCCCCTGAGGGCGCAAGTGCAGCCAGAGCGGCGGATGCGAGCACCAAGGTCAGGAGAGACCCGTGAGCAAGACGCCTGTCAAGACCGCTGGCAAAGTCGTCAGCAACCCACCGCCAGTGGCAGCTAGGTTGCCGTCCGGCGCTGTTGCTGCGAAGCCGAAAGCTGCCACGCCCGGGCCCGACGCTGTCTCGAAATCGAGGACCTCCTCCGCACAGGCCGCCACACCCAAGGGCAGTGCCAAGAAGGTCTCTTCGCCACCACCACCTGCGGCCGCTGTGCCCGCGCCCACCCACACCTTTTCTGACCGTTTCGGTCCGGCGCGAGCAGCCGCACGAACCCTTCCTGAACCCATGAACATTGTCAAACCTGCCGTCAAGACGGACCCCAAACTCGCCAGCGCGTGGAAGACCAAAGCCGGGCGCGACCTGACCGAGGCTGAACTCCTGGCCATGCCGGAGGCCGAGTACATGAACGATCAGCAGATCGACTTTTTCCGCGTCCGTCTGCAGGCGCAGAAGGATGACCTCTTGTCCAACGCCGGCCAGACCACCGAACACCTGCGCGAAGACACCACCATCGTGCCGGACCCGGCCGACCGGGCCACAATTGAGGAGGAGCACGCGCTGGAGTTGCGCACGCGCGACCGCGAACGCAAGCTGCTGAAGAAGATCAGCCAAGCCTTGAACCGCCTGGACACAGGCGACTACGGCTTCTGCGACGAGACGGGCGAGCCCATAGGGCTGCCGCGGTTGCTCGCCAGGCCAACCGCGACCCTGTCGCTGGAGGCGCAGCAGCGGCGCGAACTCAAGCAGAAGATGTTCGGCGACTGAAACGCCACCCGTCTTTCCAGCGCAAAGTGGTGCACATGATTCGTCTGCCGGGGGCTGTCGTGCCCTTGAGCAGTTGACCGCCCGATGAGCAGCAGTACCGGCGCCAAAGACTCCAGCCTCCTGAACGAGGCAGTGGAATTCCTGTCAAGCCCGAACACCGACTGGGCGGACCCCAACGAGAGCACGCAGGAAGCCTCCGAGAAGGGCGCAGACCGCTCGGAACTTCGGTTCATGATTGCGCGCAAGCGGCACAACGATGCCGTTCGCCTGGCCGAACTCAGCCTCTTGCGCCGCATCCGGCAGGAAGGGCTGACGGGCGACCAGATCCGTGAGATGGAGCAGGCCCAAGGTTTCGACCGACCCGGCCATCATCCCGAAGCGCGGGGTGCGGAGCGGCCTGCTGCCGCAGGCGCCCCGACGCCAAGGACCGGTCACGCTCCCGCAGTGCGGAGTTACGAGGCCGACACTATCGTGCTGCCGCTGCGAGAGTTGAGCGGAAAGGACCAAGAAGGCCCATACGTTGCAGACGGCACAAGCGGCCCAAGCAGCCCTATCGGCAGTCCAGCCCCTGCCGGCAGACCGGGCCGCTCAGAGCGGGCCGAGCGTACGGCCGTCACTCCGCCCAGGGTCAAACCGACAGAACGCTCTTCCCGTACCGAGGCGGCCGAACGGGCAAACGGGGCCGGTCAGGCCCAGCGGACTGCGGGCCGGTCGGCGGGGCCGGACCTGCCGACCGAGCGGGAAGAGGTGGCCCATGATGCGGAACTGGATCAGCCCGCCATCGCCTTCGCCAATGCCGATTTCGGTGGCTGCGAGAGCACCCTGCGCGAACTGGTCAGTCCCGGCGGTTCCCGGCAACGCCATCTTCCGACCTGGAGAGCCCTGCTCGATCTCTACCGCGCCACGGGCCAGCAGCAAGGTTTCGAACGCACGGCCGTCGCCTACATGCGCGACCTGGGGCAGAAGCCACCGGAGTGGGTCTCGATTCCCCGCCTGGCTATGAACATGGCCGGACCAGCCCCGGCGGCGCCAGCGTCTTCGGCCATGAACCCTGAGCGCGCACACGCGGTACCGCCCACCTGGCAATGCCCTACCCTGTTGGACGCTGCGGCCATCAGTTCCATGCAGGCGTTTGCGCAGCGCTGCGGCAGCGTGCCAGTGATCGACTGGACGCCGGCAAAGGTGCTGACCCTTGATGGCGCGCAGAGCTTGTACGCTGTGATCCGGGCGTATGCTCCCAGCCCCTTACGCTTGGTCTGGAAGGGCGTGTCCGTGCTGCTGGACCTGTTGCAACACACCCCCCGGAGCGAAGGTCGCACTGAAGACGAGGTGCTCTGGCAGGCCCGGCTGGCGTTGCTGCGCCTGATGGGGGTGCAGGGGCTGTACGACTTCGTGGCCGCGGATTTCGCAGCGGCCTACGGCCGGGCTGCCCCGGCGTGGGCGCCCACCGTCGCGAAGATCATCTCTGGCGAGAACTGGTCGCCCCTGGCCGTACCCCCGGGGGCTGACTTTGCAATCTCCACCTTGTACGACCCGCTGCATGCGCCCTCGGAGGTTACGGTGGAGTTGCTGGGTCAGCTCACGGGAGATATCAGCGATACCTTGGCCAAGACGCTGTCGGACATCGAGGGGGCGAGAGCCGTACAGGTGGCCTGCGCCCGCCTGATCCGGGTAGACCTGATGGCCGCAGGCGAACTATCGAGTTGGCTTGGCGCACGCCGCTCCGAAGGGCGGCTCGTGCGCTTCGTGGGGGTCCATCGCTTGCTGGCGCTCTTCTTCTGTGCCATGGGACTGGACGACCAAGCCACCATTGAATTGAGGCCCCTGTGAGCGAGCACTTTCACGGCACCACCATCCTCAGCGTGCGTCGCGGCCGCAGCGTGGCCATGGGAGGAGATGGCCAGGTCACGCTAGGCAACATCGTGGTGAAGGCCACGGCGCGCAAGGTGCGCCGCCTGCACCGGGATCAGGTGCTTGCAGGCTTTGCCGGCGCAACCGCCGACGCCTTCACGCTGTTTGAACGCTTCGAGGCTAAGCTGGAGAAGCACCAAGGTCACCTGGTGCGGGCCGCAGTGGAGCTCACCAAGGACTGGCGCACCGACCGGGTGCTGCGGCGCTTGGAGGCCATGCTGGCCGTGGCCGACCGCGAAACTTCGCTGATCATCACCGGCAGCGGCGATGTGCTCGAACCCGAACGCGGCATCGTGGCCATCGGTTCGGGGGGCGCCTACGCGCAAGCCGCCGCCGTCGCTCTGGTGGAACATACGACGATGGACCCCGCCACCGTGGTGGCCAAGGCCTTGGAGGTCGCCGGCGACTTGTGCATTTACACCAACCAGCAGCACACGATCGAAGTGCTCGAGTAACGCAGCCGATGCCGACCAACGCCTCCATGACCCCCCGGGAGATCGTCTCCGAACTGGACCGCCACATCGTTGGCCAGCAAGCGGCGAAGCGCGCCGTGGCCATTGCCCTGCGCAACCGCTGGCGCCGCCAGCAGGTGGACGAGAAGCTGCGTGGCGAGATCACACCCAAGAACATTCTCATGATCGGCCCCACGGGCGTGGGCAAGACCGAGATCGCCCGGCGCCTGGCACGGCTGGCCGACGCCCCCTTCATCAAGGTGGAGGCCACCAAGTTCACGGAGGTGGGTTACGTCGGCAAGGACGTGGACACCATCGTGCGTGATCTGGTCGAGGTGGCGGTCAAGCAGGAACGCGAGCGCCAGGTGCGCCTCAAGCGCAGCCAGGCCGAAGACGCGGCGGAGGACCGGGTGCTGGACGTGCTGGTGCCGCCGCCACGCTCGGATCTGGGCAGCGCCGCCCCCAAGGACGGCACCACGCGTCAGATCATGCGCAAGCGCCTGCGCGAGGGGCTGCTGGACGACAAGGAGATCGAGATCGAGGTGGCCGAGGCCAAACCCGCGGTCGAGATCATGGGGCCGCAGGGCATGGAAGAGATGGCCGAGCAGCTCAAGGGCCTGTTTTCGCAGCTCGGGCAGAGCCGGCGCAGCACGCGCACGCTGAGGGTGCGAGACGCCTTGAAGATGCTCGTGGACGAGGAAGCCGGCCGGCTCGTCAACGAAGACGAGATCCGCGCCAGCGCGCTGGCGCACGCCGAAGCCAACGGCATCGTCTTCATCGACGAAATCGACAAGGTCGCCTCGCGTGCCGAACATGGCGGCGCCGACGTCAGCCGCCAGGGCGTGCAACGCGACTTGCTGCCGTTGGTGGAGGGCACAGCGGTGAACACCAAGTACGGCATCGTCAAGACCGATCACATCCTGTTCATCGCCTCGGGCGCTTTTCACCTGGCCCGGCCGAGCGACCTCATCCCCGAACTGCAGGGGCGCTTCCCCATCCGGGTGGAGCTGTCCTCGCTGGCGGTGGAGGACTTCGAGGCCATCCTCACCAGCACCCATGCCAACCTCATCCGCCAGTACCAGGCTTTGCTGGCCACTGAAGGCGTGACGCTGGAGGTCACGCCCGAGGCGGTGCGGCGCATCGCCCAGATCGCCTTTGAGGTCAACGAGCGGACTGAGAACATCGGCGCACGCCGCCTGTCCACCGTTCTGGAGCACTTGCTGGACGAGATCAGCTTCGACGCGCCTCAACGACAAGGCCAGGCCGTGTCCATCGACGCGGCACAGGTCGAGGAGCGCTTGGGCGCGCTGGCCCGCAACGAGGATCTTTCGCGATTTGTCCTCTGAGCACCTGGGCTCCCCAGGTGCTGCGGGGCGCGGCGGGTCGGACCGCCGCCGCGCGGCTTACCCGGCCGCCAGCGCCTCCCCGCCCAGCCGCTCGGCCTGCAGCACCAGCAAGCCATCGAAGATCAGCGAGTCGAGCAACTCGTGTTCGATGTCCAGGTGGGGTGACACCTTCCAGCCCGCACCTCCGGTCATGAAGATCCTGGGCGGCGTGCCGCAGCGGTCTCTGAGGTGACGCCACAGGCGCTCGATGGTGCCTGTGATGGCATAGGTGCCGCCACTGGTCAGGGCATCGCTGGTGTTGGTGGGGAATGGCACCACCTCGCCGGTAGGCACGCGCAGCCCAGCGGTGCCGCCTTCCAGCGCCCGCAGCATGATGCCGTGTCCAGGCACGATGAGCCCCCCGAGAAAGCGCCCCACCTCGTCCAACGCATCCACCGTGACGGCCGTCCCGATCATGACGACCACCACCGGGCGGGGGCTGGTCTCCTGGGTTGCGCGGTGCCGGGCGCCGACCTGCGCGACAAAGCGGTCAGCACCCAGGCGGCTCGGGTAGTCGTAGCCGTTGATGACGCCACCGGCCGCCGCACCGGGGACCACCCAGCGTGGCGCCACATCCCAGATCTCCAGCTGTTCCTCCACCCGTCGCCGCACCGCATCGCCCGCCACGTTGCAGCCAAGCATCAGCGCCGGCGCGGCCAACCGGGCCCACTCTTGCTCTGCCAATTGATCGATGTGCTCAAGGAACACGGCCCCATGCGTCAACATCCTCGCGCCCGGGCATGCAGCCTCGAACACTGCCCATTTCAGGCGGGTATTGCCGATGTCGATGGTCAAGAAACTCACGTTGCAGTTCCGTAGAGAGGGCATTCACGCATGGGGCGTGATCCTAGGGCAGGATGGCGCTCAGCAACGCGGCGGGGCCTCTGTATAAACCATGCACGTGCTTCGAGCGTCAGCACGGGCACAGCCCGACGGTGGCATCATTCAGACGATCTTCATGTGAAGTTCGGGGCGGCTTTTCGCCCCATGACCACCTCCACCGCTCACGGCGTCCAGCACCATGACAGACCTATCCGCTGAATTCAAGGCCCTGGCCGAATACCGCCCGAATCACAAGGTGCGCTTCGTCACAGCCGCCAGCCTTTTTGACGGACACGACGCCGCGATCAACATCATGCGCCGCATCCTGCAGGGCATGGGCGCGGAAGTCGTCCACCTGGGACATAACCGCTCGGTGGACGAGGTGGTGACGGCTGCGCTGCAGGAAGATGTGCAGGGCATTGCGATCAGCAGCTACCAAGGCGGGCACGTCGAGTACTTCAAGTACATGGTTGATCTGCTGCGCCAGCGCGGCGGCGCGCATATCCAGGTCTTCGGTGGCGGCGGCGGCGTCATCGTGCCGGCGGAGATTCGGGAGTTGCAGGGCTACGGTGTCAGCCGGATCTACAGCCCCGAGGACGGCCAGCGCATGGGTCTGCAAGGCATGATCGGCGAGATGCTGATGCGCTGCGATGTCGATCTGACGTCGCATGCCCCGACAGACGTCAGCGCCATCCAAGGCCACACCGATGCCGCCTGGCGGGCCCTGGCTCAGACCATCACCGCGCTGGAGAACGGCCGCGCCTCGGCGGCGCTGAAGACGCAGCTGAAGGCCGCTGCCGCGACCACCCGCATCCCGGTACTGGGCATCACCGGCACAGGCGGGGCCGGCAAGTCCAGCCTGACCGACGAGCTGATCCGGCGCTTGCGCCTGGACCAGCAGGACCGGCTGCGCATCGCCGTGGTGTCCATCGACCCGTCGCGCCGCAAGAGTGGCGGCGCGCTGCTCGGCGACCGTATCCGCATGAACGCGATCAGCCCCTGGCAAACGGGCCCACGCGTGTTCATGCGCAGCCTGGCCACCCGAGATTTCGGCAGTGAGATCAGCCAGGCCCTGCCCGAGGTCATTGACGCGTGCAAGGCCGCCGGCTTTGACCTCATCGTGGTGGAAACCTCGGGCATTGGCCAGGGGGATGCGGCCATCGTCCCGCTGGTGGACGTGCCGATGTACGTGATGACGCCCGAGTTCGGCGCAGCCAGCCAGCTCGAGAAAATCGACATGCTCGATTTCGCCGAGTTCGTGGCCATCAACAAGTTCGACCGCAAGGGTGCCGCGGATGCGCTGCGCGATGTGGCCAAGCAGGTGCAGCGTAACCGGGAGGCCTGGTCGGCCCGCACAGAAGACATGCCGGTGTTCGGCACCATGGCCAGCCGCTTCAACGACGACGGCGTCACGGCGCTGTACCAAGCCATGCTGCCACGGCTGTCAGCATTGGGGCTGCAAGCAGCCCCAGGGCGGCTGCCGCAAGTGGCCACGCGCCACAGCACGCACCAAACACCCATCGTCCCGGGCGCCCGCATTCGCTACCTTGCTGACATTGCCGAGGTCGTGCGCGGTTACAAGCAGCGGGCGGTGACGCAATCACAGGTGGCGCGCGAAGTGCAGCAACTCAAGGCCACGGCCACCATGCTGCAGACCGACAAGCCGGGCCGTCACCGCGCGGTCGAGGCCGTGATGGACCTGGCCACGCAACGCGAGGGCCTGCTGGAGCCGCAAGCGCGCAAGTTGCTGGCCCAATGGCCGGGCATGCAGAAGGCTTATGCGGGCGATGAGTACGTCGTCAAGATCCGTGACCAGGAGATCCGCACCCGCCTGACCCATGTCACGCTGTCGGGCTGCAAGATCCGCAAGGTGAGCCTGCCCAAGTACGGCTGCGACGGCGAAATCCTGAAATGGCTCATGCTGGAGAATGTGCCCGGGTCGTTTCCATACACAGCGGGCACTTTCGCCTTCAAGCGCGAGAACGAGGACCCCACCCGCATGTTTGCCGGGGAAGGTGATGCATTTCGCACCAACCGCCGATTCAAGCTGCTGTCCGAGAGCATGCCGGCCAAGCGGCTGTCCACGGCGTTCGATTCCGTGACGCTGTACGGCAATGACCCTGACCCCCGGCCAGACATCTACGGTAAGGTGGGCAATTCGGGGGTGTCAATCGCCACGCTGGAGGACATGAAGGTCCTGTACGGGGGTTTTGACCTCACCAGTCCGAGCACGTCCGTGAGCATGACCATCAATGGGCCGGCACCGACGATCCTGGCCATGTTCATGAACACCGCCATCGATCAAAACCTGGACAAGTTCAGGCTCGATAACGGGCGTGACCCCACGGATGACGAAGACGCCAAGATCCGAGCCTGGACACTGGCCAACGTCCGCGGTACGGTGCAGGCGGACATCCTGAAGGAAGACCAGGGCCAGAACACCTGCATCTTTTCCACAGAATTCAGCCTGAAGGTCATGGGCGACATCGCAGAATGGTTCGTCCAGCACGACGTGCGCAACTTTTACTCGGTGTCCATTTCTGGTTATCACATCGCAGAAGCAGGCGCCAACCCCGTCAGCCAACTGGCGTTCACCCTATCAAACGGCTTCACCTTTGTTGAAGCCTACTTGGCGCGGGGCATGCATATCGACGACTTCGCGCCCAACCTGAGCTTCTTCTTCAGCAATGGGATGGACCCGGAGTACACCGTGCTGGGCCGCGTAGCCCGTCGCATCTGGGCCACAGCGCTGCGCGATCGCTATGGCGCCAACGAGCGATCGCAAAAGCTCAAGTACCACGTGCAGACCAGCGGGCGCAGCCTGCATGCCCAGGAGATCGCCTTCAATGACATCCGCACCACGTTGCAGGCGCTGATCGCGATCTACGACAACTGCAATTCTCTGCACACCAACGCCTACGACGAAGCGATCACCACGCCGACAGAAGAAAGTGTTCGACGGGCCATGGCCATTCAGCTCATCATCAACCGAGAGTGGGGTCTGGCACGCAACGAAAACCCGAATCAGGGTGCATTCATCGTCGACGAGCTCACCGACTTGGTGGAGGAAGCTGTGTTGTCAGAGTTTGAGCGCATCGCCGAACGCGGCGGGGTGTTGGGCGCCATGGAGACCGGCTACCAGCGGGGCAAGATCCAAGAGGAGAGCATGCACTACGAGATGCTCAAGCACACGGGGGAGCTGCCCATCATCGGGGTGAACACCTTCCGCAATCCGCAAGGAGACGTCGTCCCAGAGAGTATTGAGCTTGCGCGCTCTACCGAGGACGAGAAGCAGAGCCAGCTCGACCGCGTGCACGCTTTTCAGCAACTGCATGCCAGCGCGGCCGCCGAGATGCTTCGCCGTTTGCAGACTGCAGTTCTGGACAACAAGAATGTTTTTGACACTTTGATGCAAGCTGTCCGCGTCTGCAGTCTGGGTCAGATCACCCGTGCGCTGTTCGAAGTGGGAGGGCAGTACCGCAGGAGCATGTGAGACGCACCGGTGCACCTCTGCCTATCGTCTAGCCCTGTTTCTCATGCTCTTTCTCAAGAGCACGCAGCACATCGATCATGTAGAGTCGTCCACAGATGCACCCCGACTCGGAATACATCCGCGAACCACTGGGATCCCTGTCCGCGTGGGCAGGCGCGTTTCGTTGGGAAGCTCTGCCCGTATTGGGCGAGACTGTGACCAACATCGAGCGCTTGCGCTTGAATGAAGACGAGGTCGATGCGCACGGCTTGGCAGACGTGATCTGCCGTGACCCGTTCATGACCGTCAAGCTGTTCGCACAGCTAGCGCATTTACGTGCCGGTCGGGAAGATACGGTTCCCGAGACGGTCACAGGATGCCTGCTGATGCTAGGTATTCCTCCGTTCTTTGCTCGGTTTCGCATCTTGCACGGAGTGGAAGATGCGCTGTCATCGGATACGGCGGCGCTCGAGGGGCTGGAAGCGGTACTGACTCGGTCTCGACGCTCCGCCGACTTTGCTTTGGCGTTTGCTGTGCACCGCATGGATCAAGACGCGCAACTGATTCACAGTGCGGCCTTGCTCCATGAATTTGCAGAAATGCTGCTATGGCTTAAGGCGCCGCAATTGGCAGCCGAAATCGTCCGACGTCAGAGATTCCTGCCGCAGTTGCGGTCGGTCGATGCTCAAAGAGCAGTGCTACGAGTGTCCCTGCCCGAACTGCAACACGAATTGATGCTCCGCTGGCACGTGCCGCAGGCGCTGGCCTCTCTGATCGACCCGGAAAGGGGCAGCACATCCACGCAAGCCCATACGGTAGACTTGGCCACCCGGGTTGCCAGGCACAGCGCCAAAGGTTGGGATAACCCTGCTATTCCCGACGATGTTCAGGACATTTCAGAGTTGCTGCAAATTGGCCTGGAGCCAACTAAGCATCTGCTGGCAGAGATTGACAGCTGAATACCTAGAGGAATCGTTTTCAGTAAAGACAAAAGGCCCGACAAGCGGGCCTTTTGAGGTGTTATTAGCCTGACAATGTCCTACTTTCACACGGGAACCCGCACTATCATCGGCGCAGAGGCGTTTCACTGTCCTGTTCGGGATGGGAAGGAG